>JBKPEA010000093.1:0-21714 GCA_046728175.1 Thermodesulfobacteriota bacterium | reverse complement strand
GGTCAAAGCGGCTCACGATGATTCACTCCACAGTGACCAATCCTGCAACCTCCGATAACGTCAAAGGCTTCTGGCTGAAATTTGGAACCAAATATGGTTACAGCGCTGCGGCGGCGGAAGCGGCTCCTCCCCGGATGATCGAGATTTTGCGCCTGCTCGACGCGCGGCTGTCGCAGCAGAGGGCGCTGGGCAGTCGCTTCCTGGTCGGCAATCAATTGTCTGCGCTGGATATCTATTGGGCTGCGTTTGCCGCCCTGCTCCGCCCTCTGGAGCCGGAGCTGTGCCCAATGGCGACCGGGTTCCGCGATTTCTATACGGAGACTAACCCTCGAGTAACCGCGGCGCTTTCAGCGGCGTTGCTGGAGCACCGCGACTTCGTCTATCGCGAGTATCTGGAATTGCCAGTGGTATTCTGAGTCTTGAGATGCGCAAACGGGGTCTTTCTAGGCACCAGATTCGTGCAGTAACCACCGGCACCAACTGACATCCGAGCAGCGGCTGGAGCGCGCGAGCCGCCACCCGCCACTCGGATGACGACCTGACGGCGCGCTACCTGCCGCTCCCAGAAATGCGTCGCGCGGTCGTCGGCTACGGAGCTTGCGGCGATCGCTTGCTCGGATCGCTGTTAGCTTTGATCGATTGTTTGCGCTTTCGCGGCACAGGTTTGCCGGCGATTGGTGTCCCGTCAAGGGCATCTTTGGCCTTCGCCACCATCGATCCGATGCGGCTTTTCCGTGGAGCGCGCGGTGCGGCGCTTTTGCTGCTCGCGCCGTTCGCTGAATTCCCTTCAAGGGTGAGCTCGCGCAGCGCGGCCTGCCAATGCTGCAACTCTCGTCCCTGCGGGCGCCCCTCTCGTTCCCAAATGTAATATGCGCGTTCGCGGATCTGTGCTTCGTTAGCAATGGTCATCATCCTCAAGCCTTCCCATCATCACAAAAATAAAAGCTGCGCACACATTGATGCGTCCCGGAGAACAAGCATCCGACGTGCCATCGATTTTCGAAACTCATCTTACACGATTGTGCAGAGCGATGCGCGAACTATCCGTGAAAAGAAAATGAATTTGAACAGCCGGCCGAACGTCGCGAAACCAGAATCATCTCGCCGCGCGGGGCAGATGCTGCCCGCGCGGTCACCATGCGCGGTTCGGTTCAGTGCGGGGCGGCGGCTACTTCGTCACGTCGACGGGCGGGGTCGGCTGACTTAACTTGGCTGTGACATCCGCGTCGGACATGTTGTAGAGCCGCTCCATCCCGTCCATCATCGGCTTGCCAGAATTCGGCTGCGGCTGCGCGACCTTGCCGCCTTGGCTCTGGAACGGCGGCGGGTTTCGGTAGCGCCGCAGGTCGGATGGACTGATGCCCGCAAGGCGCACCACTTCGGGATCGAGCCACGCGTCGGGGTTGATACCCTTCCCTTCGGAGGTGGAGAACTCCAGCATGATGCCCTCGGGGGCGGCGAGATAGATCGATTTGCAGAAGCCGTGGTCGAGGGGGCCCATCACCCAGTGCCCGTGCGAACGCACCCGATCACGCATCGTAAGGAGGTCCTCTTCGGTGTCGACGTTGAGCGCAACGTGCTGCATCACGCCGGCGGCGACCGGCCTTGCTGGGGAGCCCGCGTGCGACACTCCCTTGATGCCCTGGATCTCTCCGATCTCCGGCGATTCAACGAACGCGATCGAAGAGGTGTCGTTCAATTTGAGGAAGCCGTGAAAGGTGTTGTCGACGCCATGCATCCAGTACAGAGCGACCAGCTCCATCCCGACCACCTGCGTGAAAAATTCGATCTGGCCCTTGATGTCCTTGGTGCAGATCGCGAGGTGATGAACTCCGTTGGGAAGACCCATGGCTGGAAACCTCCTCTATGAATGCAGCGCTTGCTTCCTCAATACTCCTTCTTCGCGCAGGCGCCAACGTTTTTCCGGTTCGCCCCTTCGGAGCGCCGGCCGTTAGCGCGTATCAAATTGCTGCGTCCTGACCTCTCAACGGAGTCTTCCCCATGCGCTGGATGTCGGCTGGCTGGCACCGCAGGGACCGCAACCTGTTTTACAATCCTGCAGGTTTCTTCTACAGACGACTTCGACAGCGAATGTCCACGCACGGAGGTAAGCCATGAGCCTGGTTCCGTACCCTGACGTCGGAAAGCTCCCCGAAGAGGTGCGCAACGCACTCTCCCAAGCGCCAGTGCAACTGAACATTTTCAAGATGATGGCTAACGCCGAGACCTGCTTCGTTCCCTTCTCGCGGCTGGGCGCAGCAATTTTGGGGCGGCAGAAGCTGGACGCGAAGTTGCGCGAACTGGCGATCCTGCTGTCAGTCAAGATGGAAGGCGGCGAGTACGAATGGGTGCAGCACGTGCCAATCGCGATTTCGGTTGGTGCGACGCAGGCGCAGGTGGATGCGATTGCGGATCGCAACTTGGCCGCGTCGTGTTTCAGCGATCTGGAACGGACCGCGCTTCGGTTCACCGAGCAGGTGGTTGAGAAGGTCAGGGCTGATGAGCCGGTGGTCAGAGAGGCACTGGAGTTTTTGTCGCAGCGCGAAATTGTCGAACTGATCATGACCATCGGCTTCTACATGACGGCGGCGCGAATAACTGAGACGACACGCACTGGCCTTGATCCACCTGCCGGCACCAAGGTGATTGATCAAATTCGGCATGCTCGGTAGTTCGCGGCGCGCGATTGGTGCTGGCGAAACTTTAATAAGTCCGCGGTGAGTTGAGTCTGCGACCAGCACCCCGACCCTGGACCCGGCCCCGGTCCGCGGGCAGCGCGACTCGTATCTGCGTGATCTGATATGGTTCGATGTCGTTAGCCGGTGGCGCCCTGCACGAGGGCCTCCGAGTCCGGGAGAGTTTTTACCTTAGTGGCATTGGACGACGCCCATTCTGCACCTGCCGCAATGTGCGAAGTTTTTGGACCCACAAGTCCGAAAGAGCCGCCCCCGGACACGTTTCAGTTTCTGGCGCCGCTGATCGTAGGCTGTGCGCTCTTCATGGAGATGCTCGACTCGACGGTCATCTCCACCGCCCTGCCCGCGATCGCGCATTCCATGCACGAGGATCCGATCCGGCTGAATCTCGCAATCACCTCCTACCTGCTGAGCCTGGCTGTGTTCATTCCGATCAGCGGCTGGATGGCGGACCGCTACGGTTCGCGCACCGTGTTCCGCACCGCAATAGCCCTTTTCACCGTCGGATCGATCCTCTGCGGCGCCTCGCAATCGCTCCTGCAACTGGTTGCCGCGCGCATTGTCCAAGGCTTCGGCGGGGCCATGATGGTGCCGGTCGGACGCCTGATCGTGCTCAAGACTATTCCCAAGTCCGAACTGGTGGCGGCCATGTCGTATTTGACGGTGCCCGCGGTGCTCGGGCCGGTGGTGGGGCCACCGGTGGGTGGGTTTATCGTCACCTACTACTCCTGGCGATGGATTTTTTTCATCAACGTCCCCATCAGCTTCGTCGGAATCACGTTGGTCACGATGTTCATCGAGAATATCCACGAGGAGGATGTTCCGCCGCTGGACCTGGGCGGCTTTGTTCTCACCGGCTTGGGGCTTGCGGGACTAGTTTTTGGCTTCGAGATGCTGGGCCGCGGAGTTCTGCCGGTCAGCCTGGTGATGTGCCTGCTCGCAGGCGGCGGACTGTGCGCGGGAGCGTACGTGATGCACGCGCGGCGCACGCGCTTTCCGATTATCGATCTCGCGTTGCTCAAGATTCCGACTTTCAGCTCTGCGACGATGGGCGGCGGGCTGTTCCGGATGGGAATTGGCGCGCTGCCGTTCCTGTTGCCGATGTTGCTGCAGCTGGTGTTTGGCCTTACTCCGTTCGCATCGGGGATGATCACCTTCACCGGGGCCGCCGGTGCCCTGTTCATGAAGCCGACCGCTCCGCCAATTATTCGGCGTTTTGGGTTTCGCAACGTGCTGGTCGGTAACGGTGTGCTGAGCGCCTTTATAATGATGAGCTACGCGCTGTTCCGTCCCTCGACCCCGCATTCGCTGATTATCGCTACGCTGCTGGTGGGTGGGTTTTTCCGCTCCCTACAGTTCACCGCGCTCGGCACGCTCGCTTACGCAGACGTTCCGCCGATACTGATGAGCAACGCGAGCAGCCTGTCGAGCATGGCGCAACAATTGTTCCTCAGCCTCGGGGTGGCGACCGCAGCCCTGCTGCTCCACGTGAGCCTGCACGGGCGCAGCGTCGCGACGCTCTCGTGGCAGGACTTCACGCTGCCGTTTGTGATCACCGGGATCCTCGCAATCGGATCGTCACTCATCTACCTGTGGCTCGATCCTGACGCCGGCGCCGAAGTGAGCGGGCGCCGCGGCTCGGTCGCGATTTCCAGAACCATGCGGGCGGCGCCCGACGTTGAAGTTGCCGATTGAGCGAGGTAGATGGGCGCGGGCTCTATGGGTCTTTTCATCCTCCGGCCGGCACGCTAATTACCGCACACGGCCACGATTTGTCGCGCTGCTTGGGCCGCGATAGAGGTGAAGCATGGGACCACTAACCGGATATCGGGTAATCGAATTCGCGGGCATCGGGCCGGGACCGATGTGCGCGATGCTGCTCTCGGACATGGGCGCCGACGTCCTGCGTATCGACCGGACCTCCGCCGCAGGGCTCGGAATTTCGATGCGAACCAAGTTCGACCTTCTCAACCGCGGTCGGCGTTCAGTCGCATTCGATCTCAAAAAAGCCGAGGCGATTGACGCGGTCATGCGCCTGGTCGAAAAAGCCGACGCACTGATCGAGGGTTTTCGGCCCGGCGTCATGGAGCGGCTGGGACTGAGTCCCGACCGGTGCCTGGCGCGGAATCCACGGCTGGTTTTCGGGCGTATGACCGGCTGGGGCCAGGAGGGGCCGCTGGCCGAAGCGGCGGGACACGATATCAACTACATTGCGCTCACCGGAGCGCTGCATTCGATCGGGCGCACGGGTGATCGGCCATTGCCACCGCTCAACCTGGTCGGTGACTTCGGGGGCGGCGCTCTCTACCTCGCACTCGGCGTGGTCGCCGGACTGCTCGAAGCGCAGAGGTCGGGCAAAGGACAGGTGGTGGATGCGGCAATGGTCGACGGCGCATCGTCGCTCATGACGGCGATCTACGGGATCAAGGCGGCGGGAATGTGGACCAACAATCGCGGCGAGAACCTGCTCGACACCGGGGCGCATTTTTACGAAGTCTACGAGACCAGTGACGGAAAGTTTGTCTCGGTCGGGTCGATCGAAGCCAAGTTCTATGAGGAGTTGCTCGAACTTTCCGGGCTCAAGGGACAGGAACTGCCCAACCAGATGGATCGCACCGCGTGGCCGGCATTGAAGGAGCAGCTGACGAAAATCTTCAAAAGCAAGACCCGCGACGAGTGGTGCAAGGTCATGGAAGGCAGCGACGTGTGCTTTGCGCCCGTGCTGAGCATGGAAGAAGCGCCCCGGCACGCGCACAACCGGCATCGCGGTACTTTCGTCGAAGTCGAAGGGGTGGTTCAGCCAGGTCCTGCCCCGCGCTTCAGCCGGACGCCGGGGGAAGTCCAGCGGCCACCTGCAAGCCCCGGCGAGCATACCGAAGAGGCGCTGCGTGATTGGGGCTTCAGCAGCGCGGAGCTGGAGAACCTTCGCGCGCAAGGCGCGATCGTGCAAAGCAAGTAGCGTCCGCCACTGCCAGGAAAGCGGTCAGGCTGAAACCCGCGGCCCGCACCGGTTATCACCCTGGCCGCGGGTCGGTCCCGAGCGAGTCTTTGCCTCTTACCGCCCCAACGACGCGTCTACCAGCGGAGGACAGCCCAGTCGGCCGCGCGCGGTTGCCGCGGTGGGAGGGACCCGCTTGGGGCCGTGCGATGAATGCCCGGTGTGCTCTCCGGCATTTGTCGCAAAGAATTTCCGCTGCCACACCCACTGGAGTTGCCCGGGGTAAGCGCCGGTATCGAAAAGCAACTTTGGTTCTCGTCAAGCGCAGTGCGCTGGATTAGAGTCACGGGCTGCAAATGCACATGGAGGTTGATATGCGACTTAGGACCTGGCGCGGATCTCTTGCACTGGCTTTTCTTGGTCTGGTGGCCGCGGCGGCGGCCGCGCGCGCAGATACCTGGAATATCGACCCTGCCCACACGACGGTCGAATTCTCGGTGCGGCACATGATGATCTCCAACGTCAGGGGTCAGTTCGAAAAAGTGTCCGGCACGATCGCCGCCAGCGGCAACGACCCCAACTCGGTGCAGATCAATGCCGTCATCGATGCGAATTCGATCAATACGCGGGTCGAAAAACGCGACGCCCACCTGAAGAGTGCGGCTTTCCTGGACGTGGACAAGTATCCCGCCATCGCTTTCAAATCGACCAAGGTCGAGCCCGACGGATCCAACAAATGGAAGGTCACCGGCGACCTGACGCTGCATGGCGTGACCAAGCCGGTCGTACTCGAGGTTGAGACCGCGGCACCGATCAAGGACCCCTCCGGCAAGACTCGCGCCGGAGCTTCGGCAACCACCAAGATCGATCGTAAGGATTTCGGCGTAGTCTGGAATAAGCCGATGGAGACCGGAGGGGTGTTGGTTGGTGACGAGGTGTCGATCGCGATCGAGGTCGAGGCGGTCCAGTAGTAGAGGAGAAGTAAACCCGATGGAGTTCGGACTGCAACTTGCCAACCTGGAACCGGCGCGCCTTCGCTCCATTGCGCAAGCGGCCGAAGGGCTCGGCTACGACCTGATCGTCTTCCCCGACCACTTCGTGATCGAGGGTCCCGAGCGCCAGTACGATCCGCATGCGCTGGCGTACGATGCGATGGTCATGGCCGCGACCGTGGCCGACGCCACCAAAAAGGTGAAGATCGGCCACCTGGTGCTATGCAATCTGTTCCGTCATCCCGCCATCACCGCGCAGAGTCTGGTAGCGCTCGACCACATCAGCAACGGGCGAGGGCTTGCGGGTCTGGGGACCGGATGGACGGAAACCGAATTTCAGATGACGGGGATCCCGTTTCCACCGATCACGGAGCGGCTGAGGAGGCTGGATGAGTCGCTCCAGTGCATTCTCTCGTTGTGGGCAAACGAGCGGACCACCATAAGCGGCGAGTTCTATCAGCTCCGCGATGCGATCCTGTGGCCCAAGCCCATGCAGAAACCGCATCCACCGATCATCGTCGGGGGCGGCGGCAAGGGTCTGTTGCGAATCGCGGCCAAGTACGCGGACAACGTCAACATCATCCCGGACGCAGGGAAGCCCGGAAAAGTCTCGCTCGATAACGTCAAGAAGATGACCGATGAGTCCTTTCGCCAGAAGATCGATTTCGTGCGCGAGGAAGCAAAGCGCCGCGGGCGCGATCTCACTGCGATCAAATTCAGCAACTTTATCTTCGCCTACATGATCACCGACTCGAAGGAAGCAACCCGCCAGACGGCGGAAATGATGGCGGCCGGCTTCGGGATGCCCAGCGGCGAAGCAATGCTGCAATCACCGATGTCGCTAATCGGTACCCCCGATGAGTGTATCGCGGAGTTAAAGCGCCGTGCCAAAAGTTGGGGCGTGTCTCAATTCATATTTGCGACGGCGATGGGGATCGACGAAGCGCAGGCACGCCGGCTTTACGAGCAAGTTCTTTCGCAGGTGTGACAAAATCAACCAGGAGAGACGGCCGATGGAAACCATACGCTTTGATGAAGTGGAAAAGCTGCGTTCCAAGATTAGCCAGGAGTATGGCAGCTGGTGCAAACCGATCGAGGTAAGCCAGCAGAAGATCAACCAGTTCGCCGATGTGACCGGCGATCATCAGTGGATTCACATCGATATCGAGCGCTGCAAGAAGGAGAGTCCGTTCGGCGGTCCGGTGGCACACGGATTTCTGACGCTGAGCCTGCTCCCTGCGTTCGAATACTCGAATGATTGGCAGGTGGTCGGGTACCGCAACGTAGTGAACTACGGTGCCAACAAGCTGCGGTTCATCTCGCCGGTTCCGGCGGGAGCGCGGGTCCACGCACATTCGCGTCTGGTCGCGGTGGATGCGCGTCCGCAGGGTACCCAAGTGACCCAGGAGACGGCGGTACACGTGGTTGGCAATGATAAGCCGGCCCTGATTTACGAGGGAATTTTTCTCTACGTGAAGTAGCACAGCTTCCAAAGCGCAGAAACGAACGCCGGCTCCGGTCGCTACTGCGGCGCCGCTGCCGCCCAACGGCAGACCTTCCCGAAACGTAGAGCCTTTGGACATCGTGGGCGCCTAGGCTCTAGGATGTGCCGTATGCAAAAGCCACGGATGCTTGAGGGTTATCGGGTTCTTGATTTCACCCACTTTGTGGCAGGACCGACCTGCACCCGGATTCTCGGCGAGATGGGCGCCGACGTGATCAAAGTCGAGCGCTCGCCCGAGGGCGACCGTGTGCGGGTGCTGGGAATCGTGCGGGATGGGATGAGCAGCTACTATGTCCAGCACAACCATTCCAAGCGCAGCCTCGCGGTCGACTTGCGCAAGCCAAGGGGATGCGATCTGCTGCTCTCGATGATCCCGAAAATTGACGTGGTAGTGGAAAATTTCGCACCGGGCGTCATTGCGAAAATGGGCTTCGGTTACGAAGCTCTCAGCAAGATCAACCCGCGCCTCATCATGTGTTCGGTCTCGGTGGCGGGCCAGACCGGCCCACTCAGTTACAAACCCGGTTACGATTATCTGGGCGCGTCATACGCCGGAGTAATCGATCAGCTTGGCGAACCGGATCGCACGCCGATCACCCCGCCCCTGGCGATTGGCGACATCTCGACCGGGGTGGCAGCCGCGATGGCGGTCGGATTCGCGCTCCTCAATCGCGAGCGCACGGGTGAAGGCCAGTATCTGGATGCGTCGCTCCTGGATACTTACTTCCACATGCACGAATTGTCCGTGCCGGTAGTGTCACTGCGGCCCGGTCGCTGGTCTCCGAAGCGCAATGGATCACTCCATCCGACCGGCGCGCCGACCGGGGTCTATCGGAGCAAGGAGGGCTACGTCTTCCTGGTGGTCCAGCAACACGAGATTGGCCGACTCTGGCGTGCAATGAAGCGTCCGGACCTCGCTGAAGATCCGCGCTTCAAAACCAATCGCGACCGAGTCAAGAACCAGGAGGCCCTACGCGAGACTATCGAGCAGTGGATGCTGTCCCTTCCGGATCGGGATTCTGCTCTGCGCGAGCTGGATGCGCAGCGCGTACCGTGCGCCCCGGTGCTCAAGCTCGAGGAATCGATGGTGCAACCGCATCTGCGCGAGCGCAAGACCGTTCGGCGGATCAAGCACGAGGCACTTGGAGAATTCGACCTGCCGGGAATGCCGGTGAAATTTTCGCGATGGCCGGATCGCACCGATCTCAAAGCATCGCGGGTGGGCGCGGACAACGCGGCGATTCTGTCCGAAGTGCTGGGAATGACGGCTGCGGAAATTGAGGAACTCTATCGCGAGCGGGTGTTGCTGACCGAGCCGCCGGTTTCGCCCCCGGCTGCTTCGTAAAACGAAAGCGACCTCGCAACCGGCAAGGAAGGTAATTCCATTGGTCACAGCGCGCATGCTGAATCACATCAACCTGAACGTCAGCGATATCCATCGCTCGGCGCGCTTTTACCAGGAAGCGCTGGGACTGGAGATCGGATTCTGGGAAGGCAAGACCATGGTTTTTCTCCATTCGCCAGGCGCGCAGGACACCATCACTTTGTGCCAGGCAGGTTCGGGCGAACCGATCGGGGGCGGCGGAGTGTCGCATTCCGGATTTTCAATTGGCGCCGGTAATCTGGACGAAGCCGTGGACCAGATCCGACGAGCCGGTGGCAAACTGTTAAGCCGAGGCAAGCACGGGGGCCGGTTTCCATACGCGTATTTTTCCGACCCGGACGGCTACGTCGTCGAATTGGGGAACGGATGAAGCACGCGGGACCCGAGGCGTTGGACCAACTGGAACCGGTGCTCGCAAAGTTGCGCAAGCTCGACGGGTTGCGCGAGCGCAAGCGCGGTGCGTTCTATCGCGGCTCGTCGGCATTCCTGCATTTTCATGAAGACTCGGCAGGATTTTTCGCGGACCTGATGCTTGCTGACGACTTCGTCCGGTTTCCGGTGAATAGCGGCGCGGACGCGGAAAAGTTGCTTGCGCGTGCGGCGAGGGCGCTCAAACGATGACTCGCCCGGCGTAGCCAAACTTTGCATGATTGGCGACCGTTGGGATGCGCTGCTCCGCGTGGGTCGAAATGAGGCCGTAGCGGACGGTTCTCGAACCGAATCGTTCAAAATCGACCGCCCGGTAGAATTCAGGAAATCGCTGAAGCGAACTACCCGTGTGGGGGCCGTTTGCGCCGCAGGTCGGCAGCCGCGCGGGGAAGTGCTTCCGGACCGGCACGATGGCGCAGCTTCATGTCGTTGCCGCAGTGTGGACAATTGATATCTTTCCATTGCACGCCACGGCCGCAGAACGGGCATTTGTAACGGCGGCGCGCGACCCAGTAGAAGCCAAGCGCGGTCAGCACCACCATCAGCAGTCCGATAATCGTATGTCGCACGTTCGCCCCGTGATGATCAGGCGGCGCCGTCCTTAAGCGCCTGCTCCAGCGCACCGATATTCAGTTCATGACCTTGCGCCATCACCACCAGGAATGCCTTCAGTTCGGGGTCCGAGACGGTGGCGACATTTTCATTGATCTTGCGAATAACCCATCGTTGGCCGCGATTTAGCAGCTCGAGCTTGCCGCGAAAATCACCGACCGCCCTGACCTTCTCCACGAAGTCGCCGGTTTTGTTCGATGCGTTCCCGCCCAGCCGCCGGACGTGATGCGACAGCTCGCCGGCGTAGTAACCTTCGTCATGCGCGACTTTTTTGAGCAGTTCCTTGAGCTCCAGGGATCTGGCTTGCCCGGTAAGTTCGTGAAGTACGCGCCCCCCTGCGCGTTCGGCGTCTCCCAGCGCGTTGAGGAATTCTTCGACGTGATTTTCCATCGGTAGTACTCCTGATGGACGCTCCGCGTCACCGGCGGAACGCCACGGTTACCTCACAAAGAGGAATTTCAAACCTCTTCTACCATCCGTCTGGTTACTCTTTCCGCCGGTGCTTCCAAAAGGGAGCTGGCCGCGACCGAGTTGCGTCCGGGTGGCGCTTTGTATCCGCACGAAACTCATTTACATCACCGGAACCACGGGACAGTATGCGGCTCGGAAGCGGCTGTAGCCTGAAAGCATCGAACGGAACATACGGACGACAGGTGCTAAGGCCTGCGCCGGACTTGGGCTGAACGCCGATGTGATCCTGCCCGCGAGCAATGATTCGAGGAGCCCGGGTTGTACCGGCAGCTCCTCTATTTTAGCTTCGATGCCGCCCGGCATGCCGGCCAATTCCTTCGCCTTTACCAGCGCGTCGTCGAATGTGCCAACCGCGTCGATGAGCCTGAGCTCCTTCGCCTTCAGACCGGTCCACACCCGTCCTTGCGCTACATCATTCACCTGCTCGATCGTCATGTGCCGGTCGGCGGCGACCACCTTCAGGAAATAGGCATAGTCGTCGCCGAGGATCTGGTTCTCGAAAATCGTCTGTTGCGCGGGCGTGAAGTCCGTGAACGAGTCGAACATCTCGTAATTGGCACCGCGTGTGACCGACCCCGAATTGAGATAGACCTTCTGGGTTGCCGGCGCGATATTAAACTTGCCGCCTAACACCCCGATCGAACCGGTGATGCTTCCCGCTTGGGCCACAATTGCTTTGGCCGGCACCGAAATCCAATAGCCCCCTGAAGCCGCATAGCCCGACATGCTCACCACCACCGGCTTCTTTTTCGCGGTCAACTCGACCTGGCGGCGAATCAGTTCGGATGCCAGGGTCGATCCTCCCGGTGAGTCGACGCGGAAAACGATCGCGCGGACGTCATCGTCCTCGCGTGCATCCTTTAATGCATCAACGATTTCATCGGAACCCATCGAATTGCTGTCGGGTGAGAGCAGCGGGTCGAACCCCCCCTCGCCCCGCTCGATCGCTCCCGACCCATAAATGACGGCTATCTTGTCGCCACCCCCGAACCCATCAAGCAGCCGGGCGCGGGTGTAATCGTCGTAGTTCACGAGCTTGTGATGTCCACCGCCCCAATTCTTGAGTCTCTCCGTGAACTCATCTTCGTAGGCGAGTTTGTCAACCAGTCTGGCCTTGAGGCTATTCGCGGCGTTGATCGGTGCCTGGTCAACCAGAGTCTTGACCGCGGCCGCGTTCAGGTGGCGTTCATCCGCTATTTGCCCGACGATCTGATCAAACAGATCACCGACCAGTGCTTGGTCGTCCCGGAGCTGCGGGTCAGTAAATTCCTTATTCGTGAAGACGTTAAACGCGGTCTTGTATTCGCCGATGGCACCGATATTCGGTCTGATGCCAAGCCAGTCCAGCGTTCCGCGCCCGAAGAATTCTCGCAATCCGACCCCGATAAGATTCAACTCGCCGCGCGGCATCAGCGAGACATTATCCGCTGCCGCGGCGACCAGGTAAGGCAAATTGCCGGGGTCGCCCTCACCCGCGGTTTCGATGTAGGCAGCGGTCCACTTGCCGCTTTTGCGAAACTTCTTGACCTCTGCGGCAATCTCCTGCGCCTGCGCGAGTTCCATTTCAGGATCGATGACTTTGATCGCCAGGCCGGTGATTCTGGGATCTTTGGCGCCCCGATCGATCGCGCGCCGCACAAAGTTCAGCGGCGTTTGATTCGCGTTCAGCAGGCCCAATACGCCGTTCGAGCCGCGCTCGGCGACCGGTCCCGACAAGGTCACGACTAGGACCGAGTCCGCGGGCACCCGATGCGCGATGTAGTCGGACGTGAGTACGATCACGAACAGCACCGCAATCACAATCATGGTCCGCACGAACCATCGGAAGATTCTTTTCAGCATTCCGCTCTCCGTTGCGCCCCGCCCTATTGGGGGGCGGCCAGGCAGGTGCGCTCCCTATTCCCTTGGTGACAAGCGCCCTGCAAGATAGCCAACCACACCTGCCGGAACGGGGCCAGACTGAGTTTTGACCGGCGGTGGCGGGACGATCTCACAACCATGGCGACCGCCTTCGAACCGCACGCCCTGCTAAACGAACTCCCGATGGGGAGGGCGCACGTCAGGATCATCGTCTTGTGCTTCTGCGCCTGGATTTTCGACTTCTACGATCTGATTCTTTACTCGTTCCTGCTGGTACCAATCGCCCGCGAGCTGCGCCTGAGCGCGGCCGATTCCTCTCTGGCGCTCGGAACCTCGCTGCTGATGACGGCGGCGGGCGGAATAATCTTCGGATTCGCCGGCGATCGCTTTGGCCGCAAGCCGACCATCGTCGTGACCGTCGCGATCTATGGAATTGGTACTCTGCTGTGTGCCGCGAGCAGGTCGCTGGCGGAACTAATCGTGTATCGATCGATCACCGGCCTCGGGATGGGTGGTGGATGGGCGCCGGGGCAGAGTTTGATCGCGGAGAGCGTTCCGGCCGAGTATCGCGCGCGCTACGCAGCATACGTGCAGACTGGGGCACCGCTGGGAATTCTGCTCGCGGCCGCGGTCAGCGGCCAGGTCACGCCCGTCATCGGATGGCGCGTGACGTTTATGCTCTCGGCTGCGCCCGCCCTGATCGTAGCGATCGCGGTCATTCGATATCTGCCGGAAAGCGATGTGTGGCTTCATACCCGCGCCAGCGCGAAATTCGAGGGCGTGGACCTCCGCGCGCTCGGGGAACATCAGCGGGTATTCAGCTTGCTGTTTCTCACCCTGTTACTCAGTTCGGAGGCTTACTGGTTCACCTACACCTGGATGCCGGGCTACCTGGAACTGAAGCGCGGGCTCAGCGCTGCGGGCGTGGCTGCGCTGGTTATCTTCATGCAGGTGGGCGGGGTTATCGGTTATGCGATCTTTGGCCTGCTTGCGGATCGCTTCGGGCGCCGCCCGATGTACTTTCTGTTCGGGATGGTGATGGCAGTGGGTATGCTGCCACCAACGATCTTTTGGAACGCGGCGTCGGGAGTTCGCGGGTTGATCGCGGTGGCAATGTTCATGGTTGGCTTCGGCACCGGACTGTGGAGCGGCGTAGCGCCGATGATCTCCGAGATGTTGCCGACGCGGGTCCGCAATACCGCGCTCGGGCTACTGCTGAATGTCACCCGCGGGTTTCAATTCTTCACCCCGATTTTCATCGCGGCGATGGGAGCGCGGGTGGGGTTTGGGCCGACCCTCGCGCTCGGCGCGGTGTTCTCGGCCGCAGGCGCTTCGATGGTGTGGACGCTGCCGGAGACACGCGGGCGGCACATTACCGCACTCGATCGGGCGGCCGCGCCAAGCGCCGCTCACCCCGACCCGTGATGCGTTCCTCAGGGGAATGCGTTCGTGCCCGCCCTGAGCCAGGGTTAGCGCGCCAAGCCGGTTTGACCACGCTTTCCGATCCCAGCGTTATGGCGAGCTGCCGAGGGGTTCGCGCTCTACCGAGGAATCGTCGAAGTAGGGGTGATCGCCCACGCGGGTCAAACGCAGCGTAGTGGTCGTCCTCACACCCTGCAGTTCCAATTCGGTCTTCATCGTGAACGCGTGCGCGGTGCCCGCGTACGAGCTCTCGCCTCTGAGCGCCTCGCGCATAATGCGCCCGCTCGGCGAAATCGAGCCGGGTCCCACGTTGGGCAGCAAACCGAGTACCTGCGCTATGGTGGGGGCGACGTCGATATTTCCGGTGGGATTCTGATCAGAAAAACCGCGCTTGAAGTCGGGACCGATGGCAGCGGCAAAGTTGTGGATCTCGCGCAGCCCGGCCGCGCCGTGCATACCCATCCCGGTCGTGAAGCCATCGATTTTCCCGGTGTCGGAATAGACCAGACCCTTGACCGGATGCACCAATTCCTGCGACCGGTTGGGCATCGGTTGCTGGCCGTTGAGTGCTAATGCAAACGCCAGGTTGTGGGGACCGGTGAGACCCTTGTTGTCGGCATCTGCGGATTCCGCAAAAGAGATTATCAAATCCGGCGAGCGAGCCTCATTTAGAAGGCCAAGTACCGATTGCGCAAAGGTCCCATCAATCCATCCTTTGTAAGGCGGCTCGGATTTGTACCGGCGGCCGTGCCGGGCGGCGGGCTCAACGATTGCCAGCTCCCGCGAGAAGATCGGGCCGGACCATTCCTGCGCCTCGCAGAAATCGACGATCTTCTGCAGGCGCTCGCGAATTGCTTCGCGGGTCGGGAACGTCGTGGAGGAAAGATAGAGCAAATCGCTGCCGCCGTTGGGCGCGATGACCACGTCGTCGGAATCGATCGCCTGCTTGAGCCCGGCCGACACCAAGAGCGCGGCCAGCCACACCCGCAGGCGAATCGTAGCAAAGCCGTGATCCGATACGACGATCATGTCGGTGCGATTTTCGAGCCCGGCAGCGCTCACCGCTGCACGGACCGTCATCAGATCCTCGTCGGCCGCCAGCAGCGCTTGCATGGCGGGAAGGGTGCCGAGCCCCGCACGATGCTGGGTGATGTCGGGATTGTGCAGCCACAGGGTAACCAACGCGGGATGGCCGTTCTCGATAGATTGTTTAGCCGCAGGAATCGCGCGGTCCGCAACGAACCGCGCTAACGCGCGGTCGCGTTCGCGATCCGAAACACCCTCACGGGTGGTCGGCGGCAATGCATTGCGCACGTCCTCGAGCGCGGGTGGAAACGCGGCGTCATCGCTCAAGAACGCGTAGTTGGCTTGCGGTAGCTTCAGCAGGTCGCGTCCGTCGACGACCGTGTCCACACGAGTGTCGAACAGAAAAGTCGGTCCGCGCTTGCCGACGAGCGCGAGGAACCCGTTCTCGCGCTCCACTTCCTGTGCCACGCTGTCGAGCCCGAGCAGGTAACCCGCAAATCCACCCGGGGAATCCAGGGCTGCAAGGGTGCGCGTATCCTCCAGGTTGACAACCTGCGCCAGGGTCTTGAGCGGTTCTTGGTTCAAGTTCGCACCGCGCTGCGCAAGTGCAGGGCCAAGATACATCGTGTCGCCGAGAATACCGGTCGTCCCCGCCGGAGCGCCGGTCGCCAGCGTGGCTGCGTTGACCATGGTGACCGTCGGGAATTGCGAATGGTTGCGGTCGAAGCGAACCCCCTGGCGTGCGAGATCATAAAGATGAGGCATGTCGCGCTGGGTGACTGCATCGGGCCGCAGGCCATCGCAAACGACAAGAATGAAAAGGTGTGGATTCCCGCGGCTTTGCGCGAACGCCAATCCGTCCGCTAGACCGAACAGGCCGATGAGAATCAGGGGCAGGAGCACGAGGACCGGCTTCATGGGTCAGAGCATCAAAGCGGGTGACTGACGGTGAAGTCAACTGAAGGGTCGTACCGCGCTCTTTCCTCCTACTCGCTCACGCGCTGGAAAGTTGCGCGCCGCGCTGTGGCGACTCGGGAGCTCAACGACGCGCGTAGCGAGATGCGCCGCTTGTGCTCGTGCAGAACGCAGCCATCCGCTCGCGGCGCGCAAGAGCGCGATCTTGGGGAGGTCGCCTCATCCGGCCAGAGAGCAGTCCCGCGGCGCGGTTTTAAGTGCCGCGCAGCTTTTGGTAGCGTGGTCGTCCGGTTCCGGAGGGTAGTTCCTTGCGCATCGCCTTGCTCGGACAGGCTGCTTTCGCGGAAAAGGCACTCGAGGCGCTGGTCAAACATGGCGACGAGATCGTACACGTGTTCGCGCCGCCTGACCCACCAGCTGGCAGGGCGGACCCGCTCAAAGTCAAAGCGCTCGAGCTGGGTCTTCCGCTGTCACAGCCGGTGTCCTTCAAGAAGGACGCGGCCGCATTCGAACATTTCAAAGCGCTCAACGCCGACCTCGCGATTCTCGCCTTCGTGACGATTATCGTCCCGGAGCCCATCCTCTATCTGCCGCGGCATAAGTCGATTTGCTTCCACCCTTCACTACTGCCGCGACGTCGCGGCGCGAGCGCGATCAATTGGGCAATCATCAAAGGCGATCTCGAGACCGGCGTCACCTGGTTCTGGCCCGACGCGGGAATCGACACGGGGCCGATCCTGATCCAGAAGCGCGTCCCCATCACCGAAAGTGACACAACCGGCTCGATCTACTTCAACAAGCTCTTCCCGCTGGGGATAGAAACGATGATCGAGGCGGTCGATCTGATCGGGGCGGGCAAGGCACCGGCGCTGGTGCAGGACGAGAGCCAGGCGACCTACGAACCACCATGCAGAGATGAACATGCCAAAATTGATTTTGCCAGGTCCGCGCGAGAAGTCTTCAATCTGATTCGCGGGTGCGATCCGCAGCCCGGTGCATATGCCAAACTGGATGGCAAACGCTTACGCCTGTACGACGCCGCGCTGGAGGCCACCCCCACGCACGCAACGCCGGGTACTGTAGTGACGATTGCGCCGGACGCGATGCGCATCGCGCTGGGGGGCGGCGCGCAATTGGCGGTCAAGCGGGCACGCATCGACCCCAGCCCCAAGAAGGTCGCTCCCGGTGAGCTGGCTGAACTACGGGCCGGTGCACAACTGAAGTGACTGACTTTGTCGCATGTCTTGACATCGCGTAGAATCGGTGGCCGAGATTGGTCCACGCGAAGGGTGCCACAGCCCGCGAGATTCCGCGATCACAAGTGCTCGGCGCGGAATGAAGGTAGCTGATCATGCGAATCTGCGTAGGAACCTCGAAGGGAATGGTCATTCTCGATCCGGCGCGCGGCCCGCTGCCCTTGATGGTGCTGGCCGATCCCACGGCGGTCTGGTGCATGGCGCAAGACTGTGCCGATTCTTCTGTGATCTATGCGGGTGCGACTGAACACGTGCGCGGACGGGGCACCCTGGCCCGTTCGATCGATGGCGGCAGGTCGTGGAGCGATATCACGCCCGGGGGTGCACGCGACGAGGAAGTCTGGGCCCTGGGCGCCTCGCCCGCGGTCAAGGACCAGGTTTTCGTCGGTACGTCCCATGCGCGGCTGTTCCGCAGCGACGATCGCGGCCGCTCGTTCCGCGAGTGCGCAGCTTTCCTGAGAATTCCGGGGCGGGACCGATGGAGCTTTCCCCCGCCGCCCCATATTCCACACGTGCGTTCGATAAGTTTCGACCCGCACAGCGTGTTGACGATGTATGTCGGAGTCGAGGAAGGCGGCGTGTATCGCTCGCGCGACGCCGGCGCCAGCTTCGAGTCGCTCAACGAAGGACTCTACGATGACATTCACACGGTCGCGATCGACCCGCGCGATTCGCGCTGGCTGTATGCAACTACCGGGGACGGCTTTTATCGATCGGACAATGCCGGCGGTTCCTGGCAACACATCACACACGGCATCGATCGCAGCTACACGGTGCCACTGCTGATCGCGGGAACTGACGCCGAGACGATCTTCACTGCCGCGGCGGCAGGACCTCCACCAACCTGGTCCACAGGGTACGCGGGTGCAGACGCGATGCTCTTCCGCAGCAGCGATCACGGGCAGAGTTTCACATCGATTTTGGCCGAAAATGTGTGGGGCCGCGGCATGATCATGCGCCTGCGGCGCGACCCCGAATACGGCGGGTTTCTCGGGGTCACCAACGACGGCTACGTGATTCGAGCTACTGAACAATGCGCGAGCGTAAAGGCGGTCGCCGAAAAGCTGCCACCTGCCTATGACCTCGTGGCGCTGTCCTGATCAAAGAATCTCAGATTCGGCAGATTTACCCGATTTTCCGGACACTTAGATACCGGAACCCGGCATACCTTGCTGAGCGGAGGCGATTCTCTTGACTAAGACGAAGAAAAGGCGAAACTACAAGAATGAAGGCAGCCGCCGCTTTACCCCTCCAGCTCGAATGCGAGGGGGAACTCGAACAGACCCGCGGAGTGGAATTCATCGAGATGCCGGTGCATCGGATTTTGAACCGATGCACAAGCGAGCGAATGCCGTTTCGCTGGACAATCAATCCTTATCGGGGATGCGAGTTCGGTTGCGTTTATTGTTACGCGCGCTATACGCACGACTTCCTCGAACTGCGCGACCCACTGGATTTCGAGCGGCGCATCTTCGTCAAGCGGATGGCGGCCGAGGTCCTGGCGCGCACGCTCTCGCGCACGCCCATCGGCGAGGACGCTATTGCGATTGGCACGGCGACCGACCCTTATCAGCCTGCCGAGCGCAAATTCCGGCTTACTCGCTCGATGCTGGAGGTGTTTGCGAATCTGGCAGGACTCAATCTCTCCATCACCACCAAATCTGCGCTGGTTACGCGCGACCTTGATCTGCTGACAAAGATAAACCGGCGCTCGCATCTGCAGGTGAATATCTCTCTGATAACCCTCGACCGCCGATTGCAGCGGCTTCTGGAGCCACGCGCACCGCGGCCTGCCCTCAGGCTGCGCGCGCTCAACGAGCTGGCGCGCGCCGGCATCCGATGCAACATCCTGATGATGCCGATGATTCCGGGCCTCACCGACGAGCCGGCGCGCATCGAAACCGTGATTCGCGCGGCGAAGCGCGCGGGTGCCGACGGGGTGTGGTGGCGGTCGCTATATCTTAAGCCCGCGGCGGCGCGAAGATTTGTTCCCTTCGTCAGGGAACGATTTCCGCAGCTCGCGCCGCGCATCGATGAGTTCTACGGGCGCCACGTGTATGCGCCCGCAGCTTACGACGAACGGATGCGAGCGATCTTCGATCGCTTGCGCCAGCGGCACGGCTTCGCACTCTCGCGGGAACCTGACGAGTCGGTCAATGTGGGGATTCGGCCCACGGCGCAGGTGCCCAAGCAGTTGAGTCTCGTAGCTCGATCCTAGCCGGAAAATTCAGGTGGCCGGGCGCTTCTTAGGAACCCGGGGCTAAAGCCGTGCTCCCTCATGGAGGAATGTGGGCGCGCCGTCTCCCACCACGTAATGTTCTCTTCATTGCTCCCGCGCGTTGCTCGGGTTATATAGCCGTCGCGACCGCGTCATCTGTAGACACCTCGCGAAAAAGGATCTGCTTAGACTGAAACAGCATGCAAGCCATTGAATTTCGTCGTGAGCTCGTCAGGGCATTGGTCGCGCTGTTCGCGATGGCGACGACCGTGGCATGCACGCATGCGTTTCAGACCAGCGGAGAAGCTCTACCGGAGCGCATGCAGGTGGGAGAATTTTCCTTCGAGCGACCGCAGGGAGAAGGATGGTACCTCGAGAATGTCAGCGACCCGCCGACCATCCTGGAATTCACCAAGCGTGGCCCGCAATGGGAGGCGCAGATCCTGGTGATGGGATTTCATCCGGAAGGTCGCGTTACGAATTCCAATGAACTGATGGAATGGGCCCAGGAACTGCCCGACGGCGACAAGGTAGTCACACCGGCGCCAGGGCACGGAGCGACTTGCGTGCGCTATCACGGCCGCTCGGTCATGACCCTGCACTACGCGAACACGCCGAACCCGGTATCGAATCAGATCGCGACCGACGAAGACAGCCTCGAATGCATCGATCCGCATCAGCCGGGGTTGCTGGTCAGATTCATCACGACGCAGCGCAGCGCGACTGGCGGCACTCCCGAGGGCACCGCGGAAGCGTATGCGTTCCTCAAAAGCATCCAGTTCGCACAAAGATAGAGAGCGTGCCCTCCGCGACTGGACTTCCCTGGAGGGCATAGGCGCTTTCGGAAGGAGAGGCAGCTAATCGCTTTCCACGAGGTTCGGCGCGATTTGCGGCGACACGGCCCAGAAAAAGTTTGGTGCGCGGGGCGGGACTTGAACCCGCACGGTATCACTACCACTAGCCCCTCAAACTAGCGTGTCTGCCATTCCACCACCCGCGCACATCGCGAAGATCCGGGCGAGCTTTGAGGGAGCGTTGCACTTGCCCGGACTCGGGTCTAATGACTGGCCGGTGCAGGCGTGGCATTGCCCGCCGGTGCCGGCGCCTTCGACGCTGGCGCCGCCGGCATCACGCTTCGGCTGCCGGAAAACGGCCCCGAGAAGATGCTGCCGGTGACGCGGCGCGTCGACGCGTAGGCCAGGAAAAGCGAGGTCACGAAGAAAATCGTCGCCAGCAGCACGGTCGCCTTGGTCAACGCATTGCCGGCCCCACTGGCGCCGAAGAGTGTCTGGCTCGATCCGCCGAACACGGCCCCCACATCAGCACCCTTGCCGTGCTGGAGCAGAATGATGATGACCAGCGCGATACTGACCAGGACGTGTATTGTGATTACTAACGATGCCATCTGCGCGTCAGCTGACCCGAGCCCGAACAATCCTGGCGAACGAGTCAGCCTTCAAGCTTGCCCCGCCGACCAGAGCCCCGTCAATATTCGGCTTGGACACGAGCGAGTCAACATTCTCGGCAGTAACGCTTCCGCCGTATAGAATCCGTATTGAATCGGCCTTTTCCTGCCCAACCTGGTCGCGGAGAGATTCGCGGATGGCGCCGTGGACATGCTCGGCCTGGTCCGGAGTGGCGTTGCGCCCGGTGCCGATCGCCCAAACCGGTTCGTAGGCGACCATCACCTCGCCGCGGTGTTGCGGGTACAAGCCCGCGAGTCCCGCCTGCAACTGCGTGAGTACCACCCCGAGCGCGCGGCCAGAGTCGTGCTCCTGCTGGGTCTCGCCGACACAGAGGATGGGGGTCAGACGGTGGCGTGCCGCGGCCAGTACTTTTCGATTGATCAGGTCGTCGTTCTCGTGAAAAACGTGGCGGCGCTCGGAGTGGCCCAGAATTACATGGGTAACTCCGAATCCCTTGAGCATCGGAGCGGACACTTCGCCAGTGAAGGCACCCTGGTCTTCGAAGTGCATGTTCTGAGCCCCCAA
>JBKPEA010000092.1:0-53511 GCA_046728175.1 Thermodesulfobacteriota bacterium | reverse complement strand
AGATAAGGGATTGGCCGGCCCGGTTCAGAAGGACAAAGCGGCCCCGTGTGTCCGACCTGAAGACAGAAGGGAACGATACACTCGGCATACAGCGGGTAGTAGCGGCGATCATCGGGCGGCAGGTCCCACAGCCAAGGCACGATCCGCAGGGCTTTAAATCCGAGATTGCGAACGCATCGCCGAAGCTCCCGTACCGCATCCATCGGGCGGAACAAGTCAACTGAGGCTACCCCGACGAACCGGTTCGGAGCGTGTCGCACGCATTCCGCGACCGAATCATTTGATAAAAGAGGTCCTCTGGGGCCCCAGCACGCGCACAACATGCCGAGCCTGACCCCAGCTTCGTCCATAGCTTTGAGCGTCCACTCGAGCGGTAGGTCGCCTGGCGCGAATGTGCTGTGAGTCCACCTTCGCAATGAATCGAACATTGGTTGGTCCAGAAACTCGCGAGATGGATGTTGCATCCACGCGTCAATGATCTCAGGTGCCATCTGGACCAGGTCTCCGCTCAGAGTTTGGCGAAATCAGATTGAGGGGCTTTGCTGGCGTTCACCAAGGACCGGCGTCCGCTAACCCCTGGCGAATGCCTTTGCCTGCCCGTTCCCTCAGCCGCTCCGGTTCGTACAGCATCCAGTACGCATTTACCGCGTGCCTCGCCGAGCGGCGTTGAGCGATGTTGCGTAACTCTTGAGGATCCTCGCTCTCAGTCTCATGCACAAACACCTGGAGAATCGGTGTGTTGGTAAGGAGTTGTGCGGCCATCAAGCCCAGCGACGCTTCGTGGGCGCTGAGTCGGTCGAGGTCCGCACGACCGGGCATTCCGAATGCCAGCGCAATCGAACATTTCTCGCGTTCGATAAGCCGTTTGCAGGCAACTGCCAAATCTTTGATTCCGGGAACCGTGGCACGAACCAGTTCGAATTTCCTTCCGAATCCGGGTTGCCGTTTGAGTTCGGCCTCTGCGACAGCTCCCATGTCGAACCGCGCGAAGGTGGTGTCAACGAGTGCGATCCTGTCCATCATCTATTCCTCCGAGCCGCTGCATCCGATCGATCGCCACGCCGCGTCGGCCAGGGGCGCGGTGGCCGCCGCGATATCGATTTTGGCACGCCGTCCCAGCCACATCCGTGCAAATTGTTGAGCGGGGCCAATCAGGATCGAGACTGTGACATCGAGCGGCAGCCGCATAATTTCTCCGCGCTGCTGATAGCTATCGAGCAGTGAGGTCCATTCCCGAAACGTGACTTGGTTGAGTTGCTTGATCTGCAGTTCAATCGCAGCCACGAATTTAGTGCGACGATTCTCAAACAGATATTCACTCCACGCAGGATTCTTCCGAACCCACTCGAGATGGCTGATGACAATGCCTCGGATGGCCGAACGTGCGTCGCCGCTCAGCCTCAAAGCAGAGGTAATGCTTTGCTGGTAGTCTCTCAGGCCTTCGAGATAGAGTGCGCCTCCGATCTGCTCCTTGCTGCCGAAATGGTGATAGATGCTCCCAATGCTGATTCCCGAGCGCTTGCGCACGTCATCCAACGTGGTTTCGGTGAATCCCCTGTCAGCGAAGCACTCAAGGGCGGCCTTTAGAATCGCCCTTCGAGTTGCACCCGACCGTCCATGCACATGCGCACGGGGGATCGGCCGCACCTGGTCCAGAATCGCGACCGTCTTTGAAAGTGTCGATTTCAAGTCGGGGTCTCGAGGGCGTGGATGCAGGCTTCCCGAGCCGCCCATAATTCCGCAAACGTGAAGGCGCGCGGCAGAGACACCGCGTTCATCCAACGGTGTATGAACTCTTGATGAAGCTGGACCTTATAGCCGCCAACCTGCTGCGGAGAGATCTCGACCTCGACCAACACCCTGTCTATTGGCTCTCTTGCGAGATTGCCGCCAGCCAGGGTGACATCGAACCTTTTCGACCCGCGTTTGAGATAACAATGGGCTTCTGGAATCGAAGTAAGCCCATGCTCTTCCAGAACCGCGCCGACTCCCGGCGTATTCAGACCATCCATTTCATAGATACCGATGCAAAGGGCGATCGGCAGGTTTTGTTCTTGGGCAAGACGCGCTAGCAGGCTGTGTTTTGTGCTGCAGGTTCCTTTATTTTCCCGGAGCACCACCAGATGATCCGCGCGGTTTGAATTTCTGCCGTAGGGAAGCGAGGCAACAAAACGCGCCGCGTCGCGAAACCTTGAGATGCCTGCGCGACGAAAGCGGCGGTCGTTGGTCCGCCTGTTCCCAGGCGAACAGCCGGCAGTGCTTCGGCGCTGTAGAATGTAATCACCTGATTCTAGAGCCCTGATTTTAGAATCCATACTCCATAGTTGTCAACTCTCACTCAAGAGCGGAACTTCTTCGGGAAGGTCGCTGGAATGAAATGCGGCAATTGACGTTTGTGATTCCTGGATTCTTGGAGTGGCAGGAACTCCACCGCCATCGGTCTTGGATTCTCGGGATGTTTCGATCGGTTGCCTTCGCGACCTGCGATCTCCACGCGCTGCTGGTACACGAAGCTATCCCCCGCCCAGCCGAAACGCCTGCGCCGAGAGCCCTGCGCTGATGTTTGCTCGTTTGTCTGACGTCGATTGACACTGCACCCTCGACGGGCTAAGCGGAGACCATCGTGGAAGTGAGCGGCGCTGTCGTCACCACCCCGCCGCAGGAGCTTTGGCAGGAGCTCTCGCGCTTTCAGGTCTTTTCGACCTTCACCGAGCAACAGCGGACCTCGTTCATCAACGCATGTCAGCGCGAGGCCGGGATGTGCGTGCGCCGTTTCGCCGGCGGCCAGCTCATCTGCAAAAAAGGCGAATATGAGCTGGATCTGTGCTTCATACTCCGCGGCCAGGTCGACCTGTACGATGTGGCCGCCGACGGCAGCCGGGTAAGAGCGCCATCAATTCCCGCGGGGGCTTTTTTTGGTGAACTCGGCGCGCTGGGCGGTCTGGCCCGTACCACCGATGTGGTGGCAGCCGAGGAGGGCGCGGAGTTGTTCTACCTCCCGCGCCACTGCCTCAAGTTCCTCATCAGCAACACTGAAGCCCGGCAGATGGTCACCGATCGCTACCGCGACCGTGCGGTTCGGGTGCTGGCGCAGGAACTCGAGTTGTTCAAGGGCGTTCCGCAGGAGTTCATCGATCAACTGATCGCGCGCTGCGAAATTCAGCACTACGACCTGCGCGGAATTGCGCTGGTTCGACAGGGGGAGGAACCGGACGGGTTGTACATCGTGCGCGATGGATTCGTGCAGGTGGTGTTCCAGCGCGCGGACGGATCGCATCGCATTCTCGCTTATCGGCGGGTCGGCGAATTTTTCGGCGAGATGGCGCTGCTCGGTGGCGGGAAGCGCTACGCGAGTGTGCTCACCGCCGGCAAATGCGAAGTTGTGAAGATCCGCGCCGCCGATTTCATGGAGTTGTGCAAACGCTACCCGGGGGTGGAGGCGCACGTGCGCTCGGTAATCGAACGGCGCCACCAGCAGGAGGACCTGATCACGCCGGAAATTTCCGAACTGCTCGAACGGAGCGGGCAGCTTGGCTACGTGCAGGCCGATGCGCTGCTGGTGATGGACTTGGACCTGTGCGTCAAATGCGACGCCTGCGTGCGGGCCTGCGAATCGCTGCACGGCGAAAGCCGCCTCATTCGCAATGGCGTGGCGGTGGGCAAGTACCTGGTGCCGGCGGCCTGCCGCCACTGCGACGATCCCAAATGCATGAACAGCTGCCCGACCGGCGCCATCAAGCGCAGGCCGGAAGGCGAGATCTATTTCCAGTACGACATGTGCATCGGATGCGGTAACTGCGCGATCGCCTGCCCCTACGACAACATCGCCATGATCGAAACCGCCAAATTCGACCACGCCCAGGCCAAGAAGGCCGCGGTGGTGGGCGCGAATTTTTTTCGTCCCTATCCGGTCGCTTCTCACGCCGCGGCGCCGGGCCTCTGGAGCCGGATTTTTGCCGCGCACGAGAAAGGAGACCCCGCGCACCTGGCCAGCGGTGAATTCGCCGAAGTGCGGGAGCACAATGACGCGGCCCGCAAGACCGCTGAGGCGCCGGCCCCGCCTCATCCGCACGTTCCGATCGCATTTCCCATCAAATGCGACCTGTGCGATGGGCTGCCGTTCATGGGCTGCGTCCACAATTGTCCGACCGGCGCCGCGATGCGGATCACTTCGGCGACGCTGTTTGAGCAGACCGGCGCGGTCAAGCACGGTCCAGCCCCGGTGCGCAAGGCAATCGGGGGAAACGACTAGACGGTTGATGGCACGTTGGTTACAGTCCGCTGCCTACCCCTCCGCAAGCCTGCCCGCAGGCGCGGAGCTTAACCTAAGCGTCCGCTCCAATCCTCGGCGAAGGGAAGGCAGGTGAGCGGCGCCACTGCAC
Organism: Thermodesulfobacteriota bacterium; assembly: GCA_046728175.1. Taxonomy (GTDB): domain Bacteria; phylum Desulfobacterota; class Binatia; order Binatales; family Binataceae; genus JAFAHS01. Next base: position 49,129 of record JBKPEA010000092.1, on the reverse strand, counting down.
GGCGCTCGACGATCACCGTCTCGCGGCGGGCGCGCGCGCTGCCGCTCAACGCCGCGCTGTGGATGGTGCTGTGCGCGCTGCTCGTACTCATCGCACACTCAGCTGCCGAGGCATGCGGGCTTGAGGTTTCCGAGTACTGGAGCGGAACGATGGCGCTCATCGGCTTTGTAATCCTTGGGTGGTACAGCGTACGCAAGCGCTCGCTCTGGTTTTCGCTGCGCGTGCTTCGCGTCACCGCACGCATTCTGCCGGCGAGCTGGCAGCAACGCCTGATCGTGATGGATCGTCTGGAAAGTTGGCGGGCGGTGCACATCACGCTGGGAATCCTGGTTGCGCTGCCGCTGTGGTGGCACATGAGCAGTGGCCTGATGAGCCTGGTGGAAATGCTGCTGGCGTTGGCAGTCGCGTTGTTGCTCGTAAGCGGCGTGTTCGGCGTGGCAATTCAGGAGTATCTACCGCCCGCGATCGAGACGATGCCCGAACGCGAAGTACGCCTGCAGGATGTCACTTCGCGCATCGACGCCACCTACGTCGAAGCCGAGGAAAAAGTACTTGGCCATCCGGAAGCGCTCGTGCAGGCGTATCTGAAGAATCTAAAACCAATTTTGCAAGCGGATAGCGTCATATCGCGATGGCGGCTTCTAGGAGCGACGCTGAAGCGTCGCGACCTGGGATCCGAGATGTGTGCGCAGTGGCATCAGGCAGCTCCCCAGTTCGGTGCTGATGCCTGTGTGTGGAAGGAACTGGTCGACCTGACGGCGCGTAAGCTGAATCTTGAACACAATGCCTTCAACCTGAATTTCAGCACCGAGTGGCTCACCTTTCATATCGTGCTGGCGGTGTGCACGTTCGGGCTGCTCATCTTTCACGTCACCTCGGTGCTGTACTTCTACGGGCTATGACGCGGCGCGGCTTTCTGCTCGTAGGTGGATGTTCGGTGCTCCTGATTGTCGGGATCGCGCTGGCGCTGCATACCAGTTATTCGCCGGGCACCTTGCTGCGCGGCCATCAGCTCTTCAGCGCGGATTGCGCGGCGTGTCATGAGCCGTGGCGCGGCGTACAGGTCGCGAGTACCGGGTGCGTCGATTGTCACGGGCAAATGCCCAACAATCCGCATTCCGATACCAAGGTCAGCGACCCCGGCTCGGGACTAGTTGCAGGCAAATCGATCATCAGTTTCCACGACAATCTCGCGTGCATGTCCTGTCACACCGATCACATCGGTGCCGTGGTCAATTTCGCGAGGGTGTCCGGCGACAACTGCGCCTGGTGCCACCAGCACGACACGATCGAGCACGTGAGTGCACATGGCAAGAAGCCGATGCTGTTGATCGGAGCCCCTATCCAGCTGTTCGAGAAGGCGTTTTCCCATCAACAGCACCTGCAGGACACCATCGATAACCTGCAAAAGGCGCAGGCCGCGGTACAGAAGCTGCGCTCTCCGGAACGAAAGCAGCAGGCCGCAACCGAAGTCGCAGCGCTGACCGAGGTGCTCGACCCTTCCGGAAAGCACCTGCAGTGCCACACCTGTCACCTGGCGCAGGCGTGGCGGCAGAATGCGCCCGAGCGGCTTTCGATCGCGATGGCCGGATGCGCGATCAGCAACTGCCATGCGAGCTGGCGCGATCCGGAACTGGCGCTGAGCGCGATCGCCCCGCAGTACGCGGCCCAGCGCGCCTCCGACACGGCGCAGCCGCTCCTAATCGAGTATGTCCCGGCCGATCGCTTTCAGTTCGTGAAGGCGGAGTTCGAGCATTCCGCGGGCCATCTCCGCTCCAACTGCGTCGTATGCCATACCGACATGGAGAGTTCGGCCAAGCCCGGCGATTTCCACACCAAACGAGTTGCGAATTGTTTCGGCTGTCACGCGCACCAGGCTGGGAAAGCGGGATTGCAGCAGGCCTCAGCGTCGCGCACCAGCATTTTCCAAGGCGGCATCGCGATGGCGGCGGTGCTGCCACCCTCCGGAGAGAAAAAGGTCACCGGCTGCGCCGAGTGTCACGCCTTTCATCTCAATTACAAAGGCGCGGAGAAGATAAAAGATTTTCCGCATCCCGCGCCCCTCGTGCGTCCCAATCCGGCCCAGGGGCTGCTACTGGCAGGCTACGGCGTCCGGCTATCGTTTCATCCCCCACACGGACCGCAGATTCAGATCCGACCCGCTAAATGGCGGCCGTGGGGAATCGGCCTTGCCGCAATCGCGCTGTTGGCGGTCGGCGCGTTTGCGTACGCGCGCTATCTGCCGGGGGCTGCGGTCACCAAGCGCGTCCGCGGAAGCGTCGCTCCGCAGCGAATCGCGGAGGTACCCGCGCTCGACGACAGCTATCAGAGCAGCGTCCCCGGGCTATACGTCGTGGGCGAGACCGCGGGTACCGCATCGATCAACCTGGCGATGCGTTCCGGGAGGCAGGCGGTCGAATTCGTCGCCAGCGCGCTCAAGGGGCTTAAGCCGGCCCCGCAGCCCGAGGTCTACGACGTGGCGATCGTGGGATGCGGGCCGGCGGGAATCGGCGCGACGACGACCGCGAAGAGCCGCGGCCTCAGCTACATCGCGCTCGAAAAGACCACCGCCGCGAGCACGATTCGAAATTATCCGCGCGGCAAATTCGTGCAGTCGACGCCCATCGACATCAATGAATACGGCACTTTCATGATGGAAGGCGACAATTCCAAGGAGGGATTGGTCAAGAGGTGGCAGGAGATGCTGGCGACGATCCAGGTCGCCATCGAGGAGCGCGAGGAGGTCACGGAAATCAAGCGCGCCGAGGACCTCTTTGAAATCTCGACCGCATCGGGCAAGGACTTCAAGGCGCGGTTCGTGATTCTCGCCATCGGGGTGCGCGGATCGCCCCGCAAGCTGAACCTGCCCGGCGAAGCGCCCGAGCGGATCTTCTACAATCTCATCGAACCCGAGGAATACCACGACCGGCACATCCTGGTAGTGGGTGGAGGCAACGCGGGAGCGGAGGTGACGCAGGCGCTGGCGAATCCGGAACTGCGCAACATCGTAACTTATTCCTACCGCGACGCGACCCTCGGACCACCCGTCACCGCGGAGAATGCCGAGAAAATCAGCGCGTTACAGCAGCAGGGTCTTATAACTGCCTATCCGATGAGCCAGCTGCTGGAGATCAGGGAGGGCAAAGTGGTTCTTGGACCGCGCGCGGCCCAACCTGGCCCCAAGCTCACGGGAGGGCCAGGCACCGTCGTTATCGCCGAACCCACGGAACTGGAAAACGACGTGATCTTCGCGATGCTGGGCGCGGAACTGCCGACCCGGCTGATGAAGGCCTTCGGGATACGAATGATCCGGAAGGGTCACTAGGACTAAGGACGCTGTGGAACCGTTAAGGCGGACCAACACTTCTCCGTGGCGTCTGTGATACCGGGAACGCATTAAGTAGCACCCCGCCCAACAGGCCAGGCTCGATCTTCCGGAGCGACCGCCGTGCGCGAGAATGACCCCTGGGAGTCGGTCGGCGGTGCCATCCCGAGAATCGACAACCTCGATCGAGGTGCGATTACTTATCGCGGCCTGACTCGCCTGCAGAAGTCGCCGCCGGCCTACTTCTTGGTGAAGACGAAGTGCTTCTCCATGTTTGCGCCCACCGCGTCGAGGTGCTTGCAGTACGCGTTGAAGCCGCCGTTGTAGTTGCCGTCCTGACGACGCTGGAACTCGCCTTCAAAGTTGTAGTACCCGGGAGTGCAATCCTGATTGCGGGTGGTCTTGCCGCGATGCGCGATGACCTCCTGCACCCACCATTCCTCGGACCCCGGCGTGACGTCGAGGCTGTGATGGCCGTTGCGGCGCGCATAGTCAATGCACACCGCAATGTGATCGCCCTGCGCCTGCAGCATGTCGGTCAGGTTGAACTGAAAGGACGCCTGGTAGCCACCCATGATGAACAGATTGGGGTAGCCTTGAGTATGGATGCCCAGCATGGTGCGGATGCCGCTTGAGTATTTGTCGTTCAGCTCGCGTCCGCCCTCCCCCACAATCCGGTTGTAGATGCCGGTTTTCTGCACCTCGAAGCCGGTCGCGTAGATGAGCACGTCGAGTTCGTACTGCTTGCCCTCGAATACGGGACCCTTCTCGTTGATTTCGGTAATTCCTTTTCCTTGCGTGTCGATCAGATGGACGTTGGGCAAATTGAAGGTCGGCAGGTACTCGTTATGGAAGCACGGCCGCTTGCACATCAACATGTACCACGGCTTGAGCGCTTCGGCGGTCGCCTTGTCCTTGACCGTCTCCTCGATGCGCTTGTGGATTCGCATCATCGCATCGATGTTGGCATTCTCCTGCCGGCGAATTTTCTCCTCGCGCGACATCGCCGTATAGCGGGCCTTCTGCTCGGGAGTGAGCTCGGGCTCCATCCGCGCCTTCGCGCGCCGTTTCGCCTGCCATCCTGGCTTGAGCCTCTTTGCCCATTCCGGATCGGTTTCCCAATCGTCCCGGATATCGATCGAGGAAGGGGTTCGCTGGAACACATATAGTTCCTTGGCGTTCGCGCCGAGTTCCGGAATGGCCTGCACAGCGGTCGCACCGGTGCCGATAATTCCCACCACCTTGTCGGACAGGCGTGAGAGATCCGGCCCGGTGTACTCGTAGTCCCAGCGCGAGGTGTGGAAGGAATGCCCTTTGAAAGTCTCCATTCCCTTGATCTTGGAGAGCTTGGGCTTGGACAGCGTGCCGTTGGCGCAGATTACGAACTGCGCCTTCATGTGGTCGCCGCGGTCGGTGGAGAGATGCCACATCTGTTCGGCTTCGTCCCACACGGTGGAGGTGACCGTGGTCTGAAAGACCGCGAGGTCGTATAGGTTGTACCTTTTCGCGATGGCCCGGCAGTACTCGAAAATCTCATCGCCCCGCGCGTAGTGACGGGTAGGCACGTAACCGGTTTCATCGAGCAGCGGCAGGTAGTCGTATGCGACCACATCGCATGCGACGCCGGGATAGCGGTTCCAATACCAAGTCCCGCCCACGTCGGCACCGCGCTCGACGATGCGGATGCTCTCAACTCCGCGCTCGCGCAGGCGGGCGGAAGTCAACAGGGCGGAAAAACCGCCCCCGATGAAGAGGACTTCAACGGTATCGTTGATGGGCTCGCGCGGCGTAACCGTGCTCCCGAATGGATCGATCTCGTACCTGGCCAGTGGTCCGCTCAGGTCAGAGGTGAACTGCGCAGTCCCCTCCGGCCGGTAGTTCAGCCGGAGGTCTCGCTCTTCGGCGAACTTCTTCTTGATTTCGTCGTAGTATTCGTGTGGCCGTTTGGGCTTGGTAAGGCCACTCATCATGCCGATCGCGGGGTTGTCGTGGGTATCTGCCATTTTGGTCAGCTCCTCGAATAGGAGTTTCTTCGATCCCCTAGACAGATAGCAAGCTCTATTAAGGAGGTTTAGAGCGCGCCGGACCGGGGTCTTGGGCGAAAAAAATGCGGGAGCCCTAGGGTTCGCAGCTTCCGTAAGTGCTGCGCGCAAAGAATCGCTCTCTCCGGTCACGGGCAGGAACGCCGGGGCTGCCATTTCCCAAAGGGGAGGTGGTTTACTGAGCCGCCGCCGTTTCTGCCGGAGGCGTTCCATCGACATCGATGGTCCGACTGTTGTAAACGAACTCGAACTTCGGCGGAGGAGTCGCTCGGATGGCATTGAAAGTCGTGGGGGCGGGATTTGGCCGGACTGGCACGCTGTCGCTCAAGAATGCGCTGGAAAAGATCGGCTACAGCCCCTGCTATCACATGTTGGAAGTCTTTTCGCGGCCGGATCATGTGGCGATGTGGCACAATGCCGCATTCGGCAAACGGGTCGATTGGAATCTGCTGTTTCGCGACTTCGCTGCCACGGTCGATTGGCCCTCCACCCGATGGTGGCGGGAACTCGCCAAACATTTTCCGGATGCGAAGGTGCTGCTCTCGCTGCGCGACCCGGAGTCCTGGTACCAGAGCATGCACGACACCATCTACCAGCCGATGACCTGGCCGCTTCCGGATGACGCACCCGACTTGGTCCGTTTGCAGAACGAGATGGTGCGCAAGGCGATCCTCGACGACACCTTTGCCAACCGCTTCGAAGACAAAACGCACGCGATCGCGGTTTTCAACCGGCACAACCAGGAAGTTCGCGACACGATCGATCCGAAGCGCCTGCTGGTGTTCGAGGCGCGTCTGGGGTGGGAGCCCCTGTGCCGCTTCCTGGAGGTGCCAGTTCCGGACGAACCCTATCCGCGACTTAACGATACCGCGTCCACGCAGGCGATGATTCTACGGCTGCGCGAAGTAATGCGGCAGACCTCGCAGTCCTGACCGGAAAATCCGAACTCGCCAAACCTGCAGCGTCTGCCCGAAGGCAGCGCGACGTTAACCAACGCCGCGGGGAACTCGGCGTGGCCCCAAACTGAAACCACGGCACGATGGGAAGTCGGCGGAGAGTCAGGATCTCAAACGATCGTCATGGTTTGCGGAGCGTGAACCGTAAACCTGCCCAATGGTCGTCGACGCGGGTTATCTTAAAGTCGACCACGCCTGCGTCGAGCCCGGCTTTTCGAACGGTCAGCTGTGTCAGCCGGATATCCGCGTCAGAGGACGCGTTCTTGTTCCACAAGATCCAGAGCGCGCCCGAGCTGGCGTGTTGTTTCATGGCTGACATCTCACCGACCAGAACGTCGTGGGAACTCACGAACCACATCGTCAGATCGCGCGGCGCTTGGTCGTGAGCTATCAGTTTGGCGCCGGCCGGCAACTCGCCGAGCTTGGCCTTAAGTCCGCGCGGGGCGTCACGGACTGCGACGATGCTGCCGGTTCTGATCCCGAGCTTCCTCGCGAGCGGAGCGCTCTCGTAGGCCGCAAAAACCGACAGCAATCGGGCCCCGCGCGGCTGCCTCTTGAGGACACCCGCGAGACTGGTCTTGAGTCGTCGTCTATCAGAAACCACCGCATCGGGAAGGAATGTCTTCAGGTTAGCGACGACCTCGGGAGCGCCATCAACCAGCAGAAAGGGCACCGCCAGCAGAGCGCGATGCGATCTCATCGCGATCGCGACATCACGCCCGACCGAAGGAGTCCGCGAGATCGATCAACACGGCGGCCGGCGGATCCACCTTGGCCCGGGCGATTTCCGGACTGCTCCAGCGCCGCCACACGGCTCGATACCCCAACCCCGCAAGCTCCTTCGCGCAAGCCGCGCCCGCAGCCTGGTTTGCATGGACCAAGCACACAACCGGTTTCTTTTTTCGCGGAACAGGCAAACTCGCCCCCTCTCTTTGAGGTCAAGTCCCGGTACACTTCCAGCGGCAGAGCGAAAGCTCAAGCGCCCCTCGTCACGAAGCGCAAATCAAGATGGCTTTCTCAACAACCTGAATCCCGCTGTCACCGGGTTCCCTCACAGGTACTTGGTCGCCGAGGATGGCCCGGTTATGCGCGTTTCTGTCGGCACCCCCTCATGCTAGAAACCCTCGTGACACGACGGAGCTCCACATGAATACAAATCCAAAAGCCGCGGGCATCTCCTCCGAGCGCCTGCAAATCCTCGACCATTTTTTCCAGAGCCGGTACATCGACTCGGGTAAGATTCCCGGCGCGCTGATAATGATCTTTCGCGGCGGCCATCTCGCCCACTTGAGCACCCTCGGTTTCGCCGACGTCGAGCGCAAGAAACCGGTGCGGCCCGACACCGTTTTTCGTATCTACTCGATGAGCAAGCCGATCACGAGCGTCGCCTTCATGATGCTGGTCGAGCAGGGGCTGGTCGCACTCGACGATCCGGTACATCGGCTGATTCCCGAATGGCGCGACCTCGCCGTCTATAAGGGCGGCTTCATGGAGACCTTTCGGACCGAACGTCCGCAGCGCTCGATGCTGATGGTCGATCTGCTGCGTCATACCTCGGGGCTGACCTACGGTTTTCAGCAGTCGACCAACGTGGACGCGGCGTATCGCAAGCTCAAGATTGGCGAGCGGACCGGTGAGGGAACGCTCGATGACATGATCGCCCAGATCGCGAAGGTGCCGCTGGAATTTTCGCCGGGAACCGCCTGGAACTACTCGCACTCCACCGACGTGCTCGGTTATCTGGTGGGAAAGATCTCCGGGGAGCCGTTCGATGAGTTCCTGCGCAAGCGCATTTTCGAACCACTCGGCATGAGCGACACCGGCTTCCACATCCAGCCGGGACAGGAAGAGCGCTTTGCTGCCTGTTACGCGGCAACTCCACGCGGCGGAATGATGCTGTTCGACGATCCCGAGAAGAGTGTTTATCGCAATCCGCCGCGGCTGCTTTCAGGAGGCGGCGGGATGGTCTCGACTGCGGGCGACTACCTGCGCTTCGCGCGAATGCTGCTCAACGGCGGGACCCTGGACGGCGTACAGATATTGAGCCCCAAAACGATTCAGCTGATGGCGACCAACCATCTGCCCGACGGCAAGGACCTGCCGGCGCTTTCGCGCTCGTTATTCAGTGAAGCAATGTTCGACGGCATCGGTTTCGGGCTCGGATTTGCGGTGGTGATCGATCCGCCCCGGACGCTGATTCCAGGCAGCCTGGGCGATTTTTCATGGGGCGGGGCTGCATCGACCTACTTCTGGATCGATCCGCGCGAAGAATTGACCACTATCTTTATGACTCAGCTCATGCCCTCGACTACCTACACGATTCGGCGCGAGCTGCGCACGCTGGTCTATTCGGCTTTTACCGAATCACGCTGGAACAGTTAGCTTTCCATGAGCAGCGTGGCTGACATCGGTCGTCCATGGAGCAGCAGTAGTTTTCGGATGTGGGTCTCAAACGCTCGACGCATCAAATCCAGCCTCCCATGCTGCCGTGTCAGAATATTCAAGATGCCTCCACATCAATCCGCCTCGCACCGTCCAGACATGGGCGGAGGAGGCATCGACTACCTTACCGGTCGCTCGGACACGGCACCTTTCGTGGCCCGAGAACTACTACGTTATCTCCCGCCGCGATGAATTCATCCGGTGAGAAAACATGAAACTCGAGTGCGTCCGCGATCCTGCGGAGGTATCGAGCGAGCCCATCTTTTTCCGCGCCATCTCCCGGCCCACGGAATCTTTTCGGAGCCGAAAAGGTCAAATCGAATCATCAGTGACCAGGCTCATGCGGGTGGAGATGTCACCTTGGACAATCGCCTGGTAGATGCATTGGACGATATGAAGATTTTCCTGCTCGCTCATTCGTCACCTTTCCGCAGGCCGGTCGGTTCGACGTTTCAGCACTCGCCTTTGTGCTCACCGGTAAACTTGCCGTAAGCGCAGAGCTCAAGAGATTCAAGGGGGTTATCATGGACGACCAGGATCTGTCTGCGCCTTCCGTCGAGGCGCGCATATACCAGCTCATTTTCGGCTATATGGCGGTTCCTGCGATGGGGGAGTCGCCGCGAAGCTGCGACTACCGGATTTAATCGCCGATTCCGCCATGACCGCCGAGGAATTGGCCGGCCTGACGAACGCCGATGCGCCGTCGCTTCGTCGTCTGCTTTTCTCCTCGCGAGCCTCGGCATCTTTGTCGAAGACGCCGCTGGAAAATTCCGGCACCTCCGCTGAGTGAATTGCTCCGAAGCGGCGCCCCACAATAGTTCGGCGGCCTGGCAATCATGCTGAGCTCTGAATACATGTGGCGGCAGTGGGGCGACCTCCACCACGCCGTTGTCACCGGGCAAGCCCGCATTCGATCGCGTTCATGGCGCATCAATTCTCGACTATCTCGCCACTCATCCGAACGAGCTCGCGATTCGCAATGCCGCGATGACCTCGATTTCATCGGTTGAGCTTCCTCAGATTCTCGCGGCCTATGACTTTTCGCAGTTCAACTGCCTCGCGGATCTGGCGGAGGTCACGGCGCCCTTCTCCATGGAATACTGTCCAAACATCCCGGGGTGCGCGGTATCCTGGCCGACCTCCCGCTGTGGTCGCGGGTGCCACACTCCTGTGCTCCAAGCCAGTCGCGGAGCACGGCCAGATCATCGGTGTGGATCTTTTCGAGAGAGTACCGTCGGGCGCCGATGGCTATCTGATGAAGTACATTGTTCATGGCTTCAACGACACTGACGCACTGAAGATCATAAAAAATTGTCGTCAGGTGATGAGTCTCAACGCAAAACTGCTTCTGATTGAGCGGGTTCTGAAGCCGTCGAACGAGCCCGATCCAGGAAAGTTTATGGACCTGCAGACGCTCGTCGCGGCGCCCGGCGGCCGAGAACAGAGCGCAGCGGACTACCAAACACTCCCTCCATGAAGGGGGCTTCACCCTGAAGCCTGTAATTCCCACGAATGGTCCCTTGTCGATTATCGAGAGCCAGCCATTTTAGCCAACCGAATCGAGCGGGAGTTCGCGGTGCTTTTGCGGTAGGCGGGTGTCACTTTGACTCGCGTGACTCCCGCGACTGAGCTCACCGCCATTATCGAGGGCAGCCCGGTCTGACTCGGAGAGACATACGCTCCACGCATGCAGAAACGGTTGAACGGCCCCCACCGTCACGGGGTATGGCTCGGGTTTCCACGCCGTGTTAGTCCCATCATGAGTCGCAGCAACCAGGAGCAAAGCAGGATGGCAAAGATATTCGGTGCGGAATCAACCACGGACGAAGTGCTGGAGGGAGTTAATCTCTCCGGCAAGCGAGCACTGGTGACCGGCGTCTCGGCCGGTCTGGGCGTGGAAACTCTTCGCACGCTGGCAGCGCACGGCGCCAGCGTGGTTGGCACCGCGCGCGATCTGGCGAAGGCCAGGCGTGCCCTCGCGCCGGTCCTTCCACAGGCGGCGCACGGCGCAACGATCGATTTGGTCGAAATGGATCTGGCCTCGCTCAAGAGCGTGCGCAAAGCGGCCGGCGAGGTGCTGGCGCAGGGAAAACGGTTCGACCTGATTGTCGCCAACGCGGGCGTGATGGCGTGCCCGTGGGGCAAGACCACCGATGGTTTCGAGACGCAATTTGGGACCAACCATCTTGGCCACTTCGTGTTTGTGAACCAACTCGTGCCGCTGCTCAACCCAGGGGGGCGCATCGCTTCGCTGTCGTCTGCAGGTCACCGCATCTGCGATGTCGACCTGGAAGATCCCAATTTCGAGCGCACCGAGTACCAGCCCTTCACCGGCTACGGACGTTCGAAGACCGCGAACATCCTGTTCGCAGTCGCGCTCGACAAGCGCCTTAAGTCGCGCGGAATCCGCGCGACTGCACTGCATCCGGGTGGCATCCAGACCGAACTCGGACGCCACCTGACCCCGGAGCTTATCGAACAAATGCAGGCGCGCTGGAGAGCGGGCAACCCAGGCGGCCAGACTCCGGCGATTCGCTTCAAAACCGTACCCCAGGGCGCAGCGACCACCGTATGGAGCGGCTGTGTCGCATCAGCCGAAGCGGTCGGAGGTCGGTACTGCGAGGATTGCCACGTGGCCGAAGTGAATGACAAGGAAGCACCGCGCATAGGAGTGAAGTCGTACGCAATCGATCCTGCCCGAGCGGGAGCACTGTGGACCAAGAGCGAGGAGATGGTGGGCGAGAAATTCGCGGTGAGCTGAGTGGCGTGCCGGATACCCCAGCATCCTCCGGCCCACCACCCGGCCTCTCAATTCGCTCAGCTATTCTGGAGGAACTCGATCGTGTTGCCGTCCGGGTCGGTCACCATCGCGATCGTAACGCCCGGACGGAACTCGGTGACGGGCACCGTCGGCCGGATGCCCTTGGCCTCGAGTTGCGCCACCAGTCCGCGGATGTCGGGCACCGAGATCGTGAAGTAACGGTAGCCGAGTCCGCCCATCGGGCCGCCGGGTGCAGGCTTCGCCGTGGGAGTCCGCTCGAGCTTCAACAGCTTGATAACGCTGGTCCCGCACTTGAGGCGATACATCCGGCCGCCCGGCAAGGGCAGTTCGCCCTCCCACTCCAGGCCGAGCGCGTCGCGGTAGAAGCCAACCGCCGCCTTTTCGTCCGTTACGATGATTCCCAAATCGATGGACTCTTTGCTTACCTGCACGACGGTCTCCTCCCAGACGAGGTGGGTACGCCACGAACGGTAGCGAATCAGGCCCGGGTTCGCCAGCCTCAGTGCCTTACGACGCCTATGGCAAGAGTTCGGGGCGCTGCGCTACGTTTGAGACCACAGAGGAACCAACCATGCAGATGAACGTAAAGCCAATCCCGACGCTCGATCCCCGCATCAACGAGATCCGCGCGCTTACCGCGCAAATCGTCAACCGCGAGATCCTGCCCCACGAGCGCAAGCTCTGGGCCGGCTACCGCGATGGCTCCACCGATCAGGAGCGCCGCGAGGCGCGGGCGCTGCGCGAGTCGATCAAGGAGAAAGTAAAACAGGCGGGTCTCTGGGCGCCCCATCTGCCACCCGAGTACGGTGGTTCCGGGCTCAATTTCCTGGAGCACGCGTATATGAATGAGGTGCTGGCCTACAGCATGGGGGCGGCGGCGCTGTTCGGCGTGGTCGCGCCCAACTCGGGAAACCAGCAGATCCTGCTCAAGTACGGGACCGAGGAGCAGAAGCGCAAATGGCTTGTCCCGCTCACCGAAGGCAAGATGGAGTCCGGGTTCTCGATGACCGAGCCCGACTCCGCCGGGTCGGATCCACGCTCGATCAAGACCACGGCCCGTAAAGATGGCGACCAGTGGGTAATCAACGGGCACAAGTGGTTTACCTCAAACGGATTTCGTGCCGACTTTCTAATCGTCATGTGCCGCACGGAAGGGAGTGGTGCCGACAACGGCCGCATGACCCAGATCATCGTGCCCAAGGACACGCCCGGTCTGCGGATCGTACGCGGCGTAGAAGTGTGGGGCCGGCAGAGTGACCATTGCGAGATCGTCTACGACGATGTGCGGGTACCGCTAAGCAATCAGCTCGGCCACACGGGTTCGGGCCATCAGGCCGCGCAGGATCGGCTTGGAGCGGGCCGCATCTATCACTGCATGAACTCGATTGGACAGATGTGGCGCGCGTTTGACCTGATGGTGGAGCGGGCCACGATGCGTGAAGTCCACGGCGGCAAGCTCGAGACCAAGCAGTTCATCCAGGGGTTCATCGCCGACTCCTATATCGACATCCAGTCGGCGCGCCTGATGACCATCCATTGCGCGGAGAAGATGGAAGACGGCGGCGATCCACGCACGGACATCTCGGCCATCAAGATCTTCGTTCCTGCGGCCTATGAGCGGGTGGTGGACCGGGCCATCCAGGTGTGGGGTGCCGCGGGCGTGTCGGGCGATCTGCCGCTCGCCGGCATGTACCAGGGAGCAAGGACGCTGCGGATCGCGGACGGTCCGGACGAGGTCCACAGAATCCTGATCGCCAAGAACGTGCTCGCGCGATATCACAACGGCGAGAGCTGGGACTTCGGAAACTGACCGCTCCCCGGGATGGATCTTCAAAGATGAATGCGTGATTCGCTCCCCGGCTCTGCGGATACGGTGGTGATCGGCGCCGGCACGGCGGGTGCCGCCGTCGCCGGTGAGTTGGCCACCGGGTCTGAGCAATCGGTGCTGCTGCTCGAAGCCGGTCCCGACTACGGTGCGTTTGCGGACGGACGATGGCCGGCAGACCTGACCGATGCGCGCGCAATCCCCACTTCCCACGACTGGGGGTATACCAGCGGCCGCCAATACGGGCGGCGCGTGATCAAATTCGATCGCGCGCGCGTCATGGGCGGATGCTCATCGCACAATGGATGTGCCGCGATCTGGGGAAGCCGCCTCGACTACGATCATTGGGCGGAATTGGGCAACCCAGGTTGGTCGACGGAGGACCTGCTGGAGCTTTTCCGCGCGGGCAGTGAGCGGTTGCGCGTCAGGATTCCGCCGCGCGACCAGATCACGCCGTATCAGCTGGCCTGGCTTGAGGCCGCACCGCAAGCTGGCATCCCGCTGGTCGCCGATCTTAACAATCTGGACGAGAGCCTCGGCATGGCACCATCGCCGGCGAATGTCACCAATGGTATTCGCTGGAACACGGCGTTTGCGTATCTCGATCCGGTGCGTGACCTCGACCATTTGACCATCGCCGCCGGCGTGCTGGCTGACCGCCTCCTGATTCGGGGTACAAGGGTAGAAGCGGTCTGCGTGATCCGGAATGGTCAACAAGCAACCATCAAGACTAGGCGAGTGGTACTGGCCGCGGGCACCTATGGTTCACCCGCGATTCTGATTCGTTCGGGAGTCGGGCCCGAGGCGGAGGTGCGCGCCCTCGGAGTCGGGCCGGTCCTCGATCTCCCGGGCGTGGGCCGAAACCTCCACGACCATCCTCTGGTCGGACTTGTCTATACCGGCACTCCGGAGCTCGAAGCCGCAATGGCGGAATTCGCCACCCGCCACTGGATGCCTGAGGAACAGACCATCGCGAAGGCGCGATCCCTACGATGCGGCGGCGGATTCGATCTCCACATCTACCCAGTTGGCGGGCGAGCGGCGCACCAGCGGGCGTCATGGGCCTGGTCGCTCGCGGTTGCATGCCTGACACCGCGCTCACGAGGCGTGCTGAGGCTCACGAGCCGCGACCCGGCCGCCGCCCCGCTGCTCGACCATGGCTACCTGAGCGACCCGGATGGCGAAGACGCGCGCGTGCTGGTCGACGGAATTCAAGTCGCCCGCGAGCTGGCCGCCGCGCCGGCGCTGGCCGCGTTGCTGGGGAAGGAGAAATGGCCCGGACCAGGCGTGCTCACGGCAGACCAGGTCACCGACTTCACGCGCACTACCGTAGCCCACTACTTCCATCCGGTGGGTACCTGCGCGATGGGCCCGGCGGGCGACAGTGGCGCGGTCGTCGATGCACGGGGTCAGGTTCACGGTCTGGACAATTGCTACATCGGTGATGCCTCGATCATGCCCGTGGTGCCGCGCGCCAACACTAACATTCCGGCGTTGGTCGTGGGGCTGCGCCTCGCAAGCTGGCTGCTCGCAGCCTAAGTCCGAAGGCGCCGCACACCCGACGTCTCAAGCGACACTCCGACCAGTCACGAACGGTTTCCCGGCTCACCGCGCGTATGCGATAGACATACAGCAGGTGCGAGTCCCAGCCCCCGCCAAGCCTCGGGGATTCTTCTGATGAGACACTCCACGTTCGGCTCTCCAAATAAAACTGTGGTCGCCATCATGGTAGTTCTGGCTGGTTTTGCGCGGGTGGGTTCGGCGCGCTGCGAGTTGCCCACTGTGATTCCGCGCGAAGTTCTGTTCGGAAATCCCGCGCGCACGAGCCCCGCGATCTCACCCGACGGAGAGTATCTCGCCTGGCTGGAGCCCGATGGTAACGATGTTCTCCAGGTCTGGGTTGGCGCGGTCGGCAAAACCGACGCTCGAATCGTCACCGAGGACCGTCACCGCGGGATCAGGTCCTGCGGCTGGGCGTGGAATTCCAGGACGATCATTTACGCGCAGGATTCGGATGGCGACGAAAACTGGCACCTGTTTGCGGTCGACTTGAGCAGCGCGAACGTCCGTGATCTGACACCGTGGCAGGGTGTGCGGGCCACCGTTGTCGCGTCGAATCCGAAATTTCCCGACCAACTGCTGGTCACCCTGAACCTGCGCAATCGAAAACTGGCGGACGTCTACCGCGTCAATCTGCACAACGGCGCGGTCGAGCTGGATACCACGAATCCGGGCGACATAAGCGGATGGCTCGCCGACGATAACCTGGTGGTGCGGGCTGCCGACGTCGTCACACCGGGCGGTGAAACCGAGATACGGATCCGCGACTCGGCAAAGGGCAACTGGCGGACTTTGCTCAAGGCCGGGATGGAAGACTCGCTGGCTGCCCTCGATTTCAGCAAGGATGGACGCTCGCTGTTTCTCAAATCATCGGTGGGCCACGACAAATCCCACGTGGTTCGTTACGAAATCGCCTCTGGTCGAGAGACGGAAATCGCAAGCAGCGAAACTGTCGATGCCGGTCCCGTACTTATAAATCCTACTCGACACATGATCGAAGCCGTCGCCTTCTCTCCCGACCGCAGGCATTGGCAGGTCGTGGACCCCACGGTCGCTCCGGATTTCGAGGCACTCAAGAGCCTTTCGGACGGCGACCTGCACATTGTTTCTCGTGATCTGTCCGACCGGCTTTGGCTCGTGTCGTTCGGCTCGGACCGCGGCCCCATCCGCTATTACGCCTGGAATCGAGCGGCAAAGCAGGGAACCTTTCTCTTCAGTCATCGCCCGGAGCTGGAACACCTCACGCTCGCCGAGATGAAGCCGATAACCTTTGCGGCACGCGACGGAATGCAACTCTACGGATACCTGACCCTACCCGCCGGAATGCCCGCCAAAAATCTGCCGCTCGTGCTGTACGTACACGGCGGGCCCTGGGGACGCGACTCCTGGGGACTCAACACCATCGTCCAGCTGCTGGCGAACCGCGGCTACGCGGTCCTGCAGATTAACTACCGGGGCTCGGCGGGATACGGAAAGAAATACCTGCACGCCGGCGATCATCAATGGGGACTGAAGATGGAGGACGACCTCATCGATGGGCTGAACTGGGCAGTCGCGCAGGGCATCGCCAACCCGAAGAAGGTCGCCATCTACGGCGGCTCATATGGAGGCTATGCGGCTCTGGCGGGAGCTGCTTTCTTTCCGGGCACGTTTCGTTGCGCGATCGACGAATACGGCCCGTCCAATCTGTTCACGCTGTTCGCGACGATGCCGCCGTGGTGGAACGTTGATGTGAGGAACCTGTTTTTCACGAGGGTCGGAGATCCGGATAAATCGGAAGATCGAGCCTACCTGACCCGGGTCTCGCCGCTGTTCTCGGCTGACAAGATCCACATTCCGATGTTAATTGCACAAGGCACCAACGATGCACGGGTTAAGCTCGCGGAGTCTGAACAGATGGTCACTGCCCTGGCCAGGAACCATCAACCCGGAACCTACGTGGTTTATACAGACGAAGGTCACGGCTTCGAGAGGCCCGAGAACAATATCGACTTCCAAGCGCGCCTCGAGCGCTTCCTGGCTGACAACCTGGGCGGGCGATTCGAGCCAATGAATTCCGAGCGCGCGCCCGGCTCAACCGCGGTCGTCCGTCAAATCGGCGGCGCTGGGGCAAAATAAACCGGACGCGTGCTCGGCCGAGTGGAGGCTCCAAGCGCCGACACGCGGTCGGGAATGGGACGAACTCTCGCGAGGGAATCAGTTGGGGAATTTGCTCAAGCGGGCGGCGATCGGGTCGAGCGCGCGATAGGCACCGTCAACCCTTGGCCTGCGCTCTCCGAGCAGAAGCGCCTCGCGACTTTCCAGGAACTCCACCAGCGCTCTTTTTATGTAGTGCCTGCGCTTGTGCCCGTTTTCAAGGGCCAAACGTTCCAGGCGCCGTATCGCTTCCTTTCGCGTCATTACTGGCGATCGTAGAGAGACGGCAGGTGGATCGGAAGTCTTCACGCGTGTGTTTGGTGGGAAGATTCCACAAGTGTGGATAACCTCAATTCGGCAGAGCCTCCAAGAGGAGTGAAAATTTTTGAGCTCTGGGTTCGCCCATCCAAAAATGGCGGCTGCGGGCTTGCGCCATGCGTTGCAGGGATGGATTCGGAAATCCGATAGGCGCGAGCACAAGGACCTCGACACGCCGAAAGATCCGAGCAAGGCGCGTAGTTGCCTTGCTCGGATCCGAACCAATTTCAGCGCGCTTGAGGTCAGGACGGCTTGGCGACCAGCACGGTGGCTTTGCCCCTCTTTCTCGAGTTGCGTGCGAAGTAGATGGCGCCGTAGAGGCCCCAAACGAGCGACAGGATGATGGCCAAGATGGGCTCCTTCCAGCTGCCGAGTCCTTCCAAGCATGAAGGCCTCCCCGTGTCCGCCCAGCAGGGTGTTTCCAATGATCAGCATCATGTCGCCGATCGGAGCTGCTGAGCCCTTGGCGTCGGCGAGACTGTAGGCGCTGTTCAGGAAGTAGTTGGCGGCAAAGTATTCGATCAGGTAGCAGAACAGGCCCTGGATGGTCAGCGAGAGCAGCACGCCGCGGGGGATGTCGCGCTTGGGATTGACTGCCTCTTCACCTAGCGCCGTGACCGACTCGAATCCCATCGTCGCGACCATGACCGCCGGATACACCCAGTAGTACAGGTGTTCGAGGGCGGACAGATGCCGGTCATCCTCGATCATGGTGCGGAACAGAAGCAGGCCTCGCTTAAAGGTGCAAACACGATGACGCGCTGGAGCGCGTTGTCCGACAACGGCAAGGTCTGGCCGCGCCGCAGCAGCAGGAACTCGATCGAATCGCCCGTGACTTCGTGGGTTGCCGTATCATAGACTGTCTCGCCGGCGTTCAGCGCGAGAAATGCGCGGATCGCGACCTCGCGCGCCTGTACGGGCTGCCGCGCGGGTTGCCGGCGGCAACATCGGTCCTCCACGGACCATTCTTCACCCCGCCCGGCATCGCCACCCGCACGACGGTGAGCCAGGTAGCAAAGAGCCCGAGCGCAGTTCCTACCAGAGCAGCCGAAATCGTCCTCCCCAATTTCATCGGCAGCCTCGAGCAAAGGGACAAAGGAAACCCTCCATAAGGCCACTACGTTGGAGCAGGCAGATGCGTTACGCTGGGGAACATCGCTCGATGTTCGGTGGCCAACGGAACCGAGCACCCTGCCCTCGTTGCTATCGCCCGGGACCTGATCTTTCGTCCAATTTTAAGTCTAGATCGATCGACAATATTCTGAGGTTACGCTTCGTGAGATGAGTTTGCGCATCGCATATGGAGCCGCCCTGGTGCTTGCACTCCTCGCTATGTTGGATGCAGGGGTAAGAGGGGCGCGCGCCGAGTCGCCACCTGACGCAACCCTGATGAGCGTAGGCCACGAAGTTTGCGGGGAGCGATTCACTTATCAGGTAGCAGAGCACGACACCTCCGATTCGATTGCGTCACACTTCGGTGAGCCCGCGCTCACGTTGTTCCCCAATGGGAACGAGCCGAAGGCGGGTGACACGATCACGATTGATAACCGCCATGTGGCGCCGGCGGCGCTCGCTGAGGGGATAGTGATCAACGTTCCACAGCGAATGCTGTTTGCGTTTCATGACGGCCATCTCGCGGGGGCGTGGCCGGTCACGGTGGGACGCCCCGATTGGCGCACACCGCTCGGCAGCTATCGGGTTGCTGAGCTTGAACTGAACCCGACCTGGCATGTCCCTCCTGCGATTCGCGCCGAAATGGAGGACGAGGGGATCCCGACCTCGACGGAGGTGAAGCCGGGGCCCTCAAATCCGCTTGGCCAGCGCTGGATCGGGCTCGATCACGGAGGCATCGGGATCCACGGCACCAATCATCCGAATAGTATCTTCTACTTCGGCTCGCACGGCTGTATCCGGCTTGCACCCGAAGCGGCAAAAAAGTTGTTTCACTCGGTGGAACACGCCGAGCAGGTCGAAATAATTTATCAGCCGGTAACCCTCGCAGTACTCGCGGACGGTCGCATCTTCGTGGAATCGGACGCGGATCCGTATGAGCAAGGACGCCCCGATCTCCACGCGCTGCAAACGGCGGCACGCGCGGCTGGAATCGAAGGATCGATAAATTGGTCGCGCGCCTCGCGCGCGCTGGTCATGGTCGAGGGTATCGCGCGCCGTATCGATCTTGGAGCGGAAGCTGATTCGGCATCCGGCGCCGAATCCGCAGCGCCGGCGCCATCACCCGGAATCAGCAAGTCTGAATAACTCGCTCTCGGCAAGGCCTTTGAGTTCATGGATTCCAGCCGATTCGAACGAGAGCCCGGAGCCGGTAAGCAGGTGCCTGGTGGTGGCTGAAACCAGTACCTCGCCTCCCTTGGCAACTCCCGCGATACGGGCAGTTTCGTGAACGGCGAGACCTCGGATATTGTCACCGATCAACTCTACCTCGCCGGTGTGAATCCCAGCGCGAACCATGAGCCCGAGTCCGGCGACCGACTGCCCAATCGCGCGGGCGCAGCGAACCGCGCGGGCGGGACCATCGAACATGGCCAGGAATCCGTCGCCGGTCGTTTGAATCTCGCGCCCACGAAAGCGGTTGAACTCGCTGCGCGCCTGATGGTTGTGCTCGAGGAGCAGCTCGCGCCAGGCGGTGTCGCCCAGGCGCCTCAGATGCTCGGTCGAGTCCACAATATCCGTGCAGAGCAGCGCGGCGAGCACCCGATCCCCGTCAGTGGGCGCTGCAAAAAGCCGCGCACTGGCGAACTCGATCGCTTCGAAGGGTTCGTCGCCGACCACCAATCCATCGTGACCGGGGAGAATGTCATACACGTCATCGACCCTGACTTCGTATGCCTCGCCGGCGTCGGGTTCGACTCGAAGTCGTCCCCTGAGGACCACGCCCTGGTGATGGATTTGGCAGGAACGGGTCTGAGCGATCGGACCGACATCGCGCGACCAGCGCCAGCCAGGCTCCATGTGGAATCGCCCAATCGTGGTTTCGTTATACGATACGGTTTCTATCCGACCGTTCGGAAAGCGGCGGACTTGTTCTGGATTGCGAAAACTCTTTATCCCGGCTCTCGGCATAGGACTCACTGAGAAGTCTCTCCCAACGTTCTCGGCGCGGTCACGAGCTTAGGACCGAGGCGTCTGGAATGGAAGCCTGGCGCCGGAGGCGGGAGCCGTCCGGCGCAGGATTCGTCGGATTGGGTCTGGTGAGATTTAATAATTCCAGGATTACACGTTTCGTGATTTGCCCCAGCAAACCGGCTATTTTGGAGACGACAGAGAAACTGTCAATCGAGAACCACTGAAGAGGTTGGATGAAGACATTCGGTCAAGTGCTACGGGACGCTCGCAAGAAGGTCGGCCTCACGCAAAGAGAAGTCGCCGGACGGTTGAGGCGTCAGGATGGAAGGGTTGTCGACCCACCCTACCTCAACGCGGTCGAGCATGATCACCGCTATCCGCCCGAGGACTTCATAATCGAGCAACTCGCGAAGATCGTCAGCGTCTCGCCGGATGTGCTGTATTTCCACGCCAACCGGCAGCCTCCTGACGTGAAGACCGAGGCCGGCCAAGCACAAGTCGAGGCCGCGTATCGCGCTTTCCGCAAGGCGTTGGGGGTTAAACCGGGCACGCGCAGATAGTTCCCAGGCGAGTCGCTGTTCCATTGCCGACTTTATTTCATAACCGACGAGCTCGACCACAGAGCGACCCGATCGTCAGGTACTTCCTGGACCACTAGACCGGCACTCTGGCCGTCCGCTTGCCAACAAAAACATCACACCTTTATGGTCACTGACGATCACCTCGGTCAGGACTGTCTTTGCGTCGTCGAATCCCTGAAACGTCCAGCCGTTGAACCTCACGCACGCGACTTTCTTGTCGTAGCACACCCCATTCGACCATCCTGAGAACACTGGACTTTCCGGGCGCCACTGTCTCGGTGGATGCCGATCATCAGCGCGTGCTCGCGATTTTCTCAGAGCGCCGCGACGACCGTTTTGGCAACAGCTCGTAGTTGAGGAAGTCGACCGCTGTTCCTTGATCGGAGAACAGCAGGTCCGCCCTCTCCACGCGGGCCACAGCGGCAACGCGTTCCCATGAGTCTTTGCTCGTGCGTGAAATAACGGCCTTAATCTACGCACTCAACGCGTATTTTATAGTTGACCCCGCGTTAATTTACCGAGCATAATAATTTACGCATTTGGCGCGTAGAATGACCAAATATATTCATCAGCTCGCGGATTGGCCTCAATTTCGATGGGATCAGAACAGCCTTGCCGGGCCCCTGGCCGAGATCCGCCACCGGCAAGGCCGCTTGCTAGGCCGGATGGAAAGCCTGGGGTTCCAGCTCCAGAAGGAAGCCGAGTTGGAGACGCTCACGCTCGAGGTCCTGAAATCCAGCGAGATCGAGGGCGAGAAGCTGAATGCAGCACAGGTGCGCTCATCAATCGCCCGTCGCCTCGGCATCCAAACCGCCGGCACAGTTGCGGCCGAGCGCGACGTCGAGGGCGTTGTCGAAATGATGCTCGACGCTACGCAGAACTACGCGAAGCCACTGAGCGATGAGCGGCTGTTTGCGTGGCATGCGGCGTTGTTTCCGACGGGCCGCAGCGGGATGCGCAAAATCATCGTTGGCGCATGGCGCAACGATGCTCGCGGGCCGATGCAGGTCGTCTCCGGTCCTGTCGGAAAAGAGAAGGTGAATTACGAAACGCCCGCGGCACCATTGCTAGAAAAGGAGATGTCCGCATTCCTCGCCTGGGCGAGTGATAGCGAGGACCGGACGGACATGGTGCTGCGCGCTGCACTCGCCCATCTGTGGTTCGTGATGATCCACCCGTTCGATGACGGCAACGGACGGATAGCGCGCGCAATAGCCGACTGGGCGCTCGCGCGCTCGGACAACAGCCCGCAGCGCTTCTACAGCATGTCCGCACAGATCCGTCACGAGCGGAACGACTACTACGACATTCTCGAGACTACGCAGAAGGGAACGCTCGACGTGACGCCGTGGATGGAATGGTTTCTCGTGTGCCTCGGACGCGCGTTCGACAGAACGGAAGTCACGTTGGGTGCGGTTCTTCGCAAGGCGCGCTTCTGGGAGAAGTACGCGCGCGTGCAGATAAACGCGCGTCAGCGCAATGTGATCAACCGGCTGCTGGACGGCCTCACCGGGAAGCTGACCACCACGAAGTGGGCAAAGCTTGAGAAGTGCTCGCACGACACCGCGCTCCGCGATATCCAAGGTCTGGTCGAGCGGGGTGTCCTGCACAAAGATCCAGGTGGTGGCCGGAGCACAAGCTATTCGCTGGTTGATGCTTGACCGCTGACTTCCCTGCGGGCTCGTAAGTCGACCTGCGTCACTCGCGGCTGGCGGTCGCGAGAAGAGGCCAATGACCATGGCTCACGGCGCGAGTATATGTCGTGGCGTGGTTGGGAAAATTGGATGAGCGCTTAAGGCAGAACGAGACCCCGCACCGAGAGAAGCGGCGCACGAGCTCGGTTGCCAACCTGCGCCCAAGTTGTGAACGGATAGACCGACTACTTTTGGACCGAACCTCCGGTCCGTCTCGCCAGGCGGCTTTCGGATTCCCACCCGAAATCAGGGGTTGTACGAGACGAAACGCATCTTTTCGAAACGGAACACGTCGAGGTCGTCGCACAACTCATTGGTCGCCGTGACCACCGGAACCACGGTAATGGTTGCGGTCTTGTTGGTCTTCGCAATCTCGCGCAACGTGTTGGTGACCGTCACTTTTTTCTTGGCTGGGGTGAGCGGATGTGGCGAGCGGAAGTCATACTCCTCCCGCTTCTCCTCATTAACCTCGCAGTGGCCGGGGTCGCCCAGGCATCCGCCATGACCGAAGATGTAAAACGAGCCCGCGTATCCATTTTCGCGGGTGCGCGCGGTCGTCTGATCGGCTTTGGAATTATTTAGAAAAATGCGCCCCTCGTAGGACGGGCCGCCGTGATAAATTCCGTAGATCTCGAGATCGGAGCGAACATAGCGGTGCTCCGGTCCGGCGAAATCGATCGGAACCGGCTTCGATGTATAGATTTTAGCCTGACGAGTCCCTCGCCGGGTGACCCCCAGCGCACCCGCTGGCGCAGCAGGCTCGGCGCCTGGCGGTGCTGCTTGAGGCGTCGGTGCTGCCGGTTGTTGCACTGGCGGCGCCGGTCGCTGCCTCGACGATGTCGGCCTGGTCTTGGGTGCTCCGCCCGATTTTGGCTGTTTCTTTCGTCCTGCCATCAGCTTGCGCCTCCGGCTATCGGCACAACACTTTGCGCCGCTGCGTAATCATATCCCAGGTCGTTGACGCTGAGAACGTCGCGAACTCTGAAGTTGAATGGTGCTAGGACCTCGTCGAGCAAATCAGTTGAAATGTTACCATTGCCGTTGCGCGCCTGCCAAAGCCACCAGAGTCGGTCGATCATCGCATGGTGCGACCAGAAGATCGGATCGAATGCGGCCGTGCCGACCACCCCCATGTCGCCCGAAACCCAACCGTGGACGTTGTCATGAATGTCTTCGAGGGCCTCGGTAAAGTCGTTCCAGTCGGTTCGCGCGAGCGCGTCGTCGACGTCGCTCTGGGTGGGAAGTTCGTTCGGGGGCCCCGGCTCCCGGTTGGTTCGATGAACCAGCGGAGGCCTGGTGCTTGGCAAATTGATCCGAAAACCGGTCAGGGGATTGGGCTGGCCGTTGACCTCAGCGACGCTGAAGATCTGCGGGACGCCACTCTGGCGCGGTGGACGCAGCGTCCAATCCCACCACGGAAGCGTGACATCCGGCACTCGATCACGCATGGCCATTTCCCAATTATACAGGTAGGCGCGGTGCCAGGGCAGGAACAACTGGATTTGCTGGGCGGAATGAGCGTTTTGCTGGTGATGCCAACAATACCAGGCCGGAACGCCATGCAGTCCCGCCAGATATTGGTAGCCACGATTGTCCGCGATCGCCATCATCTGTTGGTACGAACTACGGAATGCAGCAATCTGCGCATCGTCGAGATTGTGAACTCCGAGCCTGATTCGCAGGGGGGTGGCCATCTTAGACGAGCCTCCTCAACTCTGGGGAGTGCAAGTTGCGCAGGAAGTTGTGAATCGGGTCGCTCATTCGACACTACCTATTCGCCGCTCGAATCCGACGGCGTATATGAGCCCTTTACCTCGCAGACGTCAAGACTGAATGCATCATTGTGTCGCGCGCGGCAGAGTCCAATCAGACCTGAGCGCAGATGTGAATGCGCGCTCCTCCTGACGCAAGGCTACGCCCGCGGTGCTTGCGATTACCCGCTCCGACTTAATAGCCGCCCTTCGGTCGATCACGTATGCCGCCATTTGAAACTAACTGCGAGTCAGGAAGCCGGGACCTGAGCAGTAGGAGTTTGTTGGGCAAACACAGAGTGTGGTGGATCCAGTGCGTGAGATAGATCCGGCCAGATCTGCTTGGATGCACCGGTCCCGATGTAGCAGTCCAAATGCCCAAATCCCTGGTAGACTGTCCTTCGATAGAACGACGACCCGTTGGCATTACACAGTAGGTGGTAGCTCGCCGCAGTACTTTCCGGAATGAACATCCGATTCTCCTGGCCGGAAATGAACAGAATGGGTAGGCGAAGCCGGTCCAAGTGTCTGAGGTCCCCGCCGTTGAGAATGGTGTCCCGGCGAACTCCGAGAGCCACGTCCTTGAGAAAGCCCGAGCAGCACTCGGGCACGAGTTCGCCCATCATGCCGTGGGTCGTGGGATTCACCTGCGAGTGCAGAATAATCTCGCCGAAGGTCGCAACATGCCGATAGCAGGCTCGGTTGCTGCACGAGAAGGACCGCGGCATGATTCGAGCGAGAATCGACGCCGCGATATCGGCAACCTGTCCAGCGATCTGCGCGGGCTTCTGGTGAATGAGTTCCTCGTCCGGAAGCAGGCGATCCAGATGAGTCTTGACCTTGATGGTGCCGGCGCGAGTGAGCCTCAGATGCAGTGCGACCTGGCTGGCGACGAAGGAACGAATTCTTTCCGTCGGCAGATAACCACGTACCAGGGAAAGCAAAAAGCATGGCGCAGAGAGGCAGTGCGCCAGGACCGATACCTGCTTCTTTCCCGTACGCTGGAGCACCTGGTCCACCGCCGCCGGCCAGTCATAGCGCGCGACGTCATCGAGCGTGTAGGGCCGCAGATGGGCGTCGAGCAGTGGACTGGAGCGCCAATCAAACAACCAGACGTCGAACCCCTCGGCGACCAGGAACTCGACGAGGTTCTGCGGGACGGAGTCGATACAGTAGGTTAGCGCGGTCATTGCGGTTCCCGGCGTCATCAGGACTGGACCCCGATTCCCACCCGAGGTGTGATGGAGGCATAAGGCGCTACCATCGCCCGCCGGGAAATCAATTCGCTCCGGAGCCGGCATCGCGAGCTCGCGGCGCACACCAAAAAAAGGTGGAAAAGATTGGACGGTGAACCTATTCATCGGGTCGTACCTCGACTGATAGCGGAACTAAACCGAATAACCATTCTCATTCACCGAACTGAGGCAGCCACTCCGACCCCACTCGCAGTCCTGGTCAGCACGCCATCGCGCGCTGACCATTGTTCAGAAAACATGGTGTCGCCGAAGACATCGATGTATCGCGCCTCGAGTTGAGTGCCGCGCGAGACCAGGGTCGCAAACCCGTTGTAGCCCAGGGTTAAGTTCTCATCATTCAGATAGAGTCTCGAATCTTCGAACTCGACCGAACAGTTGCTGTCTTCACTTCGCTTGGCAACTCAATCGGCATTCCGCCGTGGCCGATGCAGCGGCCGAACGCACTGATTCCGCCACCAACCCGGTATTCCTTATAGATCATCAGGCGATGCTCGTGGCCCCAGAACCACAGGACCGGGTGCTCAGCAAAGAACTCCTTGAGCTGTACCGCCTGTCTCGGATACGCCGTGTCATAGTTCGAAAAGTAATTATGATGGCTTAGCTGTATCGTCGCTCGCCGATCCCGCTGAACAATCCTGCAGCGGCTTGAGTCCGGCAGCAGCCACAACTACATCTGGAACGCACGCACGGCGGCCCGGATCAAAATTTCTCCTTGAAGGGGCGGACCTCGAGTTCCATGGTCCAGGCGCTGGGATCCTGATGCGCCAGATGCCAGTAGGTCTCCGCAATCGCTTCGGGCTTGAGAAAGTCGGCGTCCCTGAGGCCGGGCTTGAGACCCCGCGCTCCCGGAATGTCGATGCTGCCATCAACGTTGATCCAGGCCACGTGGATGCCCTTGGGACCGAGGTCGCGTGCCAGAGCCTGAGCCAGACCGCGCATCGCGAACTTGGCGGGTCCGAATGACACTGATTTCGGCCCCGCTTTTACGCCCGCGGTCGCGCCGGTAAAGAGCATCGTGCCCCGGCGGCGCGCAATCATGGCGGGCACGACTTCTTTGGCAGCGACAAACGCACCGAATGCGTTGACGCGCCAGTCCGTTTCGTACTGGTCGGGCGTGATCTCCGTTATGCCTCCGAATACTCCGCTGCCAGCGTTGTAGAGCAACACCTCTACTTCGCCCAACTTCGCGCGGATCGCGCGAAACGTCTCGGCGATCTGTGCTGCGTTGCTAACATCGCAGGTGAGATCCATCATCGTTCCTCCGCTCTGCCGGAGCTCGGTGGCCAACTCTTTGAGATAATCGCCTTTACGCGCCAGGATCGCGACCGAGTATGCGGCGGCGAAGCGGCGCGCCAGAGCTGCACCGAGACCGGGACCGACTCCGATTACAACTGCAACGGGCTTTTGGGTTTCCATGATAGTCCTCTATTGCGCACCAGAGCTTCGCGCCGATTCGCTCAAATTCGACCGGGTGGCATACACCGATTTCCACATGAGAGACGTCCAGTTTCATCCTGCGTCGTAAGCTGCTAGTTGCGCCTTCGACTTCGCCGATGTCCAGGTTCGTCCACTAGCCTCTCTGAGATCGCCTGTTCCAGGGCGTGTGTCGCCCGCAGCACGTGACCGAAACCGTAGCGCGTGACGCGCGCGGAATAAAACGTTTCGATTCAGAGGCTCAGGAACAGTTTCAGGGTGAGGGCCGCAGAACTGTTGAGGCTCAGGCGCGTGTGATCCACCCGAACACCATCAGCCCGGCGTAAAAGATCTCGCTTTCGTTGAATCCGGCCTCCGCCAATAGCCATTCCTCGCGCTCACGGGGCACCGGATGGAGACTTTCGCGCTGCATCCGGAGCGCGCCTTCGATCATCTCGGCGGGCGCACCGCCACGCCGCGCGAACGCGGCGTACACCCGTAGATCGTCCTCAAAGCGCGCGCAGTTCTTGTCCGTGCAGCCATTGATCATGAGGAAAGGTGCGCCGGGCTTTAGTCGCGCATGGATTTCGCGCAGCGTGTCCAGTCGCCGCCCGTCGTCGGGGATGAAGCTCAGCGCCAGAAATGCAGTCGCGCCGTCAAACAACTCCTCGGGAGCGTTCTCGACCGCGCCCGGAACCCACAACACCCGACCGAGCGCTCCGATCGATTCGATCTTCGCCCGCGCGCGTTTGAGCATCTGGACCGACGGATCTACGGCCGCAAAAGTCCAGCCCTCGCATTCCCGCACGAAGACCGATAACTCGACTCCACCACCAGCCCCTACCACGAGTATTCGCCCATGCTCTCCGATCCGATCACGCAGCAGCACCGCAGCCATTGCGTGGCTCGTGTCATAGCCCGGAACGAACCATCGCGGCGCCCGCTCATAGTCGTCGACGAGCGCGGGGTTTCGATCGAATTCGTTCCCCGAGGTCATCGCGCGATCTCTCCCTGACTGCGCGCTAGCGCCAGGAGCTCTCGTCGACATTTGGGCCTCCTGGCACTCGGGTGCGTACAGAACCTCCGGTACCACTGGTCGATGCCGGTGCATTCGGGTGGAAGCTCGAGGCCGTAGAAATCCCGGGCAAAACCAAACAGCGCTGCGAGCGCGCAATCCGCAATCGTCGGATGAAGTCCGTTGAGGAATTCATCACTTCGCACCACCTGATCCAGCGTGGTCACCCGCTGCTTGAAAAAATTCCACGTCCCGTTGGCCGCGTCACGTTGCGGTTCGATCATCGCCGCGAAAAGAGGACCGGCGTGGGTCACGAAGGCGCCAAAAAATTGGGTGCTTTCGTTGATGAGGCTCATCAGGTCACGCGTGAAAGCGCGCCTCGCGAGTATCCCCGATCATGTTTGGGCGTGGATAGATTTCTTCGAGATATTCGAGAATCGCCGTCGACCGCCGGATCAAAACCCCGGTGTAAATCTCCAGTACCGGCACGCTGCCGACGGGGTTTCGCGTAAATGCTTGGGCTTCCGATTCTCGCCGCGCAGAAAGTCCAGCGCGACTCGCTCGATGTCCGAGATGCCTTGCTCGGCCAGGTAGATGATCACGCGCCGCGGACATACGCCCCAGGTTAGTTACGATCAAGAGCGAGCTTCCTCGATTGGTAGAGTCCGACTCGCCAGGTACTGTCTGTTCGGACACTTGGTTCATTCCTCTTTCACATGCGACGTTTCCAGTGATTCTGCAACCTCAACATGTCAAATGGAAGCCTTAGACACGTTTCGCGTTTAACCGCGAACCTCACTTCACGACGTTTTCACTGTTGCTTGGGTTCTGTACGCGGCGATCATTGATGCGATTCAACTCGACGCTCACCAGAACCCACTTGTGAGTTCCGATCTGATCGTTTGCTGGTTGTGCCGGACTCAAAAAAAAGTCTTGCTAACTCGCCCTCTCCCATACGCTGGCTGATCTCGTAGAACGAGAAGTAGAGTGCAAAAACGATACTGATTCCCAAAGCCCAGGCGAGCAGGCGATTGTGCTCCACATGATCCACTACGTATCGAATGGCTGCAGCAAAGTGGTGAACCTTATGGAACGCCTCTAAGAAGCGTTCGAGATATCCCATCACCAGGGACACGACGCCATAGAACAACGTCTTCACCGCGACGGCGATGATCCGTCGGTACCGCTCAAGGCTGCGTGCCAGCGGAGTTTCGTCAAGTACAAGTGCTGCCTTGGCGGCAATCAGTGCTCCCACGAATGCGTTGGACAGCGCCCTCACCTCGATCGAGAATTGCGCTAGCGCGAGCTTAACCAGCAGGAGTAGAAGCAGGAATCCAGTCAGAAAAAACAGGAACACCGGCCAGGCCGCGACGAACTCCCTGCGCAGGAAGCGGCCGATCCCCGCGATTCCACGTGACAGAGTGACCGCCATTGTGACCGTGACCTCGAAGCGATTGCAGAGTCAACGATAAAGCAGACCTGAATGAATCGTCTCTTCGCACATGAAAAGCCTTTGAAATAGAGACTGCCCTAGCCTAGATCGCAGTGGCCACCGCGTATATTAGACCTTGGTCCAATCAGGCTCGGATCGCGCTGACGAGCAGCTTTTCCGCTCCGTTAAAAACCAGAACCTCGAAGCCAAAATTTCGAGACGCACTTTCAGCGCGCGACGGACAGACGACTCGTCGTCCAACAATCACCGTAGCTTTGTGCCCGCTGCCTAACGAAGACCGAATCTCCCGGAAAGGTCGTCGCTCTCTAATGAATGCCGATTCGCGCAGCGGTCCCGTCGTGCGACCAACGCGCAACGCCCTGGTCACAGCCCATGGTACCAAGGTGCAATTTCCTCCAGCTGACGGAAAATTAAGAATCGGCACGTTAACGAGTATGACTTGATCTTTACCAGAGAGAACGTAGAGGGTTCGGATCGGGCCCTTCAAAGAAGTAGTCAGTTGAAGCGAAGAGGTGACAGATTATGAAGCGATTCCCAGCGCTCATCTCGGCCGGCATCATGCTTGTCGCTTCGCTCGCATCGGGTGTTACCACGACCTCCGCCGCGGAGAAGAAGCCCAACATTATCTTCATCATGGGCGACGATATTGGCTGGTCCAACATCGGCGTCTATAACCAGGGGCATCATGGCGGGGCGCACGCCTAACCTGGACAAGCTGCCGAACGAAGGCATGCGGTTCACTGACCACTATGCCGAGGCGAGCCGCACCGCCGGACGCGCGAACTTCATCACCCGCGAACCACCGATTCGCACCGGCCTCACGACCGTGGGGCAGGCGGGTTCCCCTCTCGGGATGCCCGATGAGGCCCCCACGATTGCCACCGTCCTCAAGTCGATGGGCTACGCCACTGGCCAGTTTGGGAAGAACCACCTTGGAGACAGGAATCAATTCTTTCCCCCGGTACCGATTCGCTTTGCTCCACAGCTGGGCAGGCAAGGAACTGCTCCATCGTGCTGCTGAGACTTCGAATCGAAGGTTATTTTACCCCCGGCGTTAGAGGTCCGCGTTCCTAACGAACAGGATTGAGTTCGAAGCAAAACTGTCAACCAGCTAGGTTGTGGGCGAAGAAAGAATCGTTGGGCTGCCAGGTCCGTCTCGAGCTACGCTGGTGCTCGAACCTCTGATGGAGGCTATCATGCTGAAAAAGGTGTCTATCGAGGGCTGTCAGCTCGAGTACGAAGTGCACGGAGCTGGCGAGCCGGCGGTCCTCATTCATGGCAGCGTCGTCGCAGACACCTACCTCCCGCTGCTCTCGGAGCCCTCGCTTGGCGGCTTTAAACTCGTGCGCTACCGGCGTCGCGGCTTTGGCAACAGTACGCACCCTGCTTCGATTATCAGCATTAGCGATCAAGCGAATGACTGCTGGGCTCTGATGAACCAGTTGAACATCGCACGCGCACATATAGCGGGACATTCGTACGGAGGCGCGATCGCCTTGCAGCTGGCACTCGATCATCCCGAGGCGGTGCATTCACTTGCGCTGCTCGAGCCAGCCCTGGTCCGCGTTGTCCCGCACGCTGCCCAGTTCATGCGCGCGCTGGCCCCGGTAATAGAGACCCACCAGAAGGGCGACCGCCGAGCGGCACTGGAAGGGTTCTTCCTCCAAGTCGCGGGACCGGATTGGCGAAGGTCCTTCGACGTGCTTCCTGGTTCACTGGAGATGGCACTGGCCGATATTGATAATTTATTTCACGTGGAGATCCCGGCGATGGGCGAATGGCGCTTCACTCGCGATGATGCAGACCGCATCCATCAGCCGATTCTGGCAGTCGTTGGCGGTGAAAGCGCGCCGGTTTTCCATGAGATTCAGGAACTGGTGCAGTCGTGGTTCCCGCAGGCCAAGCCGGTCACTATCCCGAGAACCAATCACATGTTGCAGGCGGTCGAGCCGCGCGCGTTGGCTGAGGTTCTCGCAACCTTTTGGAACAAGGTGCCGATGCGCTGACCACACAGGGTCAAGGCTCCATGCCCGAACTTGTGGCCAGTTTGACGCGATCAAGTCTTCAATTCTTCGCAATTTGAGGCGCGCAGAGCGAGACCTAGCTTCCTATACAGCCTATCTATCTAAAAGCCTGGCTTCTCCGAGTCATGCGCATGACCGATAGCTCGACGCAGCTGAACATCCAACTTAGAGCAGTTGAAAATCACCTTTCCAGAATGGACAGATTCTACGGCCTCGATTGGGACCGTGAATTCGCCAGCGTTCTCCACGTAGATGACCACCTCGGCCCGGCCAGCCGGAGCGACCGCACGGACCGCGCCGAACTCTTCGCCGCCATCCGATAGAAATGTTTGGAATCCGACCTCGATTTTCTCCTTCATGATTTACTCCGCGTCGTGCCTAGCTTTCGTCGTTATCTTCGCTCGCCCTCTTATCGTCTGGGGCGAGCCACCATACCGCTTGAGGGCTCGTGTTCTTCAGCCACTATGATCACCAGATTTGGGAATGGTCGTGAACGCACCCCCATCCACTCATGGTTGCGAAGGTGGTTCTGCAACCAGGCGGACCGTGGTTGGATGCGACTGCCGTAAGATCACATCGTTTCTGGGGTACTTGGCAGCCATTGCGGCAGCAACCTTCCCCTTCATATCAGGCGCCGCTTCCAATCGAACCCTGTCGAATTTTTGATCTGCAATCTTCACCTCCACGTAAGGCCTCGCAAAGTTCTCCTGAACTCTTCTGAACGCCTGATCGCCCAGCTGCACGTAGACCTGTCCGTCGACAGCGACCCACCACAACCTGGTCCAGTGCTCACCCTCCTCGGTCCCGATCGTCATGACCTCGAGCGTGGTCTGTCCGCGGAAAGCATTGGGATCCCATCGGGGAGCGAGATTGTCTGCACCGCGTCCGAGGCCCGCCGACGCCAGTGAGAGAAGGAGGGAGGCAACAGCGACGTTCATAGCGATGCGGATCCTCATACGCTCACCTCCGTGAAGAATAAGCTTGCCTGTGTGAAGACGCTAACCCTCCGTTGACCACATCTATATGCGAGCAGTGTAGGTCTCAGTTTGCAGCGCAATTTGGTGGAGCAGGAGCGATCCGAAGCCGAACGCAAGTTACGAAAATGCAAGTAAATCACAGAGTTACCTCAACGAATGGTTCCACGACGGCTGATCCTTGGATCGGTTTCCTCGAGTTGTTTGGCGAGCTTCCCCGAGTAAACCTGGCGAAATCGTGGAGATTCGGTTCATGAGAGGAGACGAAGGCCAGGCAAATCGGAACAGTCAAGACTCGCGAGCAATCGAGGCCGCCCAACTCGAACTCGAGAAGCTTACAATTCGTCATGTTCATGCTCGAGGCGGTTCTCAGCGACGCGGTAGCCAACTCGTCCCGCCGGCCGAGTCCGTTCCTTTCCGCTGAGGCCCCCATGTTGAGTTGAATCGAGTTTTAGATGCGAGGGCTTGATCAAGAACAGGTAGACGACCACAACCCCCGAATTCTCGAAATCAGATCAAGCGATCCTTGCGCAACTTAAGGTTTGACTCCGGCGTGGTCGCCGGTTTTCATTAGTGAAGTCCGGCGAGCTGACCGCGGTCTCCCGCGACCGCCGCATGTATGTGGATCGTCGCTCTCGCTCTCAGGCGCCCGGTAACCATCATCGCGATGGCCGCGTTGATGATGCTGTTCGGCCTGTATTCGTTCTTCTCGATGTCCAAGGACATCTTTCCCGCGGTCAACATCCCCGAGGTCAACCTGGTCTGGTACTACCCGGGAATGTCCGCACCAGAAATCGAAAAGCGGGTCGTTAACATCACCGAGCGCGCCACTTCGCAGACCGTCACCGGAGTCGACCACATAGAGTCCAACTCTTTTTCCGGCATCGGGCTGGTCAAGATCTATTTCAAAGAGAACGCAAGCACCGCGCTGGCCATTTCGCAGCTGTCCTCGGTCACCAACGCGATCAGAAACATTCTTCCCCAAGGCATAGCACCCCCTACCATCCTGAATTTCAACGCCACTAACGTCCCTATTATCGACGTCGTCAGCACCAGCCAGACGCTGACCGAGAAGCAGCTCTACGACTACATGTTCAACTTTGTCGGGCTGTTTCTCTTCACGCTGCCGGGGGTGCAGAGTCCGGCTCCGTTCGGCGGCGCGACCCGCCAGGTGATGCTTAACCTCGACCCGGTGCGGCTCTATGCGAAGGGTGTGTCCCCACAGGATGTGCTGAACACGCTCGAGTCGTCGAACATCATTCTCCCGGGTGGCACCGCAAAGTTCGGCAACTACGAATACGTGGTCACGCTCAACGGCAGTCCGATTCACGTCGACGAATTCAACCGTATCCCGATCAAGTACCAGAACAACGCCACGGTTTTCGTCGGCGACGTGGCACCGGCGAGCGACAGCTACGCGGTGCAAACCGACATTGCGCGCGTAAATGGGGTCAGGGCGTCTTTTCGCTACGTGTTGAAGCTGGCTTCCGCGTCCACCCTCGATGTGGTGAACGACGTCAAGGGCGTAATTCCTCGGGTTATGGCCCTCGCCCCCAAGGGAACCCGGATTTATCTGGCGTTTGATCAGTCAGAGTTTGTCAGGGAATCGTTGATCGACGTGTTCCAGGAAATCTTTATCGCGTCGGTCCTGGTCGGGGTAATGACCATCGTCTTCCTGGGCTCATGGCGCAGCACCCTGATCGTGGTCACTTCGATTCCATTGGCGATCATGACCTCGATTGCCGCGTTGCACGTGACCGGACAGACCATCAACATTATGACGCTGGGCGGCCTCGCGCTCTCGGTCGGGATGCTCGTCGACGATGCGACCGTCGAAGTCGAGAATATCCATCGTAACCACGCGATGGGAAAACCGCTGGCGGTTTCGATCCTGGATGGGGCGCACCAGATCGCGATGCCAGCGCTGGTCGGGACGCTTTCCATCTGTATCGTATTTGCGCCGGTCGCCATGCTGAAAGGCGTATCCAAATTTCTCTTTACACCCCTTGCCCTGGCGGTGATCTTCGCGATGCTCACCTCCTATCTGCTTTCCCGGACCCTGGTCGCGACGATGGCGATAAACCTGCTGCCCGAAGATCCCAATGAACATGGAGTCGGGGGGAGGGTGGGCGCCTATCTGGAGCGTTTCGACCGCGGCTTCGATCGCTTCAGGACAAAATACAAGGCTGGGCTCACGACCGCGCTAGAACATCGCGGCCTGGTTCTTGGATGCGTAGGTGCCGTGATTTTGTCGTCTTTGTTGCTGTTGATGGCGGTCGGCCAGGATTTCTTTCCCTATGTCGACGCCGGTCAGATAAAGTTGCATGTGCGGGTGCCGGCCGGCACCCGTCTGGAAGAAACCGAGCGGATCATGGCCAGGGTGGAGAACGTCGCGCGTTCCGTGATCCCCGCAAAGGAACTGCAGCTGATGACCGATCATATCGGTCTGCCCGTGTACTGGGCGCTGCTCTTCTATCAGACCGACACCATCGGCCCGCAGGACGCCGATCTCCAAATCGAACTGTCAAAAAAACATCATCCGAGCCTGCGGTATATCAAGGAGATCCGGCGCAGGGTCAATGAACAGCTGCCAGGTGTACAGATCTTTTCGCAAGCCGCCGACATCACGAGCCAGGTCCTCAACTTCGGTCTGTCGGCGCCGATCGACGTGCAGTTCCAGGGAAGAGACGCGTATTCGTCCTACAAGCTCGCCGTCGAGCTGCTGCCCAAGATCAGAACCATCCCGGGTGTAGTGGACGTACGCATACCCGAGACTTTCGACTATCCCACGCTCAAGGTGAACATCGACCGCAGCAAGGCGCTCCAGCTGGGGATCTCCGAAAACCTCGCCGCTCAGAATCTGCTGAATTCTCTGGCGTCCAGCGTGGTCGTAGCTCCTAACAACTGGCTCGATTGGGACACCGGGGTCAACTACAGCGTGGCGGTGCAAACCCCGCAGCATGTGATCAATTCAATCGATGAAGTTCTGAAGACTCCTATCAATCCGGGCCGCGTGAACAGCAACGCCGGCAGCGCAGGGCAAACTCAATTCGTTTCCAATATAGCTTCGGTGGAACATACCGTCACGCCACTCGGGATCGCGCATATGAACGTATTGCCGGTTATCGATTTGAATTGTGGCGTTGAAGGCCGCGACCTGGGCGGGGTCGCCGCGGACGTCCAGACGGCAATCGATCAGTTGAAGGACGTCCCCCCGGGAACGACCATCAAGATTCGCGGCCAGAGCGAGGCGATGCATGAAGCGTTCGGCGGAATGGGGCGCGGGCTCATTCTCGCGATGGTGCTGGTGTACCTGTTGATGGCGACCAATTACCAATCGTGGCTTGACCCGCTGTTGATCATGATTGCACTGCCGGGAGCTTTCGCGGGTGTAGTCTGGATGCTGGTGCTGTGGCACACCACACTCAACGTGCAGTCCTTGATGGGTGCCATCATGTCAGTCGGGGTCGCGACCACCAACGGTAACCTGCTGATCACGTTTGCAAACGAATACATGGATAAGGAAGGCGGTGATCCCCTGACCGCGGCGATCGAGGCCGGCACCACACGGCTACGACCGGTCCTGATGACGGCGCTGGCTATGATTCTGGGTATGTTGCCCATGTCGTTGGCGCTGGGAGCCGGTGGCGGTGAGAATGCGCCCCTGGGGCGCGCCGTGATCGGCGGCCTGATAGCCGCGACCTTCATGACCCTGCTGGTCATTCCCATCGTCTACTCCTTCGTGGGAGGTACTCGGGTCAGCAAACTCCAGCGCGACGCGCAAATGCGCCGGACTCTGGCGCAGACCGAAGCTGCCAAGGAAGCGCAGATGTAGGAACATGGCCGAACGAATCGCAAGCAGCAACCCCGGCGGTCCGAGCTTTTACGTCAAATGGATTGCACTTCCGCTGGTCGCGATCGTCGTGGCGGCGGGAATCGTCCTGGCGCGCGAATATTCTCTTCACAGCCAGCGCGGCAGCCTGGAAGAGGAAGCAGCGCGGGGCCGGGTAGTGCTTTGTAAGCAACTACGCGGAGAGACAGCCGCGCGGACCATCGCGCTGCCCGGCGAGATTCATGGATTCTACGAGACGCCGATTTACGCGAAGATCTCCGGCTATGTGAAGGACATGTTGGTCGACAAGGGTGCGCGGGTGAAAGCGGGCCAGCTCATCGCCACTATCGACTCGCCGGAGACCGATCAGCAGGTCCGCAACGCCAAAGCTACCTACGTTCTTGCCAAGAAAACCGACGATCGCAATCAGATCCTGGTGTCGCAGTCGGTAATTTCGTTGCAGGCGGGCGATGAAAGCCACCAGACCATGCTCGCGGATTTGGCAGCCTGGAAATCTCTGGTCGCAACCCAAAAATACGAGCAGGTTTATGCTCCCTTCGCCGGGATGATCACCGTACGCAATCTCTACCCGGGAGCGCTGGTGGCGACGGGCACCGCCGCGGGCACCTCGAACCCCGCCATCTATGAGGCCGCGACGCTGAAGCCGCTCAGAATTTACGTGTATTTGCCGCAGAGCTATGCTCCTTTCGTCCGCGACGGAGACCGCGCGGTAGTTACGGTCAACGAGTATCCCGACCGCGACTATGAGGGATCGATTGCGCGGCACCCGAGCGCGCTCGACCAGGGTACGCGTACGATGCTGCTCGAGGTCGACCTTCCCAATCAGGATCTTTCGTTGTATCCCGGAATGTACGCGAACGCGGCGATTACGGTGAGTGGTTCCGGCGGGGCGCCCCGAGTCCCGGACGAAGCCCTGATTTTTAACGGCGCGCGGGTTTACGTCCCGATAGTACGCGACCGGAGAATACATCTCGTCGCTGTAAAACTTGGCCTGGATGATGGAATCAATTGCGAAGTCACTCGCGGGCTCAGAGGCGATGAAACCGTGGCGCTCGGACTCGGCCAGGCGGCCACCGAGGGTGAGCTAATCCGACCATTGATGGCTAAGGAGGACTAGCGCGACTGCGGACCGGATGAAGAGAGCCAAGGAAAAAGAGCGGATTGCTGCGCTTAGCGCTGGTCTCGCGATCGTCGTGCTGGTTTGGATTGGGGCGCAGGCTTTTGCATCGGACCGGATCGCGTCGCTCGGCCCTCTGTCCATATGGTTGTATGGACCAATCTCGGCTGCGGCCTGGGGCCTGCTGAGTCTCATCTCCTATGCACTGATAGTTCGCGCGCAGCGACGAAACCCGGCCCTTTGCCCGGAGCATGAAGAAGCAACCCGCGAGGCTCGACTCGCGGCGTGTGCCGATCTCGCGAAAATTCCCAAGTGCGTCGAAGAAGTAAACGCAGTCGAGAAAGACAAGCTCGCGGCATTGGCTGCAGGCTTCGCAATTACGATCACATCGTGGCTTGCGATCTTTTCGTTTGTTCCCATGGAATGGCTGGAATCCGCAATCAGCGTATCGCCCTGGCTCTACTGCCTGGCTTCAGTAGCGGTGTGGGCGAGTTCCGCAGAGTTGATGTATTGGGGCTTCCGCCGTAAACGGCTCCGGCATTCGTCTATTCCCGCTCACTGATTCGACCGCCTGGTCGGGTCGGTCGGGGTCTCGAACAATGGTCCGAGCATCTTGACCAGCGCCGAAGTGAAGTCGCGCGCGGCGCGGGCGCGATGGGCTGAGCTCGCGCACACCAGCGCTGCCTCACTGACCGCGCCGGCGATCAGGTGGCCTATCGCCTCCAGTTCGCGCTCCGCCCGACGCGCTTGCCGCTTCCTGTCCATCGGCGCCTGCATCACACCGCCGAAGTAGCGCGCGTCGATCTCGCGCCATTTCTCCCATCCGAGCACGGCGGGTCCGTCGGTCAGGAGGACTTGACGGAACTTATCGCTGGCGATCGCGGTGAGATACTTGAGTGTCCCCCGCTCGAAGCGGTCAAGTATGCTCGTGCCGGCGGCGGCAGCCGCGACGACTTCGGTGGCCAGCGCCGCGGTCATCTGCTCGAAGACGCGGGCAAAAATCTGTTCCTTGGACTCGAAGTGATGATAGACGGCGCCCTTGGCCACTCCCGCGCGATCGGCAATATCGTCGATGCTCGCGGTATCAAAGCCGCGCGCGGTAAATAGTTCTCCGGCCGCGCTGATAATCGCGGCCACAGTGACAGTGCGCCGCTCGGCTTGGCTGGTCATCGTTTCTCCATGGCGGTTGACAAACAGACTCAGAGTCGGTAAATACCCTTACTTACAGACCCTTAGTCGGTAAATCGGAGGCTAGCACAATGCCAACGCTTTCCTCGACCCTCTGTTTCATGGGCACGCTGCTCTTTCTACTCGGTCTGCTCACCGGCTTCGGCATCCCGAGCTTCCGCAGTCCGCGCATCGGGTTGTCGGCGCATCTGGCTGCGATCGAAAGCGGTCTTGGGCTGATCGCCTTCGGACTACTGCTGCCGCATCTGGCGATCGCGACCGGATGGACCGAGGCGATCGGCTTTTCACTGTGGATCTCACTATACGTGCTGTGGGCCGGGCTCCTATTTGCTGCTGCGTATGGCACGGGCAGGGCAGTGCCAATCGCGGGTGCCGGCATGGCGGCAAAATTGTGGCAGGAAAACACCGCGCGCACCCTGATCGCAATTGGCTCGCTGGGCAGTGCGGGAGCGATCATAACGTTGCTTGCGCAGTGGCGTTGGAGCGCCTGATGGCGCGAAACGGCGTGAAACCAAGAAAAGTGGCCGAGCAGAAGCGATTCGAACCCCAAAGTAGGTCTTCGGGCTCGAATGGAGCCCAAAGTGGCTGTTTCGGCAGAGTTTGCCCCATCAGGGATCGCGCATGACCCGGGCGCTGCAGAGTCCGGCGCTCTTCGCTCCGATGATGTCAGAGGATTGTCGACACTAGCCGACATACGTCGGTTCTTGACCGAGACGCTGGACCGCAACCCAAATTAGGCTGGGTTTGAAGGTCCTGCGAGTGGCCAGCCGTTTTCCACTGAACAGACAACAGCATTGCGCGAACCCAGCTATTCGGACAAGTTTCGACCATGGCACTGACACTTTATTTCCATCCGCTGTCTTCCTTCTGCCACAAAGTCCTTATCGCGCTGTACGAGAACGAGACGGCGTTTAACGGAGAAATCGTCGATTTGGGAGACGAGTCCGAGCGGTCCTCTTTTGTGGCGCTGTGGCCGTCGGGCAAGATTCCGCTGCTGCGCGACGAAAGCCGGCTGGTTCCAGAAACCACGATCATGATCGAGTACCTCGACAGGCACTATCCAGGCACGCACCCGCTCCTGCCCAAAGAGCCGGAGGCCTGCCTTGAAGCGCGTCTGTTGGATCGACTTTTCGACCAGTACGTGATGCTCCCCATGCAGAAGGTAGTCGGTGACCGTTTGCGGGCGGACGGTGAACACGACCACCGCGGCGTGGCTGAGGCAATCTCAACGCTGCGGATGTCTTACGAGATGATCGAAAGCAAACTATCCGACCGAACCTGGGCAGCCGGCAAAGAATTCACGATCGCCGACTGCTCGGCTGCACCGTCCCTCTTCTATGCAGCGATCGTGGAGCCCTTCCCGTCTGGCAACCAGCATTTGGCCGCTTATTTCGAGCGCCTGCTAAATCGCCCGTCAATCAAGCGCACACTCTCAGAAGCCCGCCCCTACTTCCACCTCTTCCCGCTAAAGGACGCGATTCCCCAACGTTTTCTAGCGGCATAGCCGATGGTGACTGCTCGACGCCTAGTTACGGACCAGTCTGCGGGCCAACTGCGGGGTTGAGCGGTACACCCGCTCTCCTGCCAACGACCTGAAATTGGAGTCCAAGTCCGAGGTTCAATTCGCTCTGCCAGCACGGCACGGCCATGGCAACCGAGAAAGTAACGCTCGAACGCTCGTACTTGCCACGAATCCATCTGGACAGTACTGCAGCCAGCAGATAGATGACCTCCATCGAATACATTCTGGAGGAAACCGATGGAACGTAAACGGGGTTGGTTTCTGACTGTGTCCGCATTTCTCTTTGCCTTGCTCGCGCTCTCGAATTTCCTTAAACCCGTGCTCGCCGATGCAAACACGGGCTTCGTGTTCTTCGGCCACCGCCTCTCCGGAGTTCCCAACGACATTCTCGGTCCCGTGTTCGGCCTCGTCCTGGTCGCTTACGTAATCGCGATCTGGAGAATGCGCCGATTTGCCTTAGCGCTCGGATGGGCTTACGCGGCGTATGTGGTCGCGAACATGGTGCTCTTCTCGATGCACACTACTGACAAGCCGCCCTCGCCGGCTTTCATGGTCGCGACGCTGGTGCTCGGCCTCGGCGTTCCTATCGGCGCCGCGATAGCCCTGACCCAAAAGCGCGCCCAACTAACTTGAAACAGGTAGGGAAGTGGTGGAGCAGAAGGTATCTGCACCCCGGCGCGAAGCAGGTTCGGATCGAAACGTGAACGTGGTCTTGAGCACCATCTTGGAGACTTCCCATGGCGCCAC
This sequence comes from Thermodesulfobacteriota bacterium, assembly GCA_046728175.1. Lineage (GTDB taxonomy): Bacteria > Desulfobacterota > Binatia > Binatales > Binataceae > JAFAHS01. The sequence continues at coordinate 8,071 of JBKPEA010000092.1, read as the reverse complement.
AAACTACCACCAATCAGATCAGAAGTAGTGACCGCAATGAAAGCATGGCTCGTCGCTCGTCATTCCAAGTCGCGTAGCAGACCCGGCATCAGGTCAGCCCAGCTGGAAGTCTATACGCTCGGGCGGCAGTGCCGCGGAACAGCGCCGACTTCTCGTCAGCCGAGGCGCCATGGGCAAGACGCTTGAACGCATTCCACAGGACTGCATAGCTGCACCAGCGTTTTTGCACCGGGAAATTACTCTCAAACATGCACCGGCGGGCGCCAAAATGCTCAAGGCAAACCTCGAAGAAGGTCCGCCACGCAGCAGCGATCTCCTCCGAGGAAAGCGGCAATGCTTTGGCCTCGTGCGACGCGTGGGAGCGCCTGACCGGAAGCGCACCCAGCTTCACATGGACGTTGTCATGCGACGCCAGGGCGATCATCGCCTTGCGCCATTCGGCAAAGACCTCGGCCGCGCGCCCGGCGTTGGGACCGCCCAGGATCGGGCTGCCGAAATGGTTCAGGACGATCGGCGTTTGGGGAAAATCCGCGGCCAGTGCGGCTACCTCACCCAACTGGGGATGGTAAACCCAGGCATCGAAGGCGAGTCCGAAGCGGGCCAGGTACTGAAAGCCTTCGCGGAACTGATTCTCCCCGAGCATCCCAGGGCGCGGGACGGTTTTGTGCACGCGCTCATCCGCGTCCCAAGCCGTCGAAAAGCGGATTGCTCTGAAGCGCCCGCCGCTAGAGGCGATATGAGCCTCCAGAATCCGTTCGACGCGTGATCCCAGCGTCAAATTGACGTTCCCGACGATTGCCGCACATGCCCGCGCCGGTCCGAAGCCGCCGCTCGCACTCATCGCGGCCACCCCGGTTACGAACTCGGTCTCCCCCAGCGAGCGAAGCTCTTCCGGCCCGTCAGCGCGGTACATCGAACCGCACTCCTCGAAGACCGTGGCTCGGACGTTGTGGCCGCTGGACAGATCAGCCAGCAACTCAGGAAGGAGATAAACGCTGCCTGCGCGGCTCCACAGATGGTGATGCGAGTCCACGATCGGCAGTTCAGGCTCAATAATCTCCTCGCGGTACTGAGCCAGCCACGCCTCGTCAACCCTGCCGGAAAAATCAGGTCCAGACGACATTTTTCGAACCTCTCATTGACAGACGACTTATCACTCGAGCAGCTGGACAATTTGCGGAAGGACTATATCAAGCCACGAACCGCTTTTAGTGCTGCGAGCTCCTGTCGGTTTCGTCGTACGGCGACTTTACCAAGTGCAAGAAACGGGATCATAAGCGGCGTGCGAGAAGCGCCAAACGGGGTGCCGTGAGACGCTTATCAATAGCTCGGCCTGGTGGGAAACGGTGTTAGTTGCAGTTCGTGCGTCCAACACGACCGGTCCTGCATATGCAAGTAATAGAAAGCTTCTGCAATTTTCACGGGATCCATCACGATTTCAGGTCGTTTCTGGGCGATGGACAGCGCGCGGGTTCCGGGTGAGTCGATCATGCCGTCGATAACCACGTTAGCCACGTGTACACCATATTCGGAGTACTCTTCAGTGAGTACCTGGGACAGCGTGCGCATCATCACCCTGGGATAATAAAGAGACTGTCCGGTCATCCGCTTGCGCCCGCGCAGCGAGTTGGCGTTATTCGAGAAGAAAAACGAACCACGGCCCTTCATTCGCATCGCTGGCAAGATTTCCTTCGCAACTAGAAATGGACCGCGGCTCGATATGTGCTGCGCCGTGTCGAACATTTCCACCGGGATGTGTTCGAGCAATTCCTTTTCCGGGGGAAGTTCGCGCCCCTCCATGTAACCTGCGTTATAGACGACGACCTCGGGATCACCAGCGTCGCGGCGGATTGTCGCGAACGCCTTCGAGATGGACGTGGCGGAAACCAGGTCCAGTTCGACAATGATGCATTCCCCATTCTGCCCTTCGATTGCCTGTCCCAGTGAAGCTGCATTGGCCCTGTCGCGGGTTGTCAGCACCACCAAGAAACCCTCCTGGGCGAACTTCTGCGCGATAGCGCCCCCCACGCCCCAGCGCGCGCCGACCGGGAAGTCGCTTTCGTTTAGGGTCTTGCCATGCGCTAACAAAGTATTGCGGCCGTTCGATTGCCATTTTGACGTGGCACCGATCACTACCGCAACGGGTTTGTCTTTCAAGTTTGATTCGCGACTTTGACTCATTGGAAAACCTTTGCCTCACTCGCTGAACAACTGGCCCCAGGTGTCTCCGCCGGTGATGGGGTCGGTGAGCTTTATCTCGCTTCGAGCCCGCCCCCAAACCCAAACGAACAGGTGGCTACTTCCTTGAAGCCGTTCAGGACCCGACGTCCTCCGATAGGGGCCATCCCGGATTGGCTCGAATTGAAGCCCACCGCTTGACCCTATATTCGGCAAAAGACTACGAATCGGATGTGCAAAGTCAAACGAAGGACACGCAGTCGAACCAGGTCGGTGATGGCCTAACCGTGACCGCCGCTTCCTTCGATGCGGTAACCGTTGCGCGCAAGCTGCAATCGATCATTCGCACTCACGCCGAGGAAACCGAGCGAGAGCGCCGCCTGGCCGCACCGGTGGTCGACGCACTCCGCTCCAGCGGCCTTTTCTCGATGGGCCTCGCTTCCGCCATGGGCGGGCTAGAAACGCCAATCGGAATGGCGCTTCGCGCGATCGAGGAAATCAGTTTCGCAGACGGCGCCAGCGGCTGGAACGTTATGATCGTCTTCGACACCGATCTGTGGGCGGGATTTCTCCGGGGCGCCTCGCGAGACCTGATCGGGTCACTTTCGCGTCCGATCGTCACCGGGACCCTCAGTTCACCCGGGCGGATCGAGAAAAAGGACGGAGGCTATCATATCTCGGGCCGTTGGAAATTCGGTAGCGGATGCCAGCATTCCGATGTGGTGCTGGTAGGCGCTTTGCTTTGCGAGAGTGGGAAGCCCGTGATGGGTCCGAGCGGTGTTCCGGAAATGCTGCAGATCGCGTTGCGAGCATCTGAGGTAACCATCCTCGACACCTGGCGGGTAACCGGACTTCGCGGCACCGGCAGTCACGATTTCGCGATCGACGACCTCTTCGTTGCCGCGGAACGTGCCTTGCCGCTCAACATCACCACTCCGGTCGAAGGCGGCCCGCTTTACGCCTTTCCGATGCTCGCGAGTTTCGCAGTGGCCAAGGGTGCGGTGGCTCTCGGAATCGCGCGCCACGCGATTGACGCTTTCAAGGAAATCGCGCGCTCTAAAGTGCAGGCTACCAGAACCAACCCGCTCAGCGAACGGGCAACCGCACAGATCGACCTCGCCCACGCTGAGGCGGCGGTGCATTCGGCCCGTGCCTTTTTGTATCAGAGTGTCGAGGAGGGCTGGAGGGAAATCATAGCGGGCAACCCGATCTCACAACAGCTACGCGCACTGATTCGGCTTGCGGCGACGGACTGTGTGCAACGTTGCGCGCAGGCGGTCGATCTCATGTACCATGCGGCTGCGGCCACCGCGATCTACGAATCGTGTGAACTGGAGCGATGTTTCCGCGACGCGCACGTTGTGACTGCCCACATCGTCGTGCAACCGGCGATGTATGAAGCGGTCGGTCGCGTTCTGTTTGACCTGCCACCCGATACCGCCGCCTGGTGACGAATCGACCGTTAAGGGATCGGAGACCTGTCCCCTCCTCAAAACTATTGATGGTGATTTCTCATCTGTTCCTGTTTGAAGCGGGGAAAAGGCCGGCGATTCAGCTCGACGCTCCATGATGTCGCCGCCTTGCTCGCAATGATCTCGACGTTTCGGAACCTTGCGATTGGAGACCGATCGGCGTTTTCCGCCGCCGCTCGTCAAATTCATGGGGAGCTTCCCGGCGCGGAACAACAACCACGCAAAGGCGCGTAGGAATTCGGCGATCCTCCGACGGCGCAACTAAAGAGGGCTACCGGTACCACTCGGGTGGTTCGAGCTTTGCCGAGATCCCGGTTCCGGCGGGCGTCAAGTCCCACCGCGGTCGACTGCGCTCCTTCGTTTGTACCCCACTGGGAATGGGACTACTCTTCGATTAACTGGCCCAGCGAAACCAGTGGAGTGGCTCTGGAGCTGAACCAGCGAGCGGAGACGGACGAAGCGCGGCTTGAAGTAGTTGGCCAATTGGAGCAGGAACTCCAACGCACCAAGGACCAGCTCCGCATCACGATTGAGCAGTACGAGACCTCGACCGAAGAATAGCGAGCCTCCAACGAAGAATTGCAGGGGATCAACGAGGAATTACGCTCCGCGACCGAGGAGCTGGAAACCAGCAAGGAAGAACTGCAATCACTCAACGAAGAGCTGACAACAGTCAACCAGGAATACAAGGAAAAGATCGAGGAAGTGGGGCGCGCGAACAGCGATCGGCAGAACCTGATGGGATCGATCGATATCGCAAAGATCTTCCTGGACCGGGCGCTGCAGATAAAACGCTATACTCCGCGGGCTCGCGAACTCTTTAATATCACGGCGGCCGACGCCGGCCGCCCGCTGGAGCATTTTACTATGGTTCCTGGCGCGGCTGACACCCTACCGTACATTGGAAGACAAGATTGACGGAGTGGTGCTCACGCTCGTGGACATCACCAATCACAAACGGTTCCAAGAGCAGCTGCAGCGGCAGACTGTCGTCCTGCGAGAGCAGACGGAAATCCTGAATCTGGCGTACGTCCTGGTCATGGACAGCGAGCGGCGCATCCTGGTTTGGAACGCGGGGTGCGAGCAACTCTACGGCTACTCGAGCGAGGAAGCGGTGGGCAGAAAGGCGCACGAGCTTCTCAAGACCGTGTTTCCCTGCACACGTGCGGAGCAGGATGCTGAACTCGAGCGCACTGGCCGATGGGAAGGAGAGCTAGCTCACACCACCAAGGACGGAGGGCGGCTGATTCTCGCAAGCCACTGGATTGCTCATCGCCGGCAGCCCGACCTGCCGCCGGTAATTCTCGAAGTAAACAGCGACATTACCGCGCTGCGCCTGGCAGAGGAGGCCGCGCAGGAAGCCGATCGCAACAAGGACGTCTTCCTGGCAACCCTGGCGCACGAACTACGCAATCCTCTTGCTGCGATGGTGAGCAGCGCCGAGGTGCTCCAGCTTCCCGAGGTTGACAAGCAGTCGACGGATCGTGCGATCGGAATTCTAGCACGGCAGATTAAGAATCTAACGCGTTTGGTCGACGATCTGATTGATCTGGAACGACTGATGCACGGTCGAGTCCCGCTCCGGAAGGCGCGAGTCGCTGTCAATGACGTTGTCCACGCCGCCCTCGAGAGCTCCCAATCAAGATCTACCACCGGAAGGCACCGATTAAATGTGATCACTCCGCGGCAGCGTCTTTTTGTCGAAGGTGATCCGTTTCGCCTCGCGCAAATCTTCGCCAATCTTCTGGACAACGCTTTGAAATATACCCCGGAAGACGGAACCATCGACCTGGTGGTCGAGCAAAGCGGCCAGGCAGTCATAATTCGAGTTCGGGATACCGGCATTGGGATTAGCCCGGAGGTAATTCCGCGGGTATTCGATCTTTATTTCCAGGGTGAGCCGATGAGCGGATCTGAATTGAAAGGGCTTGGGGTTGGGCTGCACCTGGTGCGGCGCCTCGCAGAGATGCACGGCGGGACAGTTACAGCGAACAGCGCCGGGCCGGGACAGGGCGCGGAATTTATCGTGCGACTTCCGCTTGCTCCAGCAGCACCCCCTGAAGAGCACCTAGCCTCGACTCGTGAGGAAAGCACCAGCCGAGCCGAACGTCAGTCTCCAAAGAGAAAGATACTGATCGTCGACGACAATCCGGACCTGGCCGAAGCGGCGACCCTGTTCCTCCAGGCGCACGGCCATGAAGTGTGCACCGCGCAGGATGGTCTGAGCGCCCTGCTCTTGGCGAAGGATTTTCAACCTGACGCGGCAGTTGTGGACATCGGCCTTCCGGGAATGGACGGCTATGAACTGGCCCGCCGTCTGCGTGAACTTTTTCCCAGGCTCGCGCTTGCGGCATTGTCGGGATGGAGAGTCGATCCCGGCGACGGGCGCCCTCGGGAGTCCGGCTTCAGCGCATACTTCACCAAGCCCGCCGATCCCGAGCAGCTTCTCAAGTTTGTTGCCAATCTGCCCGCGCCCCCAGGGGCTCAGACCTAGCCGGGCCTCCCAATTCTGATCCTCGCCCGCGTCTCCCCAAAGCCGGGCCAGCGGATTGGTTGATGCATTCGAACCCTCGGCGATGAGCCCGCGCGCGCCCATGGCGATGGCGACCGCTTAATCGCACGTCATACAAGTAAGCTCGCCCGATGTTCGAAATCACCAATTAATCCGGTCAGATCAAGTTTTGCGGAGAGGAACGGTATCAAAGGGGTCTCAACCAATAGAAAATGCTGCAAGCAGGGCGGACCACGAATACCGGCGTGGGGGCGGCACACTTTCGCTAGGTGATGGATCATGTCTCTCGTCAGCGGAGTCCGATTTCGATCTCGAGCCGGGGCGTTCCTCCCTTGTAATGCGCTCGCAGGCGGCGCGCTCTAACCGCAGTAACGCTGAACGATTCTGATGAGACGATCGGATTCAAACGGCTTGTAGAGGACATCGGCGGCGCCGGGCACGACCGACCCCTGGAGATGGCGTCCCGCGGTCACTACTACTACCGGGACATCCGCCAGCACCGGGTCGGCGTTCCGGCGTGCAAGAAACTCGTGACCGTCCATCACCGGCATCATGAGGTCGAGCAGTATCAAGCCCGGCAGATTTGATTCTCTGAGCCGTTGGAACGCCTTCGCCCCATTGTCAGCGGAAGATACTGCGTATCCTCTACTCTGAAGTAAGTTGGACAGCGCGTCCTGAAAGTCTAGATCGTCGTCAACAATCAGGATCGACTTCACGTCATTCCCCTTCAGTTCCGCACCCGCAGAAATAGCTCGTTTCACATTAGAGCAGGCCTTTGCAGGTACCGCCCTGGAATCGCGGTCTTTGGCAATCCGGCCAGGACGAGCAAACCCTCCCTAGCAGGTTGCGGAAAAAGGATCGTTTCTCTCTCGGTCATGATGTAGATTAACGGGCGACCGTTGTTGGAGGAGGATGCGGGGATGCGGGGAACGGACCGCCAACAGGCTTCGATGTTCAGCTACATATCTGCCGAGCAGCGGGTGCCCCAGGATCATCCGTTGCGGGCGATTCGGCTCACGGTCGATGCGGCGCTGAGCGAGTTGCAAGCGCAGTTCGATGCGATGTACGCGCACGGCGGACGGCCTTCGATTCCGCCGGAGAAGCTGCTGCGCGCGCTGCTGTTGCAGCTTTTGTATACGGTGCGCAGCGAGCGGCAGCTGATGGAACAACTCGATTACAACCTGCCGTTCCGCTGGTTCGTCGGGCTGAGCATGGATGACCCGGTGTGGAACGTCAGTGTGTTCACCAAGAACCGGGAGCGCTTGCTCGGCGCCGAAATAGCGCAGAGCTTTTTCAACCAGGTGGTCACCCAGGCCCGTGCCCACGGTCTGCTCTCGACCGAACACTTCACCGTCGACGGCACCCTGATCGAGGCGTGGGCCGGACAGAAGAGCTTTCAGCGCAAGCAAGATAAGCCGACCCCGCCCGCGGACGACCCTGGGAACCCGAGCGTCAACTTCCGCGGCGAGCGGCGGTGCAATGCGACTCATCAATCGACCACCGACCCACAGGCGCGCCTGTATAAGAAGGCCGCGGGGCAGGAGGCCAAGCTCTGCTATCTGGGCCATCTGCTGATGGAGAATCGCAACGGTCTGGTGGTGAACACGCGGCTCACCGAGGCCGACGGTCATGCCGAACGGCGTGCGGCGGTCGCGATGGTCGAGGAGATCCCAGGCTTTAGGCGTGTCACCCTGGGAGCGGACAAGGGTTACGATGCCAAGGAGTTCGTGCGCGAACTGCGCGACCATCAGGTCACGCCGCACATGGCGCAGAAGCCGGCGACCGCGATCGACCGGCGCACCTGTCGGCATTCCGGCTACCTGCTGAGTCAATCGCGGCGCCAGCGCGTCGAAGAAGTGTTTGGCTGGCTCAAGACCGTGGCCGCGCTGCGCAAGACCCGCCATCGCGG
>JBKPEA010000091.1:0-7690 GCA_046728175.1 Thermodesulfobacteriota bacterium | reverse complement strand
TTGGAGGCTTTGCCCTTGCGGATCGCCTCGGTATGGGACTCGAACAAGCTCAAGAGTTTGTCGTGATAGTGGAGGTCGCCCTTGAACACGCGCGCGCGAGTCTGCGCGATTACCCGACCTACCAGTGGCAAAAAGTGCTCAAGTTCCGCGCGTGCGCCCGTGGCCAGCGCTCGCTGAGCACCTTGCGAGTTCCGGACACAAGCTCCGCACCGACCCGCTCGGCATCACCCACCGTGCTGCGCACCGTCGCCAGGAGTCGGCGATACCCGCGTTCCAGCCGCGCTCGCGCGTCCGGACCGCGGCTGCGCGCCGCCCGCGCAATCTCCAATACCCGATGCGTGGTGGCGCGCATCCGGTCGCGCAGTTTTGCGCCGCACACGCCGGTCGCCTGTTCAATGCGCTTGAGCGCCCGCCCCAGCACCCGCACTCCGTCGGCCAACAGCCGCGAATCGGTGGGATAGCGAATGTCGGTCTCAACTACCGTGGTATCGACCCGCGCGCTCCGACCCGCGACTAGCTTTTGCTCGCGCGCCATCTCAACAAGACGGTTGTGAATGGCCTCAACCCCGTCGCTGCCAATCACCGCCGACAGCCGCAGCAACGTCTTGGCATCCGGAACCTTCTCGAAGTACACGCGCACCAGTTTGCGGTAGACCAGACTGGCGCGCACCTCGCGCTCGGTCTCCTCAAAGCTCCAGCCCCTAAGCCGCTTGAGCACCAACCTGCGCAGGGCCACCTCGACCGGCGTGCCCGGACGGCCGTGGGTTCGGCTCTGAGGTCGGCGCTTCGCCATCTGCACCGCCACCGCCTCCATCAGTTGCTCGTCGGCCAACAGCTGATCGAGGCGCTCCAGGGCCGGCTCTATCAGACCCTCCACCAGCTTTTCCAGCGGGCCGATGACGGTCTCAAACAGGTTACGCTGACCATGGCTGCGCGTGATCATCGCCGCCGCCGCCGCTTGTTCTCCAAGCCCAACCGCCGCGCGTTGCTTTCCGCGATTTCCTGTCCCAGCTCCCGATAGCGCCGGTAGGCCGCCACCCCAGCCGCGACCTCGTCGCGCAGCTCGTCGGGTACATAGATGTTACGCGTGTGTCCGTGCTCACCGCGGGTCAGATAGAACACCGGCCCGTGCTTCTCCCCGCCAGTGGCACAATGACAGGTCGGCTTGCCACAGCGCCGATAGACCGCGCCGAGACTGCCCCACAGCATCGTTTCGGTTGCCACCACCACCGCCTCAACCAGCTTCCGCTTCGCCATCTGCTGTACAGAGCTATTCTTTACAGATTGACAGGCCTCATGTCAATCGCCTGCTAAATCCCTCGAACGGTCAGATCTCTCAACCTGGCGTGTTGGAAACGGCTAAGGATAGTGCGCTACTTTTGCACCGCAAATTACCTAAGGGTCGAGCCCCCGCTCCGCTGCGGAGTGGGGTAAACTTTACCAGCGGTTAGATCAGGTTCCGTTTCTTAATCTCTGGATCCCAACCCAGCGTGCCTTCCATCTCGCGTTCCATCAGCGCGTGCGCTTCGGCTTCAGTGCGACGGTGTTCGGTCTTGATGTGCTCGATGATGTCGCTTCCTGTACTTGCACTACAGAGGGGGCATAACCTTTGGTTGGAAGGTTCTTTTGTGAATCTCACGCGTTAAATCCGAGAACAGCTGCTTGCAGTCGGTCCCCGCGAACTAGCTCAACCCTAATCTCTCTTGAAATCGCCGCTGGTGCTGCTCGAGGTCGAAGCGACGCCGGCTTGCGCGGTGGAAGAGTAACCAACACTCAGACCTGCTCGCTCATTCCCGGCGCCATCCACTTCCTCGGGGCACTGCAACAACGAAACGGGCGGACGAGTAGGTCGGTCGATATCCCTGCTGTCGATATTTCGGATCTCAAGGTACCTCATCGCCGTGGTGGTTTTGCCAACCAGAGCTGGCTCGCTGTCCGCTCCACGGGCACGCCTACATTCGAATCGCACCGCAACGCGAAGTCGCCCTTGGATGGTTCGCAGGCTCTCGACGGTACCGGGCCACCAGCGGCCCCGACCCAGCCGCACGACCCACACCCAGATTGTCATACCAGGCCTCAGGCGGTGCGATTCCCGCGGGTGCATCCTTTCGTTCTCCTGCTGATTAGGTTCCAGTGGGAGGGTTTCGGGTTATTTCCGGAATTCGGGACCCTGCACCTCTCCAAGGGTTTGCTCGGCGCTGGAAAGGGCGCTGAAGATTTGGTCCGCAGTCATAGCTGTCATCAAGATCTGGAGCGTTTCGCGCTGCGCACACATCTGCGGCAACTTCGCCAGCCACGGGAGGTAAAGCTCATGAAACTTGAGGCCCAATACGAAAAAGAGATGAGTCGGTGCGCCGTCCAAAGCATCGAAATCGACGCCGCGGAGCGATCGCCCTAACACCATAAATGGCTTAAGGATCTGCTCTGGGTGGCGGTGCAGAGTATGAAGAAAGGCGACACCCTTCCCGGTAGCACTGGGCATCACGTTTTCGCGCTCGATCAGTGCACCGACGAACCAGGTCTTGTCACGAATTAGACCGAGGCGAGCCGCCTGAGCTGCCAGCTCTTCGATTACCCCGGTTTTCGAGTCCGCTTGCAGGTCCAAGATCACATGGCGAGGTTGAAAGCAGCTAGCGAGACTCAAGAGCCTGCGAGTAGCTGGTGAACCGATCGAGATCTCAGGAGTTCGAGGAATAACTCCTAAGGCCTGGTCATCAAGCCACGCGTCCAGCATTGCTTTTCGAAAGCGCCACAAATTTCCGATTCTCACGCCCGGCAGGGCACCTTCACCTACGAGTTTGAGAATGGTTCGTTCATTGACGTTAAGGTAAGCGGCAACCTGACGGACTGTCATCAACTTGTCGAGCCACTCCGCCGGTGCATCCGCAATTTTACGCAATCTGTTTGACACCTCCTAACTATTACGCAAAACTACGCAAAAGTACAAGTAATGACTCGAAGATGCTCAAAAGGAAGCTCTCAACCGAAGCTGTCGGATCCACCAGGAACCGGAACCGGTTACTCCAGACGATGTTGAAGGCTTTCGCTTTCTGGGGCAAATGTCGCGCGCGCAGAAAAATCGCGCAGGCGCGATTCATTCGCCCGTCGGAAGTGAAACGCATGCTTCTGAATGTAGACCAAGAGTGAGGGGCAAGAATAATTTGACAATCTTCCGTTGCGAGACCAGCTGCGCGGCTGGGCACCAATCTTTTGGACCGCGTTTCGACTGCCATCAAGTGAGGCGGTTCGAATTGGGTGGCAGCTGAAAAGAAGCAAGAAGCAGCTGAGAGCACTAATGGGTTCGTAAAGGAGCCCAAGAAGCACGTAACACAGCAGAGCTTGTTCGGTGATTTATGTGATTTCCGGCTTATGCGCTCTCGTTTCTGTGGTGGGCGGCCTGCTACTGGCCTACTGGGTGCTGATCAAGCTGACTGAGTACGTGATCACGAGGCGAATGTGGTAGGGCCCCAATACCCAATCTACGTGATAAGCAAGGGGCGGTCGGACCAGCGCGTAACCGTGCAGGCGCTCGAAAAGGTGGGGGTGCCAAGTTCATCATCGTGATCACCGCTTTCTTGGCACCTGCTCTAACTCGATTACCGAGCGACAACATTTGGCATCCGCAGAGTGATCTGCCGCCGCCGGAGCTTATCAGATACGCTTCGATTCAAATCGCCGGCGTGGCCTATTGGGTGTTGAACAGGGTGTCATCGGTGCGGCTCCGAATCAGATCGAGTTGCATCCGGTCCTGTCGATTCGCAGGCTCGAGTAAGAGGAGCCAGGGAAACCGATCAGCTGCACCTCCGTGCCTTTTGCGGTTGCGCGCCGATGAGGCCCCGCCACGGTGGACTCGCCCCTTCAATCAATCGGGGGCTGGATTTCTTGCCTTGGTCGTCCTAGCGCACGTCTGCGAAACGCGTCATCTTTTTCCGTAGATGGGTCGGGGCCTTATGCACAGCGTCGGAGGACATTATCTCGATTTGTTCAGCGCGATTCTCGTCTCATCCTCCGACCGGCGGCTTCTTGATTCGCGGGCTGGCCGACCGAATTTAACCAACCTGGCCCTTCTATTTTCGACACTAAAGTTCAGGGTCACGTGCGGCGAGTGCCGGCACTCCCAGCAAATGGAAAGTGACCACCCGCGCTTGCTCTTGGAACCGAACAACCCGACCAGATTTCAACGAGCTGGAGCTTAGAAATAGAAAATCCTCGCGTCTGGCGCGAAAACCCCAGCAGTAGCGTAACGATCCGCGCGCGACCTGCCTGGTTGATACAGGTTGGACTAGCAAGAAATATACGGCCTATCTCAATCCGATAGCGAGAGGACTCAGCGCGGGCAGACAAAATTCGGTCCCTACGGCGGGCGCCGACGACCCGAATCCAGGCTTGGCGCCATTTCGAATCGCGGGCGGAGTTTCATGCTCATCTCCTCGATCGACGGATGAGTGGGTTGTGGAAATCAATTGAGACCGCCAGAGAGCGCGGGGTGGATCCACATCTCGGAATCCTCCTTCAACCGCGCGGCCAGGCCGCCGATGAAGCGCACGTTCTCACCATCGACAAATATGTTCACGTGGCGGCGCAACTCGCCCTGTTCGTCGAGCACGCGGTCGCGTATTCCCGGATGCTGGCGCGCCAATGCCTCGATCGCTTCGGCCACGGTCATGCCGGCCACCATTGAGATGTCGATCATGTCGCGCTTATCAGTCCATTTGCGCAGTGCCGACGGAATATGTACTCGCATGACTATTGGATCACCGCGGCCTTTACACACAGCACCGGAGGCAGGAACTCTGCCAGCATGCGCCAGCTCTCGCCTTCGTCGTTGGAGGCGTAGACTTGGCCGCCGCGAGTCCCGAAGTATATTCCCGCCGGATCGAGGGTGTCCGCACAAAACGCCTCGCGCAGCACGGTGAAATATCCCTCGCTCTCGGGAAGTCCCCTGCTTAGCGGCTCCCACGACGCGCCAGCGTCACGCGAGCGCCAGACCTTGGGTTGTCCATTGGGCGGCACGCGAAACGCATCAGCGGTGAGCGGAAAGGTCCAGATGGTCCCACCGCGTCTCGGATGTGCCACCATCGGGAACCCGAATTCCGACGGCAGCCCGCCTTCGATCGAGATCCACGAGCGTCCCTCGTTGTCTGTGCGGTAGGTACCCGGATGGCTTTGCAAATACATGCGTGACGGGTTCTCGGCGTCGATGCGCAACTTGTGCGGGCAGAGCGTCGCGCCCGGAACATCAGGATGTACCCGCAGACCATTGACGCACGTGCTCCAGGTCTCGCCGCCATCGTCAGTGCGATAGAGTCCGGCGGAAGAAACGCCTATATACATCCGTTTCGGATTCTGCGGATGCACCACAATAGAATGCAGACACAACCCGCCGAATCCCGGATTCCATCGCGGTCGATCCGGATGGTTGAAAAGCGGCTCGTTTAGGCGAAACGTCTCGCCGCGATCATCCGAGCGGAACAGCGCCGCCGGATCCACACCGGCGAGCACCGCGTCCGGGCCGAGTGCGGTTCCCGCCTCGAGCGTCCAGATCGAATTGAGGGTGTCGCCGCAGCCCATTGGAAACTTGATATTGCCCTCGGCCGGCTCGTTCCAGGTCGCGCCGAAATCATCCGACCACGACACCGTAGCGCCCCAGTGCTCGCTCTTGTTGCCGAGCAGGATTCGCGGCTTCGCCCCGCCGACGAATGCTGCGGCCGAAACCGATACCCCCAGGAAATGCGGGCCCGACATGGTGAAGGCCCCGTGCCTCCGATCGCTGCAAAAAAGGAACGCCCCTTTTCCAGTCCCGACTGCCACGACGACGTCGCCGGCATGCGGCGAGAGTTTTGTCGCGCTGTTCATCTCGTTCCCTCCGCCGGCCTGCCAGGTTAGGTCGGCTGTTCGCAGTTGATCATCCAAGGAACTCCAAAGTGATTGGTGGCTCGCAGGACCACTTCATGTTTGCTCATGATGATCTGCAGAAGCATAGGAAAAACGTCGTACCAGCTTGTCAATCGCGCCGGCCCAGCCTTGTTCGTGGCTGATCCGGGAAGCCTCGGTCTTGAGCTGCGTATGAGTGAGGGTGAGCTCGGTGCCGATATCAATTGGCTCGAGATCGAACACAAGACGCGAGAGATTGCCGGCTTCATCCGGTTCACCGCCCGTAGTCCATTGCCAGCTGATGACCAGCCGTTTGGGCTTCTCGACCTCCAGATATTCACCGGCACTCTCATGTTCGCTTCCATCCAGCATGCGAAACCGCACCCTGAACCAGCCGCCGACGCGCACATCGGTCTCGGCAAACAGAACAGGACCTGCGTCAGGTCCCCACCACCCAGCGATCCCTTCTGGCGTTGTGAGTGCTTCAAAGACAATAGAGGGTCGCGCTTTGATCCGGCGGACGAGCGTGAGGGTTGTCATCGCTTTTTTCTCCTCGCTTCGGCTTCCTTGCTTTCGGCATAAGTCGCGAGCCGATCGAGGCTCTTCGACCAGAAGCGTGCATAACGGCTGAGCCAATCCATCGCCCCCTTGATGGGGTCGGGGCGGAGATGGACGGTCACGGTGCGTCCCTTTTTCGACCGAATGATCAGGCCAGCGTCATCGAGGACGTCCAAATGCTTCATAACGGCCGGCAGCTTGATCACGAAGGGCCTCGCCAAGTCGCTGACTGAGGCGCTTTCCTCTTGCTCGAGCCGCGCAAGAATTGCCCGCCGCGTGGGATCGACCAGGGCTGCAAAGGTGCGGTCGAGCTGACTGAATCTATAGTTTACCATCTAGTGAAGTATATAGTGAGCGCATGCCCGAGATGTCAAGTCGGCGTCGGACTGATGGCGTCCAATTTCGTGGAGGTTTACGGATCCCTTTGTTCTAGTCCTACTATTCCGGATGCTCAGATCCGCGTGTGGTGTGCTCAATCGTTTTGGCCCTTCCGCAATATTGCCGAAGTTTTTGTCTTTTGCTAAAAAGAATGAGCGCTCGTTTTTTATAGGTGGGTCCGGTCCCCCCGTGGAGAGAAGTCAAGCCAGCCAAACCGCCCAATCAATGGCGATGTTTCGCGCACTGGAGTCAGCGCGGCCCGAGCGGAGCAGGCTGTTCTGGGACGCGTTCGCCGTACACTTCCTGAACCGCACGATGCGTGTCGCAGTGCGCGCGGCGGAGAAATCGCCGGCAGTTCAAGCGCTGCTCACACGATACATTGATAAGCGATGGCCGGGAGCAAGACCCTCGGGCGTAGCTCGCACGGTATTCATTGATCGCGCGCTCGGCGAGGCGCTCCGCTCAGGAATAGCGCAGGTGGTGATCCTCGGGGCAGGCTACGATTCTCGCGCCTACCGCATTGACGAAATGAACAGGACCCTGGTCTTCGAGGTCGATCGCGGCGAAACCCAACGAGTCAAGCGGGAGCGCGTCTGGCATTTCTCCGGCCTGTCGCTGCAAAGCGTCAAGTTCGTGGCGGCGGACTTCCTCCGCCAGACTGTGTCAGAGGCGCTCGCATCCGCCGGTTTTGATTCACTCCGCGAGACATTCTTCATCTGGGAGGGTGTGATCCACTATCTGGCCGCGGAGGCTGTTGATTCGACGCTGCGATTCGTCGGAGGCTGCGCAAAGGGTAGTGGCATCGCGTTCACATACATCCATCGGGGACTGCTCGACGGCTCGGGTGCATTCTCCATGAGTGCCAACGTTGTTCGCTTGT
>JBKPEA010000090.1:0-59350 GCA_046728175.1 Thermodesulfobacteriota bacterium | reverse complement strand
ATGATGAGTCGCCCGACGACCTTGTTTGATTCGGGATTGCGCCAAAATGTCAGGCGACGACACTGGGCCGTGGTCCGAACGAACGCGCGGTCGGCGGACCTTCAATCATGCTGGCGCGGGACGGAAAGGACGGAAAGGGTGAACACTTGCCTCCGGGTCCGTTCAGTTCAACCCTTGCACGTTCGCGTCGGGTCGAATACTTCCATTAGACTTATTCGTATCAACCCGAGAGGACGGTAGTGAAGCTTTCCAGACATTCCTGGGTGGTGACGATGCTTGCGATTCTGGCCATCGCCTCCGCCTGCAGTGGCTCAAGCTCGGATGGTTTACCCGTGAGAAATACCGGACATTTTGCAATCGTCGAGACGGACCGGGGCACCTTTGTGATTGAACTCTATCCCAAAGTCGCGCCCAAAACCGTCGAGAACTTCGAAACTCTGGTCAAAAAAGGCTTCTATAATGGTCTCACGTTCCATCGCGTGGTGCCCGACTTCGTGGTGCAGGGCGGTGACCCGGATGGCACCGGTATGGGCGGTCCCGGTTACACGGTTCCCGCCGAAATCGACAAGAACGAACATCATCTGCGCGGGAGCGTGGCGACCGCCCGCACCGGCGACCAGGTGAATCCCAAACGGGAATCCTCGGGCAGCCAGTTCTATATCTGCCTGAAGCCGCAGCAGGGCCTCGACGGCGACTACACGATCTTTGGCGGCGTCATTAAAGGGATGGACGTGGTCGATCAGGTTCAGAAGGGCGATCACATGAAGAAAATCACGCTCGCCACGGAGCCGCCCAAGTAGAATCAAGTGATGGCATCCGGAAGCGGGCACCTCTCAGGGCCCTACTTCAGCATAGACCTTCACCTTCACACCAACCGCGGCAGTTCGGATTCGAACCTCGCACCGGCTGACTTGGTCGCGCGCGCCGGCGCAATTGGGATCGGCGCGGTCTGCATCACCGAGCACGACAATATGTGGGAACCGCGCGAGATGGATCTGCTGGGCAACGAGTCCGGGGTGGTGTTCCTGCGCGGCATGGAAGTGACCACCGACATGGGACATATCGGGGTGTTCGGCCTCGATCGCTACGTGGGTGGAATCTACAAGCTCTCGGAGCTGCGCAAGGTGGTGGATAAGGCGGGCGGAATCCTGGTCGCAAACCATCCGTTTCGCTACAAGCTCGACCCGCGCTTTTCCTTCATCAATCCGGACGGCGAGCCGATCGATCCCGACCGTCCCGATCGCGCCGCCAAGCTCACAATCTTTGAGTTCGTTCACGCCATCGAGGTGCTGAACGGTGCCTGCTCCGAGGAGGAGAATGTGTTCGCGCTGCGGGTGGCGCGTCACCTCGGGAAACCCGAGGTCGCGGGCTCCGACTCCCATTCCGCAGGTTCCATCGGCTGTGTAAGTACCTTGCTCGAGGCGCCGGTGCATGATGAGCGCGGGCTTATCGAAGCGATCAAAGGCGGCAGGTGCAGAGCGGGCCGCGGTCTCCTGCAGAATGCGCTTGCCGCTTTCGAGCTGCCTTGAACCCAACAGGGCGGGAAATCCGCGACTTGTGCGGAACCCGGGCCTGCTGGTCTGCTCAAGCGCTGAAAATCTGCGGATTTCTCTCTCCCTCCGTTGTGACAGCGGGAAGTGGTGCGGTAAAATTCCCGCGCTCGCGGCTTGAATCACGGTTATGGCAACCAATCGCGACCGTCTTGCGCTTATCGAGGAGATCTCCACGATCGCCGGCGAGCCGCACGCAGATCTGCGTGGGGCTCTGGACCAGATCGTCGCAGCGATCGCGGACGGGATGCAGGCAGAGGTTTGTTCGCTCTACCTGTTTGACGCGCAGCGCGAACGTCTGGTGCTGCGTGCGACGGTGGGACTCGATCGGGACTCAGTCGGGAGAGTTTCGATGCGCCCCACCGAGGGACTGGTCGGACTGGTCATCGAGAAGGATGAACCGGTAGCGGTCGCGGACGCGATCAGCCATCCACGCTACAAATATTTCCCCGAAACGGGGGAAGAGCGTTACCACACCTTTCTGGGGGTCCCGCTGCAGGTGGGACGCCAGAAACCACTTGGCGTGTTGGTCGCGCAGACGCTCGCGCGCCGCAAGTTCTCGCGCACCGAGGTCACCCTGCTGCGTACCGCGGCAAGCCAAATCGCGCAGGTTCTCCGGCACTTTCGGCTGCGCGAAACGCTCGCGACCAGGGAGAAGGAACGCGAGGAATATCGGCGCCGAATGATTGAGGCGAACCGCCAGCTCAAGGACTACGAGAAGGTCGGCGGCAAAACCCGCGTCAAAACTCCCACCAAGGTGCGCCGGCCCCGCCTGGTGGGACTCCCGGCTGCGCCGGGGTTTGCGCAGGGTATTGCACATGTGGTCGGCACTTTTCTGAGCACCATCGAGCGCACTCAACGCAGCCGCGACATCAAGGGCGAGTTGAAGCGGATCGACGACGCGGTCGAACGATCGCGCGTCGAGCTGGTGGCGCTCAAGGCCCGCATGGAACCCCTGATGCCAGAGGCGGACCTGCAGATCTTTGATGGCCACCGCCTAATTCTTGAGGACGACGAATTCATCGGACGGGTTCGCGATACGATCGAAAAAGGTTACGCGGCCGAAAGCGCGCTGTTTCGGGTCATCGATGAGCTCAGTGCGCAGATGCTTGCGGTCGCCGACGGATACCTGCGCGAGCGCGCGACCGACTTCCGCGACGTGGGACATCGCGTACTGCGCCATCTGCGCCAGGAAGATCGGCGGGGCGCCTTCAGCAGGCCGACCATCCTGGTCGCTGAAGAGCTGACACTCTCGCAGCTCACGCTGGTATCTCACGAAAATCTCGCCGGCATCGCGCTGCAATCGGGAGGGGTTACCTCCCACGCGGCCATCCTTGCCCGGTCGTTTGAAATTCCCACGGTCGTCGGGGTCGAGCATCTGATGGAGTCGGTTGCGGAGGGAGACCATCTGGTGCTCGACGGCAACTCGGGCCTCGTTTACGTGAATCCGGGCAGCGAGATTGAGAAAGACTACCAGAGCCTGACCAAGCGCTACGAAGCCTTCAAGCGCGAACTGATGGAGGCGGACCACGAACCAGGCGGCACTCGCGACGGACATCGTGTGATGATGCTGGCGAATATCGCGCTGCTGGCCGACGTGCACCTCGCGCTGCGCTACGGAGCGGAAGGGATCGGCTTGCTGCGATCCGAATTTTCATTTCTTACCTACGAGGATTTTCCGGACGAGAATCAGCAGCTCGAGCTCTACAGCCGGATACTCAAGGAAGTCGGCAGGCGTCCGGTCACCATCCGCACCCTGGACATCGGCGCCGATAAATACCCGCCCTATATGCGAGTGCCACGTGAGGAGAATCCATTTCTGGGATGGCGCTCGATTCGCATCTCGCTGGAGATGCCGGGACTGTTCAAGGTGCAACTGCGGGCGATCCTGCGCGCTGCGGCGAAATACAACGTGCGGATCCTGTTTCCGATGATCTCCAGCATCGAAGAGCTGCGCCGGGCCAAGGAGCTGCTCGCCGAGTCCAAAGCCGAGCTTTACAAGGAAGGGCTTGAGCACAATCCCAACATCGAGGTTGGCATCATGGTCGAGGTGCCATCCGCGGTTTGGCTGGCGCCGCGGCTCGCGCGCGAGGTCGACTTTTTCTCGGTTGGTACCAACGACCTGATTCAGTATCTGCTAGCGGCCGATAGGAACAATCCCAAGGTCGCGCATCTCTACGAAGCGTTCCACCCGGCCGTGATCTCCGCGATCAGCGAAATCGTCAACGTCGCGCGCGCGGCGGACAAGGAAGTGGACATCTGCGGCGAGATGGCTAGCGATCCGCTGGCGACATTGCTGCTGGTCGGAATGGGCCTTGATGAGCTCAGTCTAAGCCCGCTCTTCATCCCGGTGGTGCGCAAGCTGGTGCGCGAGGTGGACTACCAGACTGCCCGCTCGATTGCACGCGAGACCCTTCAGATGACCAGTGTTCAAGAGGTCAAGGGATACCTTATCGAACGCTATCGCGATCTGGGTTTGATGAATCTGGTTGAGATGTATCGATAGACCTGCGCCGCCCCGATAGACCGCTGTTTCCGAGGTTA
The DNA here is from genome assembly GCA_046728175.1 of Thermodesulfobacteriota bacterium. GTDB lineage: Bacteria > Desulfobacterota > Binatia > Binatales > Binataceae > JAFAHS01. Next base: position 55,256 of record JBKPEA010000090.1, on the reverse strand, counting down.
GGGCAATGGCAACGGAGGCTAGCTTGAAGCCCCTGGTGTGGGTTAGCTCGGCATCGGTCCGCTTGTTATAGTACCAATAGAATTCCTGTTAGGGGTAAATTTTTCTGAGAAAGATTGACTTTCCCCCTTTGGCAGAGTTTACTCTGACCGGTCGGTTAGACCACGGGCTCTGACTGAGCGCGGTCGGCTAGCTCTGAGAACCATAGAGGAGTTTTAATGGTACTTTTCCTGGTTGCACTGGTCGCGGTATTTGGTATCGCGGCAGTGATCCTCTACCTGCTTTTGGGCACCAATCGCTATGGCGGGGACCGCCCGGCGCAGGCGCTTCAACTTACCGCCTCTCAGAGCGCTCTCAGCAATGGAACGCTCAAGCCGGAACCGTGCCGCACGGTACGCGTCTATTTCATCAAACCCTCCCGCTACGATGAGCAGGGTTACGTACAGTTCTACCGCTTCGGGGTCCAGCCGAATAACACATTGACCGCCCTCACCGCTCTCAACGAGGCCTTTAACCGCAAATACTCGGCCGAGCGCAACGTCCATCTTGAGACCGTCATCTGGGACGAGATCTGTGACGGAGTAATCAGTCCCGAAACCATCCGGGCGATTAAGGAAAAAGCGCACGAAGATGGAGTGGAACTCCTGATAGGCCTGTCCGGCGTGCAATCCAACCAGTACCCGCGCGGTCGCGATATCGCCCTGCAGTTTAAGGCGCTCGGCGTGCCGGTGATGATGGGTGGCTTCCATGTCAGCGGCTATCCGGACTCGGTCAAATTTCTCAACGAATGCGGCATCTCGACGGTGGTCGGAGAAGCCGAAAATCTGTGGGGGCCGATCGTCGAGGACTTCCTGCGCGGGGAGCTGCAGCTGCGCTATTCGGTCAAGGACGGCATTCGCGCCAAGACCGGACGCGATGACATCATCGTTCCACTCATCACCGAGGCGCTGCTACCGGTGCTTGATGACCGCTACCTGACCCGCTTCTTCAACGAGACCATGACCACCATCGACACCTCGCGGGGCTGCCCGTTCACCTGCTCGTATTGCAGCGTCAAGAACGTCATGGGTCGCACCATGCGCTCGCGCGAACCCAACGCAGTGGTGACCTGGGTGCGCGATGCGTGCCGCAATCACGGCATTAAGTCCTTGTTTCTGGTTGATGACGACTTCTTCCGGTCGCCGCGGTGGGAGGAGATTCTGACCGGTTTCGTTGAGCTCAAGAAGGAGTTTCCTAAATTCTCCTTCATGATGCAGGTCGACGTCGATGCCTCCTGTTACGCCAACATCGCGGAGGGCGAGACTGAAACCGCCAAGCATCGCCGCAGTCAGCGTTTCACGGAGCTGGCTGCCGCTGCGGGCTGCTATATGGCTTTCATCGGAATTGAATCGCTCAATCCCGACAACCTGAATTTTGCGACCAAGTATCAAAACACCGATGACCGCCAGCACAAGCTCAAGCTCGAGGATGCGCGCGCGCGAGTGATCAACAAATACCGACGCGTGGTCAACAACTGGCACAAGGTGGGAGTGGCAGCTCACGCCGGATACATGCTCGGCTTCCCGTTCGATGGGGTCGATTGCGGCCGGGTAGCCGCCCAGACCCTCAGGAAGATCGGATTCGATATCGTGTCGTTCTTTATCATGACGCCGTTGCCCGGCACCGAGGACCAGGTGCGCTACGCCAAGGAAGGCGCGATCATCGATTGGGACTTCAACAACCTCGATTCGCAGCACGTGACGCTCAAACACGAAAAACTCGATCGCTCGAGCTGGTTGCAGGCGTACCGCGATGCGTTCACGGGCTTCTATTCGATTCCGCGGCTGCTACACACGGTGACCACCGTAGCCGGGGGCCGCGGTATGAGCGCGGAGGGCCGACGCTCGGTGCTGCGTCAGTTCCTGTACTATTTCTTCTCTTATCGGCAGGGACGCCATCCCATGGTCGGTGGAATCTGGCCGATTCTGCGTCGCGACATCCGCCGCATCGCCATCGGCGATGACGAGGCGCGCCGCCATTACCTGGGAGGGATGCGTTTCGACGCGATCCTGCGTGGTGAGGCGAGCGGCGGTTTTGCGACCGCCACCGCGTGACCGCAAATTCCTAGAGCTGGGATATCTGACACTGCCGTGGTGGTGGAGGCGGCCGTGTACGATTTAGGTTGCTGTCTGCTCGTGACATACAATCGGGAAGCTCAGGTCGACAACCCGCCCGACCTTGCGCCTGGCGCGCGAAAGGAGCTAGGCATTCAGTGCCGCCATGGCCATGAGCAGCATCCCCCACCTAAATCTGATCGTCGCCGCCGCCGTAATCCTGCTGCTCATCTTCGTCCCGTTTCTCCGCCGCCTGGTGTTCGCTCTGGTGCGGATCGCGATCGCGCTGGCTGCCGCGTTCGTCGCGGTCGCGGGAATCTCGATGCTCATGAACAACGAGACGATCTATGAGAAACCTGGCGCGAAAGCTCGCATCATCAGGTTCATGACCCAGGATCACGCCGCCACTAGCGAGAAGGGTCTCGGCACGGCGACCTGCAAATGGCCCGACGAGCCTGCGGCCACCGCCACTAGCGCGCCGGCCGCCGGGGCGGCCGCCCCAACCGAGTCCGGGGAAACGGAAGACGTATATCCCGAGCTGATGACGCGCAGCTTCCCCGGCATTTCGCGTCAGAAACTGTTCGACCTGTCGCAGCGGGTTGTAAATTCGCTGGGTGGATGGAAAATCGTCAAGGCCGACCCGCACGCCGGCACACTCCAGTGCATCTACACGAGCCGGATTCTAGGGGCCGAAGATGACGTGCGGATTACGGTCACCCCCAAAGGCGATGTCGAACTCTGCTCGCGCTCCGGCACGGAGCGGCCGGGCTCGACTTCGTTGCTCGGGGTCTTTCCCGGCGATTTTGCCGCAAGCATCGGGCACATCAAACAATTTTACGAAACTCTCGAACCAAAGATGGACGAGGTCTATAAAGAAGAGCAGGAGAAGGAGAACGCCAAGAAGCCGCAGGGCGGTCCCTGATTGTGCGCAGAAAGCTTTCCCGATGATTCGCGAATCGCAAATCGACTCGCTCGCAAGTTTCCTGGTGCACAGCCTTGCGGCGCGCGAGATAATCAAGCCCAAAGCGGAGGAAAAGGACCTGATCGCATGCGTGGTCGAGCTCATGTCCGCCAATTTCGAGACCGAAGCCGAGATCGACGCTGAAGCCGACCGGATGACCGAGCAGCTGGCCCGCAAAGACCCGCGCGCAGACCCGGCACGCCTGCGATCCATGATTCGCCAGCGCCTGGCGGAGAAGAAGGGCTTTACCCTCTAGCCAAGCCGGAGTGCGGGTGGTCAACCGGAGCAGCCGCCGAGCAGCGCTTTCCTTCCCAGGAGCCAGGTCGGGAATGGCACGATTTTCCGACAGCCGCAGCGCAACCGCCCCACGCGCCCTCCGCGCTGGTGGTCGCGGCAGGTGCAGGAATGAAACTCAGCGAAGCTAGGATTCTCTACCTCGCGCGCGAATCGCTCGCGCGTCTGCGCGACGAGGGTTTAGCCGAGATTCCCAACTTTGCGCTGGCACTGCGGCAGGCGCGCGAGCTTATTGCCGAATGGAACGACCAGGGCGATGAGATCGATGCGCTGGTGCGCCGTAAAATCACCTCCATTAAAAGGGGAATTGTCGAGGGCAGCAACGAATGGACGCTGCTCTACCGGCGCTACCGCGATGAGGAATTGCGCAGGCGCGGTATTCTGCACTGATGGCGGCGGGTGGTGCGAGTATTCCGGCTGGTAAACCTGGCGAGGCTGAGCTGCTGGTGCGCGGTCGCGGGGGCGCGCGAAGCCTGTTTGCGGACCTGACTCCCGGTCGCGTGCTCGACGTGCCGGCGGGCGGCGGACTGCAGACCGCGACGCTCGCGGCGCTGGGGTTCCGGGTCTGCTCGGTTGACCTGTTCCCGCCTGAGCGCCCGCATCCCGGCCAGTTCTGGATTTGCGCGGATGCTAACGATCCGCTTCCCTTTCGCACCGGCGGCTTTGATTACCTGCTGTGCCGCGAAGGCATCGAACACCTCGAGGATCAGATGGGGTTCCTGCGCGAGTGCGCGCGGGTGATCAGACCAGGAGGACGGCTGATTCTGACCACTCCCAACCTCATGCATTTGGCGGCTCGCATGAGCGCCTTTCTGACCGGCCAGCGCAATCTCCGCCGCGGCCTGGTTAACGAAGTTCAAACGCTGCGCGGGAAAAACGGCGCCCGCATCTACCATGGTCATGCCTTTCTTCTTGATTACTTTCGCGCCCGTTACATGATTCGACTGGCGGGATTCGCCAAGCTCCAGGTCTTTACGGATCATCTGAGCCTCACTGCTATCGCCGCTGCACCGCTGGTTCCCTTCTTATGGATCGCGATGAAATTTTCGGTCGTGGCATCCGCGCGCAACGCGCGCAAGCCGGGGCGCAAGCAGCCATCGCGACCCGTGCTGGATGAGATTATCGGTCACGTGCTGTCGCCTGCGCTTCTGTTCGGCAAGCGCATGATCATCGTCGCGGAGCGGGTTTGAATTTCAAACCGGCCGCGCTTAAGAACGGCGCGCCACTCCAGACAGGAATCGGATCAGTCCCGAGAGAGCGCGCGCATCTCGACAACGCATCGGCGCGGGTCTGCCGGGTAGGGACTTAGAGTCTGGCGCCGGCTACAATTCCAGCCATGGACGACCGGGAATTTCTAAAGGCCGCCGACGAATGCCTCGGCAAGGTCGCGAAGTGGCTGGAAGGCTTCGATCCCGATGAAGCAGACTACTCGGCCGCGGATGGCTCCGTGACCATCGAATTTCCCGACGGCGGCAAATTCATCCTGAGCCGCCAATCCGCCACTCGGCAGGTGTGGTTGGCCGCCGAAGCGCACGGGTGGCACTACGACTTCGATGCCGCGGCAGGACGCTGGCGTGACGACCGTGACGGACACGACCTTTTTGATCGCCTGGCCGAGGTGGTCAGTGAAAGAATTGGTCGTTCGGTGGAATTTGGAATTTGAGCGCGCGCGGAGATCAACCAAAAACTGGAACTGCTATTTTGCTCTACTAGGTCTATTTTAGGTTTAAAGCACTCCTCTTTCCTTCCTTAAAATCTTTCCAGAAAAACCACCCTGGACACTCTTGCGTTAAAAAAGCATCGCGGTAGGATTGCGGATTGGCACTCGACTTTCGCGAGTGCCAATTGACATCCGGACGAGCGGGGTTAAGTTGCAACCGGCCGGGTGTTCCCAAAAAAGGCCAAATAACGGATCGAAACACAGCAAGGAGGCTGCGGGTCCCCAATGAAGATTAGACCACTGGGCGATCGCATTCTGGTCAGGCGAATCAAGGAAGAGGAGAAGACCAAGGGGGGCATCATCATCCCCGACACCGCCAAAGAGAAACCGCAGGAAGGGAAGGTCGTCGCGGTTGGGAAGGGCAAGGCCAATGAAAAAGACGGCAAGCTCATCCCGCTCGAAGTGAAAGCGGGCGACAAGATCCTGTTCGGAAAATATTCCGGCAGCGAGATCAAGCTCGAGGGCGAAGAGCACCTCATCCTGCGCGAGGACGACATTCTCGGGATCATCGAGTAACCCTCCTTCATCCAATCAATCGGCAAAATCAATATCTGAACCCAGGAGAAACAAACCAATCATGCCTGCAAAAATAGTCCGTTTTTCCCAGGAGGCGCGCGAAAAGATCCAGAAAGGGGTCAACGTGCTCACCGATGCAGTGACCGTCACGCTTGGACCCAAGGGCCGCAATGTCGTGCTCGAGAAGAGCTTCGGCGCCCCGACCGTGACCAAGGACGGCGTGACCGTGGCGAAGGAAATCGAGCTTGAAGACAAGTTCGAGAACATGGGCGCGCAGATGGTTAAGGAGGTCGCCTCGAAGACCTCCGACGTCGCCGGCGACGGCACCACCACCGCCACCGTGCTCGCGCGGACCATCTATACCGAAGGAATTAAGATGGTTGCGGCGGGACACGACCCGATGTCGCTGAAGCGGGGAATCGATCGCGCGGTCGAAGCGATTACCGGCGAGCTCAAGGGGCTCTCGAAGCCGACCAAGGATCGCAAGGAAATCGCGCAGGTCTGCACCATTTCCGCCAACAACGATTCGACCATCGGTGAGATCATCGCCGAGGCGATGGAGAAAGTCGGCAAGGAAGGCGTCATCACGGTGGAAGAAGCGCGCTCGCTCGAGACCCAGCTCGAAGTGGTCGAAGGGATGCAGTTCGACCGCGGCTATCTGTCGCCGTACTTCGTGACCGATCCCGAGCGCATGGAGGCGAAGCTGGATGACGCTTACATCCTGATCCACGAGAAGAAAATCTCCTCGATGAAGGATCTGCTCCCGATCCTCGAGACCATTGCGAAGACCGGCAAGCCCTTCCTCCTCATCGCGGAAGATATCGAAGGCGAGGCCCTCGCGACGCTGGTCGTGAACAAGATTCGCGGCACGCTGTCGTGCGTGGCAGTCAAGGCACCAGGCTTCGGCGACCGCCGCAAGGCGATGCTCGAAGACATCGCGATCCTCACCGGCGGCAAGCCGATCGCCGAAGAGCTCGGCATCAAGCTCGAGAACGTCACCCTTCAGGACCTCGGCCGGGCCAAGCGCCTGGTCGTGGACAAGGACAATACGACCATCATCGACGGCGCGGGCAAGAAGTCCGACATCGAAGCGCGCATCAAGCAGATTCGGGCGCAGATCGAAGAGACCACCTCTGACTACGATCGCGAGAAGCTGCAGGAGCGGCTCGCGAAGCTGGTCGGTGGCGTCGCGGTCATCCGCGTGGGCGCGGCAACCGAAGTGGAAATGAAGGAAAAGAAGGCGCGCGTCGAGGACGCGCTGCACGCGGGCCGCGCCGCGGTCGAAGAGGGGATGGTCCCGGGCGGCGGCGTCGCTCTGGTTCGCGCGGCAAATGCCCTGGACGGGCTGCGCGCCAGCGAGGGCGAAAAGGTTGGCATCGGGATCGTGAAGCGCGCGGTGGATGGGCCCGCCTGGTGGATCGCGACCAACTCCGGCTGGGAAGGCTCGGTGGTGGTGGACAAGATCAAGAACAACAAGGGGGCGTATGGATTCAACGCGGCCAGCGAGGAGTTCGAAGACCTCACCAAGGCCGGCATCATGGATCCGACCAAGGTCGTGCGAAGCGCGCTCCAAAATGCAGCGTCGGTCGCAAGTTTGTTGCTCACGACCGAATGCATGGTTGCGGAGAAGCCCGAGGAGAACAAGCCGGCCGGGCCGGCGATGCCTCCAGGCGGGATGATGTAACCGAAACCGTCTAGGCACGTAGCCAAGCGGCGGGGTCTTAACCGGGCTCCGCCGCTCTGGTTTTCGGTGCAGCGGTCTCTCCGGGACCTCCGCGGGGCGGAAATCGGTTGGATGGTTGGTGGCCGCGGCTATCTTACGATCACTTGCTCGACCCGCAGCGGCTCGCCGGGGGTGCACTCGACCCAGGCTACCCATCCGGAATGGTCGCTGGAGTACAGGGGGGCCGGGGTTCCGCAGTAGAAGGCACGGGTCGCGCCCTGCGATACTTCACTCCATACATGCACGTGGCCGAGTGCGATGTAATGGTGGCGCGAGGCCGCGATCTCTTCGGCGGTAATCGGGGAAGAGCGCTGCATGTCGCCATCTTCCATGAAGAATCCGTGCGCCAGTGCGATATTCCACCTGCCCGGGTGCGGCGCAGGAATTCCGGACAGGGGACGGTAGTCGGGCGAATGCTCCACCATCGCGCGGCCCCACACCCGAGTCTCGAGCTGGGGCAAATCAATCAGGCGCCCCGCCGGCTCGAGAATCAGATGCAGATTCTCGGGCAGCGCCGACGGCGCGAGCGGGGCATAAATCGATCGCTCGTCGTGCGCATCGTGATTTCCGGGGATCATGACCACCGGCATCCGCGCCTTCGCGATGGTTCCCAGCGCAAATGCGAGGCCTTCCTCGGTGACGCGGCTCGAATCGAAGAGATCTCCCACGATCAGCAGCAGGTCTGCAGCGCGGGCGTTCGCCAGCTCGATCACGCTCGTAAACGCCGCACGCACCCGCTGGCGAAGCTCCTCGCCGCGGGGTCCGGCGCCGAACGTATCGGTCTCCAGATGAACGTCGGAAGTATGCAGAAAACGCAGGGGACGATTGGGCAAATCAGGCACAGTTAGCTGCGGTCCGAATCAGATTTCTCGATGCGCAAGACGTGCTATACACTCGTAAATACTAAACTTCTATGACGCATTCCATCCGAGGGGTGAATCTTTGATAGTCGTACTCAAGCCGCACGTTACCGACGAGCAGGTCGCGACCATTGTCAAGATGGTCGAGGAGCTCGACTATCGTGCGCACGTCATTCATGGAGTGGAACGAACCGTCGTCGCCTGCGTCGGCGAAGAACGCGGAGAGCATCAGCTCGGGCATCTGGAATCGCTGGCATTTGTCGATCGCGTTATGCCGGTGCTGCGGTCGTTCAAGCTCGCGGCGCGCGAGGTTCGCCCCGAAGGATCGCGGATCAAGGTTGATGGGGTGGAGATCGGCGGCAACCGGCTTGCCGTGATCGCCGGCCCCTGCGCGGTGGAGAGCAAGGAGCAGGTGGAGGAGGCGGCCGCCGGGGTCAAGCGGGGCGGAGCACATCTGCTGCGCGGAGGCGCGTTCAAGCCGCGCACTTCTCCCTATGCGTTTCAGGGAATGGAGGACGAGGGCCTCCGGTTGCTGGAAGCGGCGGGCCGCAAGGTCGGGCTTCCGGTGGTTACGGAAATCATGGATCCGCACGACATCGATCTGGTAGTCGAACATGCCGATATGCTCCAGGTCGGCGCGCGTAATGCGCAGAATTTTTCGCTCCTGCGCAGGCTCGGCAGAATCAAGAAACCGGTCCTGCTCAAACGTGGAATGTCGACCAAGCTCGAGGAATTTCTGATGGCCGCCGAGTATATCCTGAGCGAGGGTAACCCCAACGTCGTGTTGTGTGAGCGCGGAATTCGCACCTTTGAGACCGCGACGCGTAACACGCTCGACTTAAATGCGGTGCCCCTGCTGAAGGAATGGACCCACCTTCCGGTGCTGGTCGATCCGAGCCACGGCACCGGCATCTGGTCGCTGGTCACGCCGATGGCGCTGGCTTCGGTAGCGGCCGGTGCTGACGGATTGCTTATCGAGGTTCATCCCAACCCATCGGCCGCCCGCTCCGACGGACCGCAGCAGCTGAAGCCCGAGCGCTTTGCGGACTTGATGAAGTCGCTTGCTCCGGTCGCCGAAGCCCTCGGCCGATCGCTCTGAGCGAATAAATCGCTCCCGCACCGCAACGCCGCCGTGTCCTTCACGAGTCACAAACGCCGATAAGGTTCGCCCAGCGCCGACGGTGACGCGGCTTGGCCACTCACCGCGGCTAGTACGGCCAGGGTCAGCGCGTACGGCAGCGCCAGGAAGATCTGATACGGAACCGTCGTGCCGAGAGCTTGCAGGCCGAACTGCAATACCATCGCGGCACCAAACAGGATTGATGCGGCCGCCAGCCCCCAGGGTTTCCATCTCCCGAGGATGACAACCGCCAGAGCGACGTAACCGCGGCCCGCCGAGATATTCTCAACGAAAGTACCCGCATATGCGAGCGTGAGATACGCGCCGCCGAGTCCGGTCAGAAATCCCGCCACCAGTAGCGCTTGCCATCGCAGTCGATAAACATCGAGCCCCAACGAATCCGCGGCTTCCGGGCGCTCACCGGCTGCGCGGAGTGAAAGTCCGTAGCGCGTCCGCCAGAGCAGGTAGCCGATGACTGGTACCAACGCGAAGGACAGGTAGACCAGCATATTGTGGTTGAACAGCGCCCCGCCCAGTATCGGAATATCCGCGAGCCTCCCAAACCGCAGCTTGGGAATCAGCTTCACGATAAAGGCCTTGCCCGTGATCCCGAAGAGCTTGCGATAGAAAACCCCGGTGACACCGACCGCGAAGATATCGAGCGCGGTTCCGGCGACGACCTGATTCACCGCCAGGTTGATCACCAGCACGGCGAGAATCGCATTAATCGCCAGGCCCGAGGCCATTCCGGCCCCGAACCCGAGGAGGGTCGAGCCGGAAAAATACGCGACCGTCAGCGCGAAGAACGCGCCGCAGAGCATTGCGCCCTCGATGCCGATATTGATGATCCCCGATTCCTCGACCAGCAGTTCGCCCAACGCGGCCAGCAAAATCGGCGTGGCCATCCCGATGCTCGAGCTGAGGAACGCCTCAAGCATTCGGTATCTCCGAGACTGCGCGCGGCGCCGCAACCTTGCTCCTACCCACCGCGCTCCACAATTGGGCAACGACGGGGGTGTCGAATGCCAGCAGGATCATAATGACCAGCGCCTGGATGACCTGCACTAGTTCCGCGGAAACGCCCTGCGCCCGCTGCATCGCCTGCGATCCACTGTCGAGCGCGCCGAACAGAAGCGCAGAGGCGACGATTCCTATCGGATTGAGCCGCGCGATCAGCGCCACCGCGATCGCCTCGAAGCCCCACCCGGGTGACATCTTCTCGTAGAGACGGTGAGTGATCGCCGACACCTGCACGGCCCCCCCGATTCCGGCAAGTGCGCCCGACAGCGCCAGGATTGTGACCGTGAGCCGGGCAATGGGAATGCCAAAAAATGTCGCAGCACGCCGATTACGTCCCATGGCGCGCAGTTGGAAGCCCACGGCGGTATTGAACAGCAGCAGCGAACATCCGATTGCCAGCACGATCGCGATCACGATTCCCAGGTTCACGCGGCTGGGAGGAAAGAACATGTACAGGTGCGCGCTCTCGGCGATTGGAGTGCTCGCGGGATAGGCGCGCGAGGCCTCGATTAGCGGGCCGTGGACCGCCCAACTCAGCAGTTGCGCCGCCACGAAATTCATCATGATGGTGCTGATGACTTCGTTGGTATCGCGATGCGCGCGAAGCCATCCGCAGATTCCGCCCCATGCGGCCCCACCCAAGGCCCCCGCGATCAACAGGATCGCGATCGCGAGAGGCTTCGGGCACCCTGCGAGATGGGGCCCGATCGCGCCGGCTGCCAGTGCGCCCACGACGAGCTGTCCATCCGCTCCGATGTTCCACAACGCGCCCGAGAAGGAAAGCGAGACCGCCAGTCCAGTGAAAATCAGTGGCGTGGATTTGACGACGGTGTCGGTCAGCGCATACCAGTTGCCGAAGGCGCCCTGTGCCAGCGCGATGAACACCCCTGCCGGCGACGCACCCAGCGCCAGCAGCACGCCGGCGAGAATCACGGCGGCGAGCAGAATTGCGGCAACGGCACGAGCGAGCGAGGACAGAATCACGCCGACCTCGTATGTCGTCCGGCATTGTGGGTTGCGCTCAGAACCATGGAGACGGACAACGTCTTAAGCGGGCGGCTCAACATGAAAATCAGGTCCAATTTCCCGCCATGAGCATGCCGAGCTTTTCCGCGCTGCGCTCGCTCAGGTCGGTTTCGCGCACGCGTCCGGCGCTGATTACCAACAGGCGCCCGCAGGTTTCAAGGAGTTCATCCAGATCGCTCGAGATCAGTAGCACCGCACCACCGCCGGCCGCGAAATTGGCCAGAGTCTGGTGCACTTCGGCGGTACCTGCCAAATCGAGGCCCCGACAGATGTTATGCGCGACGATGACCTTCGGGCCGGATGCCAGTGCACGTGCGACCGCGAGGCGCTGCCGGTTTCCTCCCGAGAGCGCGGCCGCAAGGGTCTCGGGCCCGGGCGCCCGGATCTGGAAACGCCGTAGAAGTTCGGCGCACAGGTCTCTGGCGCGGGCGCGATCGAGCCATCCGCGATGTGTGATCTCCTCGCGCAGCGGCTGGGAGAGGACCAGATTCTCCCACAGGGTCATGTCGAGAATGAGGCCGACCAGATCGCGATTTTCCGGAATGACGGTGAGCACGGCGCGGTCCATTTCGGTCGCGCGAACCTCGCCCGAGTCGACACGCAGCACACCCGCTAATAGCTCGACCAGTTCGGATTGCCCGTTGCCATCCACTCCCGCCAGCCCCACGATCTCACCCGCCCGCAACGACAGTGAAACCTGATCGAGAACTCGATGCCCGTCGCGCTGCAGCGTCACATTGCGGATGGCGAGCGCGACCGCATTTCCGACCGACTTGGGCGCAACCGTGAGCTTGGGCGGAAGGTCGCCGATCATAGCGCGCGCTAACTCGCTCGCATTAGTTTGTGTCGCACGGGTGCGCGCGACGACGCGGCCCTCCCGCAGGACGGTAATTCGATCGGCCACTGCCAACGCTTCGGCCAGCTTGTGCGTTATCAGCACGATGATTCTGCCTTCGGCCCGCAGGCGTCGCAGCAGATCGAGAAACGCGGCCAGTTCGCCTGGACCTAACACGCCGGTAGGCTCGTCGAGCATCAAGACTCGCGGCTTGAAGCTGAGTGCCCGCAGAACCTCCAGTCGGACCCGTTCTGCCATCGAGCGCTCTTCGATCGTGCTGCGTGGCGGCGGCACCGCGAAACCGAGGTCCTGCGCCAGAGCTCGGGCCTCGGATGCAATCGCAGCTAGCTCGAAACGATCGCCGGCGAAGCCGCCAAAAGCCAGGTTTTCCTCCCACGTCATCCGCTCGAAAAGCATCGGGCTTTGATTCACCGCCGCGATGCCGGAGGCCAAGGCTGCCCGGGCAGAACCCGCTCGCAGTGCGACCCCATCGAGCAGCGCGTCTCCACGGTCCGGCCGCAGCCGTCCCGCGATGATGTTCATCAGGGTCGTCTTGCCGGCTCCGTTCTCGCCGATCAGAGCGTGAATCTCCCCCGGCTGGGCCTCGAAGTCGACGCGATCGAGCGCAAGGGTGGCCCCGAACTGTTTGGTGATGTTCCTGGCGGCAAGCACCGTGTGAGACGGGGTTATATCAGGCGGCGTGGGGAGAATTGCCCGAGGGAGCGTAGTGGTTCAATACATACTCGACGGCCTGTTCGCGGCTCACCAGCGTGCCATCGAGCTGCAGATCCTCGACTTCTTTGAGGATCGCTTTGAAGCGCGGGCCGGGCTCGAAGCCGAGTCCGATCAGATCATTACCGCCGATGAGCCGTGTCGGTCGAATCTCCGCCAGCGTCATGCTGTTCATTGTGCGTCGGCAGAAGTGCCAGAAGCCCAGGTACGATGAGGATGCGAACGCGTCGAGAAAAGCCACCTGCATCAGCTCAGCGAAACCATCTTCGGCGAGCATCCGCTTGAGCGTCGAGGGGCGCATTCGAGGCGCCATGCAGAGACGCAGGTGATTGCGCACCAGATAGGCGACCCGCTCCTGAACGAAGCGCGAGCGCCGGAGCCGCGCCATGATCTCAGCTGCCATTTCGGCGCCCCGGTCGGTGTGTCCGTAGAAGGTGACCTTGCCATCTGTCGCGACCGCGCGGCACTGAGGCTTGGCGATATCATGCAGCAGAATTCCGAACGCGACCGTCTCGCTGCACCCGGGCGGCAGCATCGAGAGGGCAAGCCGCGTATGGCGGTAGACGTCACCCTCGGGATGGAAGTTCTCCGGCTGGGTGCATCCGACCATCTCCAGCACCTCCGGAACCAGCGCTCCGAGCAACCCGCACTCGCGCATGATGTCGATGCCGCGCGCGGCTCCGCCCTCGGTCATCAGCATGACCATTTCCTCGCCGACTCGTTCGGCGGCGATCGTTTTGATCATCGGAGCGGCACGCTTCATCGCCACCCAGGTGGCGCCATCGATCGCAAAGTCCAGGCGCGCTGCAAAGCGCGCCGCACGAAGAATCCGCAGGTGATCCTCCGCGAAACGGTCGTAGGGATTGCCAATCGCGCGGACGATGCCGGCGCGCAGGTCGTGCATCCCTCCGACGAGGTCGATGAACCGCTCTTCGGTCGGCTCGTAGTACATGCCGCCGATCGTGAAGTCGCGGCGAAGGGCATCCTCTTCCAGGGTGCCAAAGCGAATCGCGGAGGGTCGCCGCCCGTCGAGGTAAGGGGCTTCGGCGCGAAACGTGGTCACCTCGAACGGGTCACCATCGACAACCACCATGATGACCCCGAATGCCGCGCCGACCGCGACGGTATTGTCGAACAGCGACTGAACCACCTCGGGGCGGGCGTCGGTCGCGATGTCGTAATCCTTGGGAGCCACGCCCAGGATTCGATCGCGCACACATCCGCCCGCGAAAAAGGCCGCGAAGCCTGTTTCGCGCAGGCGACGAGCGATCGCGAGCGCTTTGCGCTCTTTTTCCGCACCCTTCGAATCCATCACCGGAATTTTATAGCCGGGCGAAGCAGGCGCGCCATACGTCCTGAAGTGGACGCCGCCCGGAAGCGGGCGCTCAAAGCGGGCGGAAATCTTTACTCGCCCGGGGGGCGACCCAGCGTGATACCACCGTCGACCGAGACAATCTGCCCGGTCACGTTCTTGGCGCGCTCGGAGCACAGCCACGACGCGGTCCTGCCGATGTCTTCCGTGGTCTGCTCGCGCCCCAGCGGAACCATCTGGTGCACTGCCGCATCGAAGGTGGCCCGCGCCTTGGAATCTCCGCCGCCCATCGCGGCCCCAAGATTCTCCCAGACCCGCGTATATATGAGGCCCGGGGCGACCGCATTCACGCGAATGCCGGACGGGCCGAGCTGCAGTGCCAGTGTCCTCGTATACGAGATCACCCCGGCTTTCGCGGCAGCGTATGCGGCAAGGAAGGGACTCGGAAGAATGCCGGCAATTGACGACGTATTGCAGATCGCGCCGCCCGCGCGCATCCGCGGCACCACCTCGCGGCACACGATATAGACCGAGTTCAGATTGAGATCGACGTACTTGCGCCAGGTTTCGACCGCATCCCACGAGTTTTGGCGTCCGCTCTCAAACCACGCGCGTTCGCCACCGCCGGCGTTGTTGCACAGCACGTCGGGATGAGCACCGAAGCGTTTGGTGATTGCTTCGACTGCGTCATGCACCGACCTTTCATCCGTGACGTCGGCCTGAAAACCATGGACCTGTCCGGCGATGGCCGCAGGAGGGGGAGCCAGCTCCCGGTCGACGACCGCAACCTCATCGACGACCCTTTCATCGAGGAGTGCGGTTACGATCCCCAGTCCGAGTCCCCGCGCCCCTCCGGTTACGATAGCGTATTTCATGGGAATCCTTTTTCTGCCGAGGTCGGCTAACGGAAACGACCTGCAGCAACCTTCTCTCTTATCGAGGAAACGCTACTAGACCCGCCTTGCCTCAACAAGCGAATTACCCACGGAGCAAGCGAAGGTGTCGACCTTGCAATGACACTGATTGCTGGTGCCGTGTTTCTCGGCGATCTAACGGCGCTGGCGGCAATTATCGCTTCCCTGTGGCTCAAGCGAAGTCTGGGCTTAAGTCGTGGCGTGGTGCTGGACTGGATTATCGTCGTAGCCGCGAGCTACGGCTTGGGAGCCTGGGTAGTCGGTCACCCGCTGACGCGGAGCACGGCTCGCGAACGGACCGAGCTTGCAGAGAAGGCGGACGTGCCCCTACTGGTCGATTGCCCGCACAAGTGACCTACGCGGCTTCCCTGCGACGATCTACGTACGTCTTCTGATATACGCGCAACAGCGCGGCGAACACCGACATGACCGCCGGTCCGAGAAAGAGGCCCAGTGGCCCGTACGCCTCCAGCCCCCCGGCGATACCTAAAAACAGTGCCATGGTCGGAAGCCCGGTGCCGGACCTCATCAGCAGAGGCTTCACGAAATTGTCGATGATCGCGACTGCCAGCGAACACCACACCACTAGCACTATTCCCCAGAACAACCCCGACGCGTAGGCGAGATAGGCTGCCGCCGGCAGCCAAACGATCGCGGTCCCGCCCAGAGGTAGCAAGCCCGCGCCCGCAGACAGAAGCGCGAGAAATGCCCAGTATGGGACTCCGCATACCAGCAGGCCGAGCCCGATAGTTACGCCCTGGAGCAGAGCGGTAAGCATCAATCCGCGAATTACCGAGGAAAGCGTGGAGCGCAGCGTTTCATAGATGGTTTCCTTGTCTTCTTCGTGCAGGGGCGTGAGCCTGCGGAGCGCCTCGTAGTAGCTCTCTCCGTCGCGCAACAGGTAGAAAAAAACCAGCAGGATTATTCCGAAATCGATGACTGCAGTCAGCGCGTTCCGCGCCGCGCTCGTGAGATGCTTGCCGACGTACTCGCTGGCGACCTGCGCGGCCTGCAGGGCGTATTTTGGTGCCTCGTCCTCTATCTTGATCCGGTTTCCCAGCCGGCGATTCACGGACGCTACCCACTCCGAATGCCTCATCCATTCGGTCGCGTGTCCGATGCTGTTGTTGCCTATGGCGGCCGACGCATAGGTGTAAAGAGCCTGCGCTTCGCTGGCGAGGCGTCCCGAGAGCCAGACCGCTGGGAGAATGATGCCCAGCGCGACCCCCAGGGTCAGGATGACCGCGGACAGGCTGCGCCGCTTGACGACCCTATCGAGTTCCACCAGTAGCGGATGCATTACGAAGGCAATCAAGATTGCCCAGGCAATCGGAGTCAGGAACGGGGTGAGCAGGACGAACAGCTCATAAGCCATGAGCGCCAGGAAACCGAAGAAGAAAATCTGGATGATTCGCTCGCGGTCGAACATGGACGGGGGTCCTGCTAGTGCCGGCGGCAGTCTAGCAAAAGCGTCAAAGGTCGTCTCCTGCGCCGCCCCGCCACTGGAGGCGGCTTAGGTCTCTGCTGATTGCGCATGAACCTCTATTCTACGACTGCGCGGGGTCGTCAACTGAATCTTCATGCGGAGTTGCGCCGCGTCAAAGACCGATATGGTTTCGGCACTGACGGATCATTTGCCCGTCAGGCCTCCGCCATCCCCGCAGCCGGAGCCTCTATCTCGAGCGCGAGTCCGGGCGCGCCCCATTTCACGCGTCTTCAGTTGGTCAACCGCGACCTTTTCGTTTCTTCGCTATGCCTGCGCATCTCGTGATGGCGAATCGTGGGAGCATCTCCAACGTTGAGTGAACTTGCGTAGCACACCCAACCTCGCGCAGAGTTCGGTTCGTGCGTTTCCTCGACCTCCTAAGGTGTTCGAGAGAGTGACTTCGGTTGCCCGACCTAGGAATATCTGTTACGGGTTGCTGTTGCTTGCGACGGTTTTCCAAACTCCACCGATTTGAGGCACGTAGCTCAGTGGGAGAGCACTTCCCTGACACGGAAGGGGTCGGCGGTTCAAACCCGCCCGTGCCTACCATTCGGCCCACGCCCACGACCGTTCTCGCCTAGCTCTGAGGCATGTCCTCGATGCATCGTAGCCCCGTGCTGTTACCCTTCTTTAAATGAGTTCCGAACTGAGCGTTTCGGTTAACGGAGAACGCCGAACTGTCGCTCGCGGCACGCATGTCCGCGAGGTGCTGAACGGCATCCCCAGCAAAGATCTGGTGGCGGCCAAGGTGAACGACAAGGTCGTCGACCTTAGCCGCGCGCTTGAGTCCGATGCGACCGTGGAGCCGGTCTTGGCAGACAGCCGGGTCGGACTCGACGTCATCCGCCATTCGACGGCGCATCTGATGGCGATGGCGGTCCAGCAGCTCTATCCGGGAACCCAGGTAACGATCGGCCCGGTGATCGAGGACGGGTTCTACTACGACTTTGCGCCCAAGACGCCGTTTACGCTCGAGGACCTGCCGAAGATCGAGGCCCGGATGAAGGAGCTCGCCAAGGCGGACTTCAAGATCGAAAGAGTTGAAGTGTCCCGCGCCGAGGCGATCGAGAGGTTCGACGCGATGGGCGAGAGGTACAAGGTCCAGATCATCGAGGAGAATATTCCGGAGTCAGACGTCGTCTCGATTTATAAGGAAGGCGACTGGATGGATTTGTGCCGCGGTCCGCACGTCCCGTCGACGCGCTACCTGCGCGCGTTCAAGCTGCTCTCGGTGGCGGGCGCGTACTGGAAGGGCGATGAGCACAACGAGATGCTCTCGCGCATCTACGGCACCGCATTCGCAACGAAGGAGGCGCTGGACGAGCATCTGAAGCTGCTCGAACTCGCGCGCACCCGGGACCATCGCAAAATCGGCCGCGAGATGGAGCTGTTCTTCTTCGATCCGATCTCGCCTGGTTGTCCGTTCTTCATGCCCAAGGGCACGATCATCCTGAACGAGTTGATCGACTACGTTCGCCGACTGTACCGGCGGTATGGCTACCGCGAAGTGGTCACGCCCCAGGTCTTCCGCAACCAGATGTTCAACACCTCAGGTCACTGGGACAACTTCCGCGAGAACATGTTTCTGTCGCCAGACCCGGAGGCAGAGGGCAGCGATGCGCACACGGTCGACACCGGACCTGAAGGATGGCGACGTGGATACGGACTGAAGCCCATGAACTGCCCCGGGCACACCTTTGTGTATCGCGCGGAGAAGCGATCGTATCGCGACCTGCCGATTCGGCTTGCCGAGTTCACGGGGCTGCATCGCGCCGAGCGCTCGGGCGTCCTGCACGGACTGTCCCGGGTCAGGTTGATGCATCAGGACGATGCGCACATCTTCTGCCGCGAGGATCAAATCGAGGACGAGTTCGCGCGCAACATCGAGATGGTGCGCGACGTTTATTCGACGCTGGGTTTTGAGAAGGTCGAGTTCAAGCTCGCGACGATGCCGGATCAACACCTCGGGACCCAGGCAAAATGGCATGAGGCAGAAGAGAAGCTTGCCAACGCCATGCATCGTAACGAGATCCCGTTCGAGATAAACCCCAAGCAAGGGGCGTTTTACGGACCCAAGATCGAAATCTACGTCCCCGATGCGCTCAAGCGGAAGTGGCAGGTCGCGACGATCCAGCTCGACTACTTCCTGCCCGAGCGCTTCGGGTTGACCTACACCGCCAGCAGCGGTGCGGAAGAGCGCCCGGTAATGATCCATCGCGCGATCCTTGGATCGCTGGAGCGCTTCATCAGCGTGCTGCTCGAGCATACCGGCGGCGTGCTTCCGTTCTGGCTTGCGCCGGAGCAAGTCCGAGTCCTGTCGCTCAGCGAGAAGGTTGAATCCTACGCGGTCGAATTGACCAGCATGCTGCGCAAGGCCGGCTATCGGGTGGAGTCGGACATCCGTAACGAAAAGTTGGGGTTCAAAGTAAGAGAGGCGGAGCTCGCCAAGGTCCCATATATGGTCGTGGTAGGGGAGCGTGAGGCTGCGGACCGCACCGTGTCGTTGCGCAGGCTGCGTGGCGAGAAGAGCCAAGCCCTCACGGTTGAAAACTTAATAGAAATGATGCGAAAAGAGCCGTTGCCGGCCTGATTGATAAGGGTCCGGCTTACAAGCCGGAGGAGGTGTCATATTCGTCGAGATTTTAGAATCCCCCCATCGAGAGAGCCCGCGATCCGGGTCAATCGCCTGATTCGCGCACCTGAAGTTCGGGTGATCGATTCGGACGGCTCGCAAATCGGAATTCTTCCCGTCACCGAAGCTCTGCGCGCTGCGGAGGGCCGGGGTCTTGACCTGGTCGAAGTCTCTGCGACGGCAAAACCACCGGTCTGCCGCATTACCGATTTTGACAAGTATCGGTACTCGCTGAAGAAAAAGCAGCACGACTCCAAGCGGCACTCCGGGGCGCACACCATCAAGGAAGTCAAGATGGGCGCGCGCACCGCCGAGCACGACGTGGGCTTCAAAGTTAAGCACATCCGACGCTTTGTTGAGGACGGGCAGCGTGTTAAGCTCTCGGTCTCGTTTCGCGGCCGCGAAATAACCCATCCTGAATTGGGGCGCACTCTCATCGACAAGGTTCTCCTCGAGGTGCAGGATGTGGCACAGCCGGACGGGGGAACCCGGATGGAAGGCCGGAACATGTCGGTCCTCCTGACTCCGCGATAGGGAATTTGCAAGCAAACCACGGAACCGATGCCTAAGATCAAAACCAACCGCGCAGCCGCCAAGCGTTTCAAGGTGACCAAAGGCGGCAAGGTCAAATACAAGAAGGGCTATTCGCGCCACCACGCGTGGGCGAAGAATCGCGGCCGCAAGCGGCGCCTGCGTATGCCCGGCATTCTCAAGAAGACCGAGGGCGAAGTCGTGAAGACCTTGCTGCCTTACGCGTAACCCGGCGGAGCGCCCAACTCCGCGGAATCTCAGGGAAGGATGTATCTCAAATGCCTCGCGCCAAGGGTGGCCCCAAGACCCGCCGCCGCCACAAACGCCAACTGAAGCTCGCCTCCGGGTTCGTCGGGGGGCGCAAGCTGTATCGTCAGGCTCGCAGCACCTTCGAGAAGGGGTTGACCTACGCCTATCGCGATCGCAAGCAGAAGAAGCGGGTATTTCGCGCCCTGTGGGTCCAGAGAATCAACGCGCTGGCGCGCGAGCATGGCATTTCCTACAGCAAGCTGATGGACGGGCTCAAGAAGGCGGGCGTGGCGGTCGATCGCAAACAGCTCGCGGCGCTTGCCAAGGATCGTGACGGATTGTTTACCGAACTGGTGCGCGCCGCCAAGAACGCGCTCGGCCTCAAAGCAGCCTGAAGCCGCGCCGTTTGGGGGCACGCACCAAGAAACCATGTGGAGTTCCACATGGTTTTTTTGTTTTTCCGCAGTTCCGCGCGAGCTGCGAGTGTGGAGTGACAGGGAATGAAGGAGCAATTAGAGGAGATCCGACGGCGTGCGCTCGCCGAGCTTTCCGATCATGCGACCGCGGAAGCGATCGAAGCGGTCCGGGTGCGGGTGCTCGGCCGTTCCGGCGAGCTCACCGAAATCATGCGCGGCATGGGCAACCTCGCCCCGGCCGAACGGCCACTGGTCGGCAAGCTCGTCAACGAGATCAAGCGCGAACTCGAAAGCAGGATCGCGGCGTTGCAGGATAATCTGCGCGGCCGCGAGTTGGAACGTTCTCTCGGCGAGGCCAAACTGGACGTCACCCTGCCCGGCACGAAAATCCCGCGCGGCCGCATTCATCCGATCACCCAGATGATCGAGGAGATGCTGGACATTCTGTGCGAGATGGGCTTTGAGGTCGAGTACACGCAGGACGTCGAGGACGATTTCCACAACTTCGCCGCGCTCAACTTTGCGCCCGATCATCCGGCGCGGGACATGCAGGACACCTTCTTTCTTCCCGGTGGGCTGCTGCTGCGCACGCACACCTCCAACGGACAGATCCGGGTGCTGGAGCGCCGCAGCCCTCCGCTGGCGGTGGTGTGTCCGGGGGGATGTTACCGCCGCGACGATCTGAGCGTGCGCGCCTCGCCTGCCTTCAACCAGATCGAGGGCTTCATGATCGATCGGCACGGCCGCATAACCATGAGTCATCTGAAGGGCGTCCTCACGGAATTCGCCAAGGGCTTTTTCGGCGAGACCCGGGTCCGCTTTCGGGGAAGCTTCTTTCCATTCACCGAACCGAGCGCCGAGCTCGATATCCACTGCCGGCTGTGCGCGGGGGCGGGGTGTCCGGTGTGCAAGTACAGCGGATGGACCGAGGTTCTGGGCTGCGGAATGATTCACCCAAACGTGCTGCGAGCCGTAAAACTCGATTCGGCGGAATACCAAGGGTTCGCGTTCGGAATGGGCGTCGAGCGGACCGCACAGATGAAGCTTGGCACCGATGATATGCGGCTGTTTTTTGAAAACGATCTCCGGTTCCTCGCCCAGTTTCCATCGGTCAGCGGGGGTGAGCGATGAAGCTGCCCCTGAGTTGGCTTGGTAAGTTCGTCCAGCTCGATGCGACGGTCAACCAGATCGCCGATCGGCTGAGCGCGGCCGGGCTGGTGGTCGAGAACATCGAGAAAATCGAGCCGGCCTTCCGGGGCGTGGTGATCGCTAAAGTGATAGAGGTCGGCCGCCACCCCAATGCCGATCGGTTGAGCCTCTGCCAGGTGGACGCGGGCCCCAAGGGACGCTTCAGCGTGGTTTGCGGAGCCCCAAACGCAAGGTGCGGGATGACGGCAGCGCTGGCGATGGTGGGGGCACGCCTGGCCGGGGCTGACAAAGGGCAGCACGGAGACGGCGTTCCCCGGCTGGAAGAGCTGCCGGCTCTGGAGGCGGCGACCATTCGCGGCGTGCGCTCGGAGGGGATGCTCTGTTCGGAGCGCGAACTCCAACTTTCCGGTGAGCACACCGGAATTCTTGAACTGCCCGACGACGCGCCAGTCGGGACCGACCTGGCTGACTTCCTTTTCCTGCCCGATGCCGTGCTCGATGTGGAAGTTACCCCCAACCGGGGCGACTGCCTCTCCATCATCGGTCTGGCGCGCGAAGTGGCGGCGATTTTCGGCGTCCGACTCAACGTGCCGCGGCCACGTCCGATTCGCCGCCGCACCAAAACGGAGCGGCCGGCGGATTTCGCCGTCGAAATTGTGGCCCCGGACTTGTGTCCGCGTTACGCCGCGCTGGCAATGACGAAGGTCAAGATTGGGCCTTCATCCATCCGGCTGCGCCGCCGCCTGGAGCTTTGCGGCATGCGTGCGCTCAACAGTGTGGTGGATGCGACCAACTACGTAATGCTCGAGACCGGCCAGCCGCTGCACGCTTTCGATCTGACTAAAATCGTCGAGAGAAAGATCGTGGTGCGGCGCGCCGGCGCCGATCGCGAATTTACCACCTTGGACAACCTCACCCGCGTGCTTCAGCCGGATGATCTGTTGATTGCCGATCCGGCCAAGCCACTGGCGATCGCCGGAGTGATGGGCGGACTGAACTCCGAAGTCAGCGAAGCCACCACCGCCATCCTGTTAGAGAGCGCGTACTTTGAGCCCGCCACGGTGGCGCGCACCTCCCGACGTCTGCAACTCCACAGCGAGGCGAGCTCCCGGTTTGTTCGTGCGATCGATCGCGCGGGGCAGACGACCGCGCTGGCTCGCGTCGCCGAGTTAATCGGCCTCTTCTCGAGTGGCAAGCCCTCAGCCGACTTGATGGACATCGAACCGCGTCCGGCGGCGGTGCGCAGCATAAACCTCGATCTCACCGTCATGGAATCGCTGATTGGGGTAGCGGTGGCTCCCGCCGAAAGCAGGCGGCGGCTAAGAGCGATCGGAGCCCAGGTAAAGTCGGCCGGTCGCGGGTTGTTAAACGTCGTGCCGCCTTCCTGGCGCGCCGATCTGAACGAGCCCACCGACTTAGCGGAGGAAGTGGCACGGCTCAATGGCCTCGACCATATCCCCAGCGGTCTGCCGGTGCGGATCGCGGCGCGGCCCGCCCAGAGTCCGCTGCGCGCATTTCTTAGGAACACGCGCGAAGTGATGCTGGGAGCGGGCCTCAACGAAGTACGGACGCTGGCATTTACCGGACCCGCTGACAACGTGAGATATGCAGGCGTCACGCCGGAACCGAGACCGGTTGTGGTTCAGAATCCCCTGTCTGCGGAACTCAGCGAACTGCGCCTGAGCCTCCTGCCGGGGCTGACCGGGACGTTACGGTTCAACCTCAATCGGGAGGCCTCCGCGGTCCACGCTTTCGAGATTGGAAAAGTGTTCGCGATGCGCGACGGAAGCCCCGGCGAGACTCTGATGTTGGGCGCGTTGAGTTACGGTCCCTATCTCATTCCGGCTCTAGGTCAGGATGGGGTGAGCGGCGGATTTTTCGCCATGAAGGGAATCCTCGAATCGTGGTTCGCCGCAATGGATCTCCGCGAGCGAATTTCGTTCGACGCCGCCGCGCCTTCCGAGGTACCGTTTCTACATCCCGCCCGGGCCGCGAAGATCGCGGTTGAGGGCTCGCGGGTGGGCTATCTGGGCGAACTGCATCCCCGGGAGGCCCTACGGCTCGAGCTCGACGGGCCGTGCGCGGTCTTCGAACTTGACTTAACGAAATTCATTTCTTATGGTTTCACGCCGCGCAAAACGATTGAGGTACCCGCGCGTTTTCCCGCGGTTAGACGCGACGTCGCACTGGTTCTCGAACGCGAGCTTCCGGCCGCGACGGTGATCGAGACCGTGAAGGAAGTTGCGCCGTCCCTGTTGGAGAGTGTCGAGATCTTCGATGTTTACGAGGGGCAAGGAATCGAGTCGGGGAGGAAGAGCGTTGCGCTGGCCTGTCGATACAGGGCGAAAGATCGCACGCTGACAGATGAGGAGGTAAACCGGGTCCATTCGGCTCTGGTCGAACGGGCCAGGATGCGCCTGGGAGCTGGGTTGCGGCAGTAAAGCGTGCTCGGTGCGAGTTGGTGGGGACCAATACGCCACAGGGCATGACCAAAGCGGACCTCGTGGATCTGATCTACGAGCGAGTAGGCTCCTCCAAGAAGGAGGCCTCTGCAGTAGTTGAAGCGGTTTTCGCGATCATCCGTGAAAGTCTGTGCGAAGGGGATAAGGTCAAGATTTCCGGCTTCGGGACGTTTATCGTCAATCACAAAAATGCCCGCCGTGGACGCAATCCGCAGACCGGAGCCCCCATAACAATCGACTCGCGCCGCGTGCTATCCTTCAAGGCAAGTCAGGTCCTTAAGGATCGAATCAACAACGGCAGTTCCACCAGGCCATGACCCGCAAAAGCCGCCCCGCCGCGCCCCAGCGTAACAAGCCCAAGGCCGCGGCGCCGGAGCGGACTGTGACCCAGTTAGTCGCGGGGATGCCCGAGCGAGGTCTCAAGATTGGGGAAGCGGCTGAGGTACTCGGGGTGGAGACTTATGTATTGCGATTTTGGGAGACCCAGTTTCCGTTCTTGAGACCGCGCCATTCACGCACCAAACATCGCTTCTACCACGACCACGACCTGGAGGTGCTGCGGCTGATAAAACGGTTGTTGCATCAGGAAGGCTTCACGATCGCGGGAGCGAACAAGTACATCCGCGAGAACGGGCTCGAGGCTTTGTTGGCGGGCAAACCGACCACCGTTGTACAGACCGAACCAACCTCCGCAGGCGAAACTCCCCAGAAATCGGCGGTCGATGGACAAACACGTCGCGTGCTTTCCGACGTACGCCGCGATCTCGAGTCCTTGCACAAGATGCTCGAGTAACCACCCCGTGTCTGATCCCCTCGTCATAAGTTCCAGCTTTCCGATGGCGCGCTGCATATCGTGTCAGAAGGATGTGCTGACCTGGGTGGGCTTTGACGATGCCGGCCTCGAATACCGCGCCTGCGTGCATTGCGATACGCCGATCGCAGGCGAACTGTCGTGGGTTAGTGCAACGGAGTTGGAATCGATCGGTTACGAGCTGGGTCAGCGCCGCGGCAAGACGGGTGGATGCGGCTGCGGCTCGGGCGGTTGCCGCATCCGCAAGTCCTGACCCGATTTTCATGGAGTTGCCCGACCGAGCGGCCGCGAACTGGTCCCCCCGCGGCTGCTTTCGCCGTGTGCGTCGCGTGCGAAGCAGACCGCGTACCTTACCTCAGTTCACCATCCCGGTCTGACGCAATGCTTCGTACACCACGATCGACACGGCGTTGGCGAGATTCAGACTTCGCACACCAGTTTCAAAAATCGGGATGCGGAAGGTGCAGTCTTTCCGCTCGGCAATAAACTCCCTGCCGAGCCCCTTGGTCTCGTTCCCGAACACCAGGTAGTCGCCGCGTGCATAGCTGGCGGTCAGGTAACTCGGCTCGGCGCGGGCAGAAAAAAATTTCGCCGCAATCTTTTGATTGGCAGCCACGAATTCGCCCCATCCTGGATAGGTGCGGAGATCCACCAGCGGCCAATAATCCAGTCCAGCGCGCCTGAGGTAGCGATCGGCGAGGGAAAAACCCAGCGGCCCCACGAGATGCAAGCGGGTCTTGGTTGCGGCGGCCAGACGCGCGATCGATCCGGCGTTTTGCGGGATCTCGGGGCGCACCAGCACGATGTGCAGCGCGGGTTGATTGGTGCTCAAGTGGGAGGCGCGCTCCCGATCAGATGCCGCACTCCGCCGAGATTCAGAAAGAATTTCCCGGTCTCGTCGGACTCAAGCCTATCCGCCAGATGATAGTAAGCGTTGCGCAGAAAGCGCGCCTGGAATTTGCCGCTCTTGACCCGTGCATAGAGGGCGTTGTCCGCGCCAACCTCCAGCGCGCAAGCGTCGAGGGGCTCGCGGGTGTCATCGTTTAGCAGCATCGCGAAGCCACCGCGTCCGTCGTCCTCCAGCGTGCGGACGACGTAGGGCGTGTCTTCCACGCTGACTGGTGCCCGCTCGTCACCGACCTTCAGAAAGAACGTCCCGTCCGGACCTGGTTGAATTGATTTGCTGAACAACAACGCGATGCGCGGATTGTCGATCCGCTCGTCATCGGTGTACCAGTTGCCGTCGCGCCGGAACGAGATTTTTCCCGACTCGACCGCGTAAAAGCCGGCTCGCGCCATTGTCTATTTGCGGTTGCGGCTATCCAGGATGATCGTGACCGGACCCTCATTGACCAGGTCGACTTCCATCAGGGCACCGAACTCTCCCGTTTCAACCTTAACATCGGGTTGGCGAACGAGCGAGACGAAGTGTTCGTAGAGGCGCTGCGCTTCTTTCGGGGGAGCCGCGCGAATGAACGACGGACGGCGTCCTGACTCGGTATCCGCGAGCAGGGTGAATTGCGAAATTACTAGCAGCTGCCCACCAACCACGCGGAGCGACAGGTTCATCTTGCCGGCGTTATCCGCGAAGATGCGCAATCCGAGCGTCCGATCCGCTATAAAGGCTGCGTCGGCTTCGGTATCGTCGCGGGCGACTCCCAGGAGCACGACCAATCCGTGCGCGATGCTTCCTACCACGCGGCCGCCGACTCTGACCTCGGCCCGGCTGACCCGTTGAAGAATTGCCCGCACGATTGCGTCGTATATGGGGAGGGTGCCCCACAGCAAGCCATTAAAACATGTTCTGTTCGACCTGCCCGGAAGCTTACTATAATCTCAGCGCGCTATGATTCCGGTCCTTTTTCATATCGGACCCCTGTCCGTCTACAGCTATGGCATGATGATGGCGCTCGGGTTTCTGGCCGCCGACTACGTCATTACGCTCGAATGTCGACGGCGCGGGATCGTGACCGAGTACGCGTCGTCGATCGTAGTCTGGGCGGCAATTCTCGGCATAAGCAGCGCCCGGGTTCTGGATATCCTCAACAATTTTTCCAGCTACTGGGCAGATCCGAAGTCGATGATCGTGTCGGGGTCTGGATTTGTCTGGTACGGCGGTCTGTTCGGTGGAATTTTCGCCACTTATCTGGTCTCGCGCTACTACAAGATAGGGTTTTTAAAAACCATCGACATGTGTGCTCCGGCCCTGGCCATCGGACAGGCAATTGGCCGACTGGGTTGCCAGCTGGCCGGAGACGGTGATTGGGGTCTGCCCTCCATGCTGCCGTGGGCGATGGCCTATCCGCGCGCCATCGTCGGGTGGAACTCGCTGACTGTGCTCAAGCTGGACGCGCACGGTCAGCTGGTGTCGGGCTTTTTTCCGGGCGTCCGTGTGCATCCGGCGCCGATCTATGAGACGCTGCTATACGCGGGGGTTTTCGTCATCCTCTGGAGACTACGCGGCAGGGGTTTTGCCGACGGCCGATTGTTTTTCCTCTACTTGATACTCGCAGGCGCAGCTCGTTTCATAGTTGAGTTCGTGCGAATCAATCGGCGGGTGTTTATCGGCCTTAGCGAGGCCCAATTGATTGCGATAGGCATGATTATCTTCGGGTCGGTGGCGTGGTTGCTGGCAGGAGCCAAGCAGGAGAGCCTGGCGGCCAAGCAGGCGATGCACGCCTCATAGTCATGAGAGCAAGTAACAAACTGATCTATACCGCCGCTGCCGTGATCGCGCTGGTGGGGATCGTGCTCCTAATCGCCGGCCAGATGCGCGACAATCGCCGCACCCCCAGCGCTGACCAGGAACAAGCCTCCAACCGAGAACAGGAGCAGGAATCACCGCCGGTCGCCGCCGGAGACAGGGCCGCGAATTTCAAGCTCGAAGCCCTCGATGGCAGCACGGTGTCACTGGCGCAGCTGAAGGGTAAGGTGGTGTTTCTCAACATCTGGGCCACGTGGTGCGGTCCATGCCGCGAGGAAATGCCGTCGATGGAGACGCTGTACGATGAGCTCCGGACAAACCGGGACTTCGTGATGCTGGCGGTCAGTCAGGATACCAAAGGCCGTTTAGTCGTCGCACCCTATGTGGAGAAAAACGGTTACCACTTCAAGGTTCTGCTCGATCCGGAAAACAAGGTCGGCGAGGCGTACGATGTGAGCGGCGTACCAGAAACCTTCATCATCGACCGCAAGGGCAGGATCGTTGCCCATCACATGGGAGCTTTCGACTGGTCTCGTCCCGATGTCAAAGACGCGCTCAAGCAACTTCTTGAGTCGAAACCAAGCTGATTGGAGGGAGAAGAATCCCGGTGCATCAGAACCGTGGTTCTGCTTAAATTGAAAGACTCTGAAATGGCCGGTGTCGCATGGCGGTAATAAAACGGAATCGTTGGGCAATAACTTTGGCGATCTTCGTGATCGCCTCTTTCCTGGGACTCGGTTCGGTGGCGGTGCGCCGCGCGCAAGCGCTGCCCAACGACACGTACCAGGAACTGGAGACGTTCGCGAACGTGCTCGCGATCGTCCAGAAAAACTACGTCGAGCCGGTTACTACCAAGCGCCTCATCGACGGTGCGATAACCGGGATGCTCTCCTCCCTCGACCCGCACAGCGCCTATCTCACGCCCGAGTTGTATCGGGACCTGGAAGTGGAGACGCGCGGCAGCTTCGGGGGTCTCGGGATAGAGATCACGATCAAGAACAGCATCCTCACCGTAATGTCGCCCATCGATGACACCCCGGCCTATCGGGCCGGTATCAAGTCCGGCGACCAAATCATCAAGATCGACAACGACTTCACCAAGGACATGACACTCAACGAGGCGGTCAAGCGGATGCGTGGGCCCAAGGGATCGAAGATCAAGTTGACCATCCACCGCCAGAATGTCCCCGAACTTTTCAACGTGGCGATCGCGCGGGACGTGATCAAGATTCCGTCGGTCAAGGCGAAGAAACTGGATGATGGCTTCGAGTACATCCGGGTCAGTACTTTCCAGGAGAACACCGACGAGGCGGTGCAGAAGGCGCTCGACGACTTCGAGAAGGAACACGATGGTCATATCAAGGGCTTGGTTCTCGACCTGCGCGACGATCCCGGCGGCTTGCTGCAGCAGGCGGTGAAGGTTTCGGATGAATTCCTCGACGGCGGCATGATCGTTTACACTCTGGGTCGTCGGGAGGACCAGGAACAGAAGTTCTTCTCGCACAAGAAGACGGGTTTTGACGACTACCCCCTGGTCGTGGTGGTCAACGGTGGGACCGCGAGCGCCAGCGAGATCGTGGCCGGCGCGCTGCAGGACCAGCGCCGCGCGGTCGTGGTTGGCACGCAGACCTTCGGCAAAGGCTCAGTTCAGACCATCCTTCCGCTTGACGATCATTCGGCGCTTCGCCTCACCACCGCGCGCTACTTCACTCCCAATGGGCGCTCGATTCAGGCGGTAGGCATCACGCCCGACGTTGATGTGGAGCCGCCCAAACCAACCCTGGCGGCGCTCGAAATTCCGGGAGCCGAAGTGGACGAGAATCCCGAGATTCACGAGAGCGACCTGCCGCATCACTTCCAGAACGGGCAGTCGCACAAAGACAGCGAAGGTGCGGCCGCGCCGGCGCCGCAGTCCAACGCGAGCCCGTCGGCCAGCAAGCCCGCGGACAAGTCCGCCAAGGCCCAGAAGGCTGAAAAGGAAGAGAAGGAAAAGGACGTCCAGCTCGAGAAGGCAATCGATATTCTCAAGCATTGGAATTCATTCAAGCTGCAACTCGCCAGAGGCGACGTGCAGCAGAGCGTTTCTCCAACCGGTCAGCAATAGCTGGGCAGAGTTCGGTCTGGAATTGGTTGCGGCGGCCCGGGAACAGGCCGCCGCACTTTTTTGAGGCGGTACCTTAATGAGGCCCCGCGAGCCGGCTGGACAGGGGCGCGCCTTGTATCACGCTCGACCTTGCGCGTCTATCGCACCGCGAGCGAGTAAGGCTTCGTGCTGCGCCTCCAGACGCCGCAGGATATCGATCATCACCTCGTCCTGCTGTTCGAGGTGCTGCATGATGGACTTCACTTCCAGCTCGGCCTTCGTGTTGATCTGATAGTCGTGCTCCGCCATCAGCCGGTCTTTGTCGGCTTGCCGATTCTGGGACATCATGATGATCGGTGCCGCATAGGCGGCCTGGAAGCTCAGCACCAGGTTCAGCAGGATGAACGGATATGGGTCCCAGTGCCGTATGTAGGCGATGACGTTGAGTGCAATCCATCCGCCGAGGATCAGCGACTGGATGATGATGAAGGACCAGCTGCCCATTATCTCAGCAAAACGATCGGCGATTCGTTCGCCGGCGGTGAGTGAATCGTCGTGTCTGCGGTTTATGTTCAGTACGGGCGGATGGTCGTGCACATGCCTGACCCGCACGCGTTCCCATTTCCCGGCCACGCTCTCATTGCTCATCGCTGGCCCTCCTGCTCGCCGACGACGTATGCGGGCATGAAGCTAGCGCGTAGGGGCGCGCCGCGAAATCGCTGCCTGGCTTCAGAACCGTACTGGCAGCGGCTTGCCCTTAAGCGACTTGAAGGGCAGCCCTGGGAATCACGGGCCTTCAGCCTCTCGGTCCGGAGCGAGAGCAACATCGCGGGCCAATAGATGAGCGTCAACTTTCTCATCACGGGAACCGGCAGCCGAGTGGGCAAGAGCACGGTGGGCTGCGCCCTCGGCTTTGCATTTCGAGCGCGCGGTCTCCGCATTGGGGTGATGAAACCCGCCGAGGTTGGTTGCGCGGATCGCAACGGCCAACTCGAGGCCTCCGACACTCGCGCGCTGGCACTCGCCGCGGGATGCGATCTGCCCGTGGAAGTGATGTGTCCCTATCGTTACCGCAGTGCGACCTCTCCCCCGGCAGCAGCCGAACTTGATTCGCTGCCGCAGCCCGAGCTCGGGCGAATCAGCGATTGCTTCGACCGCATCGCCGCCGCCAGCGACCTGGTGTTAGTTGAGAGTACCGGCGGACTGGCCGAGCCAATAACCAGGCATGCGGATTTTGCAGATCTGGGCGCGGCGCTCGACCTTGAGGTCATAGTCGTGATCGCGAACCGGCCAGGAGCGCTTAATTCCGCGCTGCTTACCTTGCGCTATGCAGCGAGCAAGGGATTGCAGGTCGCCGGCTGGATCTTCAATGATCTCGAGCCCGCACTGCGACCCGGGGACCCAACCATCGTCAAAACGCTCTCGCGCCTGACCGATACTTCCTGTCTGGGCACCATGCGCTTCAAAGAGCCGCTCAGCATCGAGGTGGTGGAGAAACTCCTACTCCGTGCTGAAGGCGTCACCGTGCCTTGAATCAATGTGCCGCCGTTCTTAACCCGCAACCCTCTCCTCACCTCGCTTACTACTTTTTGATACCCTTGGTTAGCCATGGACGAGCAGTTGGTAATGGTCTTTGGGCGCCGATCTGCGAGGGCACTCAGCGTGACCCAGCTCGTCAGGCTGATCAGCGAGACCCTGGAGGACCATCTCGACGGGGTTTGGGTTGCCGGTGAGGTGTCGAATGGGCGCCTCGCCGCTTCGGGCCACTTCTACTTCACCCTCAAGGACGACCGCAGCTCGCTAAGCGTGGTGATGTTTCGCAGCGATTACCAGCGCCTGCGATTTCAGATCAAAGACGGCATGGCGCTGATGATCCGCGGGCGGGTCAACGTTTTCGAGACGCGCGGCTCGCTGCAGATCGTGGCGGACGAGATAGAACCGCGTGGCCTGGGCGCCCTGCAGATTGCCTTCGAGCAGCTCAAGCAGCGTCTGGCTGCCGAAGGACTGTTCGACCGCACGCGCAAACGCGCGGTGCCGTTTCTGCCTCGCACTATCGGAATCGTTACCGCCCGCCGCGGTGCAGGTCTTCGCGACATCGTGCATGTCCTGCTCGACCGGTTCCCAAATGTTCATCTGCTGGTGCGCGCCGCGAAAGTTCAGGGCGATGGCGCCGCATGGGAGATTGCGGAGGCGATTGCGGACCTTAATCAAGATGGCCGCGCCGAGGTGATCATCGTAGGTCGCGGTGGCGGTTCGCTAGAAGACTTGTGGGCGTTCAACGAGGAGATCGTAGCGCGCGCGATCTTCAAGTCCCGGATTCCGATAATCTCCGCGGTGGGTCACGAAATCGACTACACGATCGCCGATTTTGTCGCCGATGTCCGCGCTCCGACCCCGACGGCCGCAGCGCAGATGGTGGTGCCCAGCATCGTGGAGCTTCGCGAGCAGATCTCGATGGCGCGCGCAGCGCTGATCGCAAGAATGAAGCGGGAACTGGGCGGGTGGCGTGAGACGGTGGATGATCTCGCCGTCCGGGTACGCCACCCCGGCGCGCTGGCCGCGCGGGCGCGCGCGGACCTCGCCGATCTTCGCGACGCGCTGCGCGATGCGCTGCGCAATCGGATGGAAGGCGCCCGGCACTCGATGCGGGAACTGGTCCTCCGCCTGCGCGCGCCTGCCGCCGAAATTCGCGAGCTGCGCCATCGTCTCGCGCGAGGGTCGCTGTCGCTCGCGCACAGTACCGGCAAGCTGGTAGGTGAGCACAAGGTGAAGCTCGCCACCTTCTCCGACCGGCTCGACGCCGGAGCCGTGGCTGGGCTGGCGAAGCGCCGCCATCGACTCGGCGAGCTCGCAGCCCGGCTCGATTCGCTTTCTCCCTTGCGCGTTCTCGAGCGCGGTTACGCAGTTGTAAGCAGCGCGCGCGAAGCGCGGGTGGTGGTCGACGCTTCCACGGTTGAGATGGGAGACGAGCTTCAGATTCGGTTGCTGAGGGGGAGGTTGCGAGCGCGCACCGTCGCGCGCGAAACATAGAAGATCATGGCCGCGAAGGAAAAAAAGTTTGAAGAGGAAATCAAGGATCTCGAAACGCTGGTGAACCAGATCGACTCCGGCGAGCTGACCCTGGAAGAGTCGATCAGCGCATTCGAGCGCGGTGTCGCGCTGGTCAAATCGCTCAATCGCAAACTCGACGAAGTGGAACGCAAGGTCGAGCTGCTTACCCGCAACACTGAAGGCCGGCTGCAGAGTTCATCGCTCGACCACGAATTGGGCGAGAAACCCCGCGCTGACGACGACCAAGACGACGAGTCTTTCTGAACTCCCTCCGACCTCCGCGAGATGGGGGCCGTTAATGCGCGCGCGGCTCGATATCGAGATGGCGCGGCGCGGGCTGGCCGAAAGCCGCGAGACGGCCCGGCGGCTGATCATGGCGGGGCGGGTACGGGTAAATTCCCGGCCCGCCGACAAGCCGGATCTGCTGGTCACTGCGGCCAGCAACATCACGGTGGTCGGTTCCGATCCGCAGTACGCGAGCCGCGGCGCGTATAAACTGATCGCGGCCCTGGATGCCTTCGCGATCGAGGTGACGGGACGCCATGCGCTCGACGTCGGCGCATCTACCGGCGGTTTCACTGACGTGCTGCTCAAGCGAGGCGCCGCACACATAATCGCGCTTGATGTCGGCTATGGCCAAATCGCGGAGCGGCTGCGGACTGATCCGCGCGTCACCGTTCTGGATCGTACGAATATCCGACTGGTTAAGCCTCAGACGCTCCCGTATTTGCCTGATCTGGTCACAATCGATACCAGCTTCATTTCGCTGCGCATCGTGATTCCCGCGGTGCTTGCGCTGGTCGCGGCAAAAGCCGAGATTATCGCGCTCGTGAAGCCGCAGTTCGAAGTCGGAAAAGGCAAAGTGGGCAAGGGCGGAATCGTGCGCGATGCCGGACTGCGGCGCACGGCGCTGGAGGGGGTACTCAGCTTCGCGCGGGAGGCAGGCATTGAGATCGTCGGTTCGATCGATTCACCGATCGAGGGCGCACGGGGAAATCGCGAATTTCTGGCCGCGATGAGATTTGCGCATCCGGTGAAGTGAATGAACAGCGGTTACGTCATAGGCCTCGACATGGGCGGGACCAACATCCGCTGCGCGGCGGTGTCGGCGAGTGGCAGAGTCCGGGTGCTGCGTCGCGGCCCGGCACACGCCGACGCCACCGCATCACTGGTGGCGGAAAACATCGTACAGCAAGTTCGTGCGCTTGAAGACGAAGCGCGCCGGCGTGGAATGGGACCGCCGCGCGCTATCGGCGTCGCCGTGCCCGGGCCCTTGAACGTGCATACGGGAACGGTCATGGCCGCGCCCCATATCGCAGCGTGGCATTCATTTCCTCTTAGGGCCCGATTGGAAGAGGCTCTGGGGCGTCGGGTGGCGGTCGAGAACGATGCGAATGCCTGGGCGCTCGGAGAATTCTGGCGAGGCGCCGCGCGCGGGCATCGCAACGTCGTACTCCTCACGTTAGGCACCGGCGTGGGCGGCGGGCTTATCGTTGATGGCCAGCTGGTGCACGGACGCAACGGAATGGCGGCCGAGCTTGGGCATGTGGCGGTCGAGCCAGCGGGCGTGCCTTGCGATTGCGGCGCGCGCGGATGCCTCGAATCATATGCGTCGGCATCCGGCATCCGGAAATTGGTAGAACCCCATTTTGCCCCAGGCCGTCGGCTGCCTCAGCGTTACCTCGATGCGGAAGGGAACTTTAGCGTGCGCGGCTTGACACGCGCGGCGCAGAGGGGTGACCGCGTCGCACTCCGTGCCTTCGCTACCGCGGGCCATTACCTCGGCATTGCGATCGCGTCCTTCGTTAACATCTTTAATCCCGATCTCATCGTGCTCGGCGGCGGCGTCGCCGGCGCCCTGCGATTCATGCGGCGCACGATGCACGCGCAAGTCCGCACCCGTGCTTTTGCTGCGATGGCAGCTGACGCGCAAATCGTGCGCGCCGCGCTTGGTCCGACCGGCGGAGTGGTAGGTGCTGCGTACGCAGCCCTTCATCCCTCACCCGAACAGGTATCGTAAGCCCCTCGAATCAGCGGCGTGGCCAGCTATAAGCAAGTTTTACAAGACGAAGCTTGCGAAGCGGTCCGCTAGCACCCTCAACGATCCGGCAAATGTGCATGCAAAAGGAGCCGGGGTCCGCCAATTCACTCTCATTTCGTGCGCGGCATTTGATTCAGCCGTGTGTTAGAATAATTTTCGTGACTGTTTGCTGACGATCGGTGAACGGGCGGATGTCATTCAGAGCATTCCTCGGCACGGGGGCCAAATGGGCGTTACTAGTCGCGTGCACATTTGGCTGTTCCTCAATCTGCCTCGCCCAAACCAGCGAGTTTGAAGGCGACACCTCACAGGGCTCTCCGCCATCGGCGGTGGAAAGGCCCTATCGTGCGCCGTCCGCGATCACACGGCCCGCGGAGGAAAACCCGAGTGAGGCGCCCGCAACCTCCTATCCGGAAGCCCAGGCGGTGCCAAAACCGCCCCCCCCACCGCGGAAAACGTTTCCGTACACGATCCGGCCCGGCGATTCGATGGGATCGATCGCGGCGATGTTCGGTCTTACCACGGAGGAACTCGCGCAGCGCAATCATATGCATACGGACGACGAGCTGATGGCCGGCGATGAGCTCAAAGTTCCCAATCCGTTCATCGCGCAGGTAAACGGCTTGCAGGCGCAGGTAAAGACGCTCTCCGCTCAAGCCCAGAGCGCACAGCAGAAGGCGGACAGCGACGAACGCGAATTGAGTGGCCTGCGCGACAAGGTTCAGGATCTCACCTCCGACAATCAATCATTGAACTCGAGCCTGCGCCTGCTCCCGTGGTGGCATGCGACCGCATTGACGACCACCGTCGGCGCGCTGCTCATGTTCGGCGTCATGGTCGTCACCCTGTTCGAGTGGTGGCGCATGCGTAGGCGCTACGTCGCACTGGCTGGACTTGCAGACGATCTTGGGCGGCTTGACTACAAGTACAAGGCGATGCTGGCCAAGGCGGAATTGCGACTGCAACAGCTCTACGGCCGTCGCCGCGGCGGGATGCCCGAGGGACAGCCACGTCCCAAGATGCCCGAGGAAATCGAGATCGAACGGCTCAACGAAGAACTCAGGGAAGTTCTGGAGCGTCATCTGAGCCGAATCGGGGCTCGATCACGAACCCGCAAGCGCGCGCGATGGCGCGAATTGTTTGGGGGCGTCGATTCGCCGGTTGAAGCGCGTTCCGTTCGCCGGTAGCTCTGACCGGAAGCGGGAAGTCGAGCGCGCCAAGCGTGAGACTTGTAAAACATTCACCGGAGGAAACGTGATGAAGAAATTCGCGACCGTCGCGCTCGGACTGATTCTCGCCACCGGCCTGGCCGGTTACCTGTGCGCCGCCGGGAGTACTGCGGAAAAGTCCGTGACGGGAACCCTGGAGGACAGTTATTGTTATGGATCGATGGGCGCGAAGGGCTCCAGCCACAAGCAATGCGCGATCGCGTGCGTGAAGAAGGGGATCCCGGTGGCACTGGTGGACGCGAGCGGCAATGTCTACGTTTTGCTGCCCGCGAAAAACGACCAGCCCCTGCCGGACGACGTGTACTCAAAGATGGAGGACCAGGTCACGGTGACCGGAAAAGAGTACAGCAAGGGTGGGGTGAACTTTCTCACCGCCGAATCGGTAAAGTAAGCGCGTGCTGGAGAGGCTGTTCCCGGGAGCGGCACATCTTCAGAACATCCACCCGGTGGTAGTGCACTTCCCTATCGCACTTCTGCTCGCTGCCACGTTGCTCTACTTCCTGGGCGCCTCATTGAGCAATGAATCCATCACCGGGGCCGCGTTGTGGGCGCTCGTGCTTGGCGCGATCGGAGCCGTGCTCTCCGCGGGGACCGGTCTCTATGCGAGCGAGGGCGTCATGATTGCGCCCTCGGTGCGAGACGCCCTGTTGATCCGTCATCGGAATCTAATGGTCGCGGTCACCGCGCTGACCGGCGCGCTGACCGTGTGGGCACTGGTGGCCCGGCCACTTCCGAGGCGCGGACGGTGGGCGTTTCTGATCGGGCTGGTCGCGATGTGCGTGCTCATCGCGCGCGGCGCGGATTACGGTGGCCGCCTGGTGTATGACTACAACGCGGGCGGCAATGCCTGCGGTCAGCCGATCGATTTCAGCAAGTAGGCCGCAGTCCGGAAAAGCGCTTTCCGATTTCCTTCCCACGGCGCTATAACCGCCTCAGAAGTTTAGTGGAGGGAGAGAGCGATGGCTTATTCTGCGCTGCTGGTGGAGATCACGAATGGCGTCGCCACCATCACACTCAATCGACCCGAGAAACTCAACGCGTACAACGCGGCCATGGGCGCGGAACTCTCGCAGGCATTCGCCGCGCTCGACGGCGACGATCAGGTGCGGGTCATTGTCGTTACCGGGGCCGGCCGCGCGTTCTGCGCAGGCGCAGACCTGTCGACCGCCGGTGGCGACACGTTCAACTACGACAAGCGTCGCGAACGCGGCGAGATTCGCGAGGCGCCCGCGATCCGGCCGTGGAATATGAAGAAGCCGATCATCGCGGCGATCAATGGCCCCGCGGTCGGGGTCGGCATTACCTTGCCGATGCAGTGGGACATCCGGGTCGCTGCGGAGAGCGCGCGAATCGGCTTTGTGTTCGTGCGACGCGGAGTGATTCCGGAAGCGCTCAGTCTGTGGACCCTTCCCCGGCAGATCGGCCTGGCCAAAGCCAACGAGCTGCTCCTGACGGGAAAGATCATCTCCGCCCAGGAGGCGCTTGAATTTGGAATTGTGAGTCACGTTTGGCCAGACGGGGAATTCAGGGCCAAAGTCCGTGAAATGGCCGAAGATATCGCCCTCAATACCGCGCCCGTTTCGGTCGCGATCACCAAGCGGCTTACCTGGGGACTGCTCGGTGAAGACGAAATGGAAAAGGCGCAGAGCATCGACTCGCGAGCGTTTCAGTGGACCGGTAAGCAGGCTGATTCGCATGAGGGCGTGAGCGCTTTTCTTGAAAAACGCAAACCCGTCTGGAAGATGAAACCGTCAAAGGACTTTCCGGACTTTCTTCCTCAGATCAAATAGCTTCTCCGCGCTCGCTTGGAAGCCGGCACTTGACCGAGCCAGGCCATCGGTTGCTGCCTCGATGGACTGCTCACTTGAGACGGGTTCGTGCATACGCGAAAATCGGAAGCGGTCGACGGCAGGGCGGCGCGGCTTGAAGCTGGCCCGGTCACCAGCCGTAAACACTGACCGATCAAAGCGGAGATGAAGAGCAATTCTGTTTGCGGGGCCACGGTTGTGGCCGATCACTGCGCCGTCCCACAACCCGCCGCTACCCGGTGGTGGGCGACCACGGCGGTCGCGCTAGCGATGCTGGTGCTAATCGCGCTGTCAAGCTGCGGATGCAGTTCAAAAAAGAAGGTTGAAGACATCGGGGCCGATGACAGTGCGACCGACGCCAGCGCTGAACCGCAACCACCGCCTACTGCGACCGTCGAGATCAGCTACAGCCGTCCCAAGGATTCGATGGAGCGCGCGACGGTGAGCAAGTATTTCGGAGCGGAAGTTATCCAGACGACTCAGACCCATTCCGGGCGTAGCGCATCGGTGATTCGCTTCGATGGTGGAGTGCCCATTTGGGAAATCCGAGCGGACCGCAGTCTGGCCGGCCGCATTTCCGACATCGGCAGTTCCGGTTGGGCGGTAAAGCAACTTGAATACGGGAAAGTGCCTCCGCATTTTTCGCAACTGCTCCCCGACGCGGGGCCGCCCGAACCCCTCGACCGCGGGTCGTTCTATGTGTTCACAATCGAGCGCTGGTCAGGGACGGTCAGCTATCAGGCGGTTAAGGTATTGGCTGACGGCTCGCTCCAGGCGTACGCGGCCCAGCCTCGGGCCGGCTCGAGTTTTCTCATCTGCTGCGGTCTCGCGTCGGACTTCACCGAGCCCGTAATCGTCCCCGAGGAAATAAGTCCGGACGAGACTGGTCAGGACAATTCTCCAGCGGGCGATCAGGGTGGCGGACCAAGCGATTCTGGCGGCAACCCCTAGCCGATAAACTCCCTTATTCTCACGCGAATCTTGCCCGCCGGTCCCTATCTGAATATATCTTCAGTTTTGAATATAAGCTCGGAATTGACTCATTATTCATAATCGATTATAGATTCAGACGTGGCCGAAACCGCGCGAAATCTCAGGGAATCCGGGGCGAACCGGTTCGAAAGACGGCGCGAGAAAACTCGCGTCGAGCTTTTGGAAGCGGCCGAGCGCGTGATTGCGCGCAAGGGTTACCACAACACCCGAATCGCTGACATTGCCTCTGAGGCAGACGTGGGCCTGGGGACGTTCTACCTTCATTTCAAGACCAAGAACGAAATCTTCATCGAATTGATCGACTACGGAGCCGGCCACCTGCGCGAGGCACTGGTCGAAGCGAAGGGGGGAACTCAAGATCCGGCACAGAAGTTGCGCATTACCATCAGCACGATCTTGGACGCGGCCGCACAGTCGCCCGAATCGTTTCGCATCGTGTTTGGGCATGGTCCGGCATTCCTGGACCTGATGGTTCGCGTACACCAGACCTTCATCGACGATCTTCGCATCGACCTAGAACCGGCGATCGGATCGCAAGCCGATGCGGTCGCGCATCTCACCATCGGGATGCTTTCCCGAGCCATCACCTGGCTGCTCGAGCGAGAAGATCTCTCGCTCGCGGAACTTAAGGAAACCACAGTTAATTTTGCGTTAGGCGGCCTGGAACGTTCGGCCCGCCTCGACGTTAGTTGATACCCGGAGGCGCTATTCGATGTTCACCGAGCGGACTGAAGTACAGACCCCTCTCAGCAACGTTTTCCACTGGAACTACGACGTATTGTTCCCCCAGATGGATCGGCTCTACGAGAACGCCAAACGCGATCAATGGAACGTGTCCACCACCATCAACTGGGATCGGCCAATCGAACGGGAAGTCATCGACATGTCGATGATGCCGATGTTTCAAACCGAGCTTTACCGATCGCTCAGCCAGGAGCGTAAGGATCAATTGATGCGCAAGTTTGCCGCGTGGCGCCTTTCGCAGTTCCTGCACGGCGAGCAGGGCGCGCTTATGGTCTGCGGGCAGCTGGTCGAGGCGGCGCCCGACCTCGATGCGAAGATGTGTGCGGCCGCGCAGGTTATGGACGAAGCTCGGCACGTCGAGGGCTTCCGCAAGTACATCACCAAACTCGACAAGATTTATCCGATCGATCCGACACTCAACCGGCTGCTGTGCGCGGTTATCGAGCACCAGCGATGGGAGCCCAAGTATGTCGGCATGCAAATCGTCGCCGAGGGCCTGGCCATCGCCGCTTTTCGCTTCATGCAGCGCGAGACCAAAGACGCCCTGCTGAAGGAGCTGCTGGAATACATCATGAAGGACGAATCGCGCCACGTCGGCTTCGGAATGCTGGCGTTGCGTGAGGCCGTGCGCAAGCTCAACGGCAAAGACAAGAAGGATCTCGAAGACTTCGCTTTCACCGCCTGCGACATGATGGTCACCAAGATCGTTGACGGGCAGCCCAAGGACGGGTTCCTTTCCGGCACCTCAGTGTTCGAGGAAGTGGGTATCTCGATGAAAGATGTCGAGACCGAAATGCAACGCAATCCGGAATGGGCGAA
Source organism: Thermodesulfobacteriota bacterium (assembly GCA_046728175.1). Classification (GTDB taxonomy): domain Bacteria; phylum Desulfobacterota; class Binatia; order Binatales; family Binataceae; genus JAFAHS01. The sequence goes on along the minus strand of JBKPEA010000090.1, from coordinate 14,924 downwards.
GGCCGAGGCTCAGATGGAGCAGCAGTTCAACTCATTTCTGTTCGTCGATACGATCATTCCCTGCCTGCGTCAGCTGGACTTGATTAACCAGCGCACCGAACCGTGGTACACGCAGCTCGGCGTCATGCAGATGGCATCGGCCGCCTAGCCGCTGCCCTAAATGGATGAAGGCCGGCGAATCGCCGGCCTTCTTTTTGTGCGTCCAGCATGACCGGTGAGCGCGAAAGTCCTCGGTGCTGGCGGGTGAGTGAATTTCGGGTCGCGCTGTCGAATACCGACCCGTGGGTTGGCAAGTAGCGGCGCGTCATTAGTCGCGGCCGATCCGCCAGCTGGCAATCCGGATCGACTAGCGTAGTTCATCCAATCCGGAGTCGCTCAGTCGATAGATCGGCTCGTCGAACACGGGATCAGTTTCCCCGGTTTTTACGAAGCCCAGGCTCAGGTAGAGCGCCGCAGCGTTGGTGTTGGCGCGGAAGCATACGAGCTGGACAGCGCGGCATCGGGGATAGCGTTTCACGATCGTTCGAAGCGTTTCGACCACTGCGGCGCGCCCATAACCACGCCCCTGCTGCGTCGCGTCGATCATGATGTCGTCGATCCAATATTCCTCTTCGCTGCGCGGGTCGCACACGATCGTTGAATAGCCAACAATCGTGCGGCCAGCACTGATCAGGTGCGGCAGATGCTCGTACTCTTCGCCGACGGCTCTGACGTAGCAGCGCGCGAGCGACCACGCGGGTGGCGATACGAAGGTCCGCTGCTCCGGCTTGAGCTGCAGCCGCCACATGGCGCGATAGTTGGAGCGGTCTATGGGGATCAACATGATCTGCATGGCTGTTCAATTGTAGCTCACGCTCAATATCGACGCCGCCGTGCGAAAGGGCGCCACCTCGCGCATCACGGCGGCTTGAGCGTTGAGAATTCAGGCGGAGTGAACCCCGACGGATTGCTGGTCGATTTGCCGACCAGCGACCCCAACCCGTAATCTGCCCGAAGCTAAACGATTCGGTGTCAGAATTAACTGACATCCGGTAGCCGGTGCCCGATCGCTTCAGCGCTCCTTCAAGTTAAGGAATCGCATCCGACCCCTCACACTGCCAGGAATATCTCGCGAGAAGATTCTGTGGTGAGCTTTTTTACCGAAGTTATCTTGTCGGCGAACTGCGCCATTGAGGAGGTGTCAACCGAGCCAACGTCCACCAGCACGCCGAAGATCGTGAATTGCAGTGCGTCCTTACGCTCGCGCAGATGCGCCAGCCATTCGGGTGATACCTGGCATTCGCCGTCGGTGATCATGACGATGTCGCCGCGCTTGAGCTTGCGGTCTTCCAGCAACGCCACCGCGGCGTCGAGTGGTTGCTGAAAATCGGTGCCCCCGCCGGGAAAATACTCGGCCATCTCGATCACTTTGGCGAGTTCCGGTTCGTAACGCCGTTCGCGGTTCAGATCGAGAACCCGCAGCGAGCCTTCGCCCGAAGAGAAGAGGACCGCCCGAAACAGGCGGCGTTGCCGGCGTGCGATATCCATCAAGGTGAGCCCAACCGCCTTCGCCCACAGTTCCTTCTCACCCTGCATGGAAGAGCTGACGTCGATACACACCACCATCGGGCCTTTGCCCCTTTGCTCGTCCTCGCGCAGCCAATACTGCAGGACTTCCCCCTCGAGCAGACGGCGGCGGAAGTCCTGGACCAGCACGGGATGATGCAGCGCGACCAGCTCGGAGGGAATGATCCTTCCGAGATCCGAGCCGCGTTCGATGCCGTATGCCTCATTGCTCCCGCGATCGAGCGTTTTGCGTCGAAGCGCGCGTGCATCCTGCTTCATTCTACCGACCAGCCGTGCCAGTTCGCCGAGCTTGCGGCTGCGGGCCAGATGGCGTCCGAGTTCGAGGCGCTGGCCGGCGTTCATCTTGCCGCCCTGGCCGAATTCGCGGCTGAAGGCATGACTGTCCTCGGCGGCCCGATCGATATTCTGTGCAAGTTCCACGGACTTGACCTGCATCTGCTTCAACTCTCCGTGGTCACTGTTTTTCAGATCACGCTCGACCTGGCGGGTCTTCTGGTTTAGACGCGCCTGCGAAACCTGCGCCGCGCGAGATGCCGCCTCGACCATGCCGGCGAGCTTTTTCTTGTCTTCTGCCGACACCTCTGGAGGGCCATCGTTACGATCGGTCATTTCCTGCGCCGTCTTCAACGTCTCAGCGCGCGATTCCAGGTCCTGCTCCTGATGCTCCAGGTCCCACAGATCGACCATCTCGTTGCGGTTGATCAGCTTCTCCGATCGGATCATCTCAAGCGCGCGCTCGCCGAGGACCATCGCGGCGATGGCGGCCTTGTCCTCCTCCAGCAGCGTCCGGCTCTTGAGCGCCTCGAATGCGGGGGAAGGCAGGAGTTCCTCGAGGATTGCTCGATTCAGGGAAGCCGACCGCCTGACGGCGTCGGGTTTTTGCCAAACCAGGTTGTACTTGAAGAGTGCGAGGAAGAGGTCCGCCAACAACGCATCGAAGTGAGGAACCAAGCGCCCGCCCGCTTCCATCAGGTCAGCGGCGGATGGGGCGCCTGCGAGGATCTCCGACCAGGCCCGACGGTCGTAGCCGTCGCTTTCGATCCACGACGTGTTCCGCGGCACCACCGGCAGCTGAAGCCGCCGGGCTGGTATGGGTCTGCTCCTACGTGCCATGCCTTCCCTGTGAAAGATTATCCGACCTTGGTTGGACCTGCCATTGCTTGTGATTGGGACTTGAATGTATCGGTGATGCGGTAACAAGATTGTAATTGAGGTTCGGCCTCGAGAAATGAACGGCGAAACCAATTCGCTTTCCACTCGACGTCATGCACTCCTGCTGGCCACCGTGCAGGAATTCATCGCAACCGCAGAACCGGTTGGCTCGCAACAGGTCGCGGCCCATTACCCGCTGGGCGTGCGCTCGGCGATGGTACGAAGCCTGATGGCCGAACTGGAGGAGTCGGGATTCCTGACCCAACCGCACGTTTCGGCCGGACGCGTTCCGACCGACAAGGCGTTCCGTTACTACGTCGATCATCTGCTGGGGTCCTCCCGTATCGCTTTCGAGGACCGCGCGCAGATAGAACTTCACTACTCGGGCCGCCCTCGCGGTCTGGATGATGTAATGCGCGATACACCGAAGCTGCTCGCGCTGTTAACCGGACAGGCCGCGTTGGTGATGGCCCCGCGCCTGGAGGCTATGACGATCGAGCGCGTGAACTTTGTGCGCCTGCGCGAACGGCAGGTGCTGGGGGTATTTGTGGCGACCGCGGATCGGGTGGAAAACCGCCTGGTTGAGACCGACCGCGACTTCACGCAGGACGAACTCGATCGGATGGCCCGCTATCTGAACGAGTCGCTGGCCCGTCAGACCCTCGATGAAGCACGCAGATGGATCGAGCGACAGCTCAAGGAGGAGCGTGCCGCATACGACCAGTTCAGGCGCGACGCCCTCGCGCTGGGTGGAGGAGCGATTGGCGATAAGGGCGATAGCACAGAGGTTTACGTCGAGGGCAGGGTCAAGGCACTCGACCAGCCGGAATTTGCCGACCCGGAACGAGTCCGCGAACTGCTCCGCGCGCTGGATGACAAGTCGGCCCTGCTGGCCCTGCTCGAACGGAGCATCCAGCAGAACGGGTTGATGGTTTCGATCGGCTCGGAAAACTACGATCCCCGCCTGGCGTGTCTCAGCATTATTGCGGCTTCATATGCGAGCGGTTCCGCATCCGCGGGAAGCCTCGCGGTAGTCGGCCCGGTTCGCATGGACTACGACCGCGTGATTCCGCTGGTCGGCTATACTGCCCGGACGCTTACTCGATTGCTCGAGCACTAGCGCATTTCTCAAACAGCATTCTGCTTCCTAGACTGGCGCGAATCGAAATCGTGCTTATTTTTCCTACGGGTGCAGTTTCCCAGTATGAACAAAGATCGCAAGGGCAATTCCGACGAACCCGAGATGCACGACGACCGGGAGGCGAACGGTTCCGGCCTCGTGACCTTGACCGACGAAATGGCGGAGTCGAGTGGCGCTGGCGAAGCACGGTGGCAGGAGCTTCAGACCCAGCTCCAGGAGAAGGAAAAGGAGCTTGCCGAGCTCAAGGACAAGTATCTGCGGGCACTGGCCGACGGGGAGAACGCCCGCAAACGCATCCGCCAGCAGAGCGAGGAGAGCGTTCGAATCCAGAAAGAGGGAGTCCTGCGTGACCTGCTGCCGATTGTCGACAATCTCGAGCGCGCCATTGGAGCGGCCCGCGAAGGAGCCAAGGACCCCGCCGTGATTGTCGATGGGGTTCAGATGGTGCTCCGGTCGCTGCTGGATTTTCTAAAGTCCCAGGGCGTCGTTCCAATTATCTCCGCAGGTCAGCCCTTCGATCCGGCCCGCCACGAGGCGGTGGATCACATTGCGAGTGACATGCATCCGCCTAACACGGTCGTAAATGAGTTCCACCGCGGCTATCTGATCGGTGATCGGGTATTGCGGCCAGCCAGTGTGACGGTGGCGAAGGGGGTCTCCAACCGGCGAAACAACGGCGAACCCGACACTTCAGAAGTTGAAAACGACTAGATTATGATTATTTATTGAGGCAGAGTCCGGAATCTCACAGGGCGACAATCAAGAATATGGCAAAAGTAATCGGTATTGACCTGGGGACGACCAATAGTTGCGTCGCGGTGATGGAAGGTGGCGATCCCGTCGTGATTGCCAATTCCGAAGGTAGCCGTACCACCCCTTCGGTGGTCGCATTTACGGACTCCGGCGAGCGTCTGGTGGGGCAGATAGCGCGGCGGCAAGCGATCACCAATCCGAACAATACGGTTTTTGCGATTAAGCGCCTGATGGGTCGGCGCTTCGAGGACGCCGAAGTGCAGAAGGCCACCAAGGTGCTCCCTTACAAGGTCGTGAAGAACGACGACGGCGCCGCGTGGGTCGAAATTCGCGACAAACGTTATAGTCCCCCCGAGATCTCAGCATTCATCCTCCAGAAGATGAAGCAGACGGCCGAAGACTATCTCGGCGAGAAGGTCACCGAGGCGGTCATCACGGTGCCGGCATATTTCAACGACGGACAGCGACAGGCGACCAAGGATGCCGGACGAATTGCGGGACTCAACGTCCTGCGGATCATCAACGAGCCGACCGCTGCGTCGCTCGCGTATGGCCTCGACAAGAAGAAGGACGAAAAGATCGCCGTGTTCGACCTGGGCGGCGGTACCTTCGACATCTCGATTCTGGAACTCGGCGAAGGCGTGTTTGAAGTCAAGGCCACCAACGGGGACACCTTCCTGGGTGGTGAAGACTTCGACCAGCGCGTCATCGACTATCTGGCCGATGAATTCAAGCGCGACCAGGGAATCGATTTACGCAAGGATCGCATGGCGCTGCAGCGACTCAAGGAAGCAGCGGAAAAGGCCAAGTGCGAACTATCCACGGTCATGGAGACCGACATCAACCTGCCGTTCATCACGGCTGACCAGTCCGGTCCCAAGCACCTGAATATCAAGCTGACCCGGGCCAAGCTCGAGGCGCTGTGCGCGGACCTGCTCGACCGCCTCGAAGGGCCTTGCGTGACTGCACTGCGCGACGCGGCGCTCAAAGCGAGCGATGTCAACGAGATCGTGCTGGTCGGCGGTATGACCCGTATGCCGGCGGTCCAGGAGCGGGTGCGCAAAATCTTTGGCAAGGAAGGGCACAAGGGCGTCAACCCTGACGAAGTGGTTGCGGTTGGCGCAGCCATCCAGGCCGGCGTTCTCAAGGGCGAGGTCAAGGACGTTCTGTTGCTGGACGTGACCCCGCTGTCACTCGGAATCGAAACTCTGGGGGGTGTGTTTACCAAGTTAATCGAGAAGAACACCACCATTCCGACCCGCAAGAGCCAGGTATTTTCGACCGCACAAGACAATCAAACGGCGGTCACGATCCGGGTTTTCCAGGGCGAGCGTGAGATGGCGACCGACAACAAGCTGCTCGGCCAGTTCGACCTGATCGGAATTCCACCGGCTCCGCGCGGCATGCCGCAAGTCGAGGTCACCTTCGATATCGATGCCAACGGCATCGTCAATGTCCACGCGAAGGACCTGGGCACCAACAAGGAGCAGTCAATCAAAATCACGGCTTCTTCGGGACTTTCCGAGGAAGACATCAAGCAGATGGTGCGTGACGCCGAGCAACACGCCGCGGGTGACCACAAGCGGCGGCTCGAAGCCGAAGCGCGCAACAAGCTCGACAACCTCGTCTACACGACCGAGAAGACGCTGAAGGAGTATGGTTCGCAGCTCGACGAGGCATCGCGCAAGAGCGTCGAAGAGGCGCTGGCCAACGCGAAGAGCAAGCTCGAATCCAAGGATGCCGACGAGATGAATCGCGCGGCCGAAGCGCTGTCCAACGCATCGCACAAGCTGGCAGAGGCTATGTACAGCAAGAGCCGCGCACAGCAGGGTCAGCAACCCGGTGACGGCGGCGCTGCCGGTGGCGGTGCACAACCCGACGGCGCGACCGGAGGCGGCGAGCAGAAACCGGGCGACGGGGAAGACGTGGTAGATGCAGATTTCAAGGAAGTGAAGTAGTCCCGACTCCTTGCCCAGGTGGGCGAAAAATCTCCTCGCACTCGGAGGGCAATGGCTTCGGCGTAACGTATCATTTAAGATTCCGTCACGATGCCCTCCGCCACCAAGCGCGATTACTACGAAGTACTAGGTGTAGCCCGGGGCGCTTCCGACGACGACCTGAAAAAGGCTTATCGTCGACTCGCGATCCAGCTCCATCCCGATCGCAACCCGGGCAACAAGCAGGCCGAGGAGCGGTTCAAGGAAGTAAACGAAGCCTACCAGGTACTTTCTGACCCGGAGCGGCGCGCCCAGTACGATCGCTTTGGACACAGCGCCTTTCAGAGTCCGCAGGGGCAGGGGCCCTTCGGCGGGTTCGACTTCTCGCAAGGCTTCGAGGAAGTTTTCTCGGACATTTTTGGAGACTTCTTCGGCACCGGCCGCGGGCGCGCGCGTTCACGTTCGCGGCGGGGTGACGATCTGCGCTACGACCTCGAAGTGGAGTTCGAAGAGGCCGCGCGCGGAACCGAAAAGGTAGTCAGATTCCAACGCCTGACGCTGTGTGAGTCTTGCAACGGGACCCGGGCTCGCGGCGGTTCCACCGGCGCACGCCAGTGTCCGAATTGCCGCGGCACCGGCCAGGTCCGCACCCAGCAGGGATTCTTTTCGATCTCCACCACCTGCAGCCAGTGTCGCGGCGAAGGAACGATCATTTCCGATCCGTGCCCCAAGTGTCAGGGCCAGGGTCGGCTGCGCAAGCAGGAATCGCTCTCGGTCCGTATTCCTCCGGGGGTCGACAATAGTTCGCGTCTTAAACTGCGGGGCGAGGGCGAGGCCGGTTACGGCGGCGGAACTCCGGGCGACCTGTACGTCATCATCCACGTCAAGGAACACTCGCTGTTCGTCCGCCAAGAAAACAATATTGTAATCGAGGTGCCAATCAGCTTTCCCCAGGCAGCGCTCGGGTGCGAGATCGAGGTGCCGACCCTCGAGGGCAAGGTGAACCTCAAAGTTCCTTCGGGTACCCAGTCGGGCAAGGTTCTGCGCCTCAAGGGCAAGGGCATCATCGATCTGCACGGTTACGGACGTGGAGATCAGTTGATTCGCGTGGTCGTGGAGACTCCTCGCAGTCTGACCGCCCGGCAGCGCGAGCTACTCGAGGAGTTTGCCAAGCTTGATGGCAAAGCCGTGAATCATCCGCTCTCCAAAGGTTTCGTTGACCAGATCAAAAAGATGTTCGGCTAACCGCCGAACCCCTGGCTGTCAGCGCTCGCAAAGGCATTCGGGTACAGGTCGCGGAAATTCCCGGCGAAGAACCTGGTTCTCGCAGCCTCGCTGAGTGAGGCCACGGAACGGTCAAATCTTCCGAGCGGATCACGGCCCCCCTCCGCGTGCGGATAGTCTGACGAAAACATATACAGCTCCTGAAATGATTCGTTGACCATGGCGCTCACATCCTCGAAGGGATATGGCGTGAAGCGCAACTGCTCGCGTATCTGTTCCGACGGCTTTCGTCTCATCCGCGCCAGGTGCGGTTCGGGTTTGCTCCAGATGTCTACTGCGTGGTCCAGGCGCCGGATCATGTCCGGCACCCATCCGGCTCCGATCTCGATCACACCCCCGCGCAGGTCCGGATGCCGGTCCAATACCCCGTCCAGCACCAGCACTGAAACGAAGCGCTGCGCAGCGTGATGGATCACGGTGAGATCCTTTGACCCGATCACCTCGGCTCCCCCGCGCGCCGAGACGTGGTCCGGATGGCCATCGTTCATCCACTCTTCCGGGATGCGAAGTGCGGCGCTGCCAACATGGAGGATGAAAGGTATCCGCCACTCTGCAAGGGTCTTCCAGATCGGCTCCAGCGCGGGGTGTCCCGGCGATCGTCCGCCCGGCGGATCTGCCGCAATCCAGATGGCACCCAAGCCGAGTTCAGCGGCATAGACGATTTCCTTCAGGGCCAACTCAGGTTCATCCAGCGGAACCATCGCCACGCCGATCAAGCGCCGATCCTCGTTGCAGAATGAAGCCATCGCCCGGTTGTGCGCGCGGGCTGCCAGATAGCGCACCTCCAGAGGCGCCTCGAAGATCAGCCTGGCACAAAATGACGAGAAAACGACCTGATGCTTGAAGCCCAGCAGATCCAGCGCGAGCGATCGCTCCGCGCCACTGAACGCGCTTAGCGCGTCGTGCCATTTGGGACCACGGGTAATGCGATCTCCGAGCTGCACTAGCTTCCGGACGTTCTCGGGAGATTGGGCCGGCCTTGCCGGCGTGCTCGCCGGGATCGAATAGCCCGGTCGTCCTGGTCCCCAGCGGGGGCAGGAGATGGCGGCTGGAGGGATCTGCATGAGCCAACAGGAAATCCGGCAGCTCCATCAGGTGACTGTCGGCGTCGTAGATTAGTCGCTCGCCCGCGTAGCTCATGGTCAGTCTCCAAATCCCCTTGGCAGGACCCAGCCTGTCGGGCCAAGTCAGGTTCTCAATCGGAATCTACTATATCTGCATTTTCCGCCTTTGCCCCATCCGACCTGATAGCGGTTGTCCGCGCGCTGGCCGACGATGGCAGAAATCGTGGTATCCCCTTCATTGCAGACAGAGCGGGTGAATGCGATTCTCTTGGCATGAACCGGAACGCTCGTCTCAAGGCGCCAGTCGGCGGCGGCGTGGTTCGTCGGATAGCGATGCTCGGGTTTCCCGACGCGCAGATCCTTGACATCGCTGGTCCCCTCGAAGTCTTCGCGCGCGCTTCGCGGTGGCTTACGGATGAAGGGCTCGCGGACGCGCCGGTTTACGAGGTAACTCTGGTTGCCGCGACCCAGGGCTCCCTGGCGATGTCGAACGGCCTCAGGTTGGTAGTCGAAGAATCCCTCGAAGGGCTGGATACTGCTCTCGACACCCTGATGGTCGCCGGCGGAATGGGGATCACCGCGGCGATGAGCGACCCGCGGCTGATAGGTTGGTTGCGGAAAGTCGCTCCACGAGTGCGACGCCTGTGCTCGGTATGCACCGGCACATTCCTGCTGGCGGAGGCAGGCCTGTTAAGCGGCCGCCGCGCCACGACGCACTGGCGCTACTGCGATGCGCTAGCGCGGCGCTTTCCAGCAATTCGGGTCCAGACCGATCCAATCTTCGTTCGCGATGGACAGGTCTATACTTCGGCAGGGGTGACCGCGGGAATCGATCTTGCGCTTGCCCTGGTCGAGGAGGATCACGGGCGCCGAGTCGCGCTGGGCGTGGCACGAGAGTTGGTGATGTTCCTGAGGCGTCCGGGGGGGCAGTCACAGTTCTCCGTTCAACTCGCTGCGCAAAGCGCCGATCGCGAACCGATTCGCGATGTGCAGGGATGGATCGCAAATAACCTTTCAGAGGATCTCTCGGTTGCCAGACTGGCGCGTCGAAGCGCGATGAGCGCGCGTAACTTTGCGCGTGTTTTTTTGCGCGAGACCGGACTCACGCCGGCCACCTTCGTTACTCGGACCCGCGTCGAGGCTGCTCGCCGCCGTCTGGAGGAATCGGCCGACGGTATCGACGTGATTGCCGAACATTGCGGTTTCGGTACCCGGGAGTCGATGCGCCGCGCGTTCATTCGCTCGCTGCACGTCCCGCCCGGTGCATATCGAAGTCGCTTTCGTCCCGCCGCGCCGTCCAAGGCTGCCTGGCAGACTAGGTACCGCGCGTAAAAAAGAAATGGAGAAAGTCAAATGCAGATCGCGATTCTGACGTTCGATGGAATTACCGCTCTCGACGCGGTCGGGCCCTATGAAGTGTTGCAGCGTGTGCCCGGGGCTGATGTGGTCTTTGTCGGTGAAACAAAGGGCCTCAAGCGGACCGATACCGCTTCGCTCGCGATCAACGCCGATCGCTCAGTTTCAGAAATCACGAGTGCCGACGTCGTCGTGATCCCGGGCGGATTCGGCGAGCAGCAGGTGCGCGCCAAACCGGCGATGCTTGAGTGGGTTCGCACCATCCATGCCACCACCAGCTGGACAACCTCGGTGTGCACGGGCGCGCTGATCTTGGGTGCGGCCGGACTGTTAAAAGGCCTTCAAGCGACGACCCATTGGGCGGCATTACCCCAGCTGGCGAATTTCGGGGCGATTCCGACCTCGGCGCGGGTCGTAGAACAAGGGAAGATCATTACCGCCGCCGGCGTATCGTCGGGAATCGACATGGCCCTGCGCCTGGCGAGCAAGCTCGGTGGCGACACCATGGCCCACGCCATTCAGGTGGGAATCGAGTACGACCCACAACCACCCTTCGACGGTTCATACAAACGAGCACCCGCGCCCGTCATGGCGATTCTTCGCGATTTCTACACCCGGCGCGGCCTCATGACAGAGTGAACCAGCCGCGGCCACAACTTTTTCAGGGACATTTCCGGACCTGGAGACTTCCTCTCTGGTGGGACGCAAGCTGTGAATGCATTGTTCATGGCAAGTGCACCACCTCCAGCTTAGGCCATCCGGGTCGGTGAAGAAGACTGCATAATAACCGGGCACGTAATCAGATTGGCGCGGCGCATCCGTTGCCCTGCCGCCGTGCCGCTCGATTTCGGTCACGGGCTCATCCACCTGGCGGAGACTGTCGGCGGTGAAGGCGATTTCGCAGAGTCCCAGGCGATGCCGATGGAACTGGTCTGCGCGAAAGCGTGGCTCCGTCTCCTGCACCCAAACGGAGCCGTCGTCGTGGTACTATCCGCTCCCCCGCTTGGGAGCGTCTTCGGCAAAGGCCGTCTGGTTTGGATAGCCGACTTTCGGCAGGAGCCAGGCGTAGAAGCGCTTTGCCTCGTCGTAGTGATTCACGTTCAACATCAGATGGTTGATTCGGCCCTTCATCGAAATCGGCTCCTGTCTATCGGGTGCGCCCCAGCGCGTCCATGAGCGCGCGTCGCATTACTCCGTGGGGAGCGCTTACGCCGTTAAATAGCTTGAATGCCAACTCTCCCTGCTCGATCAGCATGCCCGCTCCATCGGCGCACTTTCTTCGCGCTCGAAGGGCGCCCGCCACGAACTTCGTGGGTCTCTGCGCATAGAGGGTGTCATAGAAAAAACAGGTGGGCGGCGTGGCGTCATATTTGAGGTGCGGGAAACTACCTCCGGTCAGCCCCAGTGAGGTTGCGTTGACGACACAGGCTACCTCAGCGAGCAGGCTGCTATTGATGAGTTCGCCTAGCCCGACCGCCTCAAAGTGCGTGCGCCGCAGCGCGCTCCGGGCAAACCGCCGGGCCAGCGCACTCGCGCGCCGCGCGGTCCGGTTGGCAATTACAACCCGTGCCGCCTTGAGTCGGCTCAGAGCCACCACCGCTGCGGCGCCGGCGCCTCCGGCGCCCATCACTAGCGCGGTCCGCGCCGCCACCGCGATACCGTGCGCGCGCAGGTCGCGTTCCAGGCCGCGCGCGTCGGTGTTATCTCCCACCAGTTTTCCGTCTCGATTGATAACACAATTGATCGCGCCGAGTAGGTACCCTTCCGCAGTAAGCTCGTCCATAGCTGCGAGAGCCCGCGCCTTGTGCGGTAAAGTTAGATTGACTCCAGCAATCTTCAAGGGCGCAATTGCGCGCAGAGCCGGCAGCAACTCCGCCCGCGTTACGTGAAACGCGAGGTATCGCCGATCTATACCCAGCGCAGCGTAGACGGAATTGTGCATGGCCGGTGAAAGCGAGTGCTCTACCGGATCGCCGAAGATTCCCGTGAGGCGCGTCGTGGCGGAGATTGGTCCGGGACGAACGGAGCTGGGCATCGTCCAGGCGGTTCCTTGGACCGACTATTTCCGCGCCCGCGCCGCGGCGCGAATCTCGCTCGCATCGAGCAGGAATTGGTAGATGAGCCCGGCGGCGGCGAGCGCTTCTCGGCCACCCTCGTTTCGGTCGACCAACGCGAAGCAGTGGGTCACGGATGCGCCAGCTTGGCGCAGCGCCGCCAGGGCCTCGAGCGTGGATCCACCGGTAGTGATCGCATCGTCAAGCACCGCGGTCTTGAGTTCCGGCCGGAACGCGCCTTCGATACGCTTTTGCATGCCGTGCGCCTTGGTCTCCTTGCGTACGAAGCACCCCCGCAGCTCGATGTCATGTCGACAACCGGCAGCAATGATCGCGCTAATAACCGGAATCGCAGCGACCGCCATCCCGCCAATCTGAGCAACTCCCGCAGCACTCACAGATTCCAGCATCAGTTCGCCCACTAAAAACATCCCCCGAGGCAGGAACATCGCAGGCCGGCAATCCAGGTAATAGTCTGAGACCTTGCCGGAGGATAGGGTTACCGTCCGCTCGAAGTAGGCCTCGCGGACCAGGATGTCGATCAATTCACTGCGCAACTCCAAGTTCATGGCGCTGCAATCTTATCCGAAGCATCTCCTTGAACAAGAGTGAGCGGTTGCTAGAAGGCCGCGAAGAGTCTACCGTCACCGCAATCGTGAGCGACCCACGAAACGTCCATCGGGTTGACCCCCTGCAAAATCTGACGGAATGGAATACCATGGTCTCCGGTTAACAAATTACGAACACTAGGGAAGCGTCGGAGAGCAAGTGACTCAAAGCGAAACTATCTCGCCCGCGATTCTTAGCGCGGCCAGCGCCCTTCCTTCCAACTATGTGGCACAGGAAAAACTGACCTCGCGGCTGCGCGAATTGTGGTCACGTAATCACACCGACCTTCGCCGCTTTGACCAAATCCAGCAATCGTTGGGCATCAAGGGCCGTTACCTGGCCCTCCCAATGGCCGACTATCCACCCCTGGACACTTTCGCCAGCACCAACGACGCGTGGATCCGCGTCGCCCCTGAACTGGGGCGCTCCGCGGTCGCCACCGCGCTCGAGCGCGCCGGCGTATCCCCCCGCGAGGTCGACCATCTGTTCTTCGTGACCGTTACCGGAATTGCCACCCCCAGCATCGACACCCGCGTGATCAGCGCACTAGGCATGAAACCTAACGTCAAACGGACCCCGATTTTTGGCCTCGGCTGTGTCGCCGGAGCGGCGGGCCTGTCGCGCGCGACCGATTACGTGCGTGCCTATCCCGAGGATATTGCGGTTTTAATGTCCGTGGAGCTGTGCTCGCTGACCCTGCAGCGCGACGATCTGTCTATCGCAAACATCATCGCGTCCGGCCTGTTCGGGGACGGGGCGGCGGCTGCCGTCATCGGCAGCGGGGAGCGGCGAGCTACGAAGTCGCCCCGGGTGATCGCAACGCGTTCTATTTTGTACCCGGGCACCGAAGACATCCTCGGCTGGGACCTCGTCAACAGCGGCTTTAAAATCGTGCTGTCGGCCCGACTGGCAAACCTAATCGCGGAAAACATCGAAGGCGAAGTCGATTCATTTCTGGCCGAACAGGGCGTGCAGCGCTCATCGATTCGCCATTGGATCGCGCACACGGGCGGTCCCAAGGTTCTAGAGGCGCTGGAAAGGGCGCTGGCTCTGCCCAAGGGCGCGCTGGCGCGTTCCTGGCGTAATCTCGGGGAGATGGGAAATCTCTCCTCGGCCTCGGTCCTGTACATACTTGAAGACTTGATGCACGCCGATGTCGCCCAGCCGGGCGAATACGGCCTCCTGATCGGTATGGGCCCCGGATTTTCCATCGAGATTCTCTTGCTCGGATGGTAATTTCGCTCCCGGTCTACCTGGCGGTCATCGCTGCAGTAGCACTTGAACGCGGCGTTGAACTGTACATCGCGCGCCGCAACGCGGCGCGCGCGTTTGCAGCCGGAGCAGTCGAGATAGGCCAGCGCCACTATCGCGCGATGGTCGTGTTTCACGGGGCGTTTCTCGTCGCCTGCGCGCTTGAGGGTATTGTGCGCGGGAGCGGTGCGCCAGCCGCGGTGGCGGTGCCTGCGATCGCGGCGGAGTTGTTCGCCCAGTTCCTGCGCTACTGGGTGATTTTCACCCTGGGCTCTCGCTGGAACACCCGGATAATCGTTTTTCCCGACGCCAAGCCGGTTACCAGCGGACCTTTCCGCTTTGTCCGGCATCCAAACTACCTGGCGGTCGCGATTGAGGTCATCGCTGTGCCCCTTATCGGCGGCGCATGGGTAACCGCGATCGTCTTTTCGCTGGGGAACGCAATTTTGATGATGGTCCGAATTCCTGCCGAAGAGCGCGCCCTCGGACAGCTATATGCCGGTGCGTTTGCCACGCTGCCCCGATTTCTGCCGCGCATTCGCCAGAACTGAAAGCGGTCGGATTTATAGAAAAGACATTTGCGGACGCCCGCTGGCGTCCGCAATCTGTCCGGGAGGCTAGTCGGAAGTTCCCGCTTGTCCTGGCCTGAAGGTGTAGGAGAAGGGACGAGAAGTCGGGGGGTTAGGGGTTTTAAAGCGGTGCAGAATGTAGCCATGTAGAGACGTATTGAAGTATTGACCTTTCAGCACCAACGTGT
>JBKPEA010000089.1:0-61141 GCA_046728175.1 Thermodesulfobacteriota bacterium | reverse complement strand
GCGCAAGGAACTCTTTCTGCTGCTCGGCCGTGAAGCTCGACCAATGGTGCCCCAGCGCCTCCCGTCCCATCTCGTCAGAATCCAGAAATTTATTTAGGAGCACTGACAGGGCGGCCAATTTTCCATCTTGAGTTTGATTGCCCGCTATGATTGTCCGCGCCTGATCAAGAATCGTGCGCGTGTCGTCAAGCGGGAGTTGATGCCTGAGCCGAAGCAACCAGCAGAGCCAGACCGCCAAGACCATCGGGAGCCTTCGGATCATTCGCGAACCGCTCCGCCGGTCAAGTGGAGAAAGAGATTTTCAAGGCTAATCGGCGCAATCCTGAGACGCACGGAATTGTCCCGACTGATTATTCTCTGCAACGGCCCGAGGAGATCGGCGGCGCGCCTTACAAACAGGCGCACGAATCCGTCGTGGCGTTCGACGTGGCAGACTCCGCCGAGCGCGCGAATCGAGGCAAGATCGGTGCGGGGCGACAGGCCCTTCAACTCGATGACTTCCGAGAACTCGAGGTCGCGGATGAGCGCGTCCTGGGTCCCGATTGCCACAACCTTTCCCTCGTTAAGAAAACACAGCCGATCGCAGAGCCCTTCTGCCTCCTCCATATAGTGCGTCGTGTACAGGATGGCATTGCCATCATCGCGGAGGCGGCGCACCAGTTTAAGAATGTCCTCGCGAGATTGCGGATCGACACCCGCCGTTGGTTCGTCCAGCAAAATCAGTTTTGGCCGATGCACCAACGCGACTGCCAAGTTCAGGCGGCGCTTCATGCCGCCGGAGTAAGTCGCGACCCGATCGTTGCCACGGTCTTGCAACCCGACGAAGCCGAGCAGTTGCTCGACGCGGCTATCGAGCTCGGCTCCCCTGATGTCGTAAATACGACCGAAGAAACGGAGATTTTCGGCCCCGGTCAGCATTGGGTAGAGCGCGATATCTTGCGGCGCCACGCCGATCGTGCGACGAACCGCTGCCCGTTCGCCACGTATACTGCGACCCAATAGCAGTGCGTCTCCGGCTGAAGGCATCCGCTCGGTGGCAAGCATTGAAATCAGTGTCGTCTTGCCTGCCCCGTTGAGCCCGAGCAGCCCGAAGATTTCACCTTGGGGGACGTCGAAGCTCACGCCCGATACGGCATCAACCTCGCCGTAGCGTTTGCTTAGAGCGTCAACATGCAACGCTACTTTTCCCGGGTCCCGGGTCGCCTCAACCAGGGTCAGGCTGCGGTCGATGGCGGCATCGGGCTTGGGACCCCGCAGTGCCAATGAGGATTGCGCGTACGTAGTTGGCCTATGCGCAGTCGCCCTGACCTCGCTGTCGGGTACGGTGTGCTTCGGTAACTGCTTCAATTGATCTCGTTCCGGCAGATGCCGGTGCGTTTTTTGGGTTATGGCGCTGCGCGCGTTGTCCGCGAATTGACTACCCCGCCAAAAGCACAGCGCCGGCCGGATGCCCGACGGCCAAGCCTACGATGAGACGCCTCCCTCTATGCGTATCGCAGCGCCGGCGAGGGTGGCTTTTCTCGTGTGGTCAGCTACTGGCCGGAGCACTCGCCGACCGCCAGTGCTCCAACGATCGCGATCGCGTGGGTGAATGCTTTCCCGATGGACCGGAAATGGGGTGACCTCACACGAGCCTCTGCAGGCCTTTGTTCGGGTGGTTAGGTCGGTCTATCAGAGGGTTGACCAAAGGCAAGAGAACGGCCACCGTCAGGCTGATCAAGGTCAGACTTGATTCTTATTTCGTCCTGACATTTTTAAATTTAACCATGAAAACCCAATTGTCAAATCGGCTTCACTCGCCAGTGCTTGCGACATTTCACCTGCAGCAGTCGGGTGACCTGCAGCAGTCGGGAGTCCGCACCATCGCTACACAACTGAGATCACCAAGACGTGGCCGGGAGGGTCGAGAATTAATGGAGTTTCATTTTTGCTGGCCGCCCTGGTCGGAGCGCAATTCCTGTGCTCGCGTCGCTGCAACTGTTCCGATATCACGCTTGGTTTTCGCGAAAACAGCGATCCCCTCAAAGTGAAGGATTACGTCCCCAAGCTGCGATTGAAACAGTTCTGGGTTGGCGTCGACGTTATGAAGCGCATCACTCAATTTTCCATAGATCGTCTTAAATGATGGAAATCTCTGTCTAAAGTCTTCCGCCAATGTTTTCGCATATTCATCACAGAGGTCTTCGCCCCGGAGCGTTGCATTCTTCGTGATCGTTCTCATGTACTGTTCAATTACGCTTCGAAGTAGAAAGATCGCTGGCAAAAACTGTCCCGAGTTGAAGGCGATGATTGCGTCTGAGTACAGCGTCTCCTGTTCCTTTGGAACGTAACTCGGAACTTCTACTTTCTCAAACTCGCTTCTGCCTACGAGCTGAATCTTTGGTCCACTTCTCCGCATCAGCAAGATGATGACGTTCGACCGGCACCCCTGACACTCGATTGGAACTACGAATACATCTTCCGTGAGACCCATTGAAATTGACTGAGCTGGATACCTTTCCCACATGTTGAACGACTCGACTCCGCACCGCCCGCGTCCGCACATCGTCTTAACTGGAGGCAAGGAAAAGCGTAAACCCAGCGCTTTTCCAGGGAGAGGACTAGCTACTCCGGGACCCTCCAATATCCAAGGCTGACGGAGGATCGAGCTTAGAAGATTCTGTTTCATATCTTCGAGGTTCATACTCCTCTGCATATCCGCTGAGCCGCGACCTGTTTCTGTGACTGCGGGACGACGTACGGGCTGAAATCGATTGTTATATGCTGATATAGATGCTTTCCATCAATTAGTGTCTGGAATGCTTGCTGTATGAGATGCTGCGCCTGAATTCCTCCATCTGGCATACTCTTCTCCTTTATTTACGGCGCATTTCCTTCCGCCCGGCGGGCTCTTCGTCTTAAATACGGACTGGTGATGAAAATCGTACCGAGTCGCCCGAGTCACGATAGCGCCGACCCTGTACGTGAAGCGTCTCGGCACGCCCGGTGGTGAATCACGCTCGGGGCTCGTTCTGCTACGTCTGTCAAAGGATGCGGACGCCGCCTGACTGCTAACCGCCCTCTCCAGCACCGCCGACCTGGCGTCCGAACTCATCAGCCAACCTGGTCTTGCCAATTCCCGGCTCGCCGCTGGGCAGAAACAGATGGCCATGACCAGCTGTCGCGTCGGTTAGGCCCGCGTGCAGTTCGGCAAGCTCGCGCTCGCGACCCACAAACGAGCCCGGCGGCCTGTCGCCTTCCTACGCGCTCGAAGACGTCATCGGTCCCCTGCTAAGCCTAACGCTGAGCACCGCAATTGCAAGCTCTGTTAGTACATCCTGCGCCATCTCAACCTTTGCTTCTCTATTTTTCGCAGACTGATTCAGCTCTTACAGCGTTTGATGGCAGAGAGAATTAGCTGCCTCTTGGTCAAAACTCAGTTTTATGGACCGAGCGGTCCGGAAAATTCCTTCGTGTGCCGATTACCCCGTCGCTGATGGGAAAACGTGCGACAAGCGAATGTGCGAGGTTCACCGAACTCGCGCCGGGAACAACATGGATTACTGCCCTGATAGTGCCGGTGCCTCACTAGCCGCCCCATGCTCCGTTTCCACATCCCGCTCATCGAACCGGACGTGCGGAGAAGTGTCATGTCATTAAATAGAGCGATGGGTGCGACACGAAGTCGCCAGAGTGATTGTTCGAATGAACGAACCCGATGTTCCATCATCGGTAGCCCACCGACACATGCGGGGCTGACAACGGTCCGGTATGAAGCTGTCGGGACAATGTACCCTCGTCCACAAGGACGCCCGCCAGAATCGCGAGAGGATGGCGGAAACTCCAAGCATCATGGGGTTCGGGGGCTAGGCTGGCCGGCATGGTCAACGCAAGTGAACCGCTGCAACCGTCGTTATTGTTGACGAGCCAAAGATGCTGAGAGGCTCGACCAAAATGGTAAACGGCGCGGATGATCCGCTCCATTGTCGGGTCACATGGACATTGGCGCCGTCGGCGGAAAGGCGAGACCTGCAACCGGACCGGTCACTCAGGCGGAACGTGGCAGGCCCGTATCTTCGCCCGTTAAGGGCAGGCTGACCGTGAGGAAGGCTGGTGAGGATGCGGGTGGAGGAAGGCGGAGGAAGCGAATGCCGGCCTGTAACGGGGCGGATAGGGGTTGAGGCGGTGAGCCGACACCATCCTACGCGAAAGCGGGCAGACGTCCGCCAGGTCCTTCTTCACGAGAGTGCCTGCGATGCCTCGACGGAAAGCTGCGCAGAGGAGCGTCCCCCGACGCACGCGCGTTCCGGCCCGAGTCTCGAGTGGCGGAACATTGACTGGTTCGCCTGCCATCGACGGGTGAGGAGTTTGCAGATGCGTATCGTGAAGGCGTGGCAGGAGGGCAGACGGCGCAAGGTGAAAGCCTTGCAATGGATGCTCACCTGCTCGTTGGGCGGCAAGGCCTTGGCCGTTCGGCGAGTGACGGAAACCAAGGCAAACGGACACCCGGCGTGGACCGCGAGACGTGGCCGACGCCGGAAGCCAAATCTAAGGCGGTGTTGTCGCTCAGAAGGCGTGGCTATCAAACTGAAGAGAACCCTTGGGAGAAGCGCCGGCGACCTTTTCATCTCCTTGATGGCCTTAAGCGTTTGACCTTCCTGTCTAAGATAATTATATAATTTTATAATCCATGTCCAGCAAGGACCGGTCTCCGGAGGAGGACTTTGGATGGCTGACTATGTTTCCCGGATCGCCTCACTTACAGCTGAACAGGCGCTTCTGGCTCAACGGCAATCGGCACTGGCAGCGCAGAGACGAGAAGAGATCGGCAAGCTCGTCGACCGGCGCGGGGTGCTAGCAACCGACGATGATGTGCTCGACGGTCTGTTTCTCGGCCTCAAGAAGCTGCAATTGCAGACAACAGCCCGCGTCTTGACCAGTGGCGCGACGCGGGCCTGCGGTTTCGGTCCGCCAAGTCTGAACGACGACGCGGCTCGAATGCCGCGCAGCACCCGGACAGCGCTCGTCCAGGTCAAGATGCGTGTCGTATGACTACTGCGGAACGAAAGGCAGACACGCGCCGGAAGATTCAGCTCGGCGGATTGATCGTCAAAGCCGGCCTCGCAGCCGAGGAACCTGCGGTCCTACTGGGAATGCTCACCGCTGGCGCCAGTGTGCTCAAAGGGCCGAGCGCCCTGGATTCGCGACGTCGTTGGAAAAAAATCGGCGACAATGCCTTTGGACCAGGTTAATCGCCATGAACGTTTGCCCTTTGATGCACGCCGCGACACTTTTGGTAGCCCGCAACGGTCTCTGCGACAGCGGCCTTATGGCTATCCGATCCTCGTCGAGTTCGGGTCCAACCGCATGATGGCGCTTCGCCGGTACTCGGCAGCGCTTATTGATCGGCGTCGCCGCCCGAACCCAGAAGGCCATCGGGCTCGGATTGGCTCAGCGAAACCTCCGGGTTTTTCGTCGGAACGCGAATACAATCGGCGTTCGCGCCACCAGTCGAGCCGCCAGCAGGTCACCAGGCGGCTCATCAAGCCCGAGGACGTCATGCAGCGGCTGCATGACGACGAGCAGGTCGTGCTCATCCGCAACGCTGCCCCGCTTCGCTGTGGGCGGACGATCTATTTCAGGCGTCCGGAGATGCTGGAGCGGGTCCGGCTCCGCAAGGTCCAACCGCTCAGGTCTAGGACATCCAGGTAAGGAGGTACGACGGCCCACCGATCAGGCGGCGAGGTCCAAAAGTCACGAAGCGAAGCGAGTGCGCACTTATATGTCGCCTGCGACATAGCGCGGAGAAGAGCAGAGCCGGAAAGCAGCAATGGCCATTTACCATTTCACCGCCAAAGTCATCAGCCGCAGCAAAGGCCGCAGCGCGGTCGCCGCAGCCGCCTATCGCGCCGCCTCCCAGATTCACGACTATCGCCAGGACCTCACCTTCGACTACGCGGCCAAACCCGACGTCATCCATTCAGAAATCCTCGCGCCGGACGGAGCCCCGGAGTGGGTCCGTGATCGCGAGCTTCTCTGGAACGCGGTCGAAGCTGGAGAGAAACGCCGCGACTCGCAGGTGGCGCGTGAGGTCGAATTCGCGCTGCCAGAGGAGCTGACGAAGTCTGAAGCGATTGCGTTAGCGCGCGAGTTTGTCGAGCGCGAATTTGTCGCCCGCGGCATGGTCGCCGACCTCAACGTCCATTGGGATCAGGGCAATCCCCACGCCCACATAATGCTTACGATGCGGGAGCTGACGGCGGATGGCTTCGGCCTCAAGACGACCGAGTGGAACCGGCGGGAGCTACTTGGGGAATGGCGCGAGCACTGGGCCGATTTGGCCAATGAGCACCTGCTGCGGGCCGGGCTCGACATTCGGATCGACCATCGGAGTTACAAAGACCAAGACCAGGGCGTCGGACTGGAGCCGACCAGCCACCTGGGGCGGGCGGTCGACGAGATGCGTGCACGTGGCGAGCAGCCGGAGCGCTTCCGCCAGTTGGAACAAGTCCGTGAACGCAACGCCCGAATGATTGAACAGCGCCCCGAGATCGTTTTCGACAATCTGACGCGCCGGCAGTCGACCTTCACGCGACGCGACACAGCTCGTGAGGTCTTCCGTTCCATTGACGACGGCGAGCGGTTTCGGAACCTGATGGCACGCCTGGAAGCCTCGCAGCAACTAGCCGCTCTCGGTGCTGCGGGGTCCGTGGCGGAAGAGATCCGATATACAACGCGGAGCATGCTGCGAGTCGAGGAACGTATGGCCGAAATCGCGTTCGAGATGGCCGCAGCAGGCGGGCACCCTGTTCGCGGCGCTACATTCGCATGCACGATCTCCAAGCATCCCGAATTGTCGTCTGAGCAACGGGAGGCCGTCCGGCAGATGACCAGCGCGCGGGACATCGAAGTGCTTGCTGGACTCGCCGGCACCGGAAAGTCGGCGGCAGTGGCCGCGGCCAAGGATGTGTGGGACGCGTCAGGTTATCGGGTGCGCGGCGCTGCTCTCTCTGGCATCGCTGCAGAGAACCTGGAGAAGTCCTCCGGCGTGGAAAGCAGGACCTTGGCCTCTTGGGAACTTTCCTGGAAGAACGGCAGGGACGGGGTCTCGAATCGTGACGTGTTCGTGATCGACGAGGCCGGGATGGTCGGCAGCAGGCAGATGGCCCGGGTGCTTACGAAGCTTCACGAAGTGGGAGCCAAGGCGGTCCTGATTGGGGACGCGGAGCAGCTCCAGCCCATCGAGGCGGGCGCCGCCTTCCGTGCAATCGCTGAGCGGATTGGCTACCAGGAACTGACGGCCATCCGTCGCCAGCAGGCGCAATGGCAGCGGGAGGCCTCGCGTGATTTTGCGCGAGGCGATGCGGGGGTCGCGCTCGCCAGCTACCAGGAGCACGGGGCTATCCGATTCGCCGCTACCCGGGACCAGGCAAAGACTCGACTGGTCGGCGACTGGGCCGACCAGCGAGACTCTCAACCGGAGAAGAGCAGACTCATCCTCGCGCACACGAGAGTCGATGTATCGGAGCTGAACCAGCGGGCTCGCGAGGTCCTGAAGAAAAGGCGCGAGCTGGGGGCCGAAATTAAGGTCGAGACTTGGCGCGAAGTGACGCGTGACGATGGCTCTCTCGCTATCGAGCGCGGCGAGCGGGTGTTCGCGCCGGGCGATTATGTGATGTTTCTGAAAAACGATCGTGAGCTTGGCGTCAAGAACGGAAGTCTGGGAAGGGTGGTGTCGGTCAACACCGATTCAATGCGAGTGACTTTGGATGGAACGCAGGAGCGCCAAGTCAGTTTCGAGCTTCATAACTATGCCGCTATCGCTCATGGCTATGCGGCGACGGTACACAAGGCGCAGGGTGTAACGGTCGACCGCGCATTTGTGCTAGCCACGCCCGGGATGGACGGCCATCTGTCCTATGTCGGCATGACCCGGCATCGGGAGGAAGCGAGGCTCTATGCCGGAAACGACGACTTCAAGGATTTCGAAGCACTCAAGGACCGACTCTCAAGAGCTCGGCCCAAGGATACCACGCTGGACTACGTGCAGCGCCGGGGATTTGACGTCGCAGTGGAACGAATGCGTAAGGCTACCGAGAGCGAACCTGGTCGAGGAAAGGAACAAACTCTGGACCCGATCCAACGTTTCAAAGTCGCACAGCACGAGTTCATCAAGGTGGCGGGACGCTTCGGTTTAGATCCGGATGCTAAGCTGCGCGCCGCAGAAGTACGGAAACAGATGAGTTCGGCCGCCGAGGACATCGCAAAGAACGTGGGCCTGATGCGCCAGGCCGAGCGTGCCGGCATCGTTGGGCAAGTTAAGAGCCTGATTCGCGAGAATCGACACGGCCTCTCGAAAGAACGGGGCTTCGAACTGGAGCGATGAGGATAGCGGAGACCGGCTGCGAAATGCGTGGCTGAAGACGTCAAGGGGTCAATGCTGGAATCCCTTCGCGACTCCTCTTCCGCGGGTACTTTTCTCAAGTGGGCATCTGACTCCGCATGAGAGGGTCCGGCGTTCAAAACCCTCAGGGCATGCGGACTGCGAGCAAGGCGATCGCTCTGTCCGCAGAATAAAAGTTGCTATACAGAACCCCCATGAAAAGGAAGCCAAAAACGGACGCGCGCATCATTTGCGGACGAGATGGTCAGCGACACGAAGATAGGATCCGCTAGGCAGCTTGTCGATTCCTTCCAGCGGCTGAGAATTTGAGTTCAATCCGTCTGCCCGCCTTCGCCAACATATTGACGAGCGCCTCGATGCTGAACAGATCGATTCTCCCGCGTACCAAGTCACTCACGCGCGGCTGGGTAACTCCAAAGAGTCTGGCCGCCGAACTTTGCGTTAGTTTGCGCACTTGGATCAGCCGCTTCAATTCGACCATCAATTCGGCGCGTAGTCGTAGGCTTTCGGCATCTTTGGGGCCGAAGCCAAGGTCTCGGAACACGTTTCCGGACGAAGGCTCCACTTTCATAATCTTCTCCTAACTCCTGTTTCCCGCGCGGCGAATTTTCATAAGCTCGCGTAAACGCGAGCCGGCCAATTCGAGGTCGGCTTTTGGCGTCTTCCGAGTTTTCTTCTCAAACGCATGAAGCACGTAGACGCCTTCCTCAAACTTCGCCACGTACAGGATCCGATGCTCTCGGCCGCTATGGATTCTGGTTTCGCGAGCTCCGGGACCAACCGAAGACATCGGCTTCCAGTCGAACGGGTCGAGTCCAGATTGCACTAAGTAGAGTTCATACCCGGCTCGTTTTCTCGCGGCCCGGGGAAAATTCCGAATATCCTCTCTTGACGATCCTAGCCACCGCAACCCCTTCAACATCCCGCCGGATTATACAAGTATCAGTATATCAGATCGAGGCTCTCTCCTATCCCCTTGGAAAAAAAGCCCCAATAGTACAAGGTGGAGAGACTTGGCGGGGTGGCAAATGGCAGACGAAAACCTGGAGACGCGCTCATAGCTGGGCTCGTCAGGCGCTGCCTGGTCTCCCCCGAGGCGGCACGGGTCCGGCTGCTGCGCCTAGGGCTCTTATAAAGGAGTCGATGTCCTCCGCACGAGATTATGGAATTTGACAATTTTGGAAGGCAGTGATAGCGTCACATCCGTCACACTCCCGAGCCACTAACACCGCCCGGGCACAGTCGGTACAGGTGCCTTTATGAATTCCGTCGCCCATCCGTTGTTTGAACGTCTCGAAGTAGCACTCCGCGATGCCGCCTCCCTCGTAGCGCAGATGCGAGCGTCCGCCCAAACCGAAACGACCGACGTCCTTTCCCGTTCTGAATATCTTTCGGTGAAGCAGCTGGCGAACCGCCATACCCTACAAGGAGCACACCATCCGCAACCTGATTTCCGCTGGTGAATTCCGCGAAGGTGTCCACTATTACAAGCGGCGTGGGAAAGTGATGTTCTCATGGCCGGCAGTGCAAGATTGGATACAGCGACAAGACGCGCCGCGCATCGAAGCGATCCCACTGGTGCGAAATCGATATGGCCATTCGCACTAAGGCACGGAGACTCTTCCTCGATTTCCGCTGGAAGGGCATCCGCTGTCGAGAGTTTACTGGACTGCGGATACCACCGAAAACCGCCGCCGGCTCCGCGGCTTCGATCAGGCCATCACCGGCGAAATCGCGCTTGGCACGTTCGACTACCGCAAGCACTTCCCGAATGGCACGCGGCTGCGGGACTTTTACGCCGAAGAAGATGAGCGAGTTGAGCTTTCTAACAAGAGGTTGGTCGCACAGTACTTGACCGAATGGCGCAAGCGGCGCTCCCCGTTTCGCCCCGACGGTTCGGTTGCCGAAGGCGCAGACCTTCATCCATCGACTTGGATTCATGACGAGTCAATCATCCGATATCACCTGGTTCTGGCGTTCGGGAAACTTCGCCTCGATGAATTGACTTCGGCTCACTGCAAAGATTTTAGGAAAGCGCTGCAGGACAAGGGACGGTCCGGGAAAACAGCTCAGAACGTTCTGGGCGTTCTGCACAAAGCAATGGCGGATGCAGTCGAAGACGGAATCCTCACGGCCAATCCGGTGCCACGTTTAAGACGAAAGACGGCCGGGCGTATTTCCCGCTCTAACTCAGATCCCCTGACAGTTGCCGAGGTGAAAGACTTTCTCGCAAGCGTTCCTGGCTGGTACCGCGACCTCTATGACCTTTGGTTCAGGGTGGGCTGGCGGCCGTCCGAAATTCTCGCCATCCGCTTTGACTGGATCGACTTCAAACGCCGGATTGTTCATTTGAAGCGAGGCAGGATTGCCCGCTGGGGAGGGGTTGAGGCACCCCCCAAGACCGGCGAGCGGGAGGTTGACTGCAGCTACGATCCCGCCATCTTCGAGGCTTTGGAGCGTTTAAAGCGCAGGTCCCTACGAACCGGAAAACGGGACTACGTCTTCACCGATGAGCGAGGTTCTCCGCTTTCTCAAGAGTGGCTACACAAGCGCATCTGGTCCACCACGCTACGCAAGCTTGGCCTCCGAGGGCGCGGACAATACAACATCCGCGATACGTTTATCACGTTGGCACTCTCGGCGGGCGAGGACCCTGGCTGGGTTGCGCATGCGTGCGGAACGTCGGAGCGAATGATCTTGGAACATTACCGGAAATGGATGAACAATCTAACGCGTCGTGACGGCGGCCGTATTGCGCGGCTGTATCGCACACCGGTATCTCGATTTGGGCACCGGATGGGCACCGAAGACCCCTCGGCGTCGGAAAACGACAAGAGTTTCCAAGGGAATTTGGTGGAGGCGGGGGGAATTGAACCCCCGTCCGAAGATAGTCCAGCGATGGCCACTACACGCTTAGTCCGCGATTTGTAGCTCGCCGCGGTACCGCCCGCGGACGGGCTGTGCCGAAGCCAACCGATTTAAGCTTCAGGCCTCGACGCAACCGGTAAACCATCGCACCCTAGCCCACTAAATGACGTTCCGACCCGCCGTCATGGGCGAACGGCGGCGGAACGCTAGCGGCCCTTAGGCCGCCAGAGCGTAACCGTTATTGTCTGCGGGTAAATTTCGCAGTGCGCCTGTTTTACGGGTCAGCGCCACCCGGCGTGCGACCACAGCCTTCGTGTCTCCGTCGAACCCGGTTCGCCCCCACTATTGTGAGTGAGTGTGCCGGAAAAATCGGCGAGAACGGTTACGCACCTATAATGTAAGGCCGATTACCAATGCTCGCAACCCGCCGCTGTAGCGGGACAGATACCCGGTAGTGGAATGTTCCAGAATTCGCCGCCATTTTTGCGGCGCGAACGCCGAAGCAGTAGTCAGCGAACCATCTTGTTTCACGATCCACTCGCTAGACTTGAAAGATTGCCCGACGGGATTTGCAATGCGCGGCTACCGGAGACCGGCGGCATCGAGGCCGTATCCTCCGCGTGATGGAGCATTGCAA
This sequence comes from Thermodesulfobacteriota bacterium, assembly GCA_046728175.1. Classification (GTDB taxonomy): domain Bacteria; phylum Desulfobacterota; class Binatia; order Binatales; family Binataceae; genus JAFAHS01. Next base: position 49,253 of record JBKPEA010000089.1, on the reverse strand, counting down.
CCCATCCAAAAAGCCACAGCCTGGTCTGTGCCAGCTTGACGAAACCCTTAAATACTGATGTGGCGGACGATAAGCTGCGGACGTAATGGCTCGCGACAATGGAAAGCGCCCCGCGACCCATCTGGTGGTCGAAAACCGCAAGGCTCGTCATGACTTTTTTATAGAGGAGACGTACGAAGCCGGATTAGCGCTGGTCGGCACCGAGGTAAAGGCCCTGCGCGCTCACAAAGCCAATCTGCGCGACAGCTACGCGCGGGTGAAAGATGGCGAGCTTTTCTTGCACGGCATTCATATCGGCGCCTATGCGCCGGCGGGGCAGTTCAGCCACAAGGAAACCCGCCCGCGCAAGCTGCTGCTGCACCGCCGCGAGATCAATCGCCTGTGGGGACGGGTGCGGGAACGCGGGTACTCGATAGTGCCGCTGCAAATCTATTTTAAGGACGGCCGCGCGAAAGTTGAAATCGCGCTTGCCAAAGGCAAGCAACTGCACGACAAGCGCGAAGCGATAGCACGCAAAACCATGCGGCGGGAAATCGAGCGCGCGCTCAAAGATCGAAACCGTTGACGACGATTCCGGCGCGCGCCGCCGTCGCACGCAATGCGATCGCAAGCGAGCGCATCCGGGCGATGCTGCGGAGAAGCGCGCGTGGAGTGCCTCCCGGCTTCGCCATCACGCTTTCGATAGTCGAATGAAATCCTCGCGGACGAATCCTGAACCCGCGCGATGCCGGAAGCATGCCCTTCTCATTGATCAGCCATTGGCGATTGAGCGCGTAGAGGACCAACGTCATGAAACCCGCGGCGTGAAACAGAGAGCCCGTCACGTAGCTCGTGTCTCCGCGCTGAGCCGGCTTGGCCGCAATCGCGAGCTCGAAGGTCGCATCGAAAAAATGCTTGGTAACCATCGCCCGCCTGAATATGGCCGGGTATATGGCGACCTGCCGCTTGAGCTGTCGCAGCTTTAAGCGCGGATCGTGAAGCGGTACACAGCAGCAGATCTCGCCGGGATAGATCTGACAATGAAAGCCCATCGGGTGCCCTAGCTGATAGGCGGCTGAAATCCGTCCCGCGCGGCAATCTTCGATGGCGCGACGGACCGTGACCAGGTCACGGTATAGAAAGTCTACGTGCCGTCCGCCGATCTGCAGCCATCCTCCCCCATCCACACCCGGTCCCCACGCACCCAATGGGGTTAGCAGACCAGGAGAGTGGCGATCGTCCAGGTCACGGGCGGCTCGATCCAGAGCGGCGAGCCGAAAGGGCCTCCGCGAGTCGTAGTAAATGCCCAGATCGATATCCGAGTGACGATCGGCCGTGCCGCGAGCCCGTGATCCTCCCAGCGCGATCGCCTCTATCCCGGGCACGCTTCCAAGTCGCGTAGCTACACGATCGAAGATTCCCTGAATTTCCGGAGCGAAGCGCACCCGGCCAAGCTAGCGGGCGCTGGGATATGGAACAATCAGGTCAGGAAATCACGTGCAAGCCCAGCACCAGCCCGATAAGAAACAGAACAACAAAGATGCCGAACAGCACCCGCGCGATGCCCGCGGCGGTGCCCGCAATGCCCCCAAATCCAAGAGCTCCAGCGACCAGCGCAACGATCAGAAACACAAACGCCCAATACAGCATAAGCGCTACCTCCCCGGCCTCTCTTGCCGGCTGGTAGTGGTTGTGCAAGACGTGCGCCCGTCATTCGCCAAATTGGAGGCTCTATTCTCGGAGAAAAAGGACGAGGATGTAAAAAATACCGACGGGGCCGATAGTCAACGCTTCTCGCGCGCAGTCCGCCAATCATCGATGCTTTCGCGATTGAAGCGCCAATCGCTGCCAACTCGGAATGCAGGAATCTCTCGTTTTCTCAGCAGGCGATAGATCGTGCTGGGATGGACGTGCAGATATTCTGCGACTTCCGTCACGGTCATAACTTTATCGTCGTTCTTCATCTAGCCACATTATGGGTCAGGCAAGGGAGGAACAGCCGAATAAGACTTAATTCTTCCAACAAATTCCCGCTTGGACTTTTATTGCCAGATTTCGTCACAAAGGGCAATTCGCGAACCAAAGCATCCAGCCTGTGCGCTTACGGTATTAAAGCGAATGTACGCATTGCTGATCGAACTGCTGGTCTGCTGGGGGGAAACCGGGTGGTCTCGCCAATCGCTCGACCTAATCCTGTCATGGTCGGCGAATCCAGCCAGAGCGTACTCGGTAAGACGCCGCGCATCGTTGAGCAACGACGGCGGTCAGCAATCCCCGAGCTGAATCAGGATGAAGGTAGCGCGGGGAAGAATACCAGCGTGCGCGCCTCTATGCTTTCACGCGCCGGGGCATCGGCAGAACTGGTGGGATCCGCAAATGCGGTGTGGGCTGTGAAGCGAGTGCGCCCTGGGTCCGAGTCGTAGCACTTCAGAAGCAGCACTTCGGTCTGCTCCATGTGCGGGAAATAGAACCATCGATGGTCGGGGTTGTACGTGACGGAATAAACTTCGCCGGTTCGATCGGGATACTTGAGATCCTGCACGACGAAATCGTGCTGCACCATGCTGGCGGCATCGCAGACCGCCAGTGGACTCGCCTGTACCGGGCCTCGGATCGGGCGCCAAACGTTGATGACCGCGAAGCGATTCTTTAAGAGCACGTCGGCTTCGGCGGGCAGCAACTCACGCACGCGCTGCGGTCCCGACTTCAGCGTGTAGTCGTTGTGCGCGACCCTGACCGGCTCGCTCACGCCTTTTTCACCGCGCTTCATCATCTCGCGATTTCGCACATTGTGGTCAAACACGTGAACCTTGAGCGCTCCGGTCGCGTCTTTGACGAGCCGCGCGACCTCTGGGTAGTAGACGGCGCGGACTTCCTGATCGTCATAGAAGCTGCGCACCATACTCTGCTGATGCACTAGCGCAAAGCCCTGTCTGTCGAGCGACAGCTCATCGAGGATCGCACGCGCGTTGTAAATCGGCATCGTGTGTTTCACGTACGTGCCGGTGCGCGCAGAAACTCCCTCGGGCGGACGATACATGTAGTTCACCGGTTTCTCGGAGTCCGGCGCAAGGTAGTTCAGCGAGGCTTCCACGTGCTCGAGATGGTTGTGCATCGTAGGTTTCCTCGGGGTGCGCTTACTCGGGGTTCGCGAGGGTGAGCAGCTGCTTGCCGAAATTCGCGCCGGTGAACAGCCGGATTATGGTCTTGGGCGCGTTTTCGAGCCCGCGCTGGAGGTCGACCTGATTTTTGATCTTGCCCTCGGCGTGCCATTTGGAAAGCGTGGCCCGGGCCGCCGGATATTGCTGGGCGAAGTGAAACACCAGGAATCCCTCCATCCGCGCGCCGTGAAAGATCAGACGGAAGTAGTTACGCGGCGGATGGGCCATCACACCTGCTGCTTCATTATATTGTGAGATCGCCCCGCACAGGACTACCCGAGCACGGAACGCGAGTCGGTCGAGGACCAGCTCCAGAATTTCGCCGCCGACGTTGTCGAAGTAAATGTCAACGCCTTTGGGACAGAGGCGGGTCAAAGCTTCACCGACGTTTTCATGCTTGTAGTCAATTGCGGCATCGAAGCCGGCTTCCCTGGTCAGCCACTCGCACTTCTGCGGGCCACCTGCGATGCCGATGACGCGGCACCCCTTAAGCTTTGCGATCATCCCGGCGACCGAGCCGGTCGCTCCTGCGGCGCCCGAAACCACGAAGGTTTCGCCGCTCTTGGGCTGACCGACCTCGAGTGTGCCGAAGTATGCCGTCAGCCCGGTGATGCCAAGCACTGAGAGCGAGAGGATGGGATCGGTGCCTTTCGGAAATTTCTCGACCGAGAAGAGTCCACCACCGTCGGTGACCGTATAGTCTTCCCATCCGAACAGCCCCTGCACCAGGTCGCCTGTGGCGAACCCCGGCTTTTTCGAGTCGACGACTTGACCGATGGCGCTGGCACGCATCACCTGTCCGATTGGAATCGCGGGAATGTAGGTATCCATGGACATCCAGCCGCGTTGGGTCGGATCGAAAGAGAAGGCCAGATTGCGGATGAGCAGTTCGCCGTCTTTGGGGGACGGGACGGTGGATTCGTTCCAGCGGAAATCGGTTTCCTTGATGATTCCTTGGGGGCGCGCCGCGAGAAGCCATTGCCGATTCTTCAGTTCTGCCATTGCGACTCCTGGGAGAAAGGGTTCTGTTCGCTATTTAGCGAATTGCTCGCAGCCAGACAAGTTGCATATCGCAACTGCCGGCACCCGAGCGGTCGACCTCGACATACTCTCGGACCCCGAACGGTACGGGAAGAGAGCGACAAACATGACGTGACAACCCGCATGCGATGCCAGGTTCAGGAATTGCTCGGACGCGGAACGAACATTGAGAGCGAAGCGGCGCCCGCGATTCCCAGTGCGAGCAGCGCGAGACCGCCCGCGAAGCCGCCGGTGGTCTGTTTCATGTAGCCCATCAGCGTGGGGCCGACGAACCCTCCCAGATTGCCGAGCGAATTGATCAATGCGATCCCGCCGGCCGCCGCGGCGCCGCCGAGAAACAGATTGGGGATTGCCCAGAACGGACCCAGCGCACTGGAGATTCCTGCGAAGCTGATTGATATGGCTACGAGCTCGAGATACAGATTTCCAGTGATGGCAGACAGCAGCAATCCCAGCGCGCCAACAGTCAGGGCAAGCACGAGATAGCGCCGGCGCTCTCCACTGCGATCGGACACGCGTCCGACCTGCACCATGCAGATTGCAGCTGCGACTGAGGGGATTGCCGTGAGTACTCCTATCGCGAGGTCACTGCCCAGGCCGAAACTACCTACGATCCGGGGCAGCCACAGGTTGACGCCATAGACTCCCATTACGAATCCGAAGTAGATCGCCGCGAGCAGCCAAACCCGAGCATCTAGAAGACCCTCGCCGAGGGTATGGTGGGCCCCGGTGTCGCGAAGCGCGCGCTCGCGTGCGAGGTTCTCAGTAAGCGCGCCACCCTCGCTCGCCGAAAGCCACCGCGCCTCGTCCGGACGATCAGGAAGCCAGAACGCAACGACGAGCCCGAGAACGATTGCCGGAAAACCCTCCATCGCAAACAGCCACTGCCATCCTTTTATGCCGAGAAAGCCGTGCATCATCAGCAGGGCGCCGGAGATTGGGCCCACCACGATTCCGGCGATTGCGGTGGCGGTCATGAACAACGCGATCGCGCGAGCGCGCTCGCGTTCCGGAAACCACCATCCGAGATAGAGCACCACGCCGGGAAAGAATCCGGCTTCCGCTGCGCCCAAGAGGAACCGCAGAGCATAGAAACTCCGTTGGCCGCGAACGAACATCATGGCAATAGCAACCAGACCCCAGGTGATCATGATCCTGGAGATCCAGGTACGCGCGCCCACCCGGGCGAGAATCAGGTTGCTCGGAATCTCGAAAATGAAATAGCCGATGAAGAACAATCCCGCTCCCACACCAAAGACCCGGTCGCTGAGGCCCAGGTCGTGATTCATGCGGAGCGACGCGAAGCCCACGTTGATGCGATCCATGTAGTTGACGATGTAGAGGAGGAAAAGGAAAGGCAGCAGATGCCGCCGCACCTTGGCGAGTGCCGCGTCCGCAAGCGCCGCCTCCGCAGACCAGAGCGCGGAGACCGGCGTGGGTTGCGGGCCTGCGACTGCGCTCAATCGGCTACCTCGGTGGAGTTGGCGCGGGCCACCCGTCCCAGCCACTCCCCGGTAGGCTTGACGGTTCGCACCTGGGTCATGCGGTCGACCGCTATCAATCCGAACTTCGGCATATACCCCAGCAGCCATTCGAAGTTGTCCATTGCCGACCAGTAATAGTACCCGCGGAGATCGATTCCGTCCTTGAGGCAGCGCGCGACGCCCGCGAGCGCAGCTTCAACGAACGCGCGGCGGCGAGAGTCGTCCTCAGTGCCGATCCCGCTTTCGGTCACGATTATCGGTACCTTCGCAACCGCAGCCGCGCGGCGAATCGTAACTTCGAGCGCTTGGGGGCGGAACTCGTAGCCCATCTGGGTTTGCTCGACGCCCGGCTCGGGACCGACTGGACCTTCCGGCCCGACACGGCGGCGCGTGTAGGTTTGCACGCCAACGAAGTCGTCGCCGCGCGCTGCTTCGAGGAAGACATCCTCGGATTCGCGCAACGCGCGCGCTGCGTTGGTCTCGCCGCCGGGAAGCGCTTCGATCTCCTGCATCGCTACCGTCATGCCGACCGGGAATTTGGCGTGACCCGACTTTAGCGCCTCCGCTCCCATGCGATGCGCTTGCCGAACGTTTTCTCCGGTCACGCTGCGGGCGGCAAACGGAAACATCGAGAAGCATTCCGCGTTGCTGATGCGCGCAGCTTCTTTTCGCCACGGCAATTGGACGATGACTTCGTCCGGCGGCATCACGCCGCCGTGCTGAAGATGAGCGACGGAATTCAATTCGTTGATGGTACATGCGCCGGCGAACAGATCGCCGAGGTCGTGGGCGATTCGCTCGCAGTAACGTGCAAACGCCGCACCCGCGGCGGCGGTCTCGAAACCGCCTTTGGCAGCGAGCCAGCGCGGCGACGAAAAATGATGCAGCGTCACCATCGCAGCCAGCCCGTGGTCCCGGCAGGCGTTGAGGACGCGCCGGTAGTGCTCGATCGCGGCGCGAGAGAACTCGTTCTCCTCCGGTTCGATCCGCGCCCATTCAATTGAGAATCGATAGGAGTTGAATCCGAGCTGAGCGAGAAGGGCGCAATCCTCGACATATCGATGATACTGATCGCACGCGTCGCCGGACTTTTCCACGAAGGGACTCACCGGCAGGTGCTCCATCAGCCAGTAGTCGGAATTGATGTTGCCGCCCTCGACTTGATGTGCGGCGGTAGCGGTGCCCCAGAGGAATCCCTTGGGAAATTTCATGTCTATCAAATACCCCCGCAGTTGTGGGCTGTCGATCTTAGACAGGGCCGCGCGCGGTACGGGGCCCTTGGTCCCTGATGACTCACAGGTGCTGCTAACCCTCCAATGTTACCGGCGCGGTGTCTCGGCGGCCGCACACGTTCCCATAAGCCAGGGTCTATGGTTAATCTGGATACCCAAACCTGCTCGGCCGAGCGCTCAAGGAGAGGTACACGTGGCAACCTATCCGGTAGTGTTCCTGCTCGATATCGATAACACCCTGGTAAACAACGACGCGGTTGTCGCGGATCTGATGAAGCACCTCGAGCGCGATGTCGGCGTCGAACAGCAAAAACGCTACTGGGAATTCTTCGAGCAACTGCGCAGCGAGCTTGGGTACGCGGACTACCTGGGAGCGCTGCAACGCTACCGGATCGCGTACCCGCGCGACTTCAAGATTCTCGATGCTTCGTTGTACCTGGTCGACTATCCCTTCGCCAATCGCCTCTTCCCGGATTCGCTCGACGCGATCGAGCATGCCCGAAAGATGGGTAAGGCAATAATTCTGTCCGATGGAGACGTGGTCTTTCAGCCCCACAAGATTTATCGCTCGGGCATCTACGAGGCGATCGACGGTGAAGTGCTGATCTACATACACAAGGAAACCGAACTGGATGATGTCGCGCAGCGATACCCGGCCGACCACTACGTGCTGGTTGATGACAAGGTGAGGATATTGGCGGAGGTGAAGCACCAGTGGGGAACGCGCGTGACGACGGTGTTCCCGAGGCAGGGCCACTATGCGAATGATCCGAAGGAAGTAGCGAAGTATCCGACGCCCGACTTCACGATCGAACGGATTGGAGAATTTCTCAAATTTGATCTGGACACGTTGCTAAAAGGTGCGTGGCCCGCGCGGTGAACCCGGGCGCCATCGCAGGCGGGCGCTAACTCCCCATCAACCCGAACCAACCAGAATCGCGGAGATTCCTCACCGACAGCTTCGAGTCGCACGAGGTTCAAAGTTCGGAGGAGACGGTATGTTTGGGCTTGACGGGAAAATCGCGGCGGTGACCGGGGCTGGGTCGGGGATTGGTCGTGCGATCGCTAATACCTTCACCAACGCTGGTGCGCGCGTGTTTGTACTGGAGTGTGATACCAAGGCCGGAGAGGAAACCGCGGCGAACATTCGCGTAAAAGGCGGGATGTCCACCGCGATCGATTGCGACGTGGCCTCAGCGGCATCAGTTCAGGCGGCTTTCGGCCGGATCGATCGGGAAGCGCCCCGTCTCGACATCCTCGTCAACAATGCCGGCATCGCGCATATCGGAACCGTTGAAAACACCAGCGAAGGCGATCTCGATCGCATCTATGCGGTCAACGTCAAGGGATTGTTTCTTTGCTCGCAGGCGGCAGTGCCGCGGATGAAAAAGGCCGGTGGTGGCGCGATTCTCAATCTCGCTTCGATCGCCTCGCTGATCGGCCTGGTCGATCGATTTGCGTATTCGATGAGCAAGGGTGCGGTGTTGGCAATGACCCGATCCATCGCGGTGGATTTCATTGGCGACAAGATCCGCTGCAACTGCGTCTGCCCGGCCCGCGTGCACACGCCGTTCGTTGATGGATACCTCAAGAACACCTATCCGGGCCGTGAACCGGAGATGTTCAAGCAGCTTTCCGAGTATCAGCCCGTCGGCCGGATGGGTACGCCGGAGGAGGTGGCGGCGCTGGCGCTTTATCTATGCTCGGATGAGGCATCGTTCATCACGGGGCAGGCGTATCCAATTGATGGCGGTGTGCTGGTCTTTTAGGACGGAATCATTGCGATGAAACAGTACGGACAGACCATCAACCTCAAAGACGACCCGGAGATTCGGCGGCGCTACGTCGAGTATCACGCGGCGGCATGGCCGGAGGTTCAGGAAGGATTGAAGTCAGTGGGTATCCGCCGGATGCTCATCTGGATGCTGGGACGCCAGCTCTTCATGTTCATGGAGACCGATGACAATTTCGATTTGGCGCAGGACTTCGCGCGCTATGAAAAGAGCTCTGCACGAGTGCAGGAATAGCAGCAGTTGATGGCTTCGTTTCAGGAGCCGACCGCGCATGCCAAGCCTGGAGAATGGTGGGCGCAGATGGAGTTGGTGTTCCGCCTGGAGTAGCGAGCGGAGCGGGAGGCCGGCACAGAGAGGACAATGCCCGGCCTGGGGACAGAACCTCTAGCGCGGCTCCGCTGTGCCGGGTGCGCCAGTCGGCCGCCGTCGGCGCTCCGGAGCCTAAGCAGGAGCTGGCCAAGGCGGGTCACCGGCGCCATTTCGGACCCTGCGGAAATTCGTAGTCATCTAAAGAAAGCGGCTTCATCTCTATGCTGAAGCCGGGAGCAGTCGGGACGAAATAGCGACCGCCCCGAGACGAGACGGGGTGGAGGAAATGCTCGTGCAGATGGTCGGCGAATTCGGTCATTCGGCGCTCGAGACTGCCGCTCACGCAGATGTAGTCAATCAGCGACACGTGCTGAGCGTACTCGCAGAGACCGAGACCACCCGCGTGCGGGCAGACCGGAACGTTGAATTTCGCCGCGAGCAGAAGAACCGCCAGTGCTTCGCTGAGTCCGCCGAGGCGACAGTTGTCGAACTGGCAGAAGTCGATCGCACCGGCCTGCATAAGCTGCTTGAAGATGACTCGGTTGGCGCCATGTTCGCCGGTCGCCACACCGATTGGATGAATCGCGCGGCGAATGGCGGCATGTCCGAGAATATCGTCGGGGCTGGTGGGCTCTTCGATCCACAGCGGACGGAACTCCGCGAGCGGGTGCATCAGGGCGATGGCCTCACCGACGTCCCACGCCTGGTTCGCATCCATCATCATAAGAGCGTCGCGGCCGATCTCCTCGCGCACCAGCGCGGCGCGACGTACATTTTCATCGGAGTCGCGCCCTACTTTGATCTTAAAACGCGTCCAACCCGCCGCGCGCGCCTCGCGGCATAGTTTGCGCACGAGGTCATCGGGATACCCCAGCCATCCCGCGGAAGTGATGTACGCGGGATAGCCGTCCTTGCGCATCTCCGCTTCGCGTGCCGCGCGGGTCGGCAGCTTGTCACGCAGGATTTGGAGCGCCTCCTCGCGGGTGAGCCCATCAGTCAGGTAGCGGAAGTCGATGCAATCGACGAACTGCTCGGGAGTAAGGTCGGCGACCAGCTGCCATACCGGCTTGCCTTCCACCTTGGCCCACAGGTCCCAAATCGCGTTCACGATTGCGGCGGTGGCGAGATGAATCACCCCCTTCTCCGGGCCGATCCATCTGAGCTGGCTTTCCCCGCTGAGGCGCCGCCAGAAACCCGCCATGTCCCCGATGATGGATTCGAGGCTCAGCCCCACGACCAGAGGCTTGAGTGCGTTAATCGCGGCAACGCAGATTTCGTTGCCCCGGCCGATGGTGAAGGTCATGCCATGGCCGCAGAGACCATCGCCTGCATCGGTTTGGAGAATCACGTAGGCAGCGGAATAGTCCGGGTCAACGTGCATCGCGTCGGAGCCCGCCTTGCTCTCCGAGGTCGGCATCCGAATATCGCGAGCGCTGAGCCTGACGAGCGTGCGTGGCATGACCGCTTCCCTCGCGCGGCATGGTAGCATCGCGCCAACACATCATGGCAACCACCCAAGCGGTGCTCGATTCGCTTAATCAGCGATGGGCACAACCCACGGCGCCTAGACCAATCGTGTTAATAGGTGCAGGCAGCATCGTGCGCGACGCGCATCTGCCGACCTATGTGCGCTTGGGGTTTCCGGTCGCAGGAATTTTCGACATCAATCACTCGGCCGCGGCGCAGCGGGTGGCGCAGTTCAAGCTGCCGCGCGCCTTCGACTCGCTAAAGGCGGCGTTGGCGACGGACGCGGTCTTCGACATCGCGGTGCCGCCGCATCAGATCGCCGCAATCCTCGAGCAGATGCGTCCGAATTCGGCGGTGCTGATTCAGAAGCCGATGGGCCGCGATCTTGCGGATGCGCGGCGCATCCTCGCACGGTGCCGCGAACGTCAGCTCACAGCAGCGATGAACTTTCAGCTCCGCTTCGCGCCCAACATGCTGGCGCTGCGCGACGCGGCGGGGCGCGGCCTCCTCGGCGAGTTCACCGACCTGGAGATCCGCATCATGCTGCATACGCCGTGGAACTACTGGGCCTTCCTCAAGGGTGAACCCCGGCTGGAAGTCCTGATGTATTCGATTCATTACCTGGACCTGTTGCGTTCGATGCTGGGTGAGCCGCGCGGGGTCTATTGCAAAGCGGTGCGGCATCCGGAATTGCCGGACTACGCGGATGCACGTACATCGATCATTCTTGACTACGAGGACCGCATTCGCGCGAGCCTGACGATGAACCACACGCATAAATTCAACCCGCGTTATGCGGTCTCGCACCTGAAGCTCGAGGGCACGCGGGGAGCAGCCATTGCGAAGATGGGTGTGAATCTCAACTATCCGGAAGGTGAGCCGGATCGGCTGGAAGTCACGACCGGCGACGACTGGCGCGAGGTACCCCTGCGCGGCTCGTGGTTCCTGGAAGCGTTCGAAGGACCGATGTCAAACCTGCAACGATTCGTGGCGGGAGAGGACAAGGCGCTCATGTCGCCAATCGAAGACGCCTTCAAAACGATGGCGCTGGTAGAGGCGTGCTACGAGTGGAGCGCCCGCGGCGGAACGCCGATTCCAAGAGAATAGCGACTCTCAAGCTCACCCAGCCGGGAAAGAATCCGGCTTTGTGAATCCAATCGCTTGCGTTTCCCTGGGATGAGGCCGTCACTTGCGGGTGGGATTCAGCTTCATCTTGATAGGCATGTGCTTGATACCGCCGACGAAGCTGGAACGCAGCCGCTCGACCGGGCCAGCGAGCTCGGCGTATTCCATCCGTTCGATCACCTGGCGGAAGATCACTTCGAGTTCCAGTCGGGCGAGGTTGGCACCCAGACAGAAGTGCTCGCCGATTCCGAACGCAATATGCGGATTGGGATCGCGGCTCACGTCGAACTTGAACGGGTTATCGAAGACTTCTTCGTCGCGATTCGCTGACGGGTAAAACAGGCATACCGATTCACCCGCGCGAATCTTCTGACCGCGAACTTCGGTGTCTTCGACGGCAGTGCGCGCGAACTGAATCACCGGTGTGGTCCAACGGACGATCTCTTCGACCGCGGGCTTGAGTAGGGCCGGATTTTTTCTTAGCCGATCCCATTGATCGGAGTTTTCGATCAGCGCGAGCAGGCCACCGCTGGTTGCATTGCGGGTGGTCTCATTGCCGGCCACCACCAGCAGGAAAAAATATGAGAGCAGTTCGAGCTGTGGCAGTGGCTGTCCGTTGACCTTCGCGTTCGCAACGATGCTGGTGATGTCGTCGGTGGGGACCTTGATGCGGTCCGCCACCATATTGCTGAAATATTGGAACAGGCCCAGGCGTGCGCGGTCGAGCGTTTCCTGCGTGCTGGTTCCCTGCTGGAACTCGGGGTCGCTGCCTCCGATGGTCTCGTTGGTCCACTGAAACAGCTGCTCCCAGTCCTGATGCGGCACGCCGAGCAACTCCGCGATTACCGCGAGCGGAATTCTGGAGGAGATGTCGAGCACGAAATCGCAGCGGTCGCGGCCGGTCATATCATCGAGGACCTGCCGCGCGATCGCGTCGATTTGCGCCTCGAGGTGGCGCACTCCCCGCGGGGTGAATCGCCTGCTCACGAGTGCGCGATACTCGCAGTGTTCGGGCGGATCCATGTCGAGCAGATGGCGGAATGGAGGCGTGGGCGCGGGTTCTACACCCGCTTCGGGCACGAAGATCAGCAGCCGCGGCCCGTTGAGGAACAGCCGCGGCTGCCGGGAAATATTAATGATGTCGGCGTGCTTGGTGATCGCCCAGAAAGGGTCGGTGTTCGGATGCTGGCACCAGAACACCGGCTTGTGCTTGCGCAAGTAGGTCCACTCCGCGTGCGGATAGCCATTTTTCGCGTAGTGGTCGGGGCCGATGATGTCGATGTTATCGAGTGAGAAATTCTTTTCCATTGCTTCCATCGGACGCGGGCTGTTGGCCCGTCCGTTCAGTCTTCCTTCAGCGCGATTGCCTGCCGCGGGCACATCCGTACCGCGAGCTTGAGCTTGTCGCGCAGGGATTCTGCGGGGCTTCCCGTGAGCAGGTGCGCCTTGTCGTCGTCGCCCACCTCGAAAACCTCCGGCGCGGCTTCTACGCAGCGGGCATTCCCTTCGCAGAGCTGTAAGTCCACAACAACCTTCATGATTTCTCCTCGAGGCGCGTCGATTGCGCACGGATTTCGAGACTATCGCAGCTGCAGAATTTGAACCAGCGTCGCGTGCTGCAATATGGGTCGCGCTGAGCCCGGGAATTTCGGCGATTTGCAAAATGGCGGGTTCGGCGGGGGACCAAGGGCGACTTGCCGCAGGGGTACAATAAGGGAGCGCGGCACCGTTTGCGCATCGAGGGCGATTGGATCAAGACTCCGTCCCAGACCATCTCGCAGAGCCCGAATCACGTTCACCGCGTCCACGAGAACGAGGAGAACCAGCTATGACATACGATCTCATTATCAGGAACGGCACCGTGATCGACGGCACCGGAGCTGCCGGCCAGCACGCGGATGTCGCAATTGCAGGCGGCAATGTAGCTGAGATTGGAAAGGTAACCGAAGGCGCGCGGCGTATGATCGATGCATCGGACTTGATTGTCGCGCCCGGTTTCGTCGATCCCCATACTCACTACGATGCGCAGATCTGCTGGGACCCGATGGTCAGCTGCACATCGTGGCACGGCGTCACCACCGTCGTGATGGGCAACTGCGGCGTCGGCATCGCGCCGTGCCGCGAGAAGGTGCGTGAAATCGCCGCCTGGGACCTGGTCAATGTCGAGGCGATTCCGTTTGACGCGCTGTCGCGCGGGATCACCTGGGAATGGGAAAGCTTTCCTCAATATCTGGACGCGGCCGCGCGCCGTGGCTCGGGAATCAATCTCGCGTTCCTCGCGCCATTGACCCCGTTTCGCCATTTCGTGATGGGCGAAGAGTCGATGGAACGCGAGGCGCGGCCCGACGAGATTCAGAAAATCGCATCGTTACTCGGCGAGGCGGTCCAGGCGGGCGCAGTTGGATTTTCCACCACCACGCTCGCGCAGCACATCGGCTTCCAGGGGCGCCCCCTCGCCTGCCGGTTGGCATCGCGCGACGAATTGAAGGCATACGCAAATGAGCTCAAGCGCGTCAGCCGCGGTTCGATCGAGGTCGCGCTAACGCAGCGCATCGGAAGGGTCTCGGATGAGGAGTCCGACCTGCTGAAGTTCCTGCTGGAGGAAAGCGGGCGGCCGGTGACGTGGCTCGCGATCGCCTCGCGCCCCGACAAGCCGGAGGCGACCGACGACATTCTCCGTCGCCTCGAACCCCTGATTTCGCGCGGCGGCGTGCCACAGATCCTTTGCAAACCATTCAGCGTCCAGATGGACCTGCGCAATCCGTTCTCGTTCGCGGACATGGCGATGTGGGGACCGGTGTTCAACCAGACCCTGGAGAAGCAGAAGGAGTTTTACCGCGATCCGAGTTTCCGCGGCGCGTTCCGAGAGGAACTGAAGCGGCCGCATCTTTTCCAAGGGCGCTGGAACCGGGTCGAGGTGCTGGAAGTGACGAATGACGCCCTCAAGCAGTACGAGCGCAAGACCGTGGCAGAGGCGGCGGAGATGCGCGGCAAGGATCCGCTCGACACGTTCTTCGACCTGGCGCTCGAAGACGACCTGAACATCCAGTACACGATGCAGCAGTACCACGAGGAGGGGATCCGCCGATTGATCACCGACTCGCGAACCATGATCGGCCTCTCCGACGGCGGCGCGCACGTGAACATGCTCTGCGATGCGGGTTATTGCACCTACCTGCTCGGCACGTGGGTACGCGAGCGCCAGGCGCTCACGCTGGAGCAGGCCGTCAAGCGAATCACCTCCGAACCGGCGGACTTCTTCGGACTGAAGGATCGCGGCCGGCTCAAGGCGGGACTGCCTGCGGATGTGGCCGTCTTCGATGCGCGCACGGTGGGCTCCGCCAAGCGGGCCAAGATGCAGAACGATCTGCCTGGCGGAGGGCGCAGGCTGGTGATGCCGGCGGAAGGAATCGAGTACACGGTGGTCAACGGCGAGGTGCTCTACGAGCACGGCAAGCACGCCGGTAACCTGCCGGGCAAGGTGGTCCGTTCACGAGCCAACTGAAACTTCGCAACCGAAACCTGAGGAGAGCTTGTCGTGACGCAGTTTGCACTTTCTATGTTCTCGACGGACTACGCGATCCAGCCGATCGATTTGGCGCAGGAAAGCGAACAGCGCGGCTTCGAGTCGCTGTGGTTCCCGGAGCACACCCATATTCCGGCATCGCGCAGGACGCCTTGGCCGGGCGGCGGCGATCTCCCTAAGGAGTATTGGCATACGCACGATCCGTTCGTGGCTCTGGGTGCGGCCGCGGCGGCGACCAAGAAGCTCAAGCTCGGCACCGGAG
The DNA here is from genome assembly GCA_046728175.1 of Thermodesulfobacteriota bacterium. Taxonomy (GTDB): domain Bacteria; phylum Desulfobacterota; class Binatia; order Binatales; family Binataceae; genus JAFAHS01. The sequence continues at coordinate 33,874 of JBKPEA010000089.1, read as the reverse complement.
TCTGCCTCGTGATCGAGCGCGACCCGATCACCCTGGCCAAGGAGGTCGCGTCGCTCGACATGATCTCCGGCGGGCGCGTGCTGTTCGGAATCGGCGCGGGATGGAACGTGGAGGAGATGGCGAATCACGGGGCAGACGCCAAGCGCAAGTGGAAAATCGTCAAGGAGAAGATCTTGGCGATGCGCGAGATCTGGACCAAGGAAGCCGCGGAGTTTCACGGCGAGTTTGTGAACTTCGATCCCATCTGGTCTTTCCCCAAGCCGGTGCAGCCGGGCGGACCTCCCGTCCTGCTTGGTTCGCAGTCGAAGCGGGTGTTCGAGCGCGCGGCGGAGTACTGCGACGGATGGTTGCCAATCAACTTTCCGCGCTACGACTTCGCGGGCGGGGTCAAACAGCTGCGCGAGGCGGAAAAGAAAACCGGGCGTAAAGGACTCTCACTATCACTCTTCGGATCGCCGTCGAAGGACGATGCGATCAAGAGCTTCATCGAGCTGGGTTTCGAGAGGTTGATTTTCCCGCTGCCTTCCGAGGGGCGCGAGAAGATCCTGCCGATGTTGGATAACTACGCGAACGTCGCAGCAAAGTATCGATAAGGTCTGACCTCGCCAGAAACGAGATCTTGGCCCCAGCTGGAACGGGCATCGCCGCGCGTTTCCTGCTCTTGACTGCTTCATTATATTTAGTCAAGTTACCTGATCGACAATATTGTTAATTGATCCGCGAGGAGCCAGTAGTTCAGCAAAACGGGTATTTTTTTGCCCATATGGAGGCCAGACTGAACCTTTTTTTGGAGAATCAGATGAGTAAATCAATTGGATAAATCATTAATAGAGCCAGACAGGAAAGTCGACGTACAGACCATCGATCCCTTCCTTTTGGAGCGCATAGCTCAGGCAATCGGAGGCCTCCGTTTTGGATCGGTCGAGATCGTCATCCAAGACGGCAGGGTCGTGCAGATCGAGCGCAAGGAGAAATTCCGGCTCGACGTGCGCAAGGACGGTCCAGTTCGCGTTACGGCGTAGAACGGTCCCGCCAACAACAAGAATCAGGAAGAACAGAGCTGACCGGACAACCGGAGGTTCGCACAGGGCGAAGGAGCACCATGAGCAAACAACTGTTGTCCAAATTCGTAGGCGCAGCCGGACTGGTTCTAGCATTTGCGAGTCCAGCATTAAGCGGGTCAAAGGATCAGAACAATTGCACCCCGACAATCGGTTCGTGCGGCTGCGTCATCGCGAGCCCCGGCACGTACAAAGTCGGGCTCAGTCTCACCGCGGCGCAGGGGCTCAACGGCGATGATTCGTGCATCAGCATTGCCGCGTCGTTCGTAACGGTCGACTTCGGAAAAAAGACCATCACCAACACGGGAGCCAAGCCGAGCGGAATCGGGATAAGCGTCCGCAAGGGGGCTCACACCCTTCTGCTCGAAGGGCGCGGCGCTACCGTGAGCGGATGGGACGTTGGAATACTTTTCCAGGGCAGAAACAGCACCATCGACAACTTCGTGACTTCGAACAATGGAACCGCTGGTGTCGAGCTCAGCCAGGCGAAATCAAACAACCTGGTGAACATCACGTCGAACTCAAACAGCAACTACGGGGTGTGGGTGCGCGCGTCCAGCTTCAACCAGGTCAACAACCTCAAGACGCAAACCAACGGCAATATCGGCACCTATGTTGGATGCTCCGCCGTGGGCCCGGCCGGCGCATGCGTGGGCATCGCGGCCTCCAATAACAACTGGCTGTTCACGGAGAACATTGCCGGGAACACGAACTACGGCATCGCGCTGGACGTCGGAGCGAACGTTTCGATCGTCACCAACAATACGCTCGGCGGCGGCACCCATAACGGCAAGTTCGACCTATTCGACGGCAATTCCAATTGCGGCACCAATCAATGGATTTCCAACGACTCAACCGCGACCGTGTCACCCGCGAATTGCGTTAAGTGAGGCGAGACTGACAGGCAAGAACGATTCAGTTTTCAACTTTGAGCTGACCGGACAACCGGAGGTTCCTGCAATGAGAAGGATACTCGATCATGAGACGAGGAACATTGCCAGGGCTGCTTCTGGTGTGGGCGGCCGCGGTACTGGCCTGGGCGATTCTTCCCGCCCCGGTGGCCCAAGCCCAATCGACGATCAGCAGCGAACAGAAAGATCGCGAGATCGCCGAACTCAAGAAGGAAATCAAACTGCTGGAGCAGCGAGTCGACGCGATGGAACAACTTGACCAGAAGGTAAAGGTCATCGATCGCAAGCTCGAGGTCCAGGCCGAAACCGAGCAGACCAAGGCCAAGGAAGCCCCGATAATCAACGCGAGTGACCAGGGCTTTTGGTTCTCCTCGCCCAACGGCGACTACAGGATCCAGTTCGGCGGGATTATCCAGGCGGACGGCAGGTTTTTCACGACCGGCGACGACAGCACCGGCAGCACTTTCTACCTGAACAGGGCGCGGCCGATCATCACCGGCACGCTGTGGAAGTACTACGACTTCAATATCACTCCCGACTTCGGCCAGGGCAAAGTGGTGCTACAGGACGCGTACATCAACGACACCATGTTCCAGTACGCGAATTTCCAGGTCGGAAAATACAAGGCGCCTTTCGACCTCGAACGCCTGCAGGTCGACCGCTACCTCGAATACACGCAGCGTTCCGAGATCCAAAACCTAGTGCCCAACCGCGATATCGGCGCCGAGTTGCACGCGAGCCTGTTCGACAACCGGCTGACCTACCAACTCGCCTTAATGAACGGGGTACCCAACAATACCGCCTCGGTCGACAGCGACAACAACGACGGTAAGGACTTCGTGGGCCGCCTGTTCGCGACGCCCTTCGTCAACAGTGAGAACAACTGGCTCACCGGAATTGGAGTGGGATTTGCGGCGACATGCGGCGATGAGTTCAACAACACCATCTCCACCTACAAGACCTACGGGCAGCAGACCTGGTTCACGTACAACAAGGGCGTGACGGCGTCCGGGTTTCGGTTTCGCTATGAGCCGCAGCTCTACTACTACCACCGGCAGTTTGGGCTCATGGCCGCATTCGCCTCCGACCGACACGCACTCAATCTCAGCGGCATCGTCACCCACGGCAAAACACCCGTCTTCGTGAACAACTATTCGACCTTCACCGACACCGGGTACTTGGCGCAGCTCTCATACGTCCTGACCGGCGAGGATGCGACCTACAAAGGCGTCATTCCCCGGCATCCGTTCGATCCTTTCAACGGCACCTGGGGCGCGCTGGATGTGGTCGGGCGAATCAGCAACGTTGCGGTGGACAGCGGCGTCTTCAAACTCGGATACGCCAATCCGAACGTGTCGGCCAACAACGCGACCGAGTACGCGTTCGGCATCAACTGGTACCTCAATACAAACGTGAAGTGGCAGCTCGACTACGCGCGAACCTTCTTCAACGGCGGCGCGGGTACGAACCCGAAGTTCCCGCAGGACCGTCCCGACGAGGGCTTATTCGAGACGCAGCTGCAAATCAGCTTTGAAGCGAAATGAAGCTGGAGCGACTGCAAGTGATGCGTAAAAGTTCAATTCTGGCGCTCGCCATCCTTATCGCGGCGGCGAGCGCATTGGGTATCCCCAATCTTGCGAGCGCGGGAACGTCGGCGCTGCTGAACGTATCGTACGACCCGACCCGCGAACTGTACGAAGACTACAATGCCGTGTTCGCGAAGTACTGGAAGGCGAAAAACGGTAACGACGTAACCATAAACCAATCGCACGCGGGATCGGGAAAGCAAGCTCGGGCGGTCATCGATGGACTCGATGCCGACGTCGTCACACTAGCGCTGGCCTACGACATCGACGCCATCGCGGACAAGGCGCACCTGCTGCCGAAGGACTGGCAGAAGCGCCTGCCTGACAACAGTTGTCCCTACACATCGACCATCGTCCTGCTGGTGCGCAAGGGCAATCCCAGGGGAATCCACGACTGGGACGACCTGGTGAAGCCGGGCGTCTCGGTGATCACGCCAAATCCCAAGACTTCGGGGGGAGCGCGATGGAACTTTCTTGCCGCGTGGGGCTATGCGCTGCGCAAGAACAACGGCAATGAAGCCAAGGCACGAGAGTTCGTCGCGAAGTTGTACGCCAACGTGCCGGTGCTCGACTCGGGTGCGCGCGGATCGACGACGACCTTCGTCGAACGCGGCATCGGCGACGTGCTGATCGCCTGGGAAAACGAGGCGCTGATGTCGATCAAGCAATTCGGCCCAGACAAATTCGAGCTGGTGGCCCCGTCGGTCAGCGTCCTGGCCGAGCCTCCGGTAGCGGTGGTCGACAGGGTTGTCGAGCGCCACGGGACCGCCGAGGTGGCGAAAGCGTACCTTGAGTATCTCTACACGCCGGAAGGCCAGGAGGTGGTCGCGCGCAACTTTTACCGCCCTCGCGACCCGGCGGTCGTCGCGAAATACAAGTCGCAGTTTCCGAGCCTTCCTCTCTTGACGGTCGATGAGCAGTTCGGCGGTTGGACGAAGGCGCAGAAGACCTTTTTTGCCGACGGCGGCATCTTCGATCAGATTCAGCAAGGGGGGAAATGACCCAGGGCAAGAACCGCGTATTGCCGGGTTTCGGACTCGCACTCGGCTTCACGCTCGTATACCTGCTGGTAATCGTCGTTGCTCCTCTTTCAACGATCTTTTTCAAGTCGGCTACGCTGACCTGGCGAGAATTTTGGGCGACGATCACGGCGCCACGAACCCTGGCCGCATGCCGGCTGAGCTTCGTGGCGTCGCTTGTCGCCGCGGTGGTGAATTCCGTTTTCGGAACCGTGGTGGCATGGACTCTGGTACGTTACGAATTCCCCGCGCAAGGAATAATCGACGCGATGGTTGACCTGCCGTTCGCGCTGCCGACTTCCGTCGCTGGAATAACGCTCACCGCAATCTACGCGACCAATGGATGGATAGGACGCTACTTCGAAGCGATGGGTATCAGAATCGCGTTTACTCCCATGGGCATCGTGGTGGCGCTGACCTTCGTAGGGCTGCCGTTCGTGGTGCGAACCCTCCAACCCGTCCTGGAAGAGCTGGAGCTGGAACTGGAAGAAGCGGCTGCGACGTTGGGTGCCAATAGGCTCCAGACCTTCGTGCGGGTGACTTTTCCTGCACTGGTGCCGGCGCTGCTGACCGGCTTTGCGCTGGCCTATGCGCGCGCGATTGGCGAATACGGCTCGGTGGTCTTCATTTCGGGAAACCTTGCGATGCGAACCGAAGTCGTGCCGTTGCTGATCATGGGCAAGCTCGAGCAGTTCGACTACGCGGGTGCGACGGCGGTTGCGGTCCTGATGCTGGTGATATCGGCAGGACTGCTGTTCAGCGTGAACCTGCTCCAGCGATGGAGCACGCGCCGGATAGCGGCATAGGACTTATCGTGCTGGAAGACTTCGGATGGCTTGGAGAGAAGAGTGATCGGCCAGTCAGGCCGGCGGTGTCCGATCCGGCCTGGGTTCAATGGGGATTGATCGCGATCAGCATCGGGTTCATGGGGCTGTTCCTGTTCGTTCCCCTCGCCGCCGTATTCGTCGAGGCATTCGCCAAGGGCGCCCACGCATACTTCGCAGCCATCACGTCATCGGAGGCCGCTGCCGCCATCCGTCTCACGCTACTCACGGCGGCCATCGTGGTTCCGCTCAACGTCACTTTTGGACTCGCGGCCGCCTGGACGCTGACGCGCTTTGAGTTCCCCGGCAAGCAGGCGCTGCTGACCGTGATCGATCTCCCATTTTCGGTTTCGCCGGTGATTTCCGGAATGATCTTCGTGCTGTTGCTTGGAGTGCGCACTCCGATCGGTGGATGGCTCGTCGATCACGGAATCCAGATTATTTTCGCAAAGCCGGGCATCATGTTAGCGACGATCTTCGTCACCTTTCCAATCGCCGCACGCGAACTCATTCCGGTGATGCAGGTTACCGGCCGCGACGAGGAAGAAGCTGCCATCGTGCTGGGCGCCAATGGATGGCAGATGTTTCGCCGCCTGACGCTGCCGAACGTGCGCTGGGGGCTGGTCTACGGCGTAGTCTTGTGTGCGGCGCGCGCGATGGGTGAGTTCGGCGCGGTATCGGTCGTTTCGGGGCATATCCGCGGAGCGACCAACACGATGCCGCTGTACGTGGAAATTCTTTACAATGACTACGAGTTCTCTGCCGCCTTCGCTATCGCCTCGCTGCTGGCGTTGTTGGCCCTTGTCACACTCGCACTGAAGTATCTGGTGGGTCGCCGTATCGCATCCTCGATGCGTGAGACGGCGCCCGCCGAAACCGTGGAACAGGTGGCAGCATGAGTATTGAACTTCGGGGCATTCACAAGACCTTCGGCACGTTCATCGCGCTCGACCGCATCGACCTGGAGATCGCCGACGGCGAACTGGTGGCCTTGCTGGGGCTCTCAGGGTCCGGCAAGACCACCCTTCTGCGGATTATCGCTGGCCTGGAGACTCCCAGCGGCGGGAGGGTGGGGTTTTTCGGCCACGATGCCCGTTCGCTCAGCGTGCGCGACCGAAAGATCGGCTTCGTATTCCAGCACTATGCGCTTTTCCGCCACATGACGGTTTTCGAAAACGTGGCGTTCGCGATGCGGGTGCTGCCGCGAGCCTCGCGTCCGCCCGAAAGCGCGATCCGGGCGAAGGTGCATGAGTTGCTGCGGCTCGTGCAATTGGATTTCCTCGCCGATCGCTATCCGTCCGAACTGTCGGGTGGACAACGACAGCGGGTGGCCCTCGCGCGGACGCTGGCCGTTCGGCCCCGCGTCCTGCTGCTCGACGAGCCGTTCGGATCGCTCGATGCGCGAGTGCGGCAGGAGCTGCGTCAGTGGCTACGACGGCTGCACGAACAGCTCGGCCTTACCTGCGTGTTCGTTACGCACGACCAGGACGAGGCGCTGGAACTGGCGGATCGCGTGGTGGTCATGAACGGAGGAAAGATCGAGCAGGTTGGCACACCCGAAGACGTATACCATCGCCCGGCCAACGCGTTCGTCGCCAGCTTCCTGGGCAACGTGAACCTGTTCCACGGGCGAATCGAGAATGGACACGTGTTCCTGGGCGATACCAGCCTCGAGGTCAGCTCAGCGAACGTCGTTAGCGCAAACGGATCCGGCAAGGCTGCGGTCTACGTGCGGCCGCATCTCCTGGAGATCGATAGAGTCCCTCGCGGACAGCGCAGCTTTCCGGCCACGATCAGGAGCATGAATCCGGCTGGGCCGCAGGTGCGCATAGAGCTGGTCGCGGAATGGGGCGACCCGGTCAACGTCGATGTTGATCATCAACGCTTCGGCGAGCTGGGCTTGAAACTGGGCAACAAAGTTTTTCTGCACCCGAAGGAAAACCGGGTCTTCATATACCAGATCTGATTGGACGCGGTTGGAGGGGATCCGACCGGGTACGACAGCCCTCGCGTTCGGCCGGGTGCTGCCCTGGTAGTTCGGCGCCGAATTCGTCCATCAATTCGAATCGTATCGGTTCGAAGCTCATCAGCAACGCAATGATCATCGGCAAGCCTTGAGTGGTGAGTTCCACGCGCTCGCCGGAGTGAGCTGACCTCTGGCGGGACCGCCTGAATCGTTTCAGCCCGAACACGCTAGTTTCCGCCCGCGGCCGCGTAGTGCTGCGGCAAACCGAACCCCGCGTGTCGGATCCGGCGGGCGAGTATGTCGGAGGCGATGCCCGCGGCCTGGACGCGGATTTCCGGCATCGCGGTGCTCTCCCAGAACACCCCCCCTGAGGAGGGGCCCGAGTGCGTAGAGCCCGTCCTGCACCGCGCCGCTCCTCGCGACGAGGGCGCCTTCCCAGGTGGCGTCGATTCCCAAGAACAGCGGGTCGTAGCGTGCGAACCCATCGGCTACCCGGAAGCAAACGAAACCTTCACTACGAGACCAATCTCGCGACCAAACCACGAGGTCGTGCTGTGCCGAATCAGACCAAGTTGGGGACGGAATTATGAGGTGAGCGACCTATCGTGTACATCCGGAACGTGAGTTTCGCGAACTGATCAAACGACGGTCCTCCGGAGACGCAGGATGAAGCCAGCAATCGTCATGGGGACGCTGGCCCTTTTTGTGGCAACCACCGCGACCGGATGTGTGCTCGAACAGGCCGAACAGGACGAGAGCCGCAAAGCGGCGGCTCAGTTCCTTGGCAAAGACCGCGTTCAGATTACGAGGATCATGGGCGAACCGAAGGGAGCGATACCGATGACCGACACGGGCGGCGAGATGCTCTTCTACTCGTACCAGGGTCATCACTACGTCCTTGAGACGAATCCGCTCGGAGTGGTCGACGTCGCAGTCCGGACAAGCTAGATGCTGACAAAGGACGCCGCCGCAAGGCAGCGTCCTTCAGAACGATCTCGAAAGGTGTTTTCAGGCTAAAACGACGCGCGTGATTAGATTGATGATCAGCGCGAGCATCGCGACCGCGCCGATCGTGTAGCTGATGGTGCGCAGGGGCTGGACCGCGTTCAGGTAGCAGATGGTGTGAACTATCCGAGCCACCACGAAAACCGCGCAGTAGATCACGAACAGCGTGGTCGAGAGTCCGGCGGCGACGTAGACCCACGCGAGAATCAGAAAAATCGGGATGTTTTCGAGATCGTTGCGCCAGGCACGGCCCCCGCGCAGAACCATTTCTACTTCTTCGGCGACTGCCTCACCGCCTAGAGTGCGCGCGTCTTCAGGGTTCAGGAACTTCTTGGCCGCGGTTCGCGCCCTCCCCTGAACCACTGAAATAGCGGCCATTTTGAGAGCAAGAAGGACAGCCGTTAGTGCGTAGATCTGGAGCAGTGTCACGTTGCAACCCCCGTTGCCGTTGTAGCCAACACGCAGAATGACCGGCGCGGTATTGAGCTATCATCGGTGCACGCATACAGCAACGCGCCTAGTTCGCCGTGGAACCATCCGGGCGCCTCGCCGATTGCTATATTAGGAAGTGGTTAAGCGAACTCCCTTGGAGGTCATGTGAATTCCAGGCTAGTTAGCCGCCGCGCGATACTCGGCGGCATCGCGGCAATCGCAGGGCTGCTTGCCCTCAAGTTCGTCGGCGGTGCAGATTCGGACGAAGGTCCGGCATCGCAAGTCACCGGCAATCCGTCCGATACGGTTCCCATCGCGGAGTTCACCGACGCCGGTGAAAGGAAGGAAGTCGTGGCAGAGAAAAAAGTTGTAAAGTCCGATGCAGAGTGGCGCAAGGAATTGACGCCCGAGCAATACGAAGTGACCCGCCGCAAGGGCACCGAGCGTCCCTTCGGCAACAAGTACGCCAACTGGCACGAGAAAGGGCTTTTCCGCTGCGTATGCTGCGGCAACGCGCTGTTCTCGTCCGACACGAAATATGACTCGGGGACGGGATGGCCGAGCTTCTGGCAGCCGATTGCGCCCGAGAACGTGAAGACCGAGACCGACAATTCCCTGTTCATGTCGCGCACCGAAGTGCTGTGCGCGAAGTGCGATGCGCACCTTGGCCACGTTTTCGACGACGGGCCGCGACCGACAGGGCTGCGTTATTGCATGAACTCGGCGTCGCTTCAGTTCGTCAAGCCTGACGGCGAGAAGGTGTAAAGGCGAGACAACGAACGCCGCGGGACGTCAGCGCCACCAGGGTCACCGGCCCGCGAGGCACCACTGGACTAAAGTGGCGCTTTCGCGATCTTCGAAGACGGCTTCGACTTCGGAATCGATCTTCACTTCCTGCATCGGGTCGCCAAGCAGATTTCCGACCATCCGCACCTTCCCCGCATCAGGAAGCTCCACGACCACGACCAGGTAGGGGCAGGAACTCTTGAGCGCGGGATGGGCAGGATGCCATACGCGCTCCCAGCTATAGATGCGCCCGCGGCCCGAGATGCGCTCCCATCCGGGTTCCATCGTGTGACACTTGTAGCAAATCCATTCTGCCGGAAACTGATACGTCCCGCACTTGCCACAGCGCTGCACGACCAGCTCGTGGCGCTTCGCCGCTTCGTAGAATTCCTTGTCGACGCCGTCGCGCTGTGCGACCGGTGCGGGCATCCCCTGCGGCAAGTAAGTCTTTGGAGCTTCGCTCATAGCTTGTTTCCGCTATCGATGGAGGATCAGATCGCTGACTGGCGCGACCATCGGTCCCGACACGACCATCGAGATCTCCGCGTCCTTGACCTGGCACGTCGAAGTGCCCCGCACCTGGCGCGCCGCTTCGATGATCAATTCGAGTCCGTGCATGTAGCATTCGGCGAGGTTGCCGCCGCTGGTATTGAGGGGAAGGCGGCCATTGGGCCAGGTCAGATTCTCCACCGTGCAGAATTCCATCACCTGGTCGGGAGTGCAGAAGCCATGCTCAACCAGGCTGGTCATCACCGCGCCGGTGAAGTTCTCATAGACCTGGGCGACATCGACGTCCTTGGGCTCGATGCCCGCCATTGCGTAAAGCCGTGGTGCAAGGGTCTTGAAATTCGAAGAGCCGTAGTCGGGATTGTTCTCGGCGCCGGCGCCCTGGCGGAAATCCGAGCCCTGCGCCGATGCCATTATCCACGCCGGGCGCTGCCGCATGTCGCGGGCGCGCTCGGGGGTGGTGAGAATGACCGCCGCGGCCCCATCGTTCTCCATGCAACAGTCGTAGAGATGGAACGGCTCGACGATCCATCGCGATTCGTCATACATCTGCCGCGTGAGCGGGCGGCCATACATGATCGCGCGTGGATTGAATTGCGCGTGGTGGTAGCAGGCCAGCGCGATCGCGGCGATCGCGTCCTGGGTGACATGGTGTTCGTGCATGAAGCGGCGCGTGCGCAGCGCGATCCATTGCGCAGGCGTGGACATTCCGTAGGGCCAGGTATAAGCGGGAGGCCCTGAAATCGTGTTGAGCGCGGGGGTCTGGCCGAAACGTCCGAATTGTCCCTGCGCGAGCGCGCGGTAAACTACCACACAGTTGGCGTATCCCGCGGCAATCGCCGCAGCGGCGTTGCCAATCGCCCCCGAACCACCCCCGCCCCCACCACCCCAGAACATCGTCGACAGGCGTAGCTCCGGCAGTCCCAGGGCCGTCGCGACCCGAACCGAGTCATTGCGATCATTGCTGTAGGAAGCGATCCCATCGATGTCGGTAGGACGAATTCCCGCGTCGTCGCAGGCGCGCAGAATCGCTTCGAGCGCGAGGCGAAACTCGCTGACCGGAGCACCGCCGCGCTTGTAGTATTTGGTTTCGCCCAGTCCGACGATCGCGGCTTTGTCCTTGACGGTAAATTCGCTCATGGTTGATCCATCGCATAGCGTAAGGCGCGCGCCGATAACAAGGGCGGCCGGTCAGTCGATCATGCGTCGCCAAATTTCGCCGACGTTGGTCCGCGAATCCGGCTTGCGCGGTTCGAACTATGCCGCCCGGTTGGGTTCGGAGCTTTGCCGAAGAGAGGACCTGGCGCCCAGGCGATTGATTACATCGAGCAGCATTGCGCGCTTGACCGGTTTGCCGATGTGCTCGTCGCATCCTGCGGCCAGGCTTTGCGCGACGGATTCTGAAAACACCGCCGCCGACAGAGCCACGATGGGCGTGTGTGGGCGGAGGTTCTCGCGTTCGAAGCGGCGAATTTCGCGGGTCGCCTCGTCTCCGTCCATCACCGGCATCTGAAGGTCCATCAGCACCAGGTCGTAACTTGCGTCCTTGAAGCGCTCTACCGCGCGCGCACCGTTCTCGACACCCTCGACGGTGTGCGGAGAGTCCTTGAGAAACGCGGCGATCAGAGCGCGATTGTCACCAGAATCATCGGCGAGCAAAATTTTGAGCGGCCGCATGTGGTTTGAGGCCCCGTTGCCGACCACGCTGCTGGTGCGGGATGCGGGGGTCTGCGCCCCCATCGCGCGCGACACCGCGTTCAAGACCTCCGCGCGTTTGAGCGGCTTCACGAGGTGATGGTAGAGGCCGGCCTCGCGAAGACGCTGAAGCTGACTGGTCAAGTCGTCCGAGGTGAGCATCTGGATTATGCGCGTCCCGGGGCCCGCTGCAGTTCGAGCTTTGCGCCCGAGCTGGAACCCATCGGTGTCGTCGAGGTGCGCGGCGATCAGCACCAGGCGGTAAGGATCGTGCTCTTCGTGGGAACGTGCCATTTCCGCCAGCACCGCTGCGGAGGCATTAACGACGGTGACACGGGCACCTTCGGCAGTGAGGATTTCGCCCAGCAAATCGCGATTCATCGCGGAGCCGTCAGCGATCATCACCCGCATCCCGGACAGGTGTGACGATTTCGGGACGACCTGAGGAATGGTGGACTCCGCGAGTCTGAAACGCGCCGTGAAGTAGAAGGTGCTCCCCTGCCCGGGTTCGCTCTCGACCCAGATCCGCCCAGCCATCATCTCGACGAGCCGCTTGGTGATGGCCAGTCCGAGACCGGAGCCGCCGTAGTTACGCGTGGTCGAGGAATCGGCCTGCGTGAAGTTGGCAAATATGTGATCGAGCTGGTGCCGGGCGATCCCGATGCCGGTGTCCTTGACCGCGAAACGGATCATGATCTCGCTAGGGGGAAGGCCGGCGTGCGCGTGTGGCTCAACTGCCAGGCCGATTTCGCCGCGAACCGTGAACTTGGTCGCATTGCCGACGAGATTCAGCAGAATCTGCCGCAGCCGCAGGGGATCGCCCACCAGTGCCAGATGAACTTGAGGAGCGATCCGAGCGGCGAGTTCCAGTCCTTTCTCGTGCGCGCGCACGCCGAGCGTGTCGAGCACACGCCCAACCAACGCTTCGAGGTCGAACTCTACACTCTCCAGGACGAGCCGGCCGCTCTCGACGCGCGCCAGGTCGAGAATCCCGTTGATCAGTTCCAGCAGCGTGTTGCCGTTGTCGGTCATGGTCTCCAGATAGCGGCGCTGCTCATCGTTGAGGGGCGTCTCCAGGAGCAAATCTGCCATCCCCAGGATCGCGTTGAGCGGCGTACGAATCTCATGCGACATGCTGCTCAGGAATTCCGACTTGGCGCGCGAAGCTGCCAGTGCATCCTCGCGCGCGGCCACCAACTCCTGCTCGGCCTGCTTAAGATGGAAGATTCCGCGAACCATGCTGATGATGCACGGGGCACCGTCGATTTCGACCTGCACGGCGGAAATCAGGCTGGGCACCACGCTGCCGTCGCGAATGCGAAAGTCGACGTCGAAGCCCTGCACCGCTCCGTGTCTTCTTATGATGTCAAAAAAGCGGTCGCGGGCCGCCAGATCGTTCCAAACTCCAAGTTCGAGGTCGGTTTTGCCGATTACTTCGGCACGCGAGTACCCGCTTCTTCGCTCGAAGGTCTGGTTTATCTCTGTAAAAACCCGCTCTGGCATGCGCAGCACGGATATCAAAGCTGGGCTCGCCTCGTAGACCTTGCGCAGGTTGGTCTCGCTCTCACGCAGCTTGCGATTGGACTCTTCAAGTTCCGCTCTTTGCTTGCTGCGCAGACCGACGACAAACTGGGCGAACGCGGCGGCCGCGATGACTGCCAACCAGCGGGGTGGATTTTCGGCCTGCCGACCTAGGGCTGCGATGGTGAGGAGCCACTGTCCGAAACAAAAAGTGCTTAGAGACGCTTGCCATACTGGCGACCAGGGAAAAAGCGCGCTGGGAACGAGGATCACGAGGACCAACGAGAGCATGATCACTTCCATGCGCTGGGTCAGAATGCCGAAGAGCGTCATCGCCAGAACCGACGAAGCGCACATAGCCAGTACTATTTCCCGCCAGCGGCGGTCGAACCACGGTGCATAGGTCGCGGCAAAGGTGCCAAGACCCAAAAGTAGGGAGAACAGCGCGCTCGCTATGATCGGCCCGGCGTGGGTCGCATGCACGCGCGAGAGGTCGTACAAATTGAGAAGGCGCGCCAGGACAACCAGCGTGCCGCCCACGCGAATCGCGCGGCGCGTCCATTCATCCAGAACTAATGACGGTTCGCTTACGGTCACCCGTGAACGTCTCCCACCCGGGCGGAAGGGTGTCGAGGCGGGTTGCGCGGTTTCGCCAGGTGCAAAAGGTGGCATATTCTCACCGTCGGAGTCGAGGACTAGATGCAATCGAAATGCCGTTGATGGTGTGAATCATATAGCGTGTTTTAGGCGTTCACGGACGTGCACAGTGAGACCGAAATTCATCGGGTTGACATTTTCTTAGCACCTGTAACGACGGGAACACCGCCTTGCTATCCCTAAAAGGAGCACCTATGAGCCTGGTGGATTACGAAGTCGAAGGAACGCTCGTAATTGTCAGCATCAATCGACCGGAGGCTAGAAACGCGGTTGATCGCGCTGCGGCCGATGAGCTCGCGCAGGCTTTTCGGCGCTTCGATTCCGATCCTGCGCTTTCGGTCGCCATCCTCACTGGCAAGGGCGGTTGTTTCTGCGCGGGCGCCGATCTGAAGGCGGTCTCCACCAATCGCGGCAATCGCCTGACCGAAACCGGCGATGGACCGTTGGGATGCACGCGAATGCTGCTGAGCAAACCCGTCATCGCGGCAGTCGAAGGGTATGCGGTCGCGGGTGGACTGGAGCTGGCGCTGTGGTGTGACATGCGAGTGGCGGCGCACGATGCGGTATTTGGGGTGTTCTGCCGGCGCTGGGGGGTGCCGCTGGTCGATGGAGGCACGGTGCGGTTGCCGCGTCTCATCGGGATGAGCAACGCCATGGATATGATCCTGACGGGGCGCGGAGTGTCGGGAGACGAAGCAGTGCGGATGGGGCTGGTCAACCGGCTTACGGAAAAGGGGGATGCGCTCCGAGCGGCACGCGAACTCGCCGGGCAGATAGCCGCTTTTCCCCAACGCTGCATGCGATCGGACCGCATGTCGACCTATGAGGCGTGGACGATGCCGCGGGTGGAGGCGATGGTCAACGAATATCGCCGCGGGATCGATACAGTGAATTCCGGTGAAACTCGCGAGGGCGCGGCGCGCTTCGCAATGGGGGCGGGACGTCACGGGAAGTTTTAGCCGCGGTTTGCCGAAGCGACGCAACCTTCGCTCGGGGCAGGTTGGTTAACCCGGATCCTTCCCAAACCGAGAGGGGTACTGAGAGACAACTCGCCTTCTGACGGTTGCCCTGAAGCTGGTTGTTGGAGAGGGTCGTTGTTTGACTGTCCTTCGATCGGTATGCTCGTCGACAGTAACGAACCTCAATTGCTTTTTTCCGAACTTCATTTAGCGCCAGAACTCCAGCGTGCGCTTGCCGATCGCGGATACCACGAGACCACCCCGGTTCAGGCGGAAACTATTCCGGTCGCCCTCCAGGGGCGCGACGTGGTGGCGACGGCGGAGACGGGCAGCGGGAAGACCTGCGCGTTTCTCGCTCCGGCGCTCGACCGCCTGCATCGAGCGCATACCAGTCATCTGGCGGCCCTGGTTATCACGCCGACGCGAGAGCTGGCCACCCAAGTCGCGCGGGAATTCGCCATGCTGGCGCGGCATACTCGACTGCGTGCCGCGGTGGTGATGGGGGGAGAGTCGGAGAAGCGGCAGATCGACGAAATTCGTGCCGGCGCGCAGGTCCTGGTGGCGTGCCCTGGCCGACTCATCGATTATCTTGAGCGCCACATCGTCAAACTCGACCGGGTGGAGGTCGTGGTCATCGACGAAGCGGACCGCCTGCTTGACATGGGCTTCCTGCCCCAGCTCAAGCGGATCATGAGAATGGTGCCACGCCATCGACAGACGATGATGTTTTCGGCGACGATGGCCGCGGGGCCGGAGATGCTGGCGCGCGAGTTCCTGCACAATCCCGCGCGCGTGACCATCGGCGAAAAGAGTGCGCCGCCGGTGACGGTGCGCCAATCGATCTATCCGGTTGCGCTCGAAGAAAAGAGCAAGATGCTGCTCGAGATTCTGAAGCGCCCCGAGATCGAGCGCGCGATCGTTTTCACTAGAACCAAGAGCCGCGCCGACCGGATCGCCAAAATGCTCCAGCGCGCGCATATCCGGGCGGTACCGATTCATGGCGATCGTTCGCAAGGACAGCGCAACGCGGCACTGGCCGGTTTCCGGGCGCGGCGCTTTCGCGTGATGGTCGCGACCGATCTGGCAGCACGCGGGCTTGACATCGCCGACGTATCCCACGTGATCAATTTCGATCTCCCGGATGAGACCGAGAGTTACATACATCGGGTGGGGCGCACTGCGCGCATGGGCAAGTACGGCGAAGCGATAAGTCTGGTCACCCCGGAGGAAAGAGTGACGCTGGCCCGCCTGGAACGGGTGCTGGGAGAGCAACTCGAACGCGAGCACGTCGAGGGATTCGAAAAGATTCAGATCCACGCGCCCAAGCCGGTCAAGTTATTTTCCTCGTCGCGTGCGGGCATTTCGCGCAATCGCCCGCGCTCGCGTTGGGCTTAGGCCGGGATCTGCACACGATCTTCTTTGAAACCACGCGTCGCTATCAGATAAAGCAATCCAGGATGCCCCTTCATCGGCGACCTGCCCGCCACCGGTTTGTGGTACTGTTCGCGATCCTGATCGGGCTTACGGCCGCTTCCTCGTGCAGCCCGGGCGCCAAGCTGCTGTTGAGCGGAGGAGAAAAAGTGCGGAATTATCCGCACACTCCCCCCAGCGGCCCCCTAGTACTCATTTTCGCTTTCGATGGAGTCGGTTACCACCAGCTGAGCAAGGCGCTTGAGTCCGGTCATGCTCCGAACCTTGAGCAGCTGCTCGGCAAGAGCCGCGGCGACGGACTCTACGAACACGCATGGTCCGCGCCAAACGCGATCAGCATTCTGCCGTCGACCACCATCGCCGCATGGTCATCGATCTTCACCGGAGCACCCCCCGCCTATCATGGAGTTCCCGGCAACGAATGGTTCGTGCGCGAGGAGATGAAATTCTATGCGCCTGCGCCGGTTTCGGTCGCCGAGACCGACGACACCCGGAGGATGATGACTGAGGATCTGGTCGGGAAGGCGCTAAGGACGCCAACGCTGTTCGAACAAACGGGAGTGCGCTCCTACGTTTCGCTCAACCCCGTGTACCGGCGAGCGGACATCTTTACCACCATCGACCCGATCGCGTTTGTCTCGCTGATGGCCGATTTCATCCATGGCGAAGTTATGGAGAGTTCTTCGCTTAAGCGGGGTGCATACGCGGAGTTGGATGAAAATTCGGTGCCCAAGTTGATCGATGCGATCAACACTTACGGCCTGCCGGCCATCCAGGTGGTTTACTTTCCGGGAATTGACCTGCACACCCACCTGGCGCGGGACGCGCTCGCCAGCCAGGTTGAGTACCTGGAGACCATAACCGATCGGGCGGTGGGAGAAGTGCTGGATAGGTATCGGGCGGCGGGTGTGCTCGATCGTACGTATGTGCTCATAATCGCCGACCACGGTCATACGCCGGTGCTCAAGGAGAACGCGCTGGGGTCGGAAGGGACGGACACGCCAGCGGCGCTTCTGCGCTCCGCAGGTTTCAGAACGCGCAAATTCAAGCTCGAACCCGCGCCGGATGAGCAGGACTACCAGGCCGTTTTCGCGTATCAAGGCGCGATGGCGTACGTGTACCTGGCCGACAGATCGACCTGCGCCGGAGCGGGCCAGAAATGCGACTGGAACAAGCCGCCCCGGTTCGGGGCGAGAAGTGATGCCGGCGGTGCGCGCATTCGACTACGTCAATCGGACCGGCACGCCGATACCGCGTCTGAAGGGAAGCTTGGATTTAATTTTCGCGCGCCAGCGGACGCCGGCCGGGCAGCAGCCGTTGCGGCCGTTTGAGATCTTCGATGGAAAAAAACTGGTTCCGATTTACGCATACCTCAAGGCGCACCCCAGACCTGACCTGCTCAAGTTCAACGAACGAATGCGATGGCTTGGCGTCGGTCCCTATGGCAACCGTGCCGGTGATATCGTTCTGCTGGCACGTTCCGGCCTGACGATTCCCATTGAACAGCGCTATTACTTTTCGGGCCCGTATCGCTCGTGGCACGGAAGTCCGTCGGAGCAGGACAGCCACATTCCGCTCGTGCTCGCCTGCCAGGGCAAGGATGGCAAGGACCTGCAGGACCTGGTCGGGCGAGTGGCGGGGAGTGAGCCTTCACAGCTGGATGTGACTCCGCTGGTGCGCGCGATTCTGGGCAGGTAGGAGCGAGGGAGCGACCAAATCAACCGCTCCCGCGAAGGGGAAGGTCCGGCGCCAGGCTTTCTATGATCATTACGGCGGCAGGGCGCCGGTGAGAGAAGCGCGCTGGGAGATTTCGATCCAGTTGCCGTCGGGGTCGCGGATGAAGGAAATTCTTGCGACCTTGCCCAGGGTTACGGGCGCGGCACCTTCCCATACGCCCATCGAGAGAAAGCGCTGGTGCTCCGTATCACAATTCTTCACCTGCACGGTGCAGTAGCGGAACCCGACCGCGCGCATCGACGCGATCACTTCCTGCGCCGTTTGGGAAGCAGATTTGTCTGCGCGGCGAGCGGCGGGATCGTGCGCGAAGCCGAGGATGGTTTCCCCGATTCGGTAACGCCTTTCATCAACCCGTTCGCCGCCCACCGCTTCGCCATAGAACTTCGCAAAGTCGGCCTCGCTGGTAACGGCGAGGTGAATTTCGATTTGCCGGATACCTCGCTGTCCCGCCGGAACCAGCTCGATCGAGTTGCCGTCGGGATCGGTCAGTTCCAACGGCATCGGGGTGCGCGGATCGGCAATGGTGAGTAGTCGATACCCGCTGCCCCGGCTTCGTTCCGGCAACGGACCACGGGCATGGTTGATCTTGAGTACCGAACCGAGCAGGCCATAACGATGCTGCTGCATTCCACCGCCCAGGGGGAGGAGTTCTTCGTAGGGCAGCCGTAGACGCTCGCCGTAAAACCCCTTCATTTCATCGAGGCGATTGGTGAAGAGCCCGATGTCGAGGAAATTTTTCGCAAGTTCCATTCTGTAGATCTTTCCGGGTGGTTAGCGACCTCGCGGCCGTTCGAGGCCTCCAGAGTTAATCT
The DNA here is from genome assembly GCA_046728175.1 of Thermodesulfobacteriota bacterium. Classification (GTDB taxonomy): domain Bacteria; phylum Desulfobacterota; class Binatia; order Binatales; family Binataceae; genus JAFAHS01. The sequence goes on along the minus strand of JBKPEA010000089.1, from coordinate 14,965 downwards.
GCTCGCAACCAAGAGTAGGGGAACGTTCGAACGGCCAACTGTCGCCATGAACCCTGGCGAAGTGCGGATCGAATGATCAACCCTTCGGCAGGCCGAGGACGCGCTCGCCGATGATGTTGTGCTGGATCTGGTTAGTCCCCGCGAAAATGGTTGGGCCTCGAGCCGCCAACATTCGGAATGACCATTTGCCCTTGTCGATGGCGAAGGGAGCGTCGTACTCGAATTGGCTATAAGGCCCCAGCAGTTCCATCGCGTACAACGCGATCTTGAGCGCGAGCTCGGTACTGACCAGTTTCATCATCGAGCCTTCCGGCCCCGGCGGCAGGCCTTTGAGCTGGCGGGTCAACTGACGATAGCCGGTGTACTTGAGCGCCTTGGCTTCGGAAGCAAACTCGGCGATCTTCTGGCGCACGCCCGGATCGTCCCACGCGGTCTTGCCATCGCGCGGGGTTCGCCGCGCAAGGCTCACCAAATCGACAACTTCCTGACTCGGACCGCCCGCGCCGGCACCGCCGCCCCGCTCGAACATCAGCGTGGTGATCGCGACCTGCCAGCCGTTGTTCCTTTCGCCGACCAGATTCCTCTTGGGAACGCGAACGTCCTCGAAGAAAACCTCGTTGAAGCCTCTGCCGCCGGTCATCTGCACCAGGGGACGGACCGTAACACCCGGGCTGTGCATATCCACGAGCAGGTAGCTGATTCCCTTGTGCTTGGGCGCATCGGGGTCGGTGCGTACCAGTGCGAAAATCCAGTCCGCATGCTGCGCCATCGAGGTCCAGACCTTCTGGCCGTTCACCACGAAGTCGTCGCCCCGCTCTACGGCACGGGTCTGAATCGAAGCAAGGTCGGACCCGGAGCCCGGCTCGCTATAGCCCTGGCACCAGATTTCATCGCCGGCGAGGATAACCGGCAGATGTTTGCGCTTCTGTTCTTCGCTACCCCAGTGCATCAGGGTCGGCCCCAGCAGCCCGATCCCCATCCCGATGCTGGGTTCGCTCAGGTTGAGGCGCGCCAGCTCTTCGCGAAAGATAATCCGCTGCGTGACGGTGGCCCCGCGGCCGCCGTACTCTTTGGGCCAGTTGACGGCCACCCAGCCGCCTTCGTTTAGCTTCTTGTGCCAGCGGACGCGGGCGCTCCAATGGTCATCGCCCTCGCTGGCCAGATTGCTGAAGGAGGTCGGAGCGTACTGGTGGTTGGCTTCGAGCCATCGGCGGAGCTCCCGGCGGAACGCCTCGTCCTCGGGTGAGTGGTTGAAATCCATCGTGGGTCCTCGTCGACTTCAGATTTCGATCGCAGCCTGGTTGAATCGGTTTACGAACGTCTAGAATGAACGTGAAACGGCGATTAATCCAGCACCACTAGTTTCCGACGATCATCTCCTCGACGTCGCGCAGGCGGTCTTTGCCGAAGAAAATTTCGCCATCCACGAAGAACGTTGGAGAGCCAAAGGTCCCGCGTTCCACCGACCGCTCGGTATTGCGGAGCAATTCATCTTTGACTGGGGCCGATTGAATCAGTTCAAACCATCGCGCGCTGTCGAACCCGGCCGCATCCAGCACCCCACGGACGATATTGGGATCATCCATTTTCTTCGGTTCGGCCCACATATGACGGTATATCTCATCGACATAGCGTTCGAAGACGCCCATGGCACGGGCGGCGATGGCTCCGCGCATGATCGTCAGCGTGTTCACCGGGAAGAACGGATTGCTCTGAAACTTCGTGATCCCGTGCCGGCGGATGAAGCGGGTCGTCTCGAGGCGTTCGTACTGCGGCTTGTTCTTGATGCCGGCCAGGCTCTCGGCGGGCGAACGATTGTTGGTCAGCTTAAAGACCCCGCCGAGCAGAACCGGCACGTACAGGAATTTCGATCCGGTGCGCTGTTCGATTTCGGGAATCACCAGGTGGCTCAGATAGGCGTTGGGACTGCCGAAGTCGAAATGAAACTCAACCTTTTTCATCGCTTCACCATTTCTCGCGGAAGGGACGGATTTCCTGCTCGAAGGTCCACGCATCGCGAGGCTGTGTGTAGAGCTGCCAGTACGTCTCGGCGACCGATGCCGGTGTCATCAGCCGCGAAAGGTCAAGGTTCTTGATCGCTTCTTCGCCCTCGCGTTCCTTGATGCGATCCCGGACCCAGGCCGTATCTACGCCCGCATCGATGATGAGGTGTGCGACGTGGATGTTGTGCGGCCCCAACTCGCGTGCGGCGCTCTGCGCGACCGCACGGAGACCGAATTTCGCGGCGGCAAACGCGGAGTACCCGACACCGCCACGCAGGCTGGCGGTCGCACCGGTAAAGAAGATGGCACCCCGCCCCCGCGGCAGCATCAGCCGAGCCGCTTCCCGTGCCGTCAGAAATCCGGAGTAGCACGCCATCTCCCATACTTTGCGGAATACGCGCTCGGTGGTTTCCAGCAGCGGAAAATTGACGTTGGCGCCGATGTTGAAGATACAGACCTCGAGCGGCGCGGCGCGCTCGGCCTCGTTGAGGAAGGCGGTGATGTCGTTTTCCTTGCGCGCATCGAGTGAACGCCCGACGATTCGACCACCCCGCGCCTCAACCTCCGAGACCAGCGGCGCGAGCTTGTCACCCTGACGCCGTCCGGCGAAGACGCTGAAGCCTTCGAGGGCGAATCTCTTGGCGATCGCGGCGCCGATATAGTCCCCTGCTCCGACTACTGCCGCGGCAGCGTGTCGCGGTTCCACTAGTTTGCTCCTTTGCGGGCCGCGCGCCGCTGGTTCACCTGGGTATCGCGCGCCCGGCGCGCAGGCCAGGCGCCATCGACCACCGATTTGGCCGAAACTGCCAGGATCCGTTGCGAAAGCGCTTCATCGCTTACCGCACGCGCCAGGATCAGCGCCCCGACCATCGTGGAGAAAGCGGCGATCGCCTTTTGCTGACGCCACGAAGCGGCGCGGTCCGGCATCCATCCGGACATTAAGTCCAACGCGCCCTTTACGGCGATCGTGAACGCCTGACGCACCGCGCGCGGCTGGCGCGGGATGTCGGTTCCCAGGGCGGCCAGCACGCAGCCGCGGCCACGCTCATCGCGATGCGAGGTCGACAGGTATTGCCTGACGACTTTGCGCAGCCCCTGCTCTGCGGGTTGGCGCTCGGCGCGACGCCGCAACCTGCGCGCGGAATTCCGGGAAGCGACCAGGATGGCAGCGGCCGCGACGGCATCCTTGGACCCGAACTGGCTGTAGAGTCCACCGTGAGTCAGGCCGGCGCGCTGGGTGATCAGATCGACGCCGGTCGCCGCGATACCGTTTTCGCGAAACAGGCGGGCGGCAGCGGCGAGAATCAGCTCGCGATTCTCGGCAGCTTTCTGTTTGGAAACTCTCATCCGAGCGTTCTCCGACTCTTGACTCAGATCAGCATGAGCGTCAGCAATGTGTTAAACATTACGATCGTCATCAATACCAGGCAAACCTCCGATAAAACCCTGGGAGGACCCAAACCATGAGTGAGCCGGTTTCATCGTCAAATCGCACCTGCATCGTGGTTGGCGTCGGTGAAGGTCTAGGCGCAGCGCTGGGGCGCCGCTTCGCGACCGGCTACAAGGTGGCTCTGCTCGCCAGGAGCGCGGGGGTAATCGAAAAAGTTGCGGCCGAGATCAATGCGGCGGGCGGGACCGCGCTGCCCGTGCGGAGCGATGCCACCGCGGAATCGCAGATCGCGGCCGCGTATCAACGTATCGACCACGAGCTTGGATCGGTCGAGGTCCTGATCTACAACGGCGGACGGCGGCCCATGGGCCGGCTGATGGAAACCACGCCACAGGTGTTCGAGGAAACCTGGCGGCTGCACACTTTCGGCGCATTTCTGTGGGCGCGGCAGGTCGTGCCGGACATGCTCGCGCGGGGCCGCGGAATAATTCTCATCACGGGTGCTACCGCGGGCATCCGCCCGTGGCCGACTTCGGCGGGCTTCGCGCCGGCGAAATTCGCGGTGCGCGGACTGGCCCAGGTGATGTCGCGCGATCTTCATCCGCAGGGAATCCACGTGGCGTATGTGAACGTGGATGGCGGCATCGATATGCCCCTGCTCAGAAAGTTGCGGCCTGACGCGAAGGACGAGAACTTGCTCAAGCCTGCGGCGATCGCCGATGCGTTCTGGTACCTGGCCCATCAGGACCGCAGCGTGTGGAGCCACGAATTAGACGTGCGGCCGTTTACGGAGAAGTTTTAGACGGACGAGTGAATCGCAGGACGGCCGCTAATCCCGGACACTTCGAAGTACCGGGAGGCCGAGCTGACCTTTTTGCACAAAGGGTAACCGCGATGAGCAGCGATGTGATTTTGTGGGGAGTTGGTACCTCACGCACGATGCGCGCGCACTGGATGCTGCTGGAACTGGGTGTCGACTACCGGTTTCATGCGATCGGCTCGCGCACCGGCGAGACTCAGAGCGCCGAATTTTTGCGGCTCAATCCGCGGCACAAGATTCCCGTGCTGCAGCACGGGTCGCTGGTGCTTACGGAGAGCGCTGCAATAATCGAATACCTGAGCGAGAGGTTTCCAAATCCCGAGATCTATCGGCCGCCGAATCCTGAAAGCTTCGCCGCGCTGAGCGAATGGTGTTACTTCATCATGTCGGAGCTGGATGCGGCTTCCTTGTATATGGTTCGTCGTCACCTCGGATTGAAGCACATTTACGGAGAGGCGCCGGTGGCGGTGCAGGCAGCGAAGACCTATTTCTCACACAACCTTGAGGCGATGGCGCCACGTATCGGCATCGCAAGCCCCTACCTGTTCGGGAGCAAACTGAGCACCGCTGATGTCTTGCTGATGACCTGCCTGGAGTGGGCGCTCGCCGAAAAGGTGACGCTTCCCGAGTCAGTGATGAAATATCGCGAGCGGGTGGCAGGTCGATTCGCCTACCAGGCCGCCTTGGCCAGAAACTTCGCGCAATAGCAGGAGCCTGCTTTGAATACCGAGAAGAAAGCCACCGGGCCGCTCGACGGAGTAAGAGTACTCGACCTCACCACGATGATCGCCGGACCGGTTGCGACCATGATGCTGGCGGATCAGGGTGCGGAGGTGATCAAGGTTGAGACCCCCGCCGGCGACTTGATGCGTCGCCTCGCCAAGGGCCGCAACGGAATGAACCCCGCGTTCCTTTCCGCCAATCGCAACAAGCGTTCGCTCGCGATCGATCTCAAGGCGGCCGAGGGCCGGGCCATCGTCCATAAGCTCATCGCGACCGCCGACGTGCTGGCCCATAACTTTCGGATCGGAGCCCCGGAACGCCTGGGCGTCTCGGAGGCCGAGGTCCGCGCGATCCGACCGGACATCGTGTATGTGTCGATCAGCGGGTTCGGGGAGAGCGGCCCATACGCGAGCCAGCGTGCATACGATCCGGTCATCCAGGCGGTCTCGGGACTCGCGGATATCCAGCGCGATCGCTATACCGGCCGGCCGCGGATGGTGCGAACCATTATCGCCGATTTCACTACTGCACTCACCAACGCACAGGCCATTACCGCCGCGCTCTTTGCCAGGCAGCGCACGGGGGAGGGACAGCATGTGCGCATCGCGATGCTGGACGCGATGATCTCCTACCTGTGGCCCGAGGCGATGCCGAGCTTGACCTTTGTCGGCGACGAGCAGGATCCGTCCGACGGCGACATGGGACCCGACCTCATCTTCGCGACGCAGGATCGCTACATTACCGCGGGCGCGATGTCGGACGAGGAATGGGCGGGGATGTGCCGCGCGCTCAAACGGGAAGATCTCATCGAAGATCCGAGGTTCAAGACGGCGCACGCGCGGACCGTTAACGCGGTCGCGCGGCGCGAAATCATGTCGGCGGAACTGGAGAAGTGGAATGCGGATGAGATTCTCGCGCGCCTGCTTGCCAATGACGTTCCTTCGGGGCCGGTGAGGAGCCGCTTCGAGCTGCTGCAGGACCCGCAGGTTCGCGCAAGTCAGATCCTCGAGGAGCATGAGAGCCCCAGGTTCGGCAGAGTCCGACAACCGCGGCCCGCGGCGCGATTCGATCGCACTCCGGCACGAATCAGGACCCTCGCGCCGCTGCTGGGTGAGCATACCGCAACCATCCTGGGCGAGCTGGGCTACACGGCGGTCGAGGTGGAACGATTGGAACGCGATCGCGTAGTCCGCACGCAGCCTGCTAATTAACGCCAGGGGTTGGATATGAGCACTTCGAATCCGGTGGCGCTGGTAAGCGGAGTCGGGCCCGGTACCGGCGCCGCGATCGCGCGGCGCTTCGCGCAAGGCGGCTACCAGGTCGCAATGCTGGCGCGCAATCGCGCGCGGCTGCAGGCGCTCGAGCGCGAGATAGCGAGCAGTCGTGCCTACGCGTGTGACGTGACGGACGAGGCGCGGCTGGATGCGACCATCGCGGCGGTTCACCGGGACCTGGGAGAGCCCCGCGTACTGGTACACAACGCGGTCGGGGGAGCATTCGGAAATTTCATGGAAATCGAGCCGCCGGTGCTGAACCAGAATTTCCAGGTCAATACGATGGCGCTGCTCTACCTCGCGCGACGACTGGCGCCCGCGATGGTAGCAGCAGGTGATGGCGCCATCGTCGCCACCGGCAACACCTCAGCGCAGCGTGGTAAGCCAAGTTTCGCGGGCTTTGCGCCGACCAAGGCGGCACAGCGCATTTTGGCCGAGTCGATGGCGCGCGAGCTCGGACCCAAGGGCGTTCATGTTGCTTACTTGGTCATCGACGCGGTGATCGATTTGGAGTGGACGCGACGGCGATTTGCTAATGCACCGGATGATTTCTTCATCAAACCCGCGGCGATCGCAGAGGAAGTCTGGCACGTCGCGCATCAGGATCGCTCTGCGTGGTCGTTCAACGTGGAGCTGCGTCCCTTTCGGGAGACCTGGTAGGAGCGGATTGTTCGAAGTTAATTGATTTTCGTCAGCTCGGGCAGGTCCGCTTCTAGGAGAAGAATTCTATCAGTGCGGACTTCAGGTTGTGGCTGGGACGTTCGACGTCGCCCAATTTGACCAGGGCGTAGCGCTCATCTTCGTCCAGCTGGTTCCACTTTTCCTGAGTCAGGTCGCTGCCAAGATCGCGGGCGTGGGAAATCAGGCGCGGGGGAGGCACCCGGGGCGGGGTCGCGCCGCGACGTACTTCCTCGGACAGTTCTTTAGGAGGGCTGCCCGCGCGCGCCAGGGTGGCCTCTTCGATGAACAACCTGAGCGCGGCGCATTCCTCGGGGGAATTTGCCGGAGCATGACAGATCATCAAGCGCTCGCCGCGGCCCAGTTGCTGCCACTGGGCAAGATTAACTTTGATTCCGACCGCGTCGAGCTTGCGCCGCGCCTGCATCGGCACACAGCTCAGCGACTCGTAGATTTCGGCCTCGAACTGAAACTGGCGAATCATGATAGCGACTGCTCCTTGCGCCGCGACTCGACCCGTGCGTATCCGCGGTGCTCCGCTCGCCTTTTTAATCCCGGACCAAGCCGTGCCGCCATGGTACGCGCGTTGACCTCCTCGTTGCACGCGGGACAGGTAAGCACCGGCATTACGTGGCGGCCGCAATTTCGATGGAGCAATTCGATCGGCGGTCCTTCCGAATCCACCATCCAGCGGTCCCCCCACCTAAGCAACGCCACTACGACCGGGTAGAGGTCGATGCCTTTTTCGGTCAGCCGATATTCGAAGCGCCGTGGACGATCATGGTATTGAACGCGCTCCAGAATGCCGTCGTCGACCAGCTTTCGGAGCCGGGCCGCCAGGCGATGGCGCGTCATGCGCAGGTCGCGCTGGAAATCCTCGAAGCGGCGCAGACCGAGAAAGCTGTCGCGCACGATGAGCAGGGTCCAGCGATCGCCGATGACCGAGAGGGTCCGCGCGACCGAGCATTTCATCTCGTTTATTTCAGACCATCGCACGACTGGTCCTTCTTCAGGGAATGGTAATCGCGTGCCTTGACTCAATATTAAGTTCCAAAATAGAACTTAGTCAATATCGCCCGCCGATGCCCGTGCGCGGCCGGCCGACTCGTCTGGAGAAGCATCATGGCTGACGAATGGCTCAAGACGGCATGCATCCTGTGCTCGGTCAATTGCGGAATCGATGTGAAGGTCGAAGATCGCCACATCACGCGCGTGCGCGGCGACCGCGCGTCGGCCGCATCGCACGGCTACGCATGCGAGAAAGCGCAGCGCCTCGACTTTTACCAGAACGGGCGCGACCGCCTCATGGCTCCCCTCCGCCGCAGGGCCGACGGAACCTTTGAAGAGATCGATTGGGACACCGCGATTCGCGAAGTCGCGGCAGGCTTCGCCAGAGCGCGCGACACCTGGGGCGGCGCGAGCATCTTCTATTATGGAGGCGGAGGCCAGGGGAACCATCTGGTGGGCAGTTATGGCGCGTCGACCCGTCGCGCTCTGGGGATGGTGTACTCTTCCAACGCGCTAGCGCAGGAAAAAACCGGTGAGTTCTGGGTCGAGCACGTGATGTTCGGCACGGGCGTACGCGGGAGCTTTGAGCAGGCCGAGGTGGCGGTCTTCGTCGGCAAGAATCCATGGCAGTCGCACGGCTTTCAGCGCGCACGGCCGATCCTTCGCGATATGGCGGCTGACCCGAAGCGCGCGCTGGTGGTGATTGATCCCCGGCGAACGGAGACGGCGGAGATGGCCGACTATCATCTTCGGGTGCGACCGGGCACCGATGCTTTCTGCCTTGCAGCGATTCTGGGGGTCCTGGTGCAGGAGGACCTCGTTAATCATGATTTCATCCGCGAGCGGGCTGAAAACAGCGCAGACCTGTTCGCCGCGCTGACGGAGATTCCGGTCGCCGAGTATTGCACCCGCGCGGGCTTGAGCGAGGAACTGGTGCGCGAGGTCGCGCGGCGAATTGCGCGCGCGTCGAGTGTTTCCCTGTACGAAGACCTCGGAATCGAGCAGGCGCCGCACAGCACTCTCAACTCCTACCTGGAAAAGCTTATCTTTGCCGTGACGGGCAACCTGGGAAAGGCCGGGGCCATGAACGCGGGCACCTCCCTGACCGGCCTCTTTAGCGGCAGCCTGTCGTCGGCAACCAGCCCGGTCGGCGGCCACCGAATCATCGGCGGGATGATTCCGGCGAACGTGATTCCCGACGAGATTCTGACTGACCATCCCAAACGGTTCCGCGCGATGCTGGTGGAAGCGGAGAATCCGGCGCATTCGGTCGCAGACAGCGCGAGAATGAGGCAAGCGCTGCGCACGCTCGAATTCCTGGTGGTGATCGACGTTGCACTGAGCGAGACCGCGCGTGAAGCCCACTACGTGCTTCCTTCATGCTCGCAGTACGAGAAGTGGGAGGCGACTTTTTTTGGTTCTCCGTTCACCACGGAAACCGAGTTCGCAAATACCTTCACGCTGAGAGCGCCGATTCTTAAGCCGCTGCCCGGAACCCTGCCCGAGGGAGAAATCCATCGTCGGCTGGTACGAGCGCTGGATGCGATGACCGACGACGAGGTCGCGCCGCTGCGGGAGGCCGCGGCCAGGGGGCGCGAGGTCTTCGCGACCGAGTTGAGGCGCGTGCTGTCCGAGCGTCCCCGACTGGGAGCGGTGATGACAGTGCTGTTGTACGAGACTCTCGGCCCGACACTGGGCGCGGGAGCCGAGAATGCCGCTTCGGTGTGGGGAATTGCGCACGAGTTTGCTCGCCGGTATCCGGAGTCGGTGCGACGCGCGGGCATCCGCGGCCACGATGGCGAACTTGGAGAAGCACTGTTTGATGCGATTCTGAAAAACCGCTCAGGAGTAGTGGTCAGCGTCGATCCGTTCGTCGAAACGTGGCGCCGGATCCACAAGGGCAAGATCAATCTCACGATTCCGGAGTTGCTCCCGGAGCTTCGGTCGCTGCGCGACGAGCGTCAGTCGGCCCACCCGGACTTCCCGTTCGTGCTGTCAGCCGGCCAGCGCCGCTCGTCGACCGCCAACACCATCATCCGCGATCCGAAGTGGCGGCCGAAGGATCCGGAGGGTGCGCTGTGGATGAATCCGCAGGACGCCTCGCAGCTCGGAGTGCAGAGCGGGGGACGCGTACGTGTCATTACCAAGCGCAGCAGCGCAGAGACGATGGTCGAGGTAACGGATAGCATGTTGCCCGGGCATGTCTCGCTCCCCAACGGAACCGGACTTTGGTATCCGGATCGTGAAGGACAGGAGTCTCAGAACGGCGTTGCGCCCAATGATCTGACCACGACCGAGGATCGCGATTGGTTTGCCGGGACGCCATTTCATAAGCATGTGCGGGCGCGGATCGAGGCGATCGCGAGTCAAGCGAGTTAAGCGGGAGCAGACTGTTGCTGTCATGGTCATCGAGCGGTTCCAGGATCGAGATCCGCTTTCCAATTTATCGACGCCTGCCGGACAGCGGGCGGATGCTGCCGGAGGGGCTCACCTACCTCGATAGCTGGGTCGAGCCCAACTTTGATCGCTGTTTTCAGTTGATGGAGTGCGATGATCTCCGGCTCATCCAGCAATGGGTGTTGAATTGGCGCGGTTCGGCGTGACGATTGAAATCGTGCCGGTGGTTCCAAGCAAGGACACCGTGGAGGTGGTTGGGCCCCGCCTGGATAGGGGGTTCGACCTCCTGACCTGACCGTCGGCCTCTTCGGCGCGCGGCGCGCCGTCTTGCGGCTGCGCACAGGAGTGGTTCCGCTCTGCGACCCAGCCGGGCTTCGATCAGACTTCTATTTGTTTTCGAAGTGGGTTATGAGTTTCTCACCAACCCACTCAAGTTGAGAAAAGCAGATGGATTTTTCGCTTAGCTCGAAGTCTGAAGACCTGCGCAAACGCGTGGGAGCGTTCATGGATCTGCACGTCTACGCAGCCGAGAAGGACGTGCTCTCGCATGAACGCGCCGATTCCCATGAAGAACATCCCATCATGAAGGAGATTCGGAAAAAGGCCAAAGCCGAAGGGCTGTGGAACCTGTTCCTTCCGGACAAGGAGTTCGGCGCAGGACTTACCAACCATGAATATGCGCCGCTGTGCGAATTGATGGGTCGCAGCCCGCTAGGGGCGCGCGCCTTCAATTGCATGGCGCCCGACACGGGCAACATGGAAATTCTCGCCGAGTATGGGAGCAAGGATCAGAAGGACCGTTGGCTCAGGAAGTGTCTGGATGGCGAGATTCGCACCTGCTTCTCGATGACCGAGCCTGACACCCCCGGCTCTGACCCGACTCAGCTTAAGACGCGTGCCTTGCGGCAAGGGGATTACTACATTATCAACGGCCACAAATGGTTCACTTCCGGGGCGATCGGAGCCGCGTTCGCAATTGCAATGGTGGTGACTGACCCCGACGCCGAGCCGCATCGGCGCGCCAGTCAGATTATCGTTCCGATCGACACTCCCGGCTTCAATCTGATTCGGCCGGTGCCGGTCATGGGCCACGTCGGCGGTGGTGGGCACTGCGAGATCATCTACAAGGACTGCAAAGTGCCGATTACCAACCTACTCGGCGGCGAGGGCGATGGCTTTGCGATTTCCCAGGCGCGCCTCGGTCCTGGGCGAATCCATCACTGCATGCGCACGATCGGAATCGCGGAGCGCGCACTCGAGCTGATGTGCAAGCGGGCGAACACGCGATGGACACACGGAAGCCTGCTCGCGGACAAGGCCAATATCCAGGAATGGATCGCGGACTCGCGAATCGAAATCGACTCGACGCGCCTAATGGTGATGAACGCAGCGTGGAAAATGGACACGTTGGGCAAGAAGGAAGCGCGCAAGGAGATTTCGATGATCAAGGTGATGGCGGCAAACATGGTGATGCGCGTGCTCGATCGCGCCATCCAGCTTTACGGCGCCGCTGGGGTCAGCGACGATTATCCGATCGCACGCTTCTGGCGAGAGAGTCGCGCATTGCGCATTGCGGATGGTCCGGACGAGGTACACCGCCAGACTATCGCGCGCCGCGAGCTGCGGGCGTGGAAGTGATCGCAGGGTTGAAGACCAGTTACCCGAAACCAAGCTATGGGTAACAGTGCAAGCTGGCGTCCAACGCCGCTGAGAGAAATCTCGGCGGTGTGTTTTACGAGAGCGATCCCGCTCGCGATCCCGGCCGCCATGATCAAAAAAGACCGTACGATCACTATCCCGATCGTGATCGCCGGCACTGCGGGCGCGGTATGACCTAAATGCTCGGGCATCCATCTGGTGGGCGGCGCCCTGCGACTGATGCTGCACACCGGCCATTCCCTCGGAAGCTAAGCCCGCTCGACGCACCGTCAGCATTCCGTGCTTGAGCCGGCGCGTCGCGGCGGCTGCACCGCACTGGCGCAACCAGCCACCAATTCATCGGATAGGCAGCGATGAATCCGGTCATCAGGGCCATGCTTATGACAAACCAGAAGGCGGGTGAGAGCGGGCTTGTGGCCGGGAATCCGGGACCTGGGATCATTGCGACCGGGATCATTCCGGCCATCAGGCAGTTCATCGAGGTAACTCGGGGACGAAGGACCTGGCCAGCGCGCGAGGGTAGGAGCCGCCGACCATGTCGCGCATGAAAAGGGCCTGGAAGATTCCCAATCCGAAACCGAACGCGAGGATATACTCCGTGGTGATTGTCGAGCGCAGCAGGCAGCAGCAGGAAGCCGGCGATGACCGCGCCGGCTAGAATCCCGACACCGTCCCCAGCCACACAGTGATCGTGGAGCCGAGTGTCTGGCGCCATTGCGCGGCGACGTATTGTTCGTGCGTGCCGGCCAGCGGCTCGCGGCAGCCGAGTACATAGAGCATCGCGCCGATCGGACCTGTGAAGAGCGTCACCAGTACGAAGCCCCATTTCAGGACCGGCGATTCGGGAGTAGTGCGGATGTGGATAGCGACGAAAGCGACCGATAGCGCGGTCAGAACAAACCAGGCCAGAATGACGCCGCTGAGCATCGAGTCCTCCCTCCCCTGCCAGACCATTGCGCAGCGCGGCGATCAATGCACGACCCAGTCCGGCGCCACCATCGATTTGCGAAACCCCGCTACACTTCTGGCGCGTATGGGCGGCTTTTTGGCATAAATCAGGCAGATGGCGGCAGCCGTCGAAATAACGCCCGAGTTTGGCGAGGTTCGCGAGGAAGAGCAGCTCGATTGGGCGAAGCTCGCCGCCTATCTGCACGAACGGCTGCCCGATGCGGATCGCCCGTTAACCGTGAAGCAATTCCGGGGTGGGCACTCAAACCTGACCTATCTGCTTTGCTTCGGCGATCGCGAATGGGTGATGCGCCGCCCGCCGTTCGGCCCCTTGCCGGTCGGCGGCCATGATATGGGCCGCGAGTATCGTGTGCTGTCGCGGACCTGGGAAGTATTCAAACCGGCCCCGCGTGGGATGTTGTATTGCGAAGACCCCGCGATAGTCGGCGCACCGTTCTTCGTAATGGAACGGCGTAAAGGAATTCTGATCCGGATGCGGCAGGCGCTCCCGCCGGAACTGCCGATGGATCCGGCCTCGCTGCGAAAGTTGTCGGAGGGGTTTGTCGACACACTGGCCGATCTGCATGCGGTTGACTACCAAGGTATCGGGCTTGGCGAGCTTGGAAAGCCCGACGGATTTCTCAAGCGGCAAATCACTGGATGGATGGGGCGTTGGGAGAAGGCCAAGACGCGTGAAGTTCCGTTGATGGAAAAACTCGGCGAGTGGTTTCTCGATCACATGCCGGTTTCACCGCCGCCGTCATTGATTCATAACGACTACCACCTGCATAACCTGATGATCGATTTTTCCGATCCCGGGCAGGTCGTCGGGGTCTTCGATTGGGAAATGTCAACGATTGGCGATCCCTTGGTCGATTTTGGAGTCGCGCTCGGTTACTGGCGCGAGCCGGACGATCCGGTCGATCTGCTCGCAACTGGCGAGGGGGAAGTGCATACCCTGCGACCGGGGTTTATGAGCCGCGATGAACTGATGCATAGGTACGCGACCCGCACCGGACGCGACCTGAGCAACATGCCCTTTTACTGGGCGTGGGCGCATTGGAAAAACGCAACGGTGGTGGAGCAGATCTACGTTCGTTACGTGCGCGGTCAGACCACGGACCCGCGATTTGCGGGCATGGGAACACACGCGCCCGCACTCGCATCGGCGGCAGCGCGCATCGCGCGCCGGCTGGGATTCAGAGACTGATTCTTGTACTGAGCGAGCAATCGTCTTTCTTGGATCACGAGCTGAAAAAGCATCTGCCTGGTGCTCGGATAGCGCGCGCTATGGGGCCGGCAGTCAGTATAGAGCAATTCTCATACTGGGCATCGGGACGCGCTGAAAAGCTTTCTGGAGAGCGGTGGCCGCGTCTGCCACTTGTGCGCCCTTTTCGGGGCAGGGGAAACTGCGCTATCTAAGAGGATCGGGGGGCTTGGTGTTCCCTAGCTTTACCTGGAGGAAGTGCCCACTTGCACGCATTTAACTACGAAGCTCCTTCTACGCTGGCCGATGCGCTCAAAATCATGAAGGCGCACGGCGACAAGGCACGCCCGATCTGCGGAGGTACCGACCTCTTGATCCAGATGCGCGCCGGTGTCCGACAGCCCGATTTTGTCGTCGATATCAAGCGCATCAAGGAGATGCGCGAACTCAAGTTCAGCGCCAAGTCGGGGCTGCGGCTGGGTGCCGCGGTGTCGTGCATCGATGTCGCCGAGAACGCTGACATGCAGCGGCATTATCCTGGCCTGACCGAGGCAGCGCATCTGATTGGCTCGCTGCAAATCCAGAATCGGGCATCGGTAGGCGGAAATCTATGCAACGGTTCTCCGGCCGCGGATACCACACCCGCTCTCATTGCGCTCAAGGCGCGCGCGCGCATCGCAGGGCCGCGCAGCGAGCGCGAGGTGGCGGTCGAAGAATTCGTGGTTTCTCCGGGGCGCACGGTCCTGAAGCCGGGGGAATTGCTAGTGCAGCTGCTGATTCCCGCGCCCGCAGCCCATTCGAGCGATGCGTACCTGCGCTTCATACCGCGCAATGAAATGGACATCGCCGTGGTGGGCG
>JBKPEA010000088.1:0-15881 GCA_046728175.1 Thermodesulfobacteriota bacterium | reverse complement strand
TCGCTCCACCGGCCAGAGTGACTCCGCATGGTTCCGGGTCCGGATGGGTTCCTCACTTGAGGACGTCGAGCGCGAGCTCATCATCCGCACTATCGAATACGCCGGCGGCAACAAGACCCGGGCCGCCGAAATTCTAGGCGTGGCGCCCAAGACTCTCTATAATCGCTTGGAGCGCTACGAAGAGCACTGACTTGAACCATAGAGCGAGACACCTCAGCGCCAGCGGTCCGGTGCTCTGTGAGCAAAATACCCGTTCTAAAGTGGATTTTTACCATCTGACCAACCGTTTACACTGAACCCTGATCCAATCTGCGGATACGGGTCCATTCAAGTCGTGTACGGCCGTACTCGGAAGGGTTTGACCTTCACCTCGATCAGTTTGCTTGCTAGTGAACCGCTTCAGACTGAGAATGTGTACATGAAGAAAATCACAATAAGCGGCCACAGCGTGGAATCCAGCTCGAACCCCCAAGAAGAATGGCTCGATCTCGAAGCCATCGCCAGGGCCGAAGTCACTTCTGAGGATCCAAATTTTCCGATCGAATCTGCGATTACCGCGAAAGCGCGGTGCGGCTGGCGCGCGGCCGAGACTGGCGAGCAGGTCATCCGGCTAGTCTTCGACCGACCGACTCCCTTGCATCGGATTCGACTGGAATTCTCCGAGACTGAGGTCGAGAGAACCCAGGAATTTACGCTTCGGTGGGCTCCCACTGGTGAAGCACTCCGAGAAATCGTTCGACAGCAGTGGAACTTCAGCCCCCTCGGCTCGACCAGCGAAGTTGAAGACTATCGGGTTGATCTCGATAGGGTCTCAATCATCGAGCTGAGGCTCAAGCCTGACTTGCGGCCAGACCATGGGCTGGCAACTCTGGCGGCTTGGCGCCTAGCTTAAACTGTGTTTCGCTTGGTGCCCCTGCATTTGTAACGGCGTACAAGATAGGAGCGGGCGTGGCCGAAAAAGCGGCTCCGGCGTGCCGTGCCGGAAACTGCCCAGAAGTGGTTGAGAACGATTCGTTCGCTGCACCTCCGAGCTGAGAATTTCCTCCAAGAATGTCTCTGTTGGCGGGCACGTTGATAGGCCCCTCGGGCGAATAAGAGTGGGCTCGTAGTGAGCATCGATTAACTATGTACTCACGATGCAGAGTCGATTGTCTTCTTATTGAAAATCATCTCTATCTGTTCTGTGAAAAAATCGTTTCAACTGGTGTTCGTGAGCCGCTAATAAGCTTGCGATTTCTGACTAAAGCGCGTGATTTCTGCTGATTGGCGATGGTATAAATTCTGCACCAGGAAAAGTGTGGGGCAAAATTCGACCAAGAGAGCCGCTTGATGGTTTTGCTCGTCGATGATGATCGTGACTCATGCGAGGCTCTTGCGGAACTCCTCTCTCGTAGGGCGTCATGGGGTGCGGTGCGCCACGAATGGCAGCGAAGCACTTCGGTTGCTTGCCGAGTCAGATGATCCTCCGGCGTTAATTTTTTTTGGACCTTAAGATGCAGGTACTTCGATGGATGGGGCTTTCTCGCCGAGCGAGCTAAAGAACCCGCTTCTCGCCGAGGTTCCGGTCGTTATAATCTCCGGTTGTCGCGACGTTGCGCCAAAAGCCAAGGAGGTGGGCGCCGTCGCTTTCATGTACAGGCCGGTAGCACCGCAAACTCTCTTGCGCTAGTCAAACATTTTGACCAACTTCTTTAGCAGGAACGCCCCAAGTCGTTCGCTCATTGAATAGGCATAGCGGGTTGGAGACCGACCTGTCCGTACACTGTCTACGCTTCGCGCGCTGAGTGCTGACTCTGCCATCTCCCGATGGTTGGCCGAACACGAAATAACCGGACCACGCGCGACTAGCGTCCGTGAGCCTGTGCGGCGTTGCCGGAGCGGGCGTTGGACGCAGCCGCGCGATCGAATCCGGATAGAATCGCTTGGATGAACACGTTGCGCAGCACCTGACCGAGCGCTTGCCACATGTCAACGTTGGGACTCGTCAGGCTCCCCTTGAGGTCAATATCGCTCGCGACCAGATTGGTACGACGACTTTTGAGCAGGTGCGACGCGCCGCCAATAGTTCCTTCGCCTGGTGGAGGATCGGTGTGTTCTTGTCCTTCTGGTAATTGTAGACCTCGAGGTCCGCAAACATCGGCTTCACGTAGCCGTCGATCGTGCCGTCCTTAACCGCAAGCTTGCCTGCCGCGACGTCAAACCTTCTGAACGATCGGAGGAAATCGTTCAGCGATGGCAAATCGGTGTTCACGACCGCGATCTTGAGGTCGAATGCGGGTCCATCCCCGACTTGCCAGGAAGCTCCCCGATACCGCGCTATCGCCGCTGCCCATGACTTGCCGCGAAGTGATACGTCCGCGCGCCCCTGCTGTTGGTGATTCGACAAGTTTCTGAGCGTCAGATCGGTGTCTTTGATCCAGATTCTATAGTTCGGATTAGCGGTCTCATCGGTGTACGAGAATTGCTTTAGTTCGAAGTCGCGCACGATGATATCTACCGCGGCGCGGTTGTTCTGCCTTTCGATCTGCTGGCCGGCCTCCTTGATGCGCTGCGCTTCCTGCTGCTGCGTCGCGGGCGAGTGAGTGTAACCGACCCCGACGTCCGCGATGGTCGCATTATTGACTTCGACCCTGGTCACCTTGGGCGAATATTCGAGCAGACCATCGCTGGCGAGACGTCCCCCATGCACGGTGATATTGATCTGGCGAATCTCTGGATCGAACGCACTGAGCGGCACATTGGTGATCATGTAATGGTTGTCGCGTACGCCGGGAAATGGTTCTTCGAGGAAGTTCGCGTGGCCGTCGAATGTCGTGTGCCCTGTATCAAATATCACCACGGTGGCGTGAAAGCGGGACGGGTAGTCGTTGTCGGATGCGTGGATGTTACGGATGTTATCGGCGGTGAAGTTGAGACCCGCTAGATGCAGCGGCGGGTTCACCGCGTCATGGATATAGACGACATCGTCATTATCGATGGTGTGCAGTTGATCTTAAATGGATAAGCTGCCTTAAGCGCTTGCTGCCAACCTTTCTGCCGCAGTGGAACTTTGCTGTTCTTCTCCGACACAAATTGTGTGTGATCGATATGGATCTTAGGTCGATGAAGGAGCATGTCAGCCACGATCCGCCGCGACAAAAGCTCTTTCACCTGGATGTGAAACCGCAACATCGCGATGTCCGCGACTGGTGGATGTGGATGCGCCCGCTGGATGACCCTGAGTCCCTTCAGGGTGAGAATTCCAGCGACCAGCTGCAGAATGCGCGTGCTCGAGCGCGACGTGGTAGTCGGCGAGTTCCTCGTTCATCGCGGCCTGAGTTCGAGCAACCGACGATCTTGTCGAAGAAGAACGACGCGATGAATAACCCGATGATCAGCATCCGACGAACGCAACTATCCAGAAGAGGACACGATGCCTTCGATAGGCTTAGAGTGGAAATTCAGAACTCACGGGCAACCACCATCATGCGGAGTGATCACGCAGCCATCGTTCGATCGCTTGTTGATCGTCACCAGTTTTCCTCTGAATCTTTCCGGCGAGCTTCTGCATATCACCCTTGGCCTCCGTAAGATCGTCGTCCGTCAGTTTACCCCAGCGTTTCTTGATCTCACCCTTGAGCTGGTTCCAATCGCCTTTAATCTGATTCTTGTTCATTTCAACTCTCCTCTTTTCCTACGTCTTACGTCTTTTTCCAAAAATACGAGCACACCGCGGACTACTGGTCAGCTCGAACCCGACCCACTCCTACTTGCGGAAAACATTCGCTTGGAGACTCGACTGAATCTCGTTTCTGATTCAGATGACGCCCCAAACAGCGAGCATCAGAAGCACCATCAGCATTGTGTTCCACTGCTCGGGTAGTAATCCGCCCGGTGCTGTACAGCGAGGCCGGCAACCAACCGATGAAGAGCAGAATGATAGTCGTGAATAGTACTGCTCGAATCGTCGTTGACTAGGGTTCGCCTGTGCCGCCTAAGTATCAAGCCAGATCGATGCTCTTGTCGGTTGCGTATGGACGATCAATAACCAGGGCTCGTGGTACTGTGTTGCTTTTCGACGCCGTTGGAGCCAGTTGTTGTGGTCGTAGTGGTTGATGAGGATTCGCTGGTCTCGCCCGGAGGTAACTGGCTGCACAACAGTCGTTGAGGGAAGAGGCTCGACAGACTCGGTTTTTTTGTACGAGAAACAGCCAGTTAAACAGAGCAACGAGCCGCCAACTAAGCTGGCGACTAAATATTGTGCTGTTTTCATGATTTGAGATTCTCCTCTAATGACCGTTGCTTCAGATCCCGTCATAGGCCATGCCGCCTTCCAGGTAACCGATCTTTGTTCGGCTCATTAAAGGTCCCCCAAAACCGACGAGACTCCGACCTGAAAGGTCTCGATAGTCGTATAGAACAGCCTATAAACAGGCCCACTTCAGGGTTTTGGTTGTGAGTAACGGTCTGTGAGGTTAGGAGCCAAGCTAAAAGTCGGCTGGCACGATGTTCTTGAAACGGAGCGGGATGAGCTTCCTACCGTACTTCGTTTCTCGTCGTCATGGTTGATTTGGTGTTCTTTTGCCTTCGACTAGCGATTCAGCAAAATGTAAAAAATACCGACACTCGCATATCTATGGGTTAGAAATTCTTTGGAGCAAAGATCTCCTTTCAGTGGTTCTTAGGCGCTTCATTCTTATTACCGCCGTTCCCAGATGAAGTCAGAACTAGTGTGCTCCACAGCTCTAACGCTCTATGCAGCTTTCGACGCGACTGCACGATCGAATACTGGAAGGATCGCCTCGAAGGCGTTGCGCAGCACCGGTGTGATCGATCGCTGGGTGCTCGTCGTGGGCGCCCCGCCCCTGGGCTCATCCCAGTCCGCCTCAGATCCTCGGTTATCTATGCTGTCATCCCCGGTCGGTGGGCGGCTGACACGTGTTCAGTGCCACCGCGGCGCGGATGAGCCCCTTCAACGCCTTTTCATTAATCTTGTCGCCCTCGTGGAAATCGATGGCACGCCTGGTGTTGCCTTCGAGACTGGAGTTGAAGAGGCCTGAAGGGTCCTCCAACGAGGCACCCTTGGCAAAGGTCATCTTCACGACATTCTTGTACGTCTCGCCGGTGCAGATCATTCCAGCGTGAGACCACACCGGCACCCCTCTCCACTTCCACTCCTCGACCACCTCGGGGTCGGCCTGTTTGATGAGAATTCGGACCCGAGCCAGCGTCTCGCCCCGCCAATCACCTAACTCCTTGATTCTCGCATCTATCAGCTGAGAGGCAGAGTCTCCCCCTTTTCCTTCCTTCGAGCCGCTCTTCCTCTCCTTCATGGCCGTTGTCGCTTTCTTCATCGTTGTTGTCGCTCGCCCGTTACCTGCAAATCGCTCGTCAGCGCTTGCTACCATCGCATTCTCGTTTCCCTCAGGGGTCTCCGATTTCGAACTCAGCTTATCAGGTGCTTTTTTTCTGGTGGGAGAAAAACCGTCCCGGACATATTGCCCACTCAATTATGGTCTCGGATTTCAGGGCCGACTCGGCTCTGGGAAGCGGCGGGCAAGGGGTGTATTTTTTCGACTTGCCTTTAAATGCGCTAATATGTATATACACATATGTGCAATCATCCACTCTAGCCGCCTTGGCCGATGCGACCCGGTTGCAGCTTGTGGAGCTCCTGCTCCGCGGCGAGCAGCCGGTAAACGACCTGGTCGCCCAGGTCGACATCCACCAGTCTGGCGTCTCCCGTCACCTGCGCATCCTAACCGACAGCGGTTTCGTGCAGATGCGGCCCAACGGCCAGCAACGGCTGTACTCACTACGCCCGGACCGGTTTCAGGAGCTGGACGAGTGGCTCTCCCGTTATCGACAGCTCTGGGAGTCACGCCTCGACCGGCTGGGCGCCGAGCTAGCACGCCGCCAGGCGAAGAAAGGTCAGCGATGAAGAACGAGATCACCATCGAACGCAGCTACCGGGCAACGCTCGACGAGGTCTGGGAGCTGATGACCACCAAGGAAGGCATCGAAGCCTGGTGGGGACCCGAGGGCTTTCGGGTCGAGGTGACCGGGCTCGAGTTCCGCAAAGGCGGCCACCTCGACTGGGCGATGATCGCCGACGCACCCGAAATGGTGGAGGTGATAAAGCAATCGGGAATGAAGGTGCGCACCGAACATCGCAACACCTTCACCGAGGTGACTCCGAAGACCGCGCTAGGCTGGACCTCGGAGGCCGACTTCATTCCCGGAGTGACGCCATACCCGACCAGCGCGCGAGTCGAGCTGCGCGCGGCGGGTCCCGAGGTGAAGGTCACGGTCACTGTTAACCGGATGCATGATCAGATGTGGACCGATCGGCAGCGCATGGGCTGGGAAATGCAGCTCTCGAAGCTGGACAGGCTCATCACCAACAGGAGGCAGTCATGACGACCATCAATCCGTTCTTGTGGTTCGACAAGCAGGCCGAGGAAGCAGCGAACTTCTATTGCTCGGTGTTCAAAGAATCGAAGATCACCGCAGTCACTCGCGCGGCAGCGGACAACCCGTCCAACAGGAAGGGCGAGGTGATGACCGTGACGTTCGAGCTGAACAGGCAGCCATTCGTGGCGCTCAACGGTGGGCCGCAGTACAAGTTCAACGAGTCGATCTCGTTTGTGATCAACTGCGAGACCTCGCAAGACGTTGACTACTACTGGAGCAAGCTCACCAAGGACGGCCGGCCGGGACGGTGCGGTTGGCTGAAGGACAAGTACGGCCTCTCCTGGCAGGTGGTGCCCGCTGGGCTGGGCGAGGTGCTTGCTGACGAGGATCCCGCCCGCGCAAAGCGAGCGATGGAGGCGATGCTAAAGATGTCGAAGCTCGACCTCGACGCGATGAAGCACGCCGCGAACGGCTGAAATCAAAGGCGAAGCTGTGCGGAGGGGTTCGTGAGTCGGGAATTGGAAATGACGGACCATAAGTCAGTGTCGGCTCGCCCGAGGTCAATTCGAATGACAGAACCCTGTAGCGCTCTTCCAGCTGTCGCAGAAATCCAGCGGGGGATCGCCAAGAGCGGATCGTCTCCAATCATCTGATAAGAGCTGTACGCCATGCGAGTCATCGCGTCGGACCTGCCGCTGGAACGGGCCCGATATCCTAGAGGAGCGATTAGATCACCAAGTTCGAGGTGGTCACGCCGGTGACGAAGCGCTCCGGCTTTCGCTCGTGGAGGAGTGCAGAAAGATCGTGACGAAGCGCGACCCCAGCGCACCCATCGGCCTTTCGGCGCTGCTGACTCCTAGTGCTTTAGCTCGAAATCCAATGCCGCGCCTGCCTTCCTTGAGGACGAGCCCGAGGAGGCAGTTCCGGCAAACCGGTCTAGTTCTGATCGGTAGGCGCGAGCACGAGCTCACCGCCATCCACTACAAACGTCTGGCCGGTCGCGTAACTGCCCGCATCGCTTGCTAGGTAGAGTGCGAGGCCTGCGATCTCTTCGGGTTCGGCAACGCGATGCAGCGGGTTCGGATATCGTCCCGACTTCTCGACCATCTGCACCAACCCGTCCGCCATCTCGGTACGCACCAGCCCCGGCGCGATACAGTTGACGCGGATCTTGTCGCGCGCCCATTCCTTGGCACATACCTGTGCGAGTGTGACCAGCGCGCCCTTACTCACCGAATAGACACCGAGTCCGAAGCTTGGGCGGAGCCCCTCGTTGGAGGTGATATGAATCACGGACCCGCCGCCGCGCGATTTCATCGAGGGCCGGCACAAGCTCGAGAGCACGAACGGAGCTTTCAGGTTCACCTTCATTACACGGTCCCATGAGGCACTGTCGGTTCTTGCGATCGGTCCGTATGCGGCAGCGGTGGCCGCATTGTTGATCATGACGTCCACGCCGCCGAACGCGGCTATCGTTTCATCGACGAGCCGCTTCCATTCCTCCTCATCAGCCATGTCCGCGGAGAGTGCGATGCATCGCTGGCCGGTCATTTCGATTTCCGCGCGGGTCTTCTCGAGCGCGTCGCGACCGCGCGCAGCAATCGCGAGATCGGCACCATGCTCGGCCAAGGTGAGGGCGATCGCGCGCCCGATTCCCTTCGAGCCGCCGGTCACGATTGCCACTTTGCCCTTTACGGAAAAACTGATCTTCATGATTCAGTTCTCCGTTCGGAATTTCTTCCGGACGTTCGATCAAACTCGTCCGCAATTGCCTGGTCGCGCGCAGACAGCTCGTCCATATCCACGTCGGCGAAGGCGAGCACGCCCATGTCGCCGTATGCCTGCTTGACGCGTGGTCCCCACAGCCCGATGTCCTTGATCGCCGGCACGATGCGGGTAAAAAGCGCCGCCCGGAATTCCTTCATCCCCGGCGAATTTTCTTCCCATTCGATGCATTCCTCGATGGGCAAGCCCAGCCGCTCATACACGTCGCGCGAGTTGAACCGATCGCGCATCGTGTAGCAGGCCTCGACCACGAACTCCTCTCGTTCGTCGCGCTCCTTCTGACTGAGATGCGGATAGTATTCGCGCAACGCCAAGCGGCCGAATGCTACGTGGCGCGCCTCGTCCTGCATGACGTAGGCATTCACCGCTGCGGCGAGCGGGTTCTTCGCCATATCGCGGATACCCGCGAAGGCGGCTAGTGCGAGCCCCTCGATCAGCACCTGCATCCCCAGATACGTCATGTCCCATCGCGAATCGCGCAGGATACCGTCCAGCAGGCTCTGGAGGGGCGGAGTGATCGGATAGGCGAGATCGAATTTTTCGTGGAGCAGCCGCTTGTACACTTCGACGTGGCGCGCCTCGTCCATCACCTGTGTCGCGGCGTAAAACTTGGCCTCGACGTCGGGTACCTGCTGCACGATCTTGGCGGTGCAGATGAGTGCGCCCTGCTCCCCATGAAGGAATTGCGAGAGGTCGTTGGCCTGCGAATGACGCCGGAGGTCTGCGCGCTCCTTGCGCGTCAGCCGCTCCCACACGGGAGATCGATGGATGGAGAGATACTCGTCAGGAAGCTCCTCTGGATTTTCCGGGTCCAGGTCGAGTGACCAGTCGATTCGATCGCTCGCGTTCCACTGCTGCTTCTTGCCTTTTTCGTAGAGACGATGGAGCGCCTCACTGCCGTCCTCGTATTCCCATTTGAAGCAACTCTCGAAGGTTTCGGGGACGACCCATTCGAGTCCATCGAAGGGCCTTGCATATCGATTCGCAGTCGTCATTGAAGATTCTCCCAAGGTGAACGGATTTTCCAAATCGCGATCGGTGTCACGCGGGTTTCTGCGCCAGCTCCCGGGCTCCCAGCTTCTTTAGCATTTCGGCCGTGTCTTCCAATTGCTCCGGTGCATCATCCTCGAT
The DNA here is from genome assembly GCA_046728175.1 of Thermodesulfobacteriota bacterium. Taxonomy (GTDB): domain Bacteria; phylum Desulfobacterota; class Binatia; order Binatales; family Binataceae; genus JAFAHS01. The sequence continues at coordinate 6,572 of JBKPEA010000088.1, read as the reverse complement.
TTCGGGGCGCACCACCTGGATCGGATCCATCAGATCGCCCACATATCCGAGGGAAAAAGCCCCGCGCCGATAGCCCATCAGGCGCAGCAGTTCGAGCGGAAGCGTCCGCGCGATCTCCAGCGGGCACGCCAGGTACTGGTTCTCTTCCTGCCGCAGCCAGGAGAGATTGTAGATGAATTGCAGCCCGATGCGGGTGTCGCGGGAATGATTTGCGCCCGCGCCGTGATATACGCTGCCGCTGTAAAACAGCACCGACCCCTTGCTCATCTCCGCGGGAACCGTGTCCGACTCAGTGAATTGCAGCTTGTCGTCGAACAGGTGGCTGCCCGGAATTATCCGGGTCGCTCCGTTTTCCTCGGTGAAATCGGTCATCCCCCAGATCGTGTTGCACTGGACGTCGAAGCCTTTCGGGAAACTGAAGAGATCAAACGCCCACTGATCGCGGTGAATGCGCTGCGCGGGTTCGCCCGGACCGACCGAGATGACTTGCGTGAGATGAAGCTGGTAGCTGGTGGCGTGGGCGAGGAACTTGGCGGCGGTACCGAGCGCAAGCGGGTGCATCACCAGCTCGCGGCAGATCGGCGAGCGTGCGATCAACGCTCCGGTGCGGCGGGTATTTCGTCCGTTGAAGCTGTCTTTGCCCGGTTTCGTCTTCTCAATCCAGGGCCGCAGTTCCGCCATGACCTCGTCAACCCCGTTGCCGCTCAACAGGTTGTCGACAATCACCGCACCCTCGCGCCGCATCGCATCGGCTACCTGTTCTCCGGTGACGGTATTCGCCAAATGTCGGATTTCCATCGCCATCTCCGTCAGGTTTCAACGTATCAATTTTCCGCTTTCCGCTTATGCCGTTGCGGCTCAGCGGGCCATTCCTCGCCGGGCGAGGTCGGGCCGCACAAATTCCATAGGATCGCGCAGGTCGTCCACATAGCCGAGCGCGTAGGCGCCGCGCTGATAGCCGATCAGGCGCAGCAGTTCTTCGGGCAACGTCCGCGCAATTTCCATCGGTACCGCCAGATATTGATTCTCTTCCTGGCGCAGCCATGAGGCGCTGTAGCTGAGAGAGATGCCAGTTCGATTTGTGTCGGATCGATTTGCGCCGCCGCCGTGGTAAGTGGTACCCGGATACAGAAACACCGAGCCCTTGCTCATCTCTACTGGTTCGGTGTCGGCCTCGGTGAACCTCAGCTTGTCTTCGAATGCGTGGCTGCCGGGAACTACGCGGGTAGCACCGTTCTGCAGGGTGAAGTCGGTCATCGCCCATAAAGCGTTGACGATCACCTGATAGTCCTTCGCGAAGGGATACATGTCGAAGGCCCACTGGTCGCGATGAATCACCTGCGCCGGTTCTCCGGGTCCTATCGTGATGGCCTGCGTTGCATTGAGTTGAATGCTGGTAGCACGGCCAAGGATGCGTTCGCTGGCACCAAGCACCAGCGGATGCATGACGAGTTCGCGGCTCTTCGGCGAGCGAGCGACCAAGCCGCCAGTCCGCCGGGTCCGGCGGCCTTCGAATTCATCCGTGCCGGCGGGAGTTTTTTCTATCCAAGGGCGAAGTTCGGCAGCGAGCTCGTCCATGAAATCTGGTGAGACGAGACGATCGATCGCTACCCCGCCACCGCTTTCGATCGCGGCCAACACCTCTTCCCACGCGGCGTCTGCGGGCAGATGCGGGATATTCATGATGCGGTCCTCCGTCTCCGACCCGACGTGCTCTCACGAGGCGGTTGCTGATTCCCCCCCTTCAAGGCGATCGCGGGGCGCTCGTTAACAAGAGCGTCGATGACGACCCGCAGCCTGCGCTGCAAGTCTTCAAGTTGGGCGCCCGGATGGGTCAGGCGTTCGATCTCGAATCCGCGCGCCATGTCGATAATGGTGCGGGCCGCATCGATTGGCCGCGGCGCGCCGATCGCTTCCAGCAAACCCGCGAGCTTGGCTTCCATCCAGCGCTCATACGCATTGAACTCGCGCGCCAATTCGAGTTCGTGAACGGCATAGAGAATGAGTTCGTATTCAACCCGAACCATCGCGGGATCGTCCGTGAATTCGCGGCGCATGATAGCCATGACCATCTCGATGACTTGCGATGGCGTATAAGGGCGGCTTCCCTCTTCGACATCCCGGACAAAAGCGGCTGCCTCCGACAGGTAGAGACGAAACGCTTCGCGCAGAAGATCCTCGCGCGATTCGAAGTAGTAGGTGAGCGAGCCGAGCGGAACCTTTGCGCGATCCGCGACCCCGCGAAAAGTGATGGCATCGGGGCCCCCGTCGGCCACGATTCGCAGCGCAGCTTCCAGGATTTCGTTGCGTCGTGGTTCAGTCGGTGAGCGGGTTTCGCGCTTGAACAGCATCGTGTACGTTAGTACATGTTTTCCTGTTCATCTGTCAAGGGACCAGCCCCGCACTCGACAGCGGCGACCGCATTGCCGAAACGGCGCTCCAGTTCCGGATCTGAGACAACCACTATGAGTGCTGTTGTAGGCGGACCGGGGCGCGCGTACTTTCCTATCAACTCTCAGCTTGCAGGGCGGCGATAGGAAATCCGCGTTGAGAACGCGTGGGGGGACGGAGAAACGCGCGCTAAAAAGGATCGCCGCGCTGCTCACCGGCGATTTCACTTAGGCGCGAACCCGATCCACGTCGCCAAAAGAATACCGCAATTCGGCTGTTCGACCGAATTGCCCTACGCGGCGCGACCTTAAGCTCGGCTGCTCGACCACCCGCGGCGCTGGCTTGGAAAATTCCATTGCAGCGTCATCGACTGCTCCATACTTAAGCGTCAGCAGATCAAGCAGGTAGTTCTGATACAGGCGCCAGGGCTTGCGCGATCCCCTGGGAAATTCATCGATCGAGCGCTTGACATAGCCGGAAGGAAAATCGAGCACTGGCCGCTCGCCCACCGTGTCGGCTGGGCATCGCGGAATGCATAGGCGATATCCGCGACGCTCCATATAGTTGAGGACGCGACATACGTACATCGAGGAGAGGTCGGCCTTGAGCGTCCACGAGGCGTTGATATAGGCGATCGCAAGCGCGTCGGCACGCCAGACAGCATCATGCCCTTATAACTGAGGCACTTCGAGACATCGACCGTGTGGCCATCGACGGTGAAATGCGCGCCGCCCCAGCGGCATCATCTTGAGTCCGGTTGCGGTGACGATAAGGTCCGCTTCGAGCTCCGCGCCGGAAACGAGCTTGATGCCTTTTTCGGTGAAAGTCTCGATTCGATCGGTCACGATCGACGCGGTTGCCTTTGTGCAATCGCCTTGAACAGGTCGCTGTCGGGCATCACGCACAGGCGCTGATCCCACGGCTGGTAGCGCGGCTTGAAGTGGACGTCGACCGGACAGCCGGGCGGCAACGCGCTAGTCGCACCCTTGCGGATCATTCTTGCTGAACTCGGGCCATCGACGGAACGCCTGGAAGAAGATGAGCGACATCGCTACGTTCTTCCATCGCGCGATCGCGTATGCGGTACTTCCTGGGCAACACGCGCAGCAAACGCTCGGCGATCTTGTCGTTGGCAGTCAGCGAAACGACGTAGGTCGGTGAACGCTGCAGCATCGTCACGTGCGCCGCCTTGTCGGTCATCGCGGGCACCAGCGTGATCGCGGTCGCGCCGCTGCCGATCACGATTATACGCTTGCCCGCGTAGTCGAGCTTTTCTTGCCAGTGTTGCGGACGCACGATTTGTCCGCGGAAGCGGTCGACGCCAGCGAAATCGGGTTCGAATCCATGTCGTAGCGGTAGTAGCCGCTGCACAGATAGAGGAAATCGCAAGTGAAAGGAATCGGCTCGCGCGCGGGTCCGCGTTCGGTATCGACGGTCCATCGCGCGTTGGCGGACAACCATGCGGCGCGGGTCACGCGATGTTGGAATCGAATCTTGCGATCAATTCCGTACTCGCCCGCGCTGTGTCGCGAACGTAGCCGAGTATCGCGGGACCATCGGAAATGGTTCTCGCATCGGACCGCGGCCGGAAAGCGTAGCCGAGCGTGTACATATCGGAGTCAGACCGTACATATCGGAGTCAGACCGTACGCCCGGATAGCGAAACAGGTCCTATGTGCCGCCGATCGCCTTGCGCGCCTCGAGGATCGCGTAGCTCCTGGTGGGGCAACTGTCCTGCAAGTGGTATCTAGCGCCGATTCCGGAGAGACCCGCGCCAACCACGAGCACATCGAAATGTTCAACCTTCATCTTGTTTACCGTCGGGCGTACGTGAGGATGGAAAACTCCTGCGAAGCCGCAGTGGACAAACGTTCGATAGGGCGCCGTGTAATCTGAATTGCCTCAGGAAGGGAAAGAGTGGCGTCAGAGGCCGTCGACTTGTGGTCATGAGGCCGCCTCCCGGCAGGACCGGCTCCATTTGCCATCTTCACCCTTGCACCAATGAATTAAGCGCATAAAGTGCGGCTCGGTGACCGGAGCGTACCGCACCGTCCATTCCTCCGGCGTAGATCTCGGCCGTTTCGGTGCCGGACCAGATCAGCCGGCCAACGGCGGGATGGAGATACGTACCCCATTTCGTCCAGAAGCCCGGCGGGATCGGGGAAATGCATGAGAGAGACCACGAATCGATCTTGCCCCAGTCGAGCTCGTGATACTGAATCGGATGCAGGGCCTTCTCGCCTAGAGCCTGAGCACAAATGCCGGACAGAATCCGCTCCGCACCGGTTGGATCCACGGGCAACAACTCCGGCCTGACGAAAGCACCGATGACGCCAACCGCACCATCCAGTGGAGAATTATCAAATGACCAGATCAGCGGCCCGTCGGCTTGCATGATCTGGCCGTTGAGATTGTTTTCGCGCCAGAAAGGACGCGAGTACACGAGCGCGGTCTTACGGAAGGGCGATGTGGGCCACAGCTTTTGCAATCGCGCGCGTCCTTCTGGCAGTGGCGGATCGAAGGAAATCTGGTCACACAAGGGCGGACTCAGCGCCATGATCACGCGGCGCGCACGCACGATCTCGCGATCTGTCTCAATTTCCACGACTTCGCGATCCCAGCCCCGGATTTTGCGCACGGGAACGGACAGCCGTACCTTCGCACCCAGTGCGCGCGCCATTCTTATGCTGAGCAGCTGCGATCCGCCGACGAAGCGCGTTTGCTGCGCGCCGTTCTTTATGTCCTCGAGTTGCCCATAGTCGCTGTTGGCTGAATTGATCATCGAGAGGTACTGCAGCAGCCCCAATTTGGGTGGCGCAGCGCCGTCGGTAAGTAGCGCAGCGACATCGAAGCTGAGCCTGTCGTCGGCGCTAAGCCCCTGAGTTGTGAGCCAATCGCCCAGAGACAACTTGTCGAGCTCGGCTGCGTTCGGAGCTTTCCAGGGAGCACCACCGGGCACATCGCGTGCAAGTCTGCTCAACTTCGCAGCGACCGTCGGATTTGCGCCGATGGTGCCGTGCAGATCCTGGGCTACGCGACGTCCGCCGGCGAGATATATCGTATCGCCCTTGTAGTAAGTGTCGAAGGTATCGATCTCAAGCTCGCGCCCAAGGTCCGCGATAGCAGTCTGTCCAGGTCCGATCCACTGGCCAGCGGCTTCGGAGACAATGCCGCGGCCGAGATCGTGATTGTATGTGCGACCGCCAACGCGATTGCGTGCCTCAAGTACGAGGAAGGACTCGCAGCCCGAGAGGCTGAGATCGCGAGCTGCCGTTAGGCCCGCCAACCCTGCTCCGACAATGACGATGTGGAACACATCTTCTGCGCTGCGCGTCGCTTGTGCGAAAGCCGCGCCGCGCCTGACAGCAACGCCGACCGCCAGAACGCTTGTCGCAGCCGTCTTGAGGAATTGGCGTCGCAGGCACCCAGACTCCGGCCGCGTTTCGTCCTTGGCGTTCATTTCCTCTCCATCTCGCGGCGGGGGGTCATGTCCGAGACCGTCTACCGCGGTGAATCCTTTGCCGATCCCGCGACCGTCACGGCACGGATTTCGACCCGCAACTCGGGAAGGGCAAGCTGGGTCACACCCACTGCGGTCCAGGCCGGATAGTTGCGGGGCAGGTACTCATCCTTCACCTTGGTGAATTGCTCCACTTCTCCACGCAAATCGATATGAAAAGTCATCAGCTCGACCACCTCCTCCAGAGTCGCGCCGGCCGCGGCCAGGGTTCGCTTCAGACCCTCGAACGCGAGGCGTGCCTGTGCGGCCAGTCCGCTGGCGGGAGTGAGTTGGTCGTCAACCCCGACCTGTCCGGAGACCCAGATCGTGTCGCCCACTCGATTCGCCTGCGAAAAATGAAAGTTGTCGTACAGCGGCTGGGTTTCCTGAGGATTTATGAGTACTCGCTTCATGACCAAATCACCCCGGTTAGGTCGGTCTAGTCAGTCACATAACGTCGCGCGTTGGCTCTTCAACCTTTTTCATCGCAGCTGCGTGAAGCAAGGAGCGCGAAACGGATCGCCGTCCTTGAGATGTCCCAGCTGATCTACGAACAAGACCCCGGCCGGCGTGAAGCCGTTGTCGCTATGGCTCGGAAGGGCGCGAAAGGTGGCATTGTCGCCGAAGAAGCGCAGCACCAGCGTATGCCGGTCTCGGAAGTTTGTGTCGACCGGCGCTCCAC
>JBKPEA010000087.1:0-45040 GCA_046728175.1 Thermodesulfobacteriota bacterium | reverse complement strand
ATACCGGGAGTCGAGACCCGACGCCGAAATCGTCCGTCAGCTGGGTCTTCCTGGTGCGGGTACGCAGCCTGGTTAAGAATCGCATCCACGCGCTGCTCGATCGCTACCACGTGCCAGCGCCTGCAGTAAGCGACACGTTCGGCAAACGCGGGCGCGATTATCTTGCCAAGGTCGAGCTGCCCGCCGGTGCCCAGCAACTGCTGCGACAAGATCTCGCCCTGCTCGAGGCCCTGTCGCACGAGGTGCGTGCAACCGAGCAATGGCTGCGTGACAGCGTACGCGGTGACCATCGGGTAGAGTAGAGTTGTTGCGCACAGTTCCTGGGTTGGGCGATCTGCTCGCCACCGTGGTGGCCCTGGAAATCGACCGCATTGAGCGCTTCGCGTCCGCGGCCAAGCTGGCGGCCTACGCCGGTCTGGTCCGACTACCTATTCCTCGGGCGGCCAGACCTTCCACGGCAAGCTGATGCCCCAGACCAACAAGTGGTTACGTTGGGCGATGGTGGAAGCGGCCTGGGTAGCAGTCAGACTCGACCCCTACTTCCGCACCCATTTCGCTAACCGCCGCGCGCACAAACCTGCGCAAAGCGCGATCGTCGCCACCGCCCGCCGGCTGCTCGAAGTGGTGTGGCACGTGCTCAAAGAAGACCGCCCGTATCAGAACCGACCGCCAGCCGGTTCGCAACGGACCTTAAAGACTTCCTCGGCTGCCCTCGCTCATCATAGCCGGGCGGGGCTCGCTCACAGGATAGGGAGCCAAGGATCGAACCGTTACCATGTGTTGGCGAAGGCCACGAAGAGAAGGTTGATCAGGATCAAAACCGCGCGCCCGCGCTCCGCGCCGGGCGGGAGAAAAAATGATCAGAACTTGAAAACTTACATATGGGCCTTGCTCGCTCTTTCAGAGAAGGTTGCGGAAAATAGCGGTCACATTCCTCGGCTAAACGATTGCCCTCATCAGCTGTTCGCCACACCTCTCCTTAAGACCGTCGTTTCGATCGCGAAAGTAGCGCTCGCGGGCTTCCTCGGGCGTTAGATGAATTATTTGGGAAAAGCCCATCAACCGTAGTTTCGCCGCAAGCTCACCGGGGCGAAAACGGGCCAACCATGGTTCTGGGAGCTCTGCTGCGCGTTGCGCAGCGATCAATAGCGCTTCGGCCTCCACTTCCGAAACCTCGTCCTGTGGGAGAATGAAACTGAAGACGATTTCGCTCGAAGGTGGGAGTGAAAGAACAAAACGGAACGTGGATTCAAGGGCCTCCGGGGTAAGATACTGTGTAACCCCCATCCATGAGCAGAGCGTTTGGCTGTCGAAGGCGAAACCGGCGGCACGAAGTGCGTCCGGGATCGATGCGCTCTCAAAATCGATCGGCACCAAGGTCAAGTTTGAGGCAATCGCGATATCGGCGGACCTCAGCCGATCGCGTTTCCACTGCTGGGTGATCGGGTGATGTAGCTCGTAGATCCAAAGTGAACTGGCCCACGGAGGCTGGCGGAATGCAAAACTATCGAGCCCGGCTCCCAGGATCACATATTGTCGCGCGCCGGGTTGCACTCTGTCGGCCAAACACTCCTCCCCGTATCGGGCGCGCAGTGCGAATCCTGCTCGCCATTGCTTCGCAAAAGAGTGATGAGTAGGGTGCGAGCCACTGTCGATTGCCATCCTGATCTATCAAGCGAGGAGCGATCGGGTCACTAAGAATCTTCGATCGTCATCTAACCTTTGGTGGAGTGCTCGCATGGTCGCAGGAATTTCGATGGTCCTGCTTCGCTGGGCCGGTTCCATGAGCCGCCTTCGGGAGAGAGGATCGCATTTTGCGCCGTGAGCGCATAGAGAAGTAGAGGGTTGGGGAAGGAGGAAGGGTGGGGATGCGCGGAGCCGACCCTCAGCAATCTTCGATGTTCAGCCACATATCGGCGGAGCAGCGAGTGCCGAAGGACCATCCGGTGCGGGCGATCCGGATCATGGTCGATGCGGCGCTTACGGCCTTGCGACCGCAGCTGGACGCAATGTACGCGAAGGGCGGACCGCCCCCGATCCCGACGGTTCCGCACTGCAAAAGTCGGCCTTCCACGGGCAGCGCCCCGTGGAACGGAATTCTCACTTCATCCCAAAGGCCCTGGTGACCAGTTCGGTATCCAGATACTCGGTCGCCTCGCGAATCTTTCCGCCCGCGATTCGAAACTCCTGGCAATAAGTATTGTCGTACGCCACGCCGTTGCGCGTGGTCGAGCGGCCGTGCGACTGGACCACGACGAAGTCGCCTTCCGCGATCAGGTTGTCGGTCGTGATGGTGAGCGGACCTTCGAGTTGGGCCCCCAACGGGGCCAAGATGCGATCGACAAATTCCGCGACTTGTGCAGACACTAGAAAATCTAGTGGTGCCAATCAGCGTGAAGCGCAGGTCTTCCGCCATCCGGTAAAGCGCTCCCTAAATGTTGCCCTTGGCGATGTCATCGAAGAAGCCGAGGACCAGTTCTTTGTTCTCGGCGATACTCATAACTTGCTCCCCGGCCTTTCGTTTTGGTCAGGCGTTTCTGATGGTTAACCCGCCATCTACCGGAACTACCGCACCGGTGATGTAGGAGGCCGCGGGCAGGCAGAGGCTGAAGGTGATGTGGGCCACCTCTTCCGGATACCCATAGCGCTTAAGTGCGGTCCTGCGCTTGCCGAAGATTAATTTGTGCTGGTCAGGAATCTCGGCGGTGAGCGCCGTACGAATGGGACCCGGGCAGATGCAGTTGACGGTTATGCCCTCGGGGCCAAGGTCGACCGCGAGGGCATGGGTGAGACCGATGACCGCGGTCTTGGCGACGACGTATGGGCTGTCGCCCGGAGTAGCCCCTAAACCTTCGGTGGATGCGATATTGACGATGCGCGCCGCGTCGGACTTTCGCAGGTACGGCAGCGCAGCGCGAATGAGAAGCTGTTGAGCGGTTAGGAGTCCGTCCAGCGCGCGGTTCCAAACCTCGTCGTAGCCGCCGTCATCGATTCGGCGAAAGGCACCGAAGCCCGCGTTGTTGATCAGTATATCGAGACGTCCGAAGCGCCCCGCAACTTCCTCAACCACTTGCTTGATTTGTGCACGATCGAAGACGTCGAGCCGCCATCCCGCCGCTGTGCCACCGGCTGAACTGATTTCATCGACCACCGTCGATACGCCTGCACTATTTATGTCGGTGACCGCTACCTGGGCGCCTTCCTGCGCAAACAGGTGAGCCGTCGCGCGTCCCATCCCACTGGCGGCACCGGTAACCAGCACGCCCCGCCCTGCCACTGAACGACTTAGTTGTCTGATCGGTTCCACGCTACTTTCTCACTGCTTGAGGAGCATCGCGGGTTCGGCCCAGTTGGGTGTTGAACCGCAAATCGCTCCACGACTTCTGAGTTTCGATATACGCATCCGGAGGAATGCTGACCTCGCCGCGAAAAGGCCAATCCATCGCGATGATCATTACCACTACCAGCGCCAGCGACGCGGTGACTATCATCGTCATTACCACATGCATGCGAAAATCGTGAAAGCCGAACAAGTAGGTGAAACCCACCGTAATGACGCCGCCGAACAAAATGATCCATCAGACGACGTCCGGAATGTGCCCTTCAACGGCCGAGAGGCGGCTGGCACGCGCGCTATAGAGTTCGTTCAGGGCCTTAAGCAGCTCAGCCTGAATGACCTGCTGACCCATCGTGGTCGGCTCAATGGTTACGATCGAGGAATGCAGTTTGTGTAGTGGCGCCCAGCCCTGATCAGGAGTCTTTCCCTCGCGTTGCACCGGCCATTCCTGATTGACGACGGTTGTGACGTATTGCTCCAGGTCGTCACGGATTGACTGGCCCACCTCGGGAGGCAGTCCCTGCGTGTCGCGATAGATGCTGCCCACGTAGTCCGCTTCACTATCCACGATATCTTGCGCGTGACTGAACGATTCCCAGGTTGCGACCGCGATGAAAGCCAGCAGCACCGCGTAGGTAACGCTGATCACGGCGACCAGGAACCCCGCGAGCTCGTTGTGGGCCCGGCGAACTTCTATATGCACCAGCCGGTGAACGGCCAGCAGGCCAAGGCCGCCAATTCCTGCGGCCAATACGACGAGGATCGAGCCCCACAGCCAGGTGGGATTGTTGTAGATCCAGTCGGCGATCATCTGCAGCTCTGCGAACCAAGGCCTGGGTGGCCTCACGCGCACCAAGGCCATGGCGAGCGCGAGAGCATCGTGCGCTAAGTCGATCTCAAGCGCAATGATCAAGCCTCCTCGATCAATCGACCGTGAGTCCCAAAAAAGACCAAGCCGAAACTTGTGGACGCGCCGGCTGCTGCGGTGAAATAGAGCTTGTGATCGCAGGCCTATCGCCCAGCTCCGGATTTCGCCAAAGAGTGACAGGCTGGCGTACGCTGGCGCAATCCGTTCTGGTCGCAGTGGCGTTGGAGGCCTGTGCCGTGCAGCAGGCGGCCGCTCCAGGATCAGCGTCAGCAACGTCGACGGCTTACTCGGCTAACCTGGCGGGAGCGCCTGCGGCGCAATCGTCAACCCCGGCGCGGCCACTGCCCTTCAAGGGACGGCTGCTCGATGGCAATCCCGATCAGCTGCCGCCGGTGGTGGCGATGTCGCTTACCGAGCAGTCGCAGATAACGTTCTCCTACCGCGAAGAACTGACCCACGAGGAGCATCACGTCCCGATGATCCTGTCGGCGATCGATCCGCTCACCTATGCTGGTTATCCGATGGGCGAATACGGCGTGACTGCACTGGCATCACTCTCAGTCTTCTATGGTGGCCATCTGATCGGCGATTACAAGGCGCAGAGTCGTGTCACGAAACCATACAGCATGTATGCGCAGCCGACGCACCGGGAGCTGGACGATGCCGTGCGGGTCGCGGTGCGCGAAAAAATCGATCGGGAGCTCTATGCTGATTCGGCGCGTCTGGCGGCGGCGGCTGGTCAAACCGAATGAACGGTGCAACGCGAGGATAGCGTTGCTGGGCCTGTCCTTGCTAACCGCAGGATGCGCGGCTCAAGGGAAGCCGTATGAACGTGCGAACGCGCCATCCAATACAGCGACCATCTATGTATACCGCCCCTACAGTTTTTTCGGGTCGCTGATGCATCCGACCGTCCGTTGCGGAAACGAATCCGCGGTAATCGAACCCGGCGGCTATCACGCGTTTGTTGTCCCGGCGGGCCCTGTAACTTGCAGTACAAGTACCGAAACCGCCGATGTGCTCGATATCGATGCCGAACCACGCGTCTACTACATGCGGGAGCGCATGGGTTGGGGATTGCTGGTAGGGCGACCGCAGTTGAACCCAGTCGATGGCGACCAGGCGCAGTCCGAGATTCAAAGCTGCTGCGTACAGCAGCCCTGAGTCGGCCTATAGCGGTCCGTAAGATAGACCGGCGGAGCAGTTTGCAAACCGAACGCCCTAGGGCCCACCGCCTGGCGGGGGCGCCGGCGCGAAACCAGGCCCCGGAGCCGGGCCTGGCGCTCCGGGAGTGCGCCAGGGCGTCGGCTGCTCTTGCGCTTGTGGTGGCGGCGGTTGTGGTGCGCAGGCAACCAGGGAAATGGTGAGCACGGCAAGCGCAAGCAATTCGGGTCCCCACGCTTTGATATTGCCCATGAGAATGCGTCTAGTCCGCCGTCCCATGACGATCGAGCCGCCTTGTTGCCTTTCAGGATGGCAACTCTTCTGCAACCGATACCGTCGGTAAGTGAAGTCCCTCGGCTCCGCAAATACCTGAATGACGACAGGTCATCTCTTCACAAGCTCAGGGATGCCACCCTGGGCAGCCGGTTGCGAAGCGATGACCCCGGCCGAGCCGCCTGACAACCGACTTCGTCTCAGGTGCGTTCCCAATGTCCTTCGAAAATTCGACGGCCTCCAGACCCGGAAAAAAAGCAAGCCCCTCAAAAGAAGCGGGCTGCCGGAACAACAGGTCCGGCAGCCCGGCAAGGCTGGAAACAAACTACTATTGTTTCGCGACGTTCACCACCTGGATTTCGGTGAAACCGAGCAGACCCCACGGTCCGTTTTCCACGCCGATGCCTGACCACTTGGCGCCGCCAAAGGGCAGGTTAGGTGCGATCGCCAGATGTTGGTTTACCCACGCGGAGCCACATTCGAGCTGCTTGGCGACCTCGGCGGCCTGGTCCGAATCGGTCCCCCATACCGAGCCGCTCAACCCATAGGTGGTCGAGTTCGCGCGCCGCACCGCTTCGTCGACGTCCTTGTATGGCATGACTGGCAAGGCCGGGCCGAACTGCTCTTCGTCGACCAGCCGTACGCCGTCGGAGATTTCGCTGACGATGGTAGGCGCGTAGAAGTAACCTTCATTGCCGAGCCGCTTGCCGCCGGTGACGATTTTGGCCCCGTGTTTCTTCGCGTCCTCCACCAGCTCGGTTACGCGTTCGAATTGGGGCTTGTTGTTCAGAGGGCCGAGCTGGGTTCCCGCATCGAGGCCGTTACCGACCTTCACGCCTTGTGCGATTTCACCCAGTGTCTCCAGCACGGTTGAATACACCTTCTCGTGAACATAAACGCGCTTGATCGCGCTGCAGATCTGACCGGAATTCTCGAACGCGCCCCAGAAAATCTTCTGCGCGACTTCTTTCGGATTGACATCCGGGAGCACGATCGCGGCATCGTTACCGCCCAGCTCGAGCGTCACCCGTTTCAGATCGGGTGCCGCAGCCGCCGCCACCTTCTTTCCAGTCTCGACCGAACCGGTGAAGGAGATTTTCCGCGGCACCTTATGCGAGGTCATCATCGCGCCAAGTTCGTCACCGCCGGAGACGACGTTGAGCACGCCGGGCGGAATGACGTCGCGCAGAATCTCACCCAGCATCAGGGTCGTGATCGGTGTAAACGGCGATGGCTTAAGTACCACGGTGTTGCCGGCCAGCAGCGCCGGTGCGATTTTCCACATCGCCAGCATGATCGGGTAGTTCCACGGAGTGATCGCCGCGACCACGCCGAGCGGCTTGCGCCGCACTTCGATATGGCTTTGCGCGTTGTCCTGCACCACCTCCACTGGAAGCTCGAGGGTAGAGGTGTATTGCGCCCAAAATGCGGTCCCCATCACTTCCTGGCCGGCCTTGTCGAGCGGCTTGCCCTGCTCCTGGGTGAGGGTCCGGGCCAGTCCCTCGGGCGGATTCATCAACGCAGCCGAGCATTCGCCGAGCACTTTGCGGCGCAGGTTGATGTCCTTGCTCCAGGTGGTAAAGGCCTTCTGTGCTGAGTCCATCGCCTGGTCAAGCTCGGCCTTGCTGCAGTCGGGTACCTGCGCGAAGGTCTTGCCAGTGGCGGGGTTGATTACACCGACGGTCTTCGATCCGGCGACCGCCTTGCCATTTATCGTCATCGTAAATTCGGCCATAAGAACTCCTTTTTCCGGGGTTTCAAAGAACCCCACCGGTCGGCGCTCCGGTTTCGGGGCCAACTATATCGCCGTCTCTACGTGGCGCAAGGGAAGAAAATACCGAGGTCGGAGAGCGGCGGATTGACTCCTTCCCTTGATACTTTCCCCTTGAACAATGGGCGCGAAATAACGCAGGCTCAAGGCCGCGTTTTGTGCGTTCCACACTTAATCGGGGAGAGTGGCTTATGGCAGTCGATCTTGAGGCTTCGTTGGGACGTGTCGAGGAACTCAAGGACCTATTGGTGGTTCCGCCTGGGAAAAAGATCTCACTGGACAAGGACTACGATCCTGGGTTTATGCCGTCGCGATACAAGAAGAAGGAAATGAAGGAGCTGCTCGAAGAGGGCGTTGAGCTGCTGGCCGAGTACCAGGATCGGCTCTATGCGCAGAGTGAGTATGCGCTTTTGGTCGTGCTGCAGGCGCCGGATGCAGCTGGCAAAGACGGCACCATCAAGCACGTGATGTCGGGAGTGAATCCGCAGGGCTGCGAGGTGCATTCATTCAAGCAACCATCGGCCGAGGAGCTCCGCCATGACTATCTATGGCGAAGCATGTTGAGACTGCCCGAGCGTGGCAAGATCGGAATATTCAATCGGTCTTACTACGAGGAAGTACTAATCACTCGTGTACATTCAGAAATCCTCAATGGGCAGAAGATACCGCCGCAATGGAAGGACAAAAAAATCTGGCAGCGGCGCTTCGAGGAAATCAATAATTTCGAGAAATACCTGTTTCAGAACGGCATCATCATACTCAAATTCTTTCTGAACCTTTCACGCAAAGAGCAGAAGCAACGCTTTCTCGCTCGCATTGATCGTCCGGAAAAGAACTGGAAATTTTCGCCCAGCGACGTCGAGGAGCGCAAATTCTGGAAGGAATATCGCGACGCATTCGAGGATTGTTTCAATCACACCAGCACGGAGTGGGCGCCCTGGTACATCGTTCCCGCCGATGACAAGCCCTTCTCGCGAATCGCGGTTGCCGGCATCATCATCAAGACGCTGGACAGTTTGAAGTTACGGTATCCGGAGGTCGGCAAGAAGAGGCGCGAAGAACTGCAGCAGATCCGGCGTGCACTGGAATGAGGCGGAGGACCCACCGTAGAAAACCAGAGTCAGGACTTTTCCACCTGCACCAGGTCGAGTTCGAGCGGGTAAACGGGTCCGAAAAGCGAGGTCAGCAGCCGGACCTTGCCTTCCTGCGGCTTTACTTCAGCGACAGTGCGTCATGAAACGGTCCGTCGACCACCTTTAACCGCCTGGCCCACTTCCAGGAGTGCCTTCTCAGCCATTTCTCAATAAGCCCGATCGTTGTTCGTAGATCGACTTAAGATTTTGGTAGCACGCGCTCGGTGGCGAAAGAAGACGGCTTCCGACCAGTAAATCGGGGCAGGCCCTCGTTTCTGACCACCGCCAACATCAAACAGATTACTTTCGTTCAAGGCGAGAAACCCGAAGCGGCCGGGCTCGACACAGGTCAGGCAGCGATCGGTTTCGGCGCGGTTTCGCGCGTCGGGGGAGATTGGGCCGCCGAGACGCGGACCGGCAGGATCACCAGGCTCAGGCCGTGCAACTGCAACCACTGCAGGACTTCGAGGGCGGTCTGATTGTGCAGAAAGCGGCTGACGAAGCCGTTAATCTCCTCGCCGAAGACGAGCTGACCGGCGAAAAAGACCGTGTGCCTGAATTGCGCAGCGACCTCGAAGCAGAGCCGTTTCAGCTCCAGCACCACGTCGGTGCCAATCGCGGTGCGCAACTCGGCGTAGAATCCGAGGTCGGCCGCAAGCCGGCAGTATTCGATCAGATCGTCGGCGACTTTGGACTCGAGCTGTTGCACTTCGGCGGGGCTCTTGAGCAGCGCGGAATCGACTTCGCCGACGCTTATGAAGACCACGTTTTTGAACTGATTGTCGAACAGACGCGAGAGGGTTGTCAGAGTGGCGAGACCGAGCCCGTTAAAACCGTTGACCAGCAACGCCGCTGTCGGTGCGTGAGGATCGCGCGGTGATGGTTCCTTGGCGGCGGCATTGTAAAGCTGCGGAAGAATCTCGACCTCGAGTTGATCGATCGCGCGTGCGACTCGCGCATAATGTCGGCGTACCAGGTAGCAGGCGGTAACCACGCCTCCGGTCATCGCGATCGTGACCCATCCGCCCTCGTCGAACTTGAGCGTAACGGTTACCACCAAGATCAGCGCGGTAAACAGACAGCCGATTCCGTTGACGGCAAGCTTGCGGAGCCAGCGCGGCTCCCGCTTGCGCTCTTTCCACCAGTGCACGCTCATCCCGAGCTGCGACAACGTGAAAGTCACGAACACGTTAATGGCATAGAGCACCACCAGCAGACCGACGCGGGCACGGGTGCCAAGCAGGATCGCGCCGGCCGTGAGACCCATCGCAAGCACCCCGTCCTGAGTGACCAGCCGGGCGCTCAGGTTCGCAAACCGCCGCGGCAGCCAGCGATCGGTCGCCATCGTGGCCAGCACCCGCGGACCGTCAATGAACCCGGTTTGGGCCGCGACAAATAGCAGCGCACCTTCGGTAATCAGCGTGAAGGTCACGATGGGCTGGCCGACGCTCACTCCGCCGAGCCGCCAGTTGGTGGTCAGCTTTTCGAACAGCACCGCGTTGAGAGTTTTGCCATGCACCGCATGAACGTCGGCGAGCAGGTAGGCGACTAGAATTCCGCCCGCGACGAAAGCGAGTGAAATCGCCATGTAGAGCATCGTGCGTTTCCCGGTTACGGTACGCGGCTCGCGCAGGATGGGCAGCCCGTTGCTGACCGCCTCGATACCCGTATAGGTACCGCCGCCCATGCTGTAGGCGCGCAAGAAGATAATCGCGAGTGCAACCGTACCCAGCGTGCTGACTCCGTTGTGCACCTCGCGCACCGCGTCGTGCGCGATCACCGGCAACTCCGGAGCGCGCGATAAGAATGCGTAGGTGACCAGGATGACGTGCATTACGACGAATGACAGGAAGATCGGCAGCAGCGTGAGCACCGATTCCTTGATGCCCCGCAGATTCATCGCGACCATCACCAGCACGATCACCATGCAGAAGTGGAGCTTGTAGGCGAACCACGCGGCCGGCAGAAAACTGAAGATCGCGTCGGCTCCGCTGGCGATCGAGATCGAGATAGTCAGCACGTAGTCGACGATCAGTGCGCATCCGGAAACCAGACCGGCATGACGACCGAGCAGCTTGGTCGCGACCAGGTAACCACCGCCGCCCGACGGAAACTCATCGATGGTTTGCGAATATGACGCCGAAATGACGAAAACCGTCAGCGCCATCAGCATCGCAAGAAACACCGCGAGGTACTGATGCTGCCCCAGGGCCAGAAAGGCCTCCTCGGGGCCGTAGCACGAGGAACTGAGTCCGTCGGAACCCAGTCCGACCCAGGCGAGAAACGCCACCAGCGAGATCGAATGAAGGATGCTGGGATCCTTCACGTCGCGGGGCGGCCCGATGAAGATGCCGGTGAGGGTCCGCCTGCGCCGGGCGATGGAATCGCTGAGGGGCCTGCTGTTCAAGCTGCCTACCTAAGGGTCTTCCGCTGAACTATTGCATCTCCTTACGTTTCCCGCGAGCACTGGTGACCTGCTACACAGCGGCGCTCCGTGACCAGGGCCGGGTAACCACCGGCCGCGCGACACCCTGCCGGAATCGTTCGGGACGCCACACGCGCGAAGCACTTTAGGCGCGCGAGGCCGGACCGACCCGAAGTGCATGAAGTGCAAGCTCGACGCGATCGCGCAGATGCAGTTTCTGAAAGATGTTGTTCAGGTGTGTTTTGACCGTGCTCTCGCTGATCGCGAGGCGCTGCGCGATTTCGGCATTGCGCAATCCCTCGGCTACGTAGCGGGCGATCTCGTGCTCGCGCGCGGTCAGCCGCTGGTCGGATGTGCTTCCCAACTGCGCTGCCAGCTCGGTTTGTAACAAGGGTGGCAGCCAAGCCAGACCGTTGGCAGCGCTTCGAACCGCCTCCATCAGGGTTTCCACCGCGAATCTTTTCTGGACAATCGCGCGCGCGCCTTTGCGTATCGCCGCGAGCGCATCTTCGATGCGTTCGCTGGCGGTCAGCACCACCACGCTGACCCGCTGGGCAAGCGCTTCGATATCGTTGCCCATCCAGCGATCCATCTGGAGGTCGAGTAGCAGCACATCGACCGCGGAGTGGTTCAGGGCCGGTTCGAGATCCGCCGCGCGTTCCACCTCGCCGACCAGCTCGATATCCGCCTGGAGCATGAGCAGTGACTTGAGACCCTGACGAAACAGAGCATGGTCATCGGCAATCAACAATCGAATCGGCATCATTTATCCCGCTGGCATTTCAATTTCCAGGTGAGCACCTGGATGTTGGCCTCCTGCGACCCGCAGGCTTCCTCCGCATTCCTCAACTCGCGACGCGATCGCCCAGGGCGGTTTTGCTGCCGCGGCGAACCCGACGCCATCGTCCTCGATAGTAATTCGAATGTGTCCGTCGCTCTCCTGCGCGTTAATCAGGGCGTTGCGCGCTCTTCCGTGGCGGAGCGCGTTGCGCATTCCCTCCAGCATGATCTGAATGATCTGCTCAACGAGGAGACCGTTGGCCGCAAAAGCGGCTTCGATTCGAAAGCGCGTATCCGGTACGGCGGAGATCGAGCCGTTCAGAGTCTGATCGAGATCCGCGAGCGAGCGCACGTAGGCGCGCACCTGATCGAACTCGCGCGATACCCCTCCCTGTAATTCAGTGAGTTGGGACAAGGCTTCCGCACCGCGATTGCGTGCGAGCAATTCCCGGCAGGCCTCCAGGCGCAAGGTGACGCCGGCCAACGCCTGTACGTAGCCATCGTGCAGCGAGCGCGCGATGCGATGCCGTTCGGCGCTGGTCTCGAGTTCGCGGATGCGTAATTCGAATTTGGCACGCTGCTGACCGATGAAGCCGATCAGGTATCCGGTGATGGTCAGGTAGGCCGCGCGCATTGCGTAGAGGTGTTTTTCGCCGCCCGCCGAAAAAGCGAGGAGCAGGAAGTAAAGTACCCCGCTACATAGCGTGACCGTAACCGTGTCGCGGAACCCGGTTCGGCAGTCTACCGCGATTATGGCAAACACAAAAAAGATATAAGAAGGGCTGGTCGGACCTTCGGTCACTACTACCACTGCTGCCGCGAATAACACATCCAGCGTGGTGGACAGCAGGGGCAGGTACTTGAGTCCCACGCGCCGGCTCACGGCAAGATAGGCGCCGCCACTGTAGAGCAGATGCGCGCATAGGGTTATCAGCGCATAGCGGCTGATATAGAAGACGCCGCCGGCCGCGGGGTCAATATAGACGGAGAAAATGGCGACCACCGACAGCGCCACCCGCCCGCGCGCGATATTAACGTCGAGTTCCGTGAAATCCCTCGCCCTCATAATCTCACGACTTTTTCACGCCGACCCAGGCAAGGCCAGAGTTGCCCGCAGCCGCGAAAAGCGCCGAAAGGCTTCACCTTCACTTCGCGGTTTGGGCGATGCACTGCAAATACAACGCCAAGATTGTGGGCGAAAAGACCACCCGTCCGTACAACTAAAGTTGGAGACAGTGCCCTTTTCGTACGCGATCGCTCGCG
The DNA here is from genome assembly GCA_046728175.1 of Thermodesulfobacteriota bacterium. Taxonomy (GTDB): domain Bacteria; phylum Desulfobacterota; class Binatia; order Binatales; family Binataceae; genus JAFAHS01. The sequence goes on along the minus strand of JBKPEA010000087.1, from coordinate 32,026 downwards.
CGCCGTGCAGAAGCGATCGCTCAGGATTGCGAAACTGCCGTCGCCTGGCCGGGCTCGCCCAACATCGCCCGCAGGCGCTCGATTCGCTTAGTGAGCGGCGGGTGGGTTGAGAGCAGATTGTCGAAAAACCGCTCTCGATCTTCTCGCGCGCCCTCGCGCGGATTCACGATGAAAAGGTGGCCGGTACCGGAGGTCGCAGCCTTGAGGGGAGATTCCGATTTGGCGATTTGCTCCAGAGCGCGCAGCAGCGCGTGCGGATTGCGAGTAAATTCGACCGAGGATGCATCGGCCAGATATTCGCGCTGACGCGAAATCGCCATCGCGACGAGCTGCGCAACAATCGGAGCGACGGCGGCCAGGATGAAAGTCGCTAGATAAATCACCAAGATCGCGCCACCGCCGTCGTGCTTGTCATTACTTGAGCGTCGCCCGCCGCCGCCCGAGTAGAACATCATGCGGAAGAAGAAATCGCTGAGCATTGCGACGCCGCCGACCATCACCGCAACCATCATCATGGTGCGGATGTCATAGTCGCGGATGTGCGACATCTCGTGGCCGATGACACCCTGCAACTCTTCGCGATCCATGGTATCGACCAGTCCCTGAGTCACGCAGATAACCGAGTGGGCCGGGTCACGTCCGGTTGCAAACGCGTTCGGCGCGGGGTCGTCCATCAGGTAAGCGCGCGGGGGTGGCATCCGCGCGGCAACGGCCATCTCGTTGATAGTGTCGAGTACCCTCTGGTGCTGAATCGTGTCGGGCGTAAGCGGACGCGCGTGAACGGACAGCAACACTAGTCGGGTGCCGCCATAAAAGGAAATAACCGCCTGCACCGCTCCGAATATCAGCGCGAAGATCGTGAGCAGCGGGAAACCGCTGATGCTGCCGTCGGCAATTCGAATCGAGCCGGCCCACACATCCAGACCGAATCCGAGCGCGGCGAGAATGGCGATCATCGCCACGACCAGCACCGCAGTCTCGCGACGATTTGCTGCCTCAAGGGCGCGGAAGTCGCTCGCCGCAATCATGTTGGTCGGTCCGTTGCGGTCCGCGGCGGCGCGTCACTGGCGTGCGCGCGCGCCCATCGCGAGGTCGACCTTGGGCACCACCTGATCTTCCGGCGCAGCCTTGAAATATTCGGCCGCGTGAAAACCAAAATTGCCGGCGATCAGGTTGGAAGGAAAGGTCTGGATTCGGGTGTTGAGCGAGAGCACCACGTCATTGTAGGCCTGGCGCGCGAACCCGAGCTGGTTCTCGGTAGTGGTCAACTCCTCCTGCAGGTGCAGCACGTTTTCGTCGGCTTTCAACTGCGGGTAATTCTCCATTACCGCCAGCAGCCGGCCGATCCCGGAACTGAGTTGATTCTCGGCGGCGATCCGCGTTTCCTGATCGGAAGCGGTGACCGCCTTGGCGCGGGCCTCGACCACCTGGTTCAGGGTGTCGCGCTCGTACTGCATGTAGCCCTTGGCGGCTTCGACCAGGTTGGGAATCAGATCGTGGCGGCGCTTGAGTTGCACGTCGATTTGCCGCCAGGAACCGTCGATCTCGTTCCTCAGCCGCACCAGCGAATTGTACGCGGCGATAGCCCAGACCATGATCGCAGCGACTATCAGCGGCACTATGTAACCCATAGCTTCTCCTCTGCGCGCTTGGTCTGCATGCCCTGAAACGACACGGGCCGACACCTCGCGGTGCCGGCCCTGCTTCTTCGCTTAGCGATAAGCCGCCTCGAACGACAGCCTGGTCAGTTCAGCTCGACCTGAATCTTTACGGGCTTCGCCTCGGGGCGCTTGGGTACCGTCACTTCCAGCACGCCATCCCTGTATGCGGCGTGGATTTTATCCTGCATAGCGTCCTCGGGAAGTGTAAACGAGCGGTGGAGCTTGCCATATCCGCGCTCCGCGACATGAATCGAAACCCCTTCCGGCCGCTCCGGGCGCGGACGTTCCGCTTCCACGATCAGGGACCCGTCATCGATGCGCAGATCGACCGAGTCGCTCTTCAATCCCGGCATCTCAAAGGTGAAGTGATACCCTTCGTTGTCCTCAATGACCTCCGCCCGCGGCGCCAGACTCTGCGAGCTGTTCTCGAGCTCTTCCCAAAGTCGATCCCATGGCCGATAAAGCCATCCGTTCGGCGTATATCCGTTAGTAAGCCTCAGTTCCATCCGAATCCTCCTGCCGGCATCAGCGCCGGACGAATTCCAAATTTACGGGTTCGCGGGGCCGCGGAGTCTCTCAGGTTTCGTTCCGTTGCCACGCTCCCCACGTGACTAAACGTAAGTACGATTCGGCCGACGTCAAGGTGCAGCGCAGTAAATGGAAAAAGCTTCGGAAACCCAGGGCCGCGGCTAGCGCGGGGAGGGGGTTTTTGTGGCGGTCACGATTTCCGCCGCGAATCTCTGCGCCATTGAGCTGTCGCCGAGCTGCTCGGCCAGTGACTGGCCTTCCTTCAGGACGTCTACCGCGCGCGCTATGTTGCCTTTGCCGAGAAAGATTCCGGCTTTGCGAAAGATGCGCGCGTAGCGCTGGCCTTTTTCTGAAGCGTTCACAATGACAATCCGGAGCGAGGAGACTCTCGACACGATCCTAGGTGGCGCGCTCACCGTCGTCCAGCCACGAGACGGCTATCGGTTTTCGGTCGACGCGATCCTGCTTGCGCGTTTCGCGACCGCACGCAGTCGCGATCGGGTGCTGGAACTAGGCGGGGGATGCGGCGTGATCTCGATGGTGATCGCGGCGACCGCGCGACCGCGCGAAACCATTGCACTCGAGATTCAGCCGCGGATGGCACAACTGGCGGCGCGTAATGCGCGCGATAACGGGTTTCCGAATCTCCATTGCATATGTGCCGACATTCGCGCCGCGGACATTCCGGGGGTCAAGCAGGCGAGCTTCGACCTGGTGGTCTGCAATCCGCCATTTCACGCGCGTGGCGCAGGACGCGAAAGCCCGAATCGAAGCCGGCGGCAGGCGCGCGGCGACGCAGGCGCATCACTGGCAGAATTCACCGCGGCGGCGCGCCGCTACGCGCGCAACGGTGGAAGAGTCGCGACCATCTTCGCCGCGGCGCGCAGCGCCGAACTAATCTCGACCCTGCGCGCGAACCGGCTGGAACCCAAGCGTGTGCGCTTCGTCCATCCGCGCATGGAGCTGCCGGCCTCGTCGGTGACGATCGAAGCGCGTGCCAACGGAGGTATTGAGGTGACGATCGAACCGCCGCTCGTGCTGGATGAACGCGCGGGTGTGTACACGGAGGAGCTGCGAACGCTGTTGGAGCGAGTCTGAAGCGGGCCTCGTGCCACCGAAGACGTCCAGTTAAGAGAGGTAGCTGCGGGTTCCCGCCGTTTCTAGGTTCCAGGGTCAGCGGACCTGTCTCTGCGTCCTATTTCAGGAAATCAATCGCGAGCTGCGATACGAGAGCGGGTTTTTCCATCGGCAGGAAATGGCCGGCGTCGGGCACGTCGATGACTCGGCCAACTTTGCGCTCGCGCGCAACGCGGGGCGACAACGTGGCGCCCAGCGAGTCGCTGCGGGTGCCGAACATGATCAGCAGCGGGGACCTGGCCGCGAGGATTCTGCCCAACCCGTCGAAGTCACGCGCCGTTTCGTACAAGCGCGCTTCCACTTTTGGGGGGCACTTAAGCTCGCGCTTGCCGTCACCGGTTTCCCGAGTACCGAACTCGCAATAGTCTCGCAGCATTCCACGGTCCCAGGTCTCATAGGGCGGTTTGCCAGAGAACTTGGCCAACATCGCATCGACGCTGTTGAAGGTCGGGCGGCGCCGAAGGGTTCGCTCGACAAACGGATTGCGCCACCCGAGTTCCGGCGCGTCGGGCGACTCGAAGATGACGGGCTCGGCAAGCACCGCGCGCGAAATCAGTTCGGGGCGCTCGCAAGCCAGCGAACCTATCGCGGTGGCACCCGCGGAATGCCCGAATGCACGCACACCGTTCCAGCCTTTAGCCGTGATGAACCCGCCCAAGTCCTCCATGGTCAACGCCCAGTTGTAGTTCTCCAAGTGGACGGGCGTGTCGCTGTCGCCGTGTCCACGCTGGTCGTAGCTCCATACGTGTCCGATTTTCGTGAGCGCCTCCGTAATCGGGCGATATACACGGCCGTGGAAACCGGTCGCATGGAGTACGACGATCGGATAACCGCGACCGCCCCAGTCGTAGTAGCGAATCCTTATTCCGTTGATCGACAGATCGCCGCTCTCAGGCACGCGCTTGTTCCCTTCAGCGAATGTCCGCCGATGATAAGCCGAGCCGGGATCCGAAAGAAATCAGTGCTGACCTGCGCTGCCGGCCTCTCAGCCGGCCGGATTCGGCTGGCTGCGGGCAGCCGACGCGATCTGCGCTTGCGAGGTTTGGTCGGCGACCAGATCAGCGAGGGTCGTTTGACCTACTGCTTCCACCTGCGCCTTTCCAATGAGACGCATCAGCTCCGCGACGCGCGACTCTCCTGCGTCCGCCGGATCCTCTTCGTGAAGCCTGCGAACTACCTCCGATAGTTTTATCGAGGCCGGCGCGCGCACCAGGTGAAGCGGGCCACCGTGCCCGCCGTGATGTTCGTCGGAACCCTCGACCACCAGCCCATCGTCTTTTAGCCGGACGATAAGCGGATCGATTGCCCCCACCGAGACGCCCAGTCCGTGCGCGAGATCCAACATAGTGACGCCGCGGCCCCGCAGTAGTTGCTGACGCGCGAGCACTACCAGGATGTGCATGGTCGCAACGCAGGGGAAATCGGGAGAGGCCGGACGAAGGAGGGGAACGCTTCCGCCCCGCTGCGCGGCAGCGGTTATTTCGGCGCCGAATAGAATCACAGCCCACGCGATGTAGGTCCAGAGCAGGAAAATCGGCAGCGTCGCCAGTGCGCCGTAGATCGCACGATAATTGGCCATCCCGACCTGGAACGTGACGTACCCCCACTGCGCAAGCTGGAACAGGACCGCAGCTACACCCGACCCGAGTAGGGCGGCGGTGTAGCGGACCTTGGTGAAGGGAAAAAAAACGTACAGAAAGAAGAAGCCTGCCCAAACGAAGAGATAGGGAACGAGATGGACGATGACCGGAAACAAGGGCACCCGTACCTGTACCATCGCGGTGAACGCGAGAGCTGCTGCTGCCAACAGCGGCACAGTGAAAAGAACGCTCAAATAGTCCGAAAAGCGCCGCAGGTAACTCCGGCTGCGAGGCACATGGAAAATTCCATTGAACGCCTGTTCGATGTTGCCGAGCGTGGAGATCACGGTGCCGAGCAAAAACGCGGCGCCCACCGCGCCCAACGCGGTGGCATTCACGTTCTCGACGAAACCCATGAGCTGATCCGAAGTGGATTGCGAGCCCAACGCGAGATAGCGCGCTACCAGCGGGCGCACCTGATCCGCTTCGCCCAGACCCTTTAGCACGGAAAAAGCCAGCGCCAGGATCGGAACGATCGACAAGGTGGAGGTGTAGGTCAGTGCCGACGCACGCAGCAGGTCGTTATTCTCAAAAAAGTTCTGTACCGAGTTAGCCACCACGCGCCACGGCGCGAAAATGTAAGTATGCGTTCGGGTCTGCTCTTCAAACCGCCGCGTGGCGGTTTCCAGCCAGGTATATTGAGAATTGCTCAATCGAGTGACCGCGCGGCGAGCGACCGGCGGGCCCCGCCGCCATCACCAACGAATTGTCCCGACTGCAAGGCGGGTCAGTCAAGCATCCCCAAAACTGCGCGGCGCCTAGTCCTGCCCGGGTTTCGTTGCGCAAGTCCCCGATTTTCGATTAGCTGCTCAAGGGTAGCAATCGATGCTGACCATTGGGCTCACGGGCGGAATTGGTTCGGGCAAGAGCGAAGTCGCGAAGATGCTCGCGGAGCTGGGTGCGCAGGTTCTCGACGCGGACAAGGTGGCGCAATCAACTTACGCGCCGGGGGCGAGCGCCTATAGCGAGGTTGTGGCGGCGTTCGGTGAGGAAATCGTCGCCCCCGATGGGACCATCGATCGGACCAAGCTCGGACCTCTGGTTTTCGCGGATCCGGCCCAGTTGAAGAAGCTGACCTCTATCGTGTGGCCCCGCACCATGGACCGTATCCGTGAGCTGACGACCGAGATGCGCGCCCAAGGCGAAAAGCTCCCCATCGTGGTCGAGGCGGCAATTCTAATCGAAGCGAACTGGATGCCACTGTTCGACGAAATTTGGCTCGTCACCGCGCCACGCGATCGCGTGATCGCCCGCGTCGAACGCGACCGCGGAATGAAGCCCGAGCAGACCGAAGCACGCATACGGGCTCAACTCCCGGACTCGGAACGCATACGTCATGCGAAGGTCGTGATTCGCAACGCAGGAACGCTGGACGAGTTGCGCGCAGAGGTGGACCGGCTGTGGAGGGACGCCCTACGCCGCGACGGGTAGTGGTCGATGCACTTGCGCCAGTGCAGCTGGCGTCCAGAGCAGCAAATCCTGGGGGCAAGGCCCGACCCGTTCTTCGGTCAAGAGAGGCGGCCTCGGGGTCATCCGCTCGAATCCGGCGTAGGTTAGTTCGGTTTCGGCAAATCAAGTAGATAGCGTGGCAATCGTCATGATCACCACGATCTCGATGATCCCGCTGGCGCCGGCCACGGCGAAACCAGGAACGCCCCCGAACCGGCGGCTGAAGAGGAACCGCAGTCCAAGAATCGCCACGGCGACCACCACGGTTACGACGAGTCCGACGTCCGCATAGAGCGCGAGCGTCAAGCCGAGCGCAATTATGCTGGATATCGCGAATTCACGGAACTCGATACCGCCCTCGAATGGCAGGCCCAGCCCCCATCGTTCTCCTGCTTTGAGACCATAAGCTACGGGGACGATTGACCATCGCGCGAGCATCGAAGACATCACCAGCGCTGCCGTCCGGCTCGCGGGCTCTCGGATCCTGGTAAGTAGCAATACCTCAAGTGCAAAGGTCGCCATCGCCACGGCGACGCCACCAGGGCCGATCCGCGCCAGTCCGGTCGAAGCGGGCCGAGCGCCGGCGCGCAATGCCTCGAAGAGGTCCGCGATTCCGCGCCACTGCAGGAATAACATCGCCAGCGACGCGGCGATGACTACCGCCAACGAGCGGGTCCCCACGGTCAATCTCGACGTCAGTGCGTGATCGAATAGACCCAGCACCACGCCGGCGAAGAATCCGATGATGGGTGTGAAAACCAGGGCTCGCGCGCGCTGCGCGGAACTTCCAACCGCGCGCTCGTCGAGGATGGGCCACAGGGTCAGGGTCGCCAGGGCAAGCAAGACTTCGTAGCCAGACCCAATCGTGGAAAACCGTCGGCCGTTGGGCTCGGACTGCATAGGAATCGGAAGGCCAGTTTAAACACATCGCACCATGCGCCGGAACGCGCGGCGGCCGTCGGTGAGCAGTCATGCTAGGATTCCGCTGCTGACCAAGGCGAAAACTTCCATGAAGATTCTGGTGATGGGTGCCAGCGCGGTGGACTCTTACTTTGGCGCGCGGCTTGCGGCCGCTGGCGAAGCCGTGACTCTTTACGGGCGTGGCGATAACCTTCGCGCGATGCGCGAGCACGAGCTTGCGGTAAAGAGCATTCGGGGGGAAGTGTCGCTCGTGGTGAACGCTATTGCGCGTCCGCGCGACTTCGCGCCCTATGATCTGATCCTGTTTTGCGTGAAGGCGTATGACACCGACCAGGCTGCTGCCGCGATGCGCGGGTGTCTTGCCGAAGGCGGCGCGATTCTGACCCTGCAGAATGGAGTAGAGAACGAAGCGCGCCTGGCAGAGATTTTCGGCCGCGAGCGAGTAATGCGCGGCAACGCGTGGGTCGGGGTTGAAATAGTCGCGCCGGTAAGTTGGTCCATCTAGCAGCGGTCATATCGACTTTGGCGAGCTCGACGGCCGTGAATCCGATCGCGCCAAGACGATCGCTGAAATCTTCCGCCGGGCCGGAATAATGGGCGAGCTGAGCCGTCAACATCATGCTGCTCAGGTGGGACAAGCTCGTGTGGAACGGGGCCTTCAATACCGTCGCGGCGCTGACCCGGCGAAGGGTTGGCGCACTGCTTGATGACCCGGAAGGGCTGCTTCGAGTGTGCACGCTGATGCGCGAGATTATCGATGCTGCGCGGGCGGAAAATTATCCGATCGCATACGAGCGGATCGACAGTTATCTGGAGCACTCGCGGATGAATTTGCGCGAGCTTAAAACCTCAACCCAGCAGGATTTCGAGCGGGTAAGCGGCTTGAGTATGAAGCGTTGGCCGGCGCGGTAGTGCGCGCGGCCCGGCGACACCATCTCCAGGTGCCCGCGATGGAAGCGGTATACGCGCTCCTCAGGCTCCTGGACGGCACACGGGCCGCGTAGCTCCGCGGCTTAGCGGCGATCGACTCCTCAGGCTCTGCAGTTCGGGACCTCCCCCCTATCTCTTTTCGAACTGCTTGTTCCCAAACAGATTGTTCCACGACTCTTGGTCGTGCGGCCGTTGGCGAGCCGCAGCGGCCTCGCGCAACTTCGCGACCTCATCGGCCATGACCGCAAAGCCGCGCTGCACCGCGGGGCGGTTGCGCATCTCCTCGTACCATCGCTTGAGATTGGGAGTATCGTCGAGATTCTGACCCTGCATGTTGTGCGGCACCAGCCACGGGTACACGGCGATGTCGGCGATCGAGTACTCCCCCGCCAGATAAGCTGCCTCGCCCAGACGTTTATCGATTACGTTGTAAATGCGGCGCGCTTCGTTGGTGTAGCGATCGATCGCGTACTGCAGTTTTTCGGGCGCGTAGAGACGGAAGTGGTGCGCCTGCCCAAGCATGGGACCGACGCTCGCCATCTGAAACATCAGCCACTCGATCACTTCAAACTTGCCGCGTGTTTCGGCTGGCATCAACTTGCCGTACTTCTCGGCCAAGTACATCAGGATGGCACCCGACTCGAAAATCGCAAACGGCTTTCCGCCGGGACCTTCGGGGTCGATGATCGCCGGCATGCGGTTGTTGGGGCTGATCTTCAGGAACTCCGGCTTGAATTGATCGCCCTTGCCGATATTGACCGGAACGATGTTGTACTTGAGCCCGAGTTCCTCGAGCATCACGGTCACCTTGTAGCCGTTGGGCGTGGGCCAGAAATATACGTCGATCATCGATGGCTCCTTGGTTTCGTAGTGGAAAATCTGGATCGGCTATACTACCGGAAGCAAGCAGGTCTTACGCGATCAGACTGATACCAAACGCAACCGCTACCTCTTATTCCGGCTCCTTGTCGGCGTCGCCTTTGCGAACACCCATCAAGAAAGCTTCAATAAATGGATCGATCGCGCCGTCGAGCACCGACTCGGGGTTGCCGATCTCGACACCGGTCCGATGGTCTTTCACGAGCTGGTAGGGTTGCAGCACGTAGGAACGAATCTGGCTGCCCCACGCGATGTCTTTCTTGTCCTTGCTAAATTTTTCCAGCTCTTCCTTTTTCTTGCGTTGCTCGAGCTCGAACAACCGCGAACGGAGGATCTTCATCGCCATCGCGCGATTCTTGTGCTGCGAGCGTTCGTTCTGACAGCTCACGACGATCCCGGTGGGGATATGTGTCATCCGCACCGCCGAGTCGGTTTTGTTGACGTGCTGCCCGCCGGCACCGGAGGCGCGAAAGGTATCGACCCGCAGGTCGGCGGGATTGATCACCACTTCCACCTTGTCGTCAATCGCCGGAAACACGAACACCGAGGCGAACGAGGTATGCCGGCGCGCGTTGGCATCGTAGGGCGAAATACGGACCAGGCGATGGATCCCGGCTTCAGCTTTCAGATAGCCGTATGCGTAGTCCCCATCTACTTCGAACGTGGCGCTTTTGATTCCGGCACCTTCGCCGGGTTGCAGGTCGGCGAGGTCGGTTTTGAAGCCGCGCCGTTCCGCCCATCGCAGGTACAGCCGAAGCAGCATCTCGGCCCAATCCTGGGCTTCCATGCCGCCGGCCCCCGGATGAATCGACACGATCGCGCCGAGGCGATCGTACTCGCCGCCCAGCATCACCTGCAGCTCCTGGCGCTCCAGCTCCTCGCGCGCGGCACTTAGGGCAGCTTCAGTTTCGCGGGCAGCCTCGGAGTCCTCCGCGCCCTCCTCCAGAGCCATGTCGAGGAACACACGCGACTCCTCGAGCGTTTTCTTAAGCCGATCGAAGCCTGCGAGTTGTGCGCGTATGCGGTCTTGCTCTTTGAGCACCGCTTGCGCGGCTTCCGGCCGGTCCCAAAAGTCAGGTTTACTTGAGTGTTCGAGAAGCTGATCCTGGCGGGCGGTCAGGCTGGGAACGTCAAAGACGCCTCCCGAGCTGGTCGGTGCGCTGTTCAAAATCGCTTAGTTCTTGTCGCATATCGCTGAGCATGACGGACATTGTGGCACAACTTGCGCGACGACTTAACTGCGGCCTGCAGTGTGGGAGCCTCTCTTTTGGCGCACCCGCAGGAAATTGGCACGCAAGGGCGCGTGGGGAGGAATGGTAGAGAAGGCACCAGAGCCTTGGCGGCGACGGAAGCGTGAGGAAATATGCAACGGTTCGCCGCGCGTCAGGAAGCTTCGCGTCGCGAACCCCTGCCGTTGGCGGCGAGAATTTGTTCGACTACGGTTTCCAGCTGACCGGGCTTGCGCGGGCGTTCCCAGGCAGCCAGCACCGCCAATACCGTCAGCACGAAGCAGATTTCCGAAAAGACATCACCGACTACCGTGTACACCGTGCGGACCCGGCGCCACGATACATCTTCGATCTCAGTGCCGCGCTTGAACAGTGGAGTCCGGTCGGTGATTTCACCGCTGGGTCTGATAATCGCGCTAACCCCGGTATTGGCGGTGCGTATCATCGGAGTTTTGGTCTCGACCGAGCGCATCGCCGCCATCGCCAGAGCCTGGTAGGGCGCGGAGCTGTCGCCGTACCAGGCATCGTTGGTGATGTTCACCAGCACGTTGGCCCCCTTCTTCACCTCCAGACGCGTCAGATTTGGAAATACGCTCTCGTAGCAGATAAGCACCCCCAACCTGGCGCCTTTCTCGGAAAAGAGGGTTTGCTCCGTACCGGGAATCATGTCGCCGAATCCCTCGACCACCCGATCTACGAAGTAGCCGAGAAACCTGTGCGCGGGAACGTACTCGCCGAATGGCACGAGATTGATCTTGTCGTAGTGCGCGACCAGCTCGCCCTGTGCCGAAATCAGGTCGGCGCGATTGAAGAAGCCATACTGCCCGTCGCGCAGTGCCAGCGCCGGGGCTCCGAACAGGATAGGAACCCTGATCGCACTGGCGAGTTTGAGCAGCGCGTCGCGGTACACTGCGTCTTCGGCAAGGGTAGCCGGATAGCGATCGTCGGGCTGAAACGGAAACGCCGCCGCCGCTTCCGGCCATACGACCAGGTCGACCCCATGTTTGGCCGCGGCGATTGATTCGTCCTGGTAGACCTTGAAACTCTGCGACAGAAAGTTCGGGTCCCACTTGAGGCTCTGGGGAATATTTCCCTGTACCATCGCGACCCGAAACGAGCCTTGCGAGGGTGCGCTCTTGAGTTCCTGCAGTCGATAAAGACCGAACCCGAACACCAGCAGCATGACCACGGTTAGTGCGCTCAGGCTCATAGCCTGAAGGCGCGAATTGCCGCGCCGGAAGGAGACCACGTACGCGACGGCGTTGAAGAAGACTATGAGCGCCGAGATTCCGTAGACCCCGGTGATTTCGGCGAACTGGATGAGGGTCAGGTAACTATACGCGGCGTAGCCAACCAGATTCCACGGAAACCCGATTGGAAAATAAGTGCGGACCCATTCGACGGCGGCCCACGCGATCGGCATCGTGACCACCATCGGAATTCTGAGCCGCCGCGCGCAGAATTCACCCGCCCAAATCGCGATCGCGCTATACGCCGCGAGCACGGCGGCGAGCAGCAGCATTGGCAGGATTGCGATCGCCATCCGCACGTTCGCAAAATCGTGCAGCGGAATCGCAATCCAGTACATCGAGCCGACAAAAAAAGAGAACCCAGCGAGCCAGGCCCATCCCAGGACGCGCCCGAGCGTCTCACCCTCGATCGCATAGAAGAGCGGAATGAATGCGACCCAGGCGAACAGGCTGAAGTCGATTTTTGGAAACGCGAGTGCGAGCGCTAATCCGCTGGCGACGCACAACGCGGCACGGGTCAAGGAGCTGGACGGGTTCATTTCCCGGTTCCGAGCAACTCGCGAAGCGGGATCACGTCCGGCCGATGCGCGTAGCAGGAGGCATCCCAGTCCGCATGGCGGCACTCGTCGAGCGACGCCACGCAGAGTTCGGGTTGACGCTGCGGACTACCACGCCAGTCACGTTCGCGCTCCAAGGTCGAGTCGCGCGACAGATTTCTATCAATCTTCCTTCTTACCATGCGCCAACACTCTGACGAGGGCCTCGCACCCCGCGGCTGCATGACCCGCCGAGCCCGCATATTGAAAGCATAGCGCCTGTCGAGGGCGATTCCGAAAGATTCGTAGCGGCGCCGATACCTCGCAGACCAGGACCTGCCGAGGGTGTATCGAAAAACCAACGGCCGCCGGTTGGACACCCGGTGCCGTCCTGCCTCCACGGCAAAGAACTGGTCCCGAGTGGCCTGCTTGTCGATCGTTGATTTCGCCCTGCCCCGCGCCGATGAAATGACTCGGGACCGGGGCGAGTGCGGCCGGGACCGATTGGCGCCCATCTCACCGTGCCGTGCGCTTTCCGGAACCGCGCCCGGTCGCTTTGGCGACCTGGTGGCGGACTGAGCCCCGTCGCGAGACCGCCTTCGCGAGTTCGCGCTCTCGCGCGAACATCCGTCGCGCCTCCCCGCGCGATCGTTCGTGGTCGTAGCCAATCAGGTGGAGCGTGCCGTGGATCAGGAGCGTTCGCAGACGCTCGGCGGGTGTCACTCGGTACCGCGATGCCTGGCGGAGTGCCGTGTCTATCGAGATGACGACGTCGCCCAGAATGGTGCCAGGCTCGTCTACCAGCTGGTCAAGATTGGTCGCGGCGGCGCCAACTTGCTCGATCTGCGAGAACGACAGCACATCGGTCGGCGAGTCCATACCGCGAAACTCCCGATTGAGTCCCCGGATGGTTGGATCGTCAACCATGATCACCGAAAGCTCGGTGCGCCTGAGGGCGAGCACCGCGAGCAGGCGCTCGGCATCGGCGCGCAGCGCCCGGGCATAGCCGCGCGCTCGGGCGCATCCGACACGAAGCGCGACCGTCACCAGGAGCAGTCCTCAGGAATTTCCGCTGCCGTCGCCCGGGAGCGCAGGGCCTTCACGCTGAAAAGATTCATAGGCGGCGATTACGGCGGACACGAGGCGATGGCGTACCACGTCGCGATCGGTGAAATAAATGAACTTGATGCCCTCGGTGTTCGCAAGCACGGTGCGTGCTTCCTTGAGTCCGGAGAGTTTGCCGCTCGGCAGATCGATCTGGGTTATGTCGCCGGTGATCACGGCTTTTGAGTTGTAGCCGAGCCGGGTCAGGAACATCTTCATCTGCTCCGAGGTGGTGTTCTGTGCTTCGTCGAGAATGATGAAGGAATCGTTGAGGGTGCGACCGCGCATGAACGCGAGCGGCGCGACCTCGATGGTGCCGCGTTCAAGCATCCGCCGCGCCCGATCAAAATCGACCATGTCGTGGAGCGCGTCATAGAGCGGGCGCAGGTAGGGATTGACCTTCTCCGCCAGGTCGCCGGGAAGGAAACCCAGCTTCTCGCCGGCCTCGACCGCGGGCCGACACAGGACCATGCGCGTGACCTGGTTTTTCATCAACGCTGCCAGCGCCATCGCCATCGCGAGATAGGTCTTGCCGGTGCCGGCTGGTCCGATACCGAACACAATGTCGTGCGAGCGGATCGCATCGATGTATAGCTTCTGATTAATGCTCTTGGGCGAGATCACCCGCTTGTGCGCGGAGACGTAGATCGTATCGAGAAAGATGTCCTTCAGCTCGGCGTTGCGATCACCGCGCAGAATACGGATCGAGTACTCGACGTCGCTGGGAAAAACCGGGTAACCGCGTTTCAGGAGTTCGTAGAGCTCGCCGAGAACCTTGCCTGCCAGGGCCTGTTCGGCGTGGGGTCCCGCGATGCGCATCGCTGTACCGTTGACGTCGATCCGAACGCCCAGCGCCTGCTCCAGCGTACGGATGTGCGCGTCGTGCTGACCAAGCAGGTCAGTTATGAGGCGGGAATCGTCGAAGTGGAGTTCCAGCGCGTCTTCGCCGGGTCGCTCGGAAATTGCCTGGCTGCGTGAAGAGCTGATGGCGGTCGATACCTCGGGTTACCTCAAAACATCGTATGCGAAACCGACTGGACTTTGAAAGCGGAAGCCGGGCCAAATCTCCACGCTACGGCAGGTTCGCCGCGAAGCAACAACCGGATTCCGATCCGGAGGTTCCGGCACGGTGTCTCCTGACGAAAATCCGCTTTAAGCTACGAGGCCTAGGACCTTCTCAAGCGCCTCGTCGAGCTTCTCCGCGTCGCGGCCACCCGCCTGTGCCAGGTCGGGACGCCCACCGCCGGAGCCGCCGATGATCGGTGCGATCTGCTTGATGATATCGCCGGCCTTGATGCGGTCCGTCAGGTCCGCGGTGACGGCGACCAGCAGAGCGACCTTGCCCTCGCCGAGATCGGAGCCGAGCACGACCACCGCCGAGGAGTATTTCTTTCGCAGCCGATCCGCTAACTCGCGCAGCGCCCGCGGATCGATACCGTCCGCGCGGCGGGTCACCACCTTGATTCCGTTTACCTCGCGGACAGTCTCCGCTGCGCTGCCATCGGAACCGCCGCCGCTTGCCAGCTTCTGTTCGAGCGCGCGTAATTTTTTTTCCAGTTCCGTAGCGCGCGCAAGAACTTTTTCCAGGCGTTCGAGCGCGGCGGCATCGTTGGTCCCGAGCTTCGCGCCGATTTGCCCGAGCAGCTTCTGCTGCTCGCGGACAGCATCGAGCGCGCCCTGGCCGGTTGCGGCCTCGATACGGCGGACTCCGGCAGCCACGCCGGATTCCCCGTGCAGCTTGAAGAACCCTACATCTCCAGTCCGCTTCACGTGAGTTCCACCGCACAGCTCGACCGAAAAATCGCCCATCCGCACCACGCGGACCACATCGCCGTATTTGTCGCCGAAGAACGCGAGTGCGCCAGCCCTCAAGGCGTCGTCATAGGGCATCTCCTCGACCGCGACTTCCGCGTTCTCCCGGATGCGCGCGTTGATTTCCTCTTCGATGCTGGAAAGCGCGTTGGCATCGACCGGACCCTGATGGCTGAAATCGAACCTAAGCCGTTCCGGCGTAACCAGCGAACCCGCCTGGTGTACTTGCGTGCTGAGGATATCGCGCAGCGCATAGTGGAGGATGTGAGTCGCGGAATGATTCAGCATCGCCGCGTCACGCCGGATGCGATCGACCCTGAGTTTGACATGCGCACCCCGCCGAAAGTCCGCGGAATCGCCCTGCAAGATACGCCCGATATGGACGATCGAGCCATCGGCTGTGCGTGTCTCGCTGATTTCCGCGAGCGCACCCGATTCGGTTTCGATTACCCCACGGTCCCCGACCTGGCCGCCGCCTTCTGGATAGAAGGGAGTTTCCGCGACGATGATCGCGACCGAGCCGCCGTCCTGCGTCCCCACGGCCAGAATTTCGGATCCCCCCTCGTAGCGATGATATCCGGTGAAACGCGAGGAAGTCCCGGCGGCGATTTGAATCTCGGGTGCCGCGGAGTCGTTCTTGCGGGCCGCGCGTGCGCGCTCGCGTTGCCCCTCCATCAGACGATCGAACTCCGCCAGGTCCACCTCGATTCCATCGTTTCGCAGGACGTCCTGCGTAAGATCGAGGGGAAAGCCGTAGGTGTCGTAGAGCTTGAATGCGATCGCGCCGGAGAGGGTCCGTCCACCAGTCTTCTTGAGGCGCGCCTTCTCCTCGTCGATCAGTTCCAGACCCCGGTCCAGAGTTTCACCGAAGCGAGTTTCCTCGGCAGTGATGACCTGAGCGATTTTGCCTGCCTGCTGGCGAAGCTCGGGATAAGCGTCGCCCATCGCGGCGACTACTCCGTCATTCACGATCGCCAGGAACGGCCGATGGATCCCCAGATAGCGGCCGTGCCGTGCGGCGCGCCGGATGATGCGGCGCAGGACGTATTCGCGATCGGTGTTACCGGGAGTGATGCCCTCGGCGACCAGGAAGGCCATGGTTCGTGCGTGGTCTGCTAGCGCGCGGAAGGAGACGTCCGCCACCGAGTTCCGCCCGTAGTGGCCGCCATCGCCCAGCTCGCCCGCCGCGATGTCGATTTTTTTGATGATCGTCTGGAGCAGGTCGATGTCGTAGTTGCCGAGAACTTTTCCGTCGCTGCGTTCGAGGCTCTGTAACGCCGCCGCTATCCGCTCGAGCCCGGAGCCAGTGTCGACGTGCTTGTGGGGCAGCGGAGTGAGCTTTCCGGAAGCGTCGCGGTCGTACTGAATAAACACCAGATTCGCGAGTTCGATAAAGCGCTCGCATCCATCCACGTTCACCCCGCACCGCAGCGGTCGATGCCCGCTGCCGTCGCACGCCCGCTCCCCGCGATCGATATCGATTTCGGAATTAGGGCCGCACGGTCCGGTCTCGCCCATTTCCCAGAAATTGTCCTTGTCGCCGAAGCGCATAATGCGCTCCCTCGGCAGGACGCCCAGCTTGACCCAGGTTTGTTCTGACTCCTGATCATCTTTGTGGACGGTTGCATACAGGAGCCGGGGATCGACCCCCCAGAGCCCGGTGATCAGCTCCCAATGCCACGCGATCGCTTCGGCCTTGTAGTAATCGCCGAACGACCAGTTGCCGAGCATCTCGAAAAAGGTGTGATGGTAGCTGTCGCGACCGACCGCTTCGAGGTCATTGTGCTTGCCGGAGATGCGCAGGCACTTCTGGCAATCGACGACTCGGCGGCTTGGTGGCGTGCGGACGCCGAGGAAGTAGTCCTTCATCGGCGCCATCCCTGCATTTACGAACAGCAGTGTCGGGTCGCCCTTGGGGACCATCGGGAATGAAGGAACGATGGTGTGGCCGCGTTCTTTGAAGAAGTCGAGGAACGACTGCCGTATGTTTGCGGTAGTCCAGCGCATCGAGCGATCATTCTATCCAAGCGCGGCTAAGCTGCCCACTGGCTTCCACCGAGCGGGGAAGGACCCAAGGCGCTAAGAAGAACGCACGCAGACTGGGAGATCACCGAAGACCCCGCTGCAACCCACGCGAGAGTCTGTGCGACGGAGGCTCTCAGCCCTTCTTCTTCGATGCGGGCGGTGCGGTAACCGGGGTTTCTTTTTCTCCGTTGGAGGCCGGCGGGGGCGCGACCGCTCGCGTCTGGAGTTTGGCGCGAATCTTTTGCTCGACCTCATCGGCGAGCTTCGGATTTGCCTTAAGCAGGTCGCGAGCATTTTCGCGGCCCTGCCCGATGCGTTCCCCTTCGTAGGAATACCAGGCGCCCAGTTTTTCGATTACGCCCAGTTCCGAACCGAGATCGACCAGTTCGCCTTCCTTGGAAATCCCGGAGCCGTAGAGGATATCGAACTCTGCTTCGCGGAACGGTGGTGCCACCTTGTTCTTTACGACTTTGACCTTGGTGCGCGATCCGATGACGTCGTTGGCGGTCTTAATCGTGCCGATTCGACGGATATCAATCCGTACCGACGAATAGAATTTGAGCGCGTTGCCGCCGGTGGTAGTTTCCGGATTACCGAACATCACGCCAATCTTCATGCGAATCTGATTGATAAACACGACTATGGTGCGAGAGCGCGCGATCACCGAGGTCAGCTTGCGCAGGGCCTGCGACATCAGGCGCGCCTGCAGACCCATCTGCGGTTCGCCCATCTCGCCTTCGATTTCCGCGCGCGGGACCAGGGCGGCGACCGAGTCGATCACCAGGATGTCGATCGCACCCGATTGCACCAAGGTTTCCGCAATCTCCAGCGCCTGCTCGCCGTTGTCGGGCTGTGAGATGAGCAGGTCCTCGACTTTAACCCCCAGTTTGCGTGCGTAAGACGCGTCCAGAGCGTGCTCCGCGTCGATAAACGCGCCAATTCCGCCGGTCTTCTGCGCTTCGGCGATACATTCCAGCGCGAGCGTGGTTTTGCCGGACGATTCCGGACCGTAAATTTCGACCACCCGCCCACGCGGGAGGCCGCCGACGCCCAGCGCGATGTCCAGGCCAAGCGAGCCGGTGGGCACGACGGCTATATTGTCCTCGATCGACTGCTCGCCGAGCTTCATGATCGAGCCCTTGCCGAACTGCTTTTCAATCTGGCTCAGCGCCAGATCGAGCGCCTTGCTTTTGATCTCTTGAGCCATCGTGCTGACTGCCCCTTGTGTTGGCAGAAATCCGTTCAAAATCTTGTCACAAAGAAAAGAGAATAGCGCTATGCGCGATCCCGACGCCATCCACAGGCCGCCCAGACACAGATCGGAACCCTGACCACGGAAAGGTACCAAGACACCGGTCGGAAATGCGGCTCCCCGGAGTCCGACTTCGGGTCTGGGTGCCTGCACGGTTCATCTCACTGTTTGGTTATTCGAGGACTCCCGTCACCTGGGGGCGCGGCCCCAGGCTTCTATCAATCGTTGGAATGCGCGCTTCAATTCCGGATTTTTCATTTCGGGCAGTTCGATTGCGCGACGCGTCGCGCGTGGCACCGCGTGCAGCTTTGTATGCTCGCGGCGCGAGAGGCGGCCCTGCACAAAACGCAGATCGCGTACGATCTCGGGGTCGATCTTCTCGTGCAGCCGTGCAAGGATCTGTGGCTTCATCAAGCTGAGTTCTTGAATCCACATCGCGCCCGACACTTTAACCACAGCCGTGTGAAACTTAAGTGAGGACACCTGGGTGCGGCGCGCGATGGTCTCGCCGACGATCTCGGGCCACAGCCGCGTGAGCCTCACGATCCCGAACTGGCCTTCGGTGTCGAAGCGATCAAGAAGCGGCTGCAAAGCCTCGCTGATCTTCACCGGAGGTTTCGAAATCTTCGATGGCATTGGGCGCTCACGATAGCGCGGATCTTTCCGCCCATGAATGACGCCGCAAAACGACCGCGCCGAGGCATGCCCGCTCGCCAATCTCGCCGCAAACTTACTATAAGCCGTGCTAATCCTTGGCGTTAATCTGAGTGAAGTGATTTTACCATGGCGAAGACTTGTCGAAGATCTGTCCACAGCATAATATGTGGGTTGTGCACATGGTAATGAACACTATATATTGGGTATGGAGACTTGACATCCCCTACGACCTGCGAGCATATTGGCGCCCGCGGAACAAATGAACCGCCTTTCCTGTGGGATATCAACAACCGGTGGGTGAGCACTCGAAAGGGCAGGGTTTGAGGTAACGCGGGCACAAATCCAGGGGAGGTGGGGCGATGGCTGGGGGAGCACCGGACTTGGACAACGTGGCACTAAAAAACGCAGATCGCAGGCCGGGAAATCTGCAACCGGGGCTTGGACTCGAGCGGTTCTTCACCACAGCCGGTCGCGACCCGATGAACGAAGTCGACTGGGAGCTGCGCACCGCGGTCATCACCGGCGAAGACGGGCGCGTGGTGTTCGAACAGGGGGAGGTGGAGGTGCCGCGCGCGTGGTCGCAGACCGCGACCAATGTCGTCGTATCCAAATACTTTCGCGGACCGATCGGCGTCGAGGATAGGAAGCGGCATCCCTCGTCGATGCAGCGTGAGCACTCGGTGCGCCAACTCATCAGCCGCGTGGTTGAAACGGTCACGGGATGGGGCGACCTGCAGGGTTACTTCAGTGCGGTGGAAGAGCGTGAAACCTTCCGCGCCGAATTGACTCATCTGCTTCTGAACCAGAAGGCGTCGTTCAACAGTCCGGTCTACTTCAACGTCGGGATCGACCCCAAGCCGCAATGCTCCGCGTGCTTCATCCTCAAGGTCGACGACAACATGGATTCGATTCTCGGCTGGTACCGCAACGAAGGAATGATTTTTAAAGGCGGTTCCGGATCTGGCGTCAATCTCTCCGCCTTGCGCTCGTGCAAAGAGAAGCTCTCTTCGGGCGGAACTGCGTCGGGTCCGCTGTCGTTCATGAAAGCCGCGGACGCGTCGGCCGGCGTAATCAAGTCGGGCGGCAAGACCCGGCGCGCGGCCAAAATGGTGGTGCTGAACGCTGACCATCCAGATATCGAGGATTTCATCAAGTGCAAGGTCGAGGAAGAAAAGAAGGCCTGGGCGTTGATTGATGCGGGTTATGACAGTTCGCTCGATGGCCCCGCATACAGTTCGGTGTTTTTCCAGAACGCAAACAACTCGGTACGCGTGACCGATGACTTCATGCGCGCGGTGATGGAAGAGGGAAACTGGAGGACGCACTTCGTCACCAACGGTGAAGTCGCCGCGGAGTACCGCGCGCGTGATCTGCTGCGCATGATTGCGGAGGCGGCACATACCTGCGGCGATCCCGGCATGCAATTCGACACCACTATCAACCTGTGGCACACCTGCCCGAATTCGGGACGCATCAACGCCTCGAATCCTTGCAGCGAGTACATGCATCTGGACAACTCGGCCTGCAACCTCGCCTCGCTGAACTTGATGAAGTTCGTCGACGATCGCGGCGAGTTCGACGCGCGAGCATTCCGCCACGCGGTGGACGTGATGATCACCGCGCAGGATATCGTGATCGAAAATTCGTCGTATCCGACCGAGGAGATCGAACGCAACGCGCACGCGTTCCGCGAGCTGGGGCTGGGCTACGCGAACCTGGGAGCGCTGCTGATGGCGCTGGGGATGCCATATGACTCCGAGCAGGGCCGCAGCTACGCCGCCGCGGTGACCGCACTGATGACCGGCGAGGCATACCTGCAATCGGCGCGGCTTGCGAGGCACATGAAACCGTTTGTCGGCTACCAGGCCAATCGCGACGCGACGCTCAAGGTCATCGAGCGACACCGCAGTCATGCCTATCGTCTCGAACCGGCGCACGTACCGCTCGACCTGCTGCGGGCGGCGCGCGACTCGTGGGACGAGGCGCTCAAACTGGGCCAGCACAGCGGAATTCGCAATTCACAGGCGACCGTGATCGCGCCGACCGGCACCATCGCGTTCATGATGGATTGCGATACCACCGGCATTGAGCCGGACATCGCGCTGATCAAGTACAAGAAGCTGGTCGGCGGCGGCATGCTGAAGATCGTCAACGGCACTGTGCCGCGAGCACTCAAGCGGGTGGGCTACGACTCCAAGGAAATCCAGGAAATCGTCGAGTACCTCGACGACCACGAGACCATCGAGGGTGCGCCGCATCTGTCGGATGCGCACCTGCCGATTTTCGATTGCGCGTTCAAGCCGCGCTCCGGCTCGCGCACCATTCATTACAACGGCCATCTCAAGATGATGGGCGCGGTGCAGCCGTTCGTCTCCGGCGCTATCTCCAAGACCATCAACATGCCGTCCGAAGCGACGGTTGATGAGGTCACAGAAGCCTACGTGTTGGCGTGGAAGCTCGGACTCAAGGCGGTCGCGATTTACCGCGACGGCTCCAAGCGCACGCAGCCACTCAATACCGGCAGGAAAGAAGATCGCGGGGCAGGCGAGGTGCTCCGCGCGGCGGCGGCGCTGGCCGGGCCCGATGAGCGGTTGTCGCGGCGCAAACTGCCCGATGAGCGCAAGGCGCTCACGCACAAGTTCGATATCGCGGGCCACGAAGGCTACATCACGGTCGGAATGTACGAGGACGGCTCGCCGGGCGAGATTTTTGTCTCGATGTCGAAGCAGGGCTCGACCATTTCCGGTCTGATGGATTCGTTTGCCACCGCGATTTCGTACGCACTGCAGTACGGCGTGCCGCTGCAGTTTTTGGTCGACAAGTTCGCGCACATGCGCTTCGAGCCATCGGGCTTCACCAAGAACCCGCAGATTCCATACGCGAAGTCGATTGTCGACTACCTGTTTCGGTGGATGGCATCGAAGTTCCTCGATGAGGAGGCCAAGCGCGAAGTCGGAGTGGTGGTGGAGGACAGCCCGGTGACCGAGCGCAAGGATCCTGCCGCGCCGGTGGCGAGTTTGCACGACGGCAAGGACGGCGGTGGGATGCGCCAGGCGTTCATCAACCAGGCCGACGCGCCACCGTGTCCCGATTGCGGTTCGATAATGGTACGTAACGGTGCTTGCTACAAATGCATGAATTGCGGAGCGACCAGCGGATGCTCGTGAGCGGGGAGGGCGGAAGCGATGAAGCAGGCGGGGAAGCTGTGCGAATCAGAGGCGTTCGAGATTCTTGCAGAGCGGCATCGCGGGACGGCGCTTAGTATCTTCACGATCGTCGCAGGACGCGGCGATGAGCCGGATCGCGCGATGGTAAAGTGCTCGAAGTGCGGTGCGACCTTTGAGTTTCACAATGATGGCGGATGGCACCTGATGGAAAAGATCAGCGCGGTCGTTTCATTCAGGCGCGACCAAGGCAGCAGCGAGTGCCCAGCGGGCGCTCGATGAGCCAAGGGCTCTGGGGAAGGGGCGGATGGAGGCAGGTTCGACCGGCGTTTCAGGGAAAGATGGACGGAATCGGTTGTGGCGGTGGCGGCTGAGAGATTGAGGCAGGTTCCGATCATAGATGGAGGCTGAGTTTCCTCCAGAGCCCACCCAAGGACGAACGGAGCGCAGGCTCCGTTGCACAGTGTGGTGGTGGGGTGGTGGATGTGGTGACGGGGAGGGGCGGTAACACCGCCCCTCCCGATATTTTGGGGGATACCAAACGAGTGCATTCGACCGACGAATCGCACTCGGGCCACCACGGAGTTCGCGACCAGTTTGCGAAAGCGAGTTCGCGGATCTGCTGCGGGTCGGGTGCCTTTCAGCCTGACCAAGCTCTGGCTTACCAACCGCGTTTAAACTGCTGGGTATTGGCCATGAACAGTGATAGCGACCCTTGCTATGAGATGGCCCCCGGGTTTTGCGCCTGATCAATCCTCGGTCTTTGCACACAACGAGATCGCGATTGCTGCGCCGCCGGAACGCGTCTGGCGCTGGCTGGTACGCGCGGCGCGGTGGCCGGACTGGTACACGAACAGTTCGAACGTCACCTTCCTTTCCGCAGGTCCCCCGGACCTTGCCCCGGGTGTTCGGTTTCGATGGAAGACATTCGGCGCGATGATCACCAGCAGCGTGCTGATGTTCGAGCCGCCGCGCGAACTCGGCTGGGATGCGCACGGTTTGCTCACCGTGTATCACGGATGGCTTATCGAGCCGGACGCTACTGGATGCCGCGTGGTCACCGAAGAAACCCAGAATGGAATCGTCCCCAGACTCGCGTGGTGGTACCTCGGCCCCATGCTGGAACGTGGCCACCAGAACTGGATCGAAAGCCTGAAGCGTAAAGCCGAAGCCGGCGAACCCTAGGCGTCGCTTTGAAAAGGCGATGAATTCCGATTTCCCGCTGGCACCCAGCCAAGATTGTGCGCGACACTGTCGGCAGAACGGGCTCGATTCCTGAGTCCTTAAATCTGCGCGATCTGCGGAGCTCCTATTCGCTTACAGTTTCCATGACGCGGCCGCTGGCGGCGTCGACCAGATCGACCCGAACCTTGTCGGTTACTCGGTAGTCTTTTTTGGCCGAGTCGATGCCGGATTTCAGGTCGGTCATGAATTTCTCTTTCGCGAATGGCGGCATCTGGTCCATCGGGAAATCGTTCATCATGACCTTCGCGACGGTCTTGTCGGGCCATTGAACCGCGCTGACCTTGGGTCCCGCAATAGGCAGCCCGCGCACCACCTGCTCGACCTCACCCTGAAAGCTGGTTGGCGCCGCGATCGTTGCAGGCGCCTTCTCGCCGCCCGTCGCGCTCTGCGGGGCGACGCGCCCGGAGATTTTCGCGATCACTTCCTTGATCTGGTTGCGCGCATTTTCGTCAGGGGCGAGCTCGTTAGCCTTCTTGAGCGCCGCCTGCGCATCCGCTGGCTTGTCCTGCTGTGCATACGCCACGCCGAGGTTGAAGTACGCCTGGAACATGTCGGGCTTAAGCCGGAGTGCCTTGTGGTATTGCGCGACGGCCTCATTGGCGTTGCCGGTGTAGAGGTACATTGTGCCAAGATCGGTGATCACCTCGGGATCATCCGGCCTCTTTTTTAAGTAGTGTTCGTACGCGGCAATTGCCTGGTCGTATTTTCCGGTGTCGTAGTCGACGTCGCCGATTCCGCGCAGCGCTTCGAGATCGTCCGGGTCGATTTTCAAGACATGTCCGTAGGCTTCGGAGGCTTTCGCGAAGTACGACTCATCGAACATGGCGGCGCGCATAGTCACGCCGCCGAGCCGGTTCCACTTTGCGATATCGCCAGGATGTGCGGTCGCATCGCTTTGCAGCTTGTCGATAAAAGACCGCGCTTCCGCCGGCAGCTGAATCTTGGGGTGACCGGGCGGGAGCTGGCCCGGCGCCGCGTTGCCCGCCGTGCCGCTCATCGAATTCGCTGCGGACCCGGGCGCGACCTCGGGCGCGGAACGCGACGCCGTCTCGACGGTTTCAGGCTTGCGCAGCATGACCCATCCGGCCGCGAGCAATCCAAGGATCATGATCGCGAGGAACACGCCGACAAACGCGGTCGTGATCGGCAAGTTGCGCAGAGTTTGATTAATCCCGGGTTCGGCCGAGGGCATTCCGGGGCCCGGACCTCCCAACGCGGCACCGCATTCCACGCAGAATTTGGCGCCCGCGATAAGCGCCGTACCGCATTGCGGACAGAATTTCATCGTCAAATTCCTATCTGACGTTCTCTCGTGCGCGCAACACGCGTGGGCGCGGGTTTTATGCTCGCAGCTGCAATATTGTATAGTCGCGCGACCGAATCAGATCGCTGAAAATTCCCAGGAGAGCTCACCATGCAATTGTACGATTCCTTTGGACCCAATCCGCGCGCGATGCGGATGTTCCTGGCCGAGAAGGGCATCACGATTCCCTTAAAGCCGGTCGATCTGATGAAAGCGGAAAACCGCCGTCCCCCATATACGGACCGGAATCCCGGCGGGCAGTTGCCGGCGCTCGAGCTCGATAACGGTAACTGTCTGGGCGAGACGGTTGCCATCTGGGAGTACCTCGAAGAAAACCATCCGACCCCGCCGCTGATTGGCACCACTGCCGAGGAACGCGCGGAGGCGCGCCAGTGGCAACGGCGGGTGGAGCTTAAGATCACGGAATTTCTTTATAACGGCTTCCGCTTCGCGGAAGGTGCGCAGATTTTCAAGGACCGTATGCGACTCATCCCCGAGGGGGCCGCGGGTATGAAAGCAACCGTGCAGGACAATCTCAAGTGGCTGGACGGCCTGCTCGAAGGTAAGGAATTCATCGCGGGCAAGCGCTTCACCCTTGCCGACATCATCCTCTACTGCGCGCTCGATTTCGGCTCCGGCGTCGGGCAGAAAATTGATCCCTCTCTAAAGAACGTCAACGCATGGTTCAAACGAGTCGAGGCGCGTCCGAGCGCGAAGGCGAGCTTGCATCCGGCGTCCGCACAGACCGGGATGAAGGGGTAGGGCAGTTTGGCTCCCGGGACCGAACAGATTGCCCCCCAGCTCACCCGGCTGGTTCGCGCAAAAACCGGTGACCCCGGTGCGGGTGTCCGCGACATCTCGCCGCTGCCGGGTCACGCGGGCTTCGGCTACAGCTTCGTTCTCGATCGCGCCACCGCGGGGGGAGTGAGCGGCAAGCTGGTGTTGCGGGTCGCGCCGGAAGGGACCCGCATCGCCGGCCCAGCCGACGTGGTGCGGCAGGGAAGAATCATGGAATCGCTCGCCGACACCGAAGTGCCGGTGCCACCGATCATCTGGTACGGCGAGGAGGCGGAATTTTTCGGACGGCCGTATTTCGTGGCGGGGTTCGTGGAAGGTTTTCGGCTGGTCGATGTTCCACGGATGCCGCGCGAGGAGGTGCGCGCTCTGGCGCGCACGGGAGTCGAAAAGCTGGCCGCGCTGCATCGCGTGGATTGGAAAGCGCGTCGCGGGGCGTGGGGCGGAAATGGTGAGCCAACCCCGCTCTCGGAAGAGATGAAGCGTCTCGACCATCTGCTCGACCGCCCGACTCTCGATCCGGTCTCGGTCGGGCGCGCCCCTGAGTTGCGCGAGAAGCTGCGCGCGAGCATTCCGGACGCGCGCATTGGAATCGTGCACGGCGACTACCAGTTCTCCAACATCATGTTCAATCATGGTCGCGTGGTAGCGGTGATCGACTGGGAGATCTCGCTGCTGGGACCCACGCTGCTCGATCTCGGATGGATCTGTTTCTTCGCCGACCCGGCCAGTTTTCTTGAAGACCGCTCCCACAGTTCGCCGGCGCCGCTCAGCGCCGACGAAATAGTCGATATCTACTCCGCCAGCGCCGGCTACCCAGTCGCCGAGGAGCAGGTGCGGTGGTTCCGCGCATTCTCCGGCTTTCGCTTTGGCGTAATCACCTGCTTCAACCTGATGCTGCATCGACGTGGCAAACGACACGACCCGGAGTGGGAGCGAATCGGGGTTTCGGCGCCGCAGATGTTCGCGCGTGCGTTGGAACTAGTTGGATAGATACTCAGACAGCCGCGCTGCAGGCAGATCCTAGGGCTTGAGTTTTTGTACTTTAGAATCTGCCGACTTCTGCGACGAAGGCGAGTCGTAGACCGGGTCCCAGGTGTGATGGCAGGCGCCACGGGGGTTGCTAGCGTTGCACTTCCTGTGGGTTCAGATCTTGGTCGGCTCGGTCCCGCGGCTCAGGAAGAAAGGGGAAAGCCAAAAAATCAGGCGCCACGGAAAAGGTTGGGGGCCCCAAGAACCTAACCGTGACGCCCGAAGCTGGGAGAGTGCACTCATACCCTCCCACTCGGTGCCTTAATACGCCTTTAACACGACAAATGCGAACTCTTCCCTAGGGACGAAACCGAACGGGCGGCGGGTCAAGAGCCGCGGTTAGTCAGCGATGGCAGTGGAGACGCGTCGGGGAGATAGGAACCGCGCGTCACACACGACGTCCCAGTCGCCTAACCCTTCAGCCGGTTAGAACACGTGCAAGTTCCGGGTGCCGAAGGGGAAACTCCAGGAAGACTGGTGATCAGACCAGAGTTAACGCTCAGCTCAGCTCCCGGTTACGATCTTCTCCTGGTAGACGAGAATTTCGACCCGACGGTTGCTGCGCCGCCCGCTCGATGTGCTGTTGTCGGCAACGGGCTTGCTCGCTCCGTAGGAGACCACCCGAAGTTGCGTCGGGTCGACGCCTTGCCTGCTCACTAGGTATCCGGCGACTCGCGAGGCTCGTCGCTGTCCGAGCTCGTAGTTGTAGCTTTCCGCTCCAATGCTGTCGGTATGCCCGGCAACAACGAAGAGGCGCCCTGACGTCGGCCCGGAGTTGGTCGACCCCTCGAGGTCCCGGAAAAATCCGCCGATCTCCGTCTTAGCGTTCTCGGTCAACGTCGCAGACCCGAAGGCGAAAGTCGGCCCGTGACCTGAATCATCCAAAACCAGCTTCCGCTCGAGGTGGAGATTCTGCAATCCGGCGAGGGCCTGGTCGGCCTTGGCGTCCGTCACTTTCAGCTGGGCTTGCTGCTGCCCGAGCCGCTCGCCCATAGGATTCAACTGCTCGTTAACCCAGTTCCGGGTGGCGAGGCACCCGTTGGCGGCAAAAAGCAAAACCGTGGACCCGATGATCAAAGCCACCGCGGAGACAGCGTCGCAAAAACGACTACGCTCACCACCGATACCTCCGCCTCGCACCAGGTGAAAAACGCGCTGCAGAGCAGTTGGGTTTGCTGAATCATGAATATTGTCGCTAACTGGCATCATTACCTCTCAATTCGCGTTCTGCTTACGCGCCGCGTCAACTCCGCGATACAGCAAATCCTGTGCCGTTTGAGGAGGGAAACTAGGACGAGATTAGCGCACTTCGGAGAGTTGCCGGCACTTTTTTACGCGAGCAGAAGAGCAAATTTACAAGTCGACCGATTCTACGGTCCGGCGCGGTGGGCCCGGCCTAGAGTCTGGACTGGGCGAATTTTAGGGTTAACGAGTTCGCAGCCTCATCCTGGTGGATTGTACACGTGAAAGAACGAGAACGCTGCGATCACCAGCGCGTGAGTGATTTTTTCCGAAGCGATCAATCGGGGGATCGTTCGCAGCGGCACCAGCACCACCTCGGTCTCTTCCGCCCCGTTGGGTTTAGGCTTACCAACCATGCGAACGTCGCGGGCGAGAAAAGTGTAACAGTAGTTCTCTTCGATGGCGGGGTTCGGATGTACTCGCCCCAGGAATGAAACTCGTTTCGAGTCGTAGCCAGTTTCTTCCACCATCTCGCGCCGCGCCGCGTGTTTGGGCGTCTCATCTTCGGGATCGACCATGCCGCCGGGAATTTCCAGCGTGAGCCCGCGGATCCCGTGCCGGAACTGTTTGACCATCACTACCGCACCGTCCTCTGTGAGCGGAATGATGTTTACCCAATGGGGAGCGCCGATGACAAAGAAGTCGCGCCGGCCGCGACGCGGATGGGTGGAGTGGCGGCGATGAAGATCGAAAATGGGTGTGTGGTAGACGATCTCGGTCTCGATCAGGTTCCAGCGGCGAGGTTTCATTACGCGGACAAATAAACCATAAAGGCATCAGCTCAGAAAATGCCTTCGGCCGGAGAGCTGCGATGGAACAAATCGAATTCTTGTCCGCGGTTTTGATCGTTTCAGAGAACCCGACCCGGCTCGCCGAATTTTATCGAGAGGTCGTCGGCGTTCCACTGAAAGACGAGGCGCACGGAACCAGCCGCGCACACTACGGATGCAATCTCGGCGACCTGCACTTCGCGATTCATCCGCTCGAGTCCTTTCCAGATCGCCGTCACGGCGTGGGCGCCGTAAAGCTGGCGCTCAATGTCTTCGACTTGAAAGCGCTCGTCGAGAGGCTCGAAAGCAAAGGGGTGAGACCGCTGTATCCGCCGCAGGACACAGGATTCTTCATAAGCACGGCGATCAATGATCCGGACGGGAACTATATCGAATTCACGCAGATGTGTGACGAATGGTTCAAGCTGCTGGAGGAAAGACGACGGTCGCGCCTGGACGTCGTCTCACGCTGGAAGGCAGTCAAAGGGTCGGCGTAGCCGGTCTCGAGCGCGCAGCAGCTTTCAACGCGAACGGCTCCGTGTGGTTCACCGCGGGGCCGCGCCCATCTCCACCACGCGAAAGTCTGTCTGGACTTGCTTTCCCGGCGACTATAACAGGCGGCCGTACTCAATCGCCGGGCAGCGATCCATAACGACCGTGAGCCCCGCCCGTTGAGCGCGTCGAGCGGCATCCAGGTTGATAACCCCGAGTTGACCCCAGAGGATGCGAGCGCCCTTCGCAATTGCCTGCTCGGCGATCTCGGGCAGGAACTCCGGCCGGCGGAATACGTCGACGATCTCGACCGGAAAGGGGATCGAGGCCAGGTCGGGGTATACGCGCTCGCCCAGCGCATCCATCAGCGCCCCGGGTTTGAGCGCGGGGTTTACCGGGATGACGCGGAACCCGCGCGATTTGAGCAGGATCGCAATTTTCAGGCTGTCACGAGACAGGTTGTCCGAGCATCCGATGACAGCGACCGTGGTGGGATTGGACAGGATCGAGCGTATCTCCGAGTCCGGTGGGTTAGCGAACGGCATAGCGGCACCTCCGTCTACTCAGTGACGGCCCAAAGACCTGGTGTCAATTCGTTCCCAATTGGCCCATGGGCCGGTAGACCCAGTCCGGAGCTCTCACCCTTCGAACAGCCGGTCGATGATAACCGGGACCAGACGCTTGATTTCCTCGCGGCAGGCCGCAAACACCTGGTCGCCCTTTTCGTAGGGGTCTTCGATGTCGCCGAGTTCACCCGCAAAGGATCGCAGGGTATGTACGCGGCGGCCAGCCGCGGACGGAAATTTCTCCATCAGATTGCGCGCCTGCTCTTCAGTCATGGCGAGCACCAGATCGGCTTCGTCCAACAGCTCCGGGTGTCGTTTCAGATCGGTCGAGGTCAAGTCTTCGTCGATATGAATTCCGTCCTCCCGCAGCGCGAGCCTGGTATCGAGCGAGACCAGCGCACCATCGCGCGCGTAGGCGGCGATTCCGGCGGAAGCAACGCGCACGACCGCAAGCATGCCACGCTGCGCCAGCTCGCGTTTCAAGATGTGCTCGGCCATGACACTGCGCGCGGTATTGGCCGCGCAAATGATCAGGACGGAACGAAAGCGCGGCTCTCGTGGAGCCGCGCCGGCGGTCTTGTGGGTGGGCTGACTCAAGCGCTCAGACGTTGCCCGCCATCACCTGGCCCATGTTCTCCTTGGCGGTGGCGCCCTTGCCGAGTTCTTCCTTCAGCTTGCCGCCCAGCTCCGCGGGATCCCACATGGAGCCCTGCTTGGCAACCCTGCCGACCGAATGCCATCCGCGCATCAGCCACACGGTGCCCATCCCGACCCGAAACACTTCGCCATGGACTTCCTTCGCGTCGTCGCTAGAGAGCCATGCAACCAGCGGCGCCACGTGTGCGGGGGTGAACGCATCCCACTCGCCGGCCTTGGCGGTCGGCATGCCCGCGGCGGTCTGCGGAGTCGCATCGACGGTGAGGCGGGTGCGCGCGACTGGAGCGATCGCGTTGGCGGTCACGCCATAACGCTGCATCTCGCGATCGACGATGATCGCCATCGCGGCCACCGCGGCCTTGGCGGCACCGTAGTTCGACTGTCCGGCGTTGCCGAGAATACCGGAATCGGAGCTGGTGTTGATGAGCCGGCCGTTGAGCACATTGCCACCCTTATGCTGCTCGCGCCAATAAGCGCAGGCGTGACGAGCCACGTTGAAGCTGCCTTTCAGATGCACCCCGACCACGGCGTCCCAGTCCTCTTCGTTCATGTTGAAGACCATGCGGTCGCGCAGGATTCCGGCATTGTTCACGACGATGCTGAGCTTGCCGAAGTTGTCGACCGCACATTCGATGATGCGTTTGGCGGCCCTGAAGTCGGTGACGCTCTCGAAATTGGCGACCGCTTCGCCGCCCCCCGCGCGGATTTCCTTGACCACGTCTTCCGCCGGCGAGCGGGACTGGCCGGTGCCGTCGAAGTGTCCGCCCAGATCGTTGACCACGATCTTGCATCCGTGTTTCGCCATCAGCAGGGCCTCCTCGCGGCCGATACCGCGGCCGGCGCCTGTGATAATCGCTACTTTTCCGTCCAATAGTGCCATCGTACTAGTTCCTCTTTGCGTTCGCGTTCGCATTAGGGGCCTGCTGAGCGACTTCGCCCGGCCCGATAACGTCAAAAGTCTCCTCCGCTTCTTCCATCGAGGGGTCAACCTTTGGCGGCATCTCGTAGATCAAATCGATCACCATTTTGGATTTATCGTGATCGTCGGGGTACAGCAGAATCGTCGCCGGGCGCCCGTTCTTGTGAAAGTCGCACGACCAGGTCTTGCGCGCCGGCATGATCAGAGATGAGGTAATGTGAAAGTCGCCCTTCTTAAGCTCTTCCTTAAAAAACTCGACCAACTCGTTCAGCGGCGCAGAAGTCGAAAAGGCGATTTCTCGCATCGCGCCCTTGGGTTTGTGGACGTGTTCGACAGTCGAGCCCGGGTAGATCGGCATTTCCTTGAAGAGGTCGGGCGGAATGCTCTTGATCGCCTCGTCGGGATTACTGCGAGTCGCCTCGGGGACCGCAGCGGTCTGCTGCGCTGGCGGTGCTGACTTGCAGGAAGCCAGTACCACCACCAGGAACGGGACCACGCAAGCCGATAAGAAGTAGTGCGGATAATGGGACACACGGGAACCCTTCGGGCGGATGAACATTGAAGGGGCGTGCGTCGTCATTTTAAGAGGCGGCATGGGAAGCAGGACGATTCCAAGTCAGAAAAAAAGACCGCCCGGCGGTCAAGTTGTGGATAGACTCGCAGGAAAGAGAAGTTAAGACAATCCTCGTTGCCAACCCGGAGGAGTTGCTAGAGTTGGCACGGCAGTTGATTGCCGGCGAGCGGCGCAGAGTAGTAGCGCCGCCCGCTCCGGCCATGCGCCAAAGTTTCAATTGCGTTGCAGCAGTCCCAGAACTAAGCTCAGGTTACCGA
>JBKPEA010000086.1:0-54202 GCA_046728175.1 Thermodesulfobacteriota bacterium | reverse complement strand
CCCTGTTCCTGAACCCGCCGTCCTATGACGACTTCGACGGCGGAGCAGGTTCTCGCTATCAGGCTACCCGCGAGGTTTGGTCTTTCTGGTACCCCACCTGGCTCGCATACCCGGCCGGTATGATACCTGGGGCTCGGCTGCTCGATGCCCCTCCTCATGGGTACTCGGTGGAGCAGACGATCAACGAAGCCAAGACGTACGACCTTGTCGTCTTGCACACTTCCACGCCCTCGCTCCGGATGGATCTGCGGACGGCCGAATCGATCAAGGCCGCAAATCCCCATGCCACCGTCGCCTTTGTCGGTGGGCATCCGACGGCCCGCCCCGACGAGGTGCTGAAGCTGTCGAACGCCGTCGATATCGCGGCACGCAAAGAATTCGATCACTCGATGGTCGAGGTCGCTCAGGGCATGGATTGGGAGAAGATCGGTGGAATCAGCTATCGCAGGAATGGCTCGATTCATCACAATCCGGATCGCCCCAATCTTACCGACGAGCAACTCGACGAGCTTCCGTTCGTAACCGAAGTCTACGAAAAGAACCTGGACTACCTGAAATATAACAGCCCCTACTGCCAGTATCCGTATGTGTCGATGTATACGGGGCGCGGCTGTCCGGCGAAATGTACTTTCTGCCTGTGGCCGCAGGTCACCCAGGGGCATCGCTACCGGGTGCGCAGTCCCGAGAACGTGCTTGAGGAAGTGTCGGCAATGAAGTCCAAGTTCCCGAAGATGAAGGAACTCTTCTTTGACGACGACACCTTCACGGCCGATCCGGCGCGCGCGCGCAAGATCGCGCAATTGCTGAAGCCGCTCGGCATAACCTGGTCGACCAACTCCCGCGCCAATGTCGACTACGAAACGCTCAAAATTCTGAAGGACGGCGGGCTGCGTCTGTTCGTCGTCGGCTACGAATCGGGCAACGCGCAGATCTTGAAGAATATCAAGAAGGGCGTCGGCCTCGATCGCGCGCGCCGCTTCACTCGCGATTGCCACGAAATAGGCATCCTCGTGCACGGCACCTTTATCCTGGGTCTGCCGGGCGAGACCCAGGACAGCATCGAGGAATCGATGCGGTTTGCGCGCGAGATGGATTGTGAAACGATCCAGGTCTCGCTGGCTTCTCCCTATCCCGGCACCGAGCTGTTCGAATACGTAACCAGAAACGGTTACCTGGCGGTCGATCCGCTGCTCGACGAATCGGGTTACCAGAAGTGCACCATCAAGTATCCGGGCCTGAGCAACGATGAGATCTACCGTGCGGTGGAACGCTTTTACCGCAGCTTCTATTTCCGCCCGCGCTACATCTTCAAATCGGTGAAGAAGATGATGACCTCAACCGACGAGGCAAAGCGGCTGCTCAAAGAGGGTATGCAGTTTCTCTCTACCATGCGTCAGCGCCGGCATCAGATGGCTCAGCAGCAAGTGGCCGCCTGAAAATAGACTCGAGGCGGTTTACCATTGAGCACAGACCCGCCTGGCCGCCTTTGGTGGCCCTCATGATCTTCGTCAGGCTTCTATGTGACGCGGGCATAGTCATCGGCGTCGCTTACTACCTCGCATCGTTCGTCGCCGCGCTTCGTTTCGCAAAGCGGGCTGCGCAGCCACCCGCCGCGCTCCCCAAGATCGCTCCCCGCGTCGCAATTCTGAAACCCCTGCACGGACTGGACCAGTCGCTGGCCGCAAACCTGATGAGCTTCCTCGAGGTGGCGTATCCTCGGCTCGATTATTTCTTCGCCGTGTCATCGTATGATGATCCGGCGGCCGAGGTGCCCGCCGCGCTGCGCACGCGCTATCAGTTCGCAAATATCACGCTGCTCGTTGGCGAAGAGCCGGACTGCGCGAACCGCAAAATCGCCAAAGTCATCAAGATGACGGACCGCGCCGAGAAGGCCGAGATCTTCGTGATGAGCGACGCGGACATCTCGGTCGACCGCGACTACCTTCTTCGAATCGTGACCGAGATCGAGGCAGATGACCAGGTGGGTATCGTGACCTGCCCATATCGCGCGCGGCCGTCGGGATCCTTCATGTCGCGGCTGGAAGCGCTGTTCGTGAATACCGGCTTCGCACCGCAGGTGTTGCTGTCCTCCGCAATTGAACCTATGCGCCATGCCCTGGGGGCGACCGTCGCTATCAAGCGAGCTGCGCTGGAGTCGATCGGCGGATTTCGCGCAGTAAAGGATTTGCTCGCGGACGATTTTTACCTGGGCAGGTTCGCTGCCCAACACGGCTGGCGGGTCAGGTTATCCGACTCGCTGGTGACGCTGACCTTCGAGGAGACACAGCTCACCTCGGTGTGGCGCCGACAGCTCCGCTGGGCACGCACGGTACGGTGGGTGCGCCCGGTCAGCGTCGGGACTATTTTCTGCCATGCGACCTTCTGGGCGCTGCTGCTCATGCTCATCTCTGGATTCAGCGCCGGCAGTATTGCAGTGCTGGTTGGTGTGATCGCCTTGCGCATCGGCATCTCAGCCGTAATCATCTCGCGGGTGCTCAAGCTGCCCGGACTGGCACGCGACGCCTGGATGGTTCCTCTAAAAGACTTGTTGTCCGCGGCGATCTGGCTGGTCAGTTTAACCGGCAAGGAGGTTGAGTGGGGTGGAGAGCGCTTCCGGAGCGGGCGCGACGGCACGTTGCGCGCGGTGACTCGGTCCCCAACACGGCGCGCTACGGTGGAATCATCGCGCCGAGCGGCATCCTGAGCGCTGCCTGCAGGCCTGCCTGACGGCATCTGATTCTTCGACAACAGGGGGGAACCGATCAAGAACCGGTCCCTCGGTGATGGGCACCGACCCCCTGTTCAGAGATCGCTCGGCGATTTTGTGCGCCCGTTAGGGCCAAAGAGACTCCGCGTGTGCGGGCGAGGCGCCGGGCACATTTGGAGAGACGAACTCTCGCCCTAGAACCTGGCCTTGGGCACGGGCAGTCCGGGAACGTCGGCGCGGGTGCGGAAAATCGTTCCTTTGCGCTCCTTGTCGTCGGTGTTGTCCGCGGTCACGATATACAGATCCAGCATGTCGCGTCCGCCGAACACGAGGCTGGTGACCATCGTGGCCGGCAACTTGATGCGCTTCTTTAAAGTGCCGTCATTGCCGAAGTGCACCACTTCGCCCACGCGGACAGCGGCGACCCAAATTCCACCCTGCGCATCGACCGCCATTCCATCGGGCCATCCCTCCGGCAGCTTGGCGAAAATTCGACGATTCTTGACGGTGCGGTCGGGCGCCACGTCGTAGGCCCATACCGCGCCGGTGGTGGAGTCGCTGTGATACAGGAGTTTGCGATCCGGGCTGAAGCCGAGGCCATTGGTAACTTCGATGCCATCATACAGTTTGGTCGCGCGGCCGGGAGGATCGATGCGAAACAAACTGCCGGGGACGGGTTTACCACTGCCCAGCGGATCGAAATTGAGCGACCCGGTATAAACGCTGCCCTGGTCGTCAACGGTGAGATCATTCAGACCCATGAGCGGCTTGCCTTCCCACTCCACGAACAGGTTGCGGCTTTGCCCCGTGGTTTCATCGAATAGGATCAACCCGCGGCCGGTGCATACGATTCCTCCGCCCTGATTGAACATCATGCCGCCAACCCCCTTGCGCTTGGGGATGACGGTATCGACGCGGCCGTCAGGATTGCGCCGATAAACGCCGCCGTTGGGGATGTCGCTGAAATAGAAGCGGCCCTGCTCATCGAGGCGTGGTGCTTCGAGCAGGCCGTAGCCGCTGCCGAGAGTCTCGAATTCCATCGTCGAATCCTCCTCCGCCCCGTTTACCATGGCGCGAGCGCGTTGGGCGAGGACCGCAAGCGACGATAAGCGTGGACGGCTTACCTGGTGACCAAGGTTCGACTGGCCTCGTCAGCCCGCCGCAAATCACGATGACAGAGATAGATGAGCGCCGGCTGCAGAACCCGGGTCAGCAACATGATCGCAAGCGCCCCGCCGATGACAACGATCGCCAGCGGCCGCTGCGTTTGCGCGCCGATCCGGGTGGAAATGGCGGCCGGCAGCAACCCGAGCGCATCAACCAGATCGGTCATCATGGTGGCGCGCAGGCGCCGATCGGACCCCATGACGATGGATTCGACGAACGGATGGCCTTCATCCCAGAGCTGCCGGATGTAAAAGCTGAGCAGGATGCCGTCCATGACGGCGATGCCGAAAATCGAAATGAACCCTACCGCCGCAGAAACGCTGAACGGGGTTCCGGTCAGGTAGAGGGCGAGGATACCACCGAGGCAGGCGACCGGAATTTGCGCCATGATGATGAAGGTATCGATGAGCGACGTGGTGGCACCGTATAGAACTCCCGCGATCAGGATGAGAGCGAATGGAACCACCACCGCCAGGCGTCGATTGGCGGCCTGAAGCTCGCCGTATTCGCCCGCCCACTGCAGGTGAACGCCCTTGGGCAATGACACTTCGCGCGCCACACGCGCTTTAACTTCGTCCACCGCGGTCTGGAGATCACGCCCCCGAATCGCAAACCGCACGGGCACGAAACGTTCCAGGTTCTCGCGATAGATCAGCGATGCACCCTCGTTGGTTTCGACATGGGCAATCTGGGCAAGAGGTACCTGTCCCCCGGCTGGGACATTCACGCGGATGTTGCGAATCGCGTCCAGACTCTGGCGGTATTGGGGCAACCATCTCACGACCAGGTTGAAGCGGCGATCACCCTCGAGCACCTGGGTGACCGCTTGGCCCCCGATCGCGGCCTGCACCACCGCAGCGAGGTCTCCGGAATTGAGCCCGTAGCGTGCGGCCGCAGCGCGGTCGGGAGAAATCGTGAGATTCGGCTGACCCAGCGAAGTATAGACCGCGGTATCCACGATTCCGCGTACGCTGTCCATCACCAGCTTGACCTGGTTGGCGATGCGTCCGTCGGTCTTGAGATCGTGGCCGAATACCTTAACCGAATTCGATCCCTTGACCCCGGACAGTGCCTCGTTGACGTTCTCCTCGATATTCTGTGAGTACCCGAAACTCACGCCCGGAAACTGGCGCGTGAGCCGATCGTCCATCTGATGGACGAGCTGGTCCTTGGTAAGTCCGCGGCGCCATTGCTCGTGAGGCTTGAGCGTGACTGAAAACTCGATGTTAAAGAATCCGGTGGTTTCGGTGCCATCGTCGGGGCGTCCGAGCTGCGATACCACCGTGGTCACTTCCGGATAGGAAGAGAGGACGTCCCGCATCCGGTTGGAAAGTCTGGCCCCCTGCTGAAAGGAGATCGTCTGGGGTAGCGTGGCGCGGGCCCAGATGTTGCCCTCTTCCAACTTCGGGAGGAACTGCCCGCCAATTCTCGGGTACAGTGACAGCGCGCCGGCGACCAGCAGCAGAACGCAGACGATCGTGAACCGGGGCCACGCAACCACCGTCGTGAACACCCGGTGATAGAACGCCGCGATAGCGCTCCACAACGGATTGTGTACGACCGTCTTTCCGTGCGCGAAGAAGTATGACGCCAGCACCGGGGTCAACGTAATCGCCATCAAGATGGCGGTGGCGAGCGCATACGCATAGGTGTGGGACATCGGCGAGAAAATCGCCCCCTCGACCCCCCTCATTGTGAACAGCGGGAGAAAGGCGATCAGAAAGACGATGGTCGAGAACAGCATCGGGCCGCCAACCTCCTGCGAGGCGTGTAGGATCTTCAGGCGCGTACTCTCGTTCGGAAGGTCGCCCGAGGTGAGATGGCGATCGATGTTCTCTATCACGATGACGGTAGTGTCGATGATGATTCCGAAGTCGATTGCGCCCAGCGAGATCAGGTTGGCCGCGGTGCCGCCCAGATGCATCAAGGTGAACGCACCGCACAGCGCGAGCGGAATGTTGACCGCGGCGATAATGGCGGCGCCCAGATTACCCAGGAAAAACACCAGCACTAGGAAGACCAGCGCCATGCCGATGGTCAGGTTTTCCAGCACCGTGTGCAGGGTGGTTTTGACCAGCCCGGTGCGATCGTAGTAGGGCTCGACCCGGTAGCCGTGGGGTAGCTGGCCTGAGGTGTTGAGACTCGCGACCTTGTTTTGGACTCCCCTCAGAGTCTGCAGCGTGTTGCCGTATTTGCGCATCAGAACGATGCCAGTCACGACCTCGTTCTGATTGTCCATCCCGACGATGCCCAGGCGCGGTGCGAAGCCGACCTCAACATCCGCGACGTTGGAAACCTTGATCGGCGTCGCCTTGTTGGCAGACAGGACGATGTTGCGGATGTCGTCGAGCGAGCTGATCAGCCCGACTCCGCGAACGTCGAAGGTCTGTTGACCGACGGTCATGTAGTTACCGCCGGCATTGGTGTTCGAATTCTGGATAGCCAACACGAGCTGCGACAGCGGAACGTTGTAATAGTTGAGCCGCCGCGGGTCGACGTCGACGTGATATTCCTTGGTCAACCCGCCGAATCCGGCGACATCGATTACGCCGGGCACCGTTTTCAGCTGCTTCTCGAGGATCCAGTCCTGGACTTCCTTTTCCTTGATGAGGTCGTGTTCCGGACCTCTGACTGTGTAACGGTAGATTTCCCCGATCGAGTTTTGCGGGGAGATACCGGGCGTGACCCCCTGCGGAAGCGTGATGAAAGTGAGCTGATTAATCGTCTGGGTCCGGTCATAGTTGTAGTCACTGTCCCAGGAGAAGTAACAGCGGATATCGGAGAGCCCGAACAGTGAGATCGACCGCATCGATTCCAGGCCAAGCATTCCCGAAAGCCCGAATTCGGTCGGAACCGTGACCAGCTGCTCGACCTCTTCGGCGCTGAGCCCGTTGGGAAGCGTCAACACCTCGACCATCGGCTGCACCGGATCGGGATAGGCTTCGATATCAAGCTGTGAAAACGAATACGCGCCCGCGAGCAGGAGGATGATCGCGAGGCCCAGCACCACCACGCGCTCGCGCAGCGCCAGTGCCATCAACGCAGCAATCATCCGTTTACCACCTTCGGGTTGGCGGCGTACTCCGGGTCAGGAAGTCTCGCCGTGCGCCTGATGCCACAGCGCGTTCACCTGCAGGGTCTCGCCAGTCACGACCCGCTCGCCGGCTCTAAGACCGGAGATGACGCGCGTGTAGCCGCGCTGGCTCCAGGAAGCGATGGTCACCTTGCGCCGCTCGATGCGATCACCGCCGTTTAGGACGAACGCGTAGTAATTTTCAATATCGAACACCAGAGCCTCTTGCGGCACTACCAGCGCTTGGCCCGGCCGCACCGTAATCCGCACCCGCGCCAACATTTGCGGCTTGAGCTTGAGGCCCGGATTATTGACCACACAGCGAATCTGCAGGGTGTGCGTGTTGGGATCGATGTTGGGGCTGATCCGTTCGACGGTGCCCTGAAAAACCTGCTCGGGAAACGCGGTGGTGACCGCATC
This sequence comes from Thermodesulfobacteriota bacterium, assembly GCA_046728175.1. Lineage (GTDB taxonomy): Bacteria > Desulfobacterota > Binatia > Binatales > Binataceae > JAFAHS01. The sequence continues at coordinate 46,835 of JBKPEA010000086.1, read as the reverse complement.
CATCTGCTGGCCCAATTTCACCCGCGCCAGTTCATCTTCGTAGATGTCGCCGGTGATCCACACGGTTTCGAGGGTACCGAGCGAAAGGAGTACATCGCCCGGGTTCACCGCGGCTCCACGAACCGCCTTGTTGTCGACGATGGTGCCGCTGATGGGCGCGCGCATCCAGATCACCGGGGCGGGCGAGGAAATTTTCGCGATATCCGCATCTTCCATTCCCAAGAGCTTCAGCTTTTGGCGCGCCGCGGATACCAGTGCGCCGGCCAGATTGACCCCTCCGTTGAGCACCGCGCTGCGGGAGACTTTCTCGGTCGCCTGCGCCTGAAGGTACTCGGCTTGGCCAGTCATGAAATCGGGGCTGTAGAGCGAGACGATCTGCTCGCCGCGCCGCACGTTGTCCCAAAGCGACACCCGGGTTTCTTCGATCCTCCCCTGGACCCGCGACACGATGGACGAGACTCGGCGATCGTTGAAGGTCACCTGCCCGCTGGTTTCGAGAACGCCGGGCAGCTCGACGACCCGAACCTCCGTCATCACGACCCCGGGCACGGTGCCGGCGGGGAACCGCATCATCTCCGGCTCGCCGCTCTGGCGGATGAGCTGCGGTATGGCGGGGGCGGGAGCGGGAGCAGCACGGCTTGCGCCTGTGCCCTGACATCCGCAGGCGGCGGCCGCGGCAAGGAACCAAGCCGCAATGGCGCATTTGTTTAGTAGGGACGTCATTATGGTAACGGCATCCCGATGGTCTGCTCGAGCGCGACGCGGCCTGCCAGGAATTGATTCGCGGCCAGCAGGTAACTTAGCCGAGCACCATAATCGCGCTGCAGAGTGGCCGCGAGGGTGGTGAAATCGATTTTGCCGGACTGATAGGCGATCAGCGCTACCTCGAAATTCTGGCGGGCCAGCGGCGTCAGCGTGTCGCGGTAAAGCAGCGACGTTTCATATTGGTACTGCGCTGAGCGGAACAGCGACGTGACCGTCGCCGCAGTCTGGGTGCGCAGCGATGCCATGTCATCGCGAGCGGCTTCCAGATCATGACGCGCGCGCTGTACATCTTCCTTCTGCTTCAGCCAGAAGAAGATCGGCACGTTCATTGACGCTTGCACTGACCAATCGGTCGTCTGGGTGGGCTTGGGCGCGAAACTTGGGACCCGGTAGTTGTCGAGGGTGATGCCCATCGTGAAATCGGGCAGATATTCCATCTTGGCAAGGAACAGGGCGGTGGTGAAATTGCGCTCGGTCAGCGCGGATTGCAGAATCTCCTGGCGCACCTGCCAGGCTTCGTCGACTAGGCTGTCCACGCGCTCCCGCAGCGGATTGAGGGCAAGGGAGTTTTCCACGGCCAGAGGCTCGTCCGCGTTACGATAGAGCAGCTGATTCAGCGCGGTCTTGTCGTTGAGAATAGCGACCCGGTATTGCGCCTGCTGCTGGCGCGCCGCGGCCAGATCAAACTCCGCGCTGATAAAATCGGTCTGGGTAACCTGGTTTGCAGTATAGGCAATCTGCGTCACCTTGAGCACCCGCTCGAGGTTCTCGACGTTTTCCCGGTTAATGGCCGCGGAAGTTTCATCGAGCAGCAGCTGGTAGTAACCGGTCTCGACCGCAGCGCGCGTGTCGCGCAACGTGGTCTCATAGGTCAGACGGGCAATCTGCGCGGTGCGTTTTGCCTGATCTGTCTGGAGCCCGGCCTTACCGGGAAATTGAAAGGCTTGCGTAACCGACCACTGGCGCAGACTTGCGGGACCAAACGGATTCTGCGGGCTATCGCTGTTGTTGTAGGAAAAGATAGGATCGTTGGGTGCGTAGGCCTGCTTGATTGAGTGCTGCGCGGACATCCAACGCTCCCTCGCAGCCTTAATCCCGGGATTGGTCTGATAAGCGATCGTAACGAGCTGCTCTACGTTAAAGACGGTCTCAGCCGCGCGGGCCCGCGACGACGCGGCGGTCATAGCCAGGGCCATGACAATCGCGAACCCCCAGAATTGCATCGCCGGCTTCCATGCGGCGTACCGGTCCCGCTCCGTTGAATCGACCGTCAACGCCTCCGCTCCCCCATGCGCCCCGAAAAATAGACGATTGGGCGCGGCCAGTTAATCAACTGAACATTAAATCTGATTCGCAGAAGCGCCGAAAGCCATGCGACGCCTGACAAAATGCGGCAAGCCCTCCCCACAGACGGCGTCGCAACCCGGGCCTTTGGGTGCGCCGGGACTACTTCTGTGCGGTTTTTCGCTGAGCGGAGCTTTGCTGCAACGACCTGACGAAAAGAACCACCTGCCATCGCTCCGAGGAAGACATCGCGTCTGCGTAGGACGGCATCAGCAGGATTCCGTTGCGAATGACTCCGTAGAGGTAGCCGTCGGGCAAGTCTTTGCTCTGCCCGGTCACCAGGTTTTTGGGCTGGTCCTTGAGCAGATGTGCCACCGGGCCGCTGCCGTCGCCGTTTTCCCCATGGCAGGGGGCGCAATTCGTGAGAAACAGGGCCTTACCGTGTGCGAGGTTCTCCGGTGTCGCCGGCAAGGTGTTCCTGAGCCTGACTGTCATCTGCTCGGTGGTCATCGGCGGTTCTCCGCGGTCCACCGGCAACGTGCCCGGCGGCATAACCCGCGGCGCGCGCGACAGCGGTTGCACGGCCGCGCCGCGATACATGTCGATGTCCCAAGGGAATGGCCACGCGGGCGATGCCGTTACGCCCAGGGTCGCGATGGAAAACATCGCGGCCCTGCCGCTTCCGCGAAGCCAGGTGGAGATGGCCGAGTTCACCGCTCTATTTCTTGACCACTACGACTCCGACCATACCCGCCTTTTCATGGGGAACGCAAAAGTAATGATAGGTGCCGGGGACCGTGAACGTGTAACTGAACTTGCTGCCGGGAGCCATGAAACCCGAATCGAAGGTGGCGGCGCCCTTGGGCTCCGCAACGTCTTCGGAGTTTTGTGCATCGTCCGGGACCAGCGTCACCGAATGCACGTTTTTTCCGGTGTTTATCCATTCGACCGGCTGACCCACTTTCACCGTCACCTTCGCCGGTTCGTAGACTGCGGGAGTATCGCCCATCTTGATCAGGACCGATTGCATGGCCGCACCGGCCGGAGCCGGCAGCATGGCCAAGGCTGCCGCGGCAGTCAGGGCCCCGATTGCCACGATGATTCGCAGCGTCAGGCGTCCGCGCGAGAGCTGCTCGCGGGGACTGATACTAAGGTCAATTACTCCACTTGCCATGGTTTTTTCCTCGGCTAGGTCGCCTTGCACGATGCTTTCTATTTGGTATAAGTAAAATTTATGTATTGATTAGTTAATTATTACCTATACTTAAGTCTACGCGATCGACCGAGGGAAGCAAGCGATGGGCGTCGTTCTGCAGGGGACCTGAACACCGTCGGCGAAAAGACAGGTCAGGCCGGGGCAGTGAGCGCGCAGTGTCGGAGGCTATTGCTTACTGTTCGACGCTCGTACCGCCGCCCGGAGCGAACGTGCGAACGTAGTCAGGCGGCGGCGGATGCGGCGGCCTCGCTCTTGAAATCGAGGCCCCGGGCGTTGGCGTCAACTTTCACGTGCGAATTGTCACGGACCTCGCCGGCCAACAGCTTGCGGCCCAGCGCGGTCTCGAGCTCGCGCTGAATCAGCCGCTTGAGCGGGCGGGCCCCGAAGGACGGATCGTAGCCGTGCTCGGCCAGGTAGTCGCGCGCCTTGTCGGTCAGCTCGAGATCGATCTTTCGTTCTTCGAGCCGCTTGCGCAGCCGCGTCAGCTGTATTTCGACGATCTGGCGCAGCTGTTCGCGGGCCAGCGGATGGAACACCACGATCTCATCGACGCGGTTCAGGAACTCGGGCCGGAAGCTCTGGCGCAACACGTCCAGGCATTCGGTCTTCATCTTCTCGTAGTCCTGACCGCGATAGCCGAGGATGAGCTGGCTTGCGATGTTCGAGGTCATGATCACGACCGTGTTGCGGAAGTCTACCGTGCGCCCATGTCCGTCGGTGAGGCGGCCGTCGTCGAGCAACTGCAGCAGCACGTTGAAAACGTCGCCGTGCGCCTTCTCGATTTCATCGAACAGTACCACCGAATAAGGACGCCGTCTTACTGCTTCGGTGAGTTGTCCGCCTTCGTCGTAACCGACATAACCCGGCGGCGCTCCCACCAGGCGGGAAACGGTATGCCTCTCCATGTATTCGGACATGTCGATCCGAATCATCGCGCCTTCATCATCAAAGAGAAATTCCGCGAGCGCTCGCGCCAACTCGGTTTTGCCGACTCCAGTAGGTCCAAGGAAGATGAATGATCCGATTGGGCGGTTCGGGTCCTTTAATCCGGAACGCGCGCGGATAACCGCATCCGCCACCGCCGACACCGCCTCGTCCTGACCAATCACGCGCTTGTGCAGATGCTCCTCCAGGTGAGCGAGCTTCTGCACTTCTCCTTCCATCAGGCGCGACACCGGTATACCGGTCCACCGCGCGACCACTTCGGCGATATCGTCCTCATCGACTTCTTCTTTGATCAGTCGATCGCCGCTGCCTGCCTTCTTGATCAGGCGCTCTTCTTCGCTGGCAAGTTCTTTCTCGAGCGACGCGAGCTTCCCGTACTGCAGTTCGGCGACCTTGTTCAGGTCGTACTCGCGCTTGGCCTGGTCAATCGCGATGCGGGTTTGCTCGATGTCGGCCTTGATCCTGGAAACCTTCTCCAGGCCGCCCTTCTCGCTCTGCCACTGGGCTTCGAGGGTCGTGCGGCGCTCCTTGGCCTCGGCCAGTTCCTTCTCGAGGCGGGTGAGGCGATCCTTTGATGCAGAATCGGTCTCGCGCTTCAACGCTTCGCGCTCGATTTCCAGCTGCATCACGCGGCGGTTCACTTCATCCAGCTCGACCGGCATGGATTCTTTTTCGGTGCGCAGCTTGGCCGCCGCCTCGTCGACCAGGTCGATCGCCTTGTCGGGCAAATACCGGTCGGTGATGTAGCGTTTGGAGAGCATCGCCGCCGTAACCAGCGCGGAATCCTTGATCCGGATTCCGTGATGAACCTCATAGCGTTCTTTCAGGCCGCGCAGGATCGAGATGGTATCTTCTACGCTCGGCTCTTCCACCAGGACCGGCTGAAAGCGCCGTTCAAGCGCCGCGTCCTTCTCGATGTGCTTGCGGTACTCGTCGAGTGTCGTCGCGCCAATACAATGTAATTCGCCGCGCGCGAGCATCGGCTTGAGGAGATTCGATGCATCCATCGCCCCCTCAGCCGCGCCCGCGCCGACGACCGTATGCAATTCGTCAATGAACAGGATGATCTCGCCGGAGGCCTGCTGAACCTCCTTCAAAACCGCCTTCAGCCGCTCTTCGAATTCGCCGCGGAATTTCGCGCCGGCGATCAATGCGCCCATGTCGAGGGTTACCACACGCCGCTTCTTAAGCCCCTCGGGAACGTCGCCGCGCACGATGCGCTGGGCGAGGCCCTCGACGATGGCGGTCTTGCCCACGCCGGGTTCGCCAATCAGGACCGGATTGTTCTTGGTGCGCCGCGAAAGCACCTGGATGATGCGGCGGATTTCCTCGTCACGTCCGATGACAGGATCGACCTTGCCTTGCGCGGCGAGCTTCGTAAGGTCGCGTCCATACTTCTCCAGCGATTGATAAGTTGCTTCGGGATTGGCTGACGTCACGCGCTGATTCCCCCGCACTTCGCGCAGCTTGTCCATCAGCTTGTCATGGGTCAGGCCAGCTTCGCGCAGAATCTTTGCGGCCGCGCCCGGTTCATCGAGGATCGCGATCAGGACATGCTCGACGGAAATGTATTCATCCGTGAGCTTGCCCGCTTCCTGCTCGGCGCGCGCGAGCACGCGTCCGAGGCGCTGGGTCGCGTAGACCTGAGCCGAGTCGGTCCCGGCCCCCGTCACCTGTGGGATCTTCTTCAGCTCCGCATCGAGCTTCTTTAAGACGGCGGCTTTGTCCACGCCGGTCAGCGTGACGATCGACGAGGCCAGTCCTTCGCCGTCCTGGAGCAACGCGGCCAGTAGGTGCTCCACGTCAACGGCCTGATTGTGTGCGCTGACCGCAGCGTTCTGCGCGCTGCCGAGGGCTTCCTGCAGTTTTTCGGTAAATCGGTTGGCGTTCATTTGCTAATGCTCCCGAAATTTAACCACTAAATTGTTAACGGCAAGCAAACGCTGTTCGAGCTCTGTCATTCCCTTGGTGTTGCTGGTGCCCCACGAATCTCGGCCCCGCTCGGATGCCCTGCCCTTTCCCGACCTCGTCGGACGTCGCGCCGAGCTCCACAAAGCCCGGCGGACCTTCGAGGCCCGGCACTCAGCTTTCCCCACTTTACAGTAGCGGGCTTGGCTGTGCGCGCGTTCACGATTCAGCGCGCCTCAACGGCTCCTTCCAGTTCCTGGCATTAGCTGTCCTATTCTCGATTTGCTAAGAAGTCGTTGGGATTTCTGAGGAGAGTGAAGCCATGCGCCTGTCCTTGACCATCAACGGTGAGCATCGCGAGGACGATGTCGATCCGCGCACATTACTGGTGCATTACATACGCGAGGTCGTGGGTTTGACCGGCACGCATGTTGGGTGTGAGACCTCACTGTGCGGTGCCTGCACGATTCATCTGAACGGCCAGGCCGTGAAGTCCTGCACGATTCTCGCGGTTCAGGCCGAGGGCGCGCACCTCACCACCATTGAAGGTCTGGGCACCGAAGGCGGGCTGCATCCCTTGCAGGAAGGGTTCTGGGAAGAGCATGGCCTCCAGTGCGGCTACTGCACGCCGGGCATGATCATGGCTTCGGCCGAACTGCTCAAGCGCACGCAAAACCCGTCGGACGCCGAGATCCGCGAAGCACTCGAAGGCAATCTCTGCCGCTGCACGGGCTATCAGCACATCATCAATGCGATTCAGCACGCCGCCGCCAAGCTGCGTACCCAGAAGGCCGCCTGAGCGAGGACGAGAACGATGGCCGTGATTCCCAAATTTGTCGGCGAACGGATCAAGCGCCGCGAGGATCCGCGGCTGATTACCGGGACCGGAATGTATGTAGATGACGTGAGGCTCCCGGGCATGCTGAACGTCATCGTGCTGCGCAGTCCCCACGCGCATGCCAAAATCATTTCGATAGACCTGAGCAAGGCGCGCGCATTGAAAGGCGTCATGTGCGTCCTTTCGGGCGATGATGTGAAGGACAAGATCGGTTCGGTGCCCTGTGTCGCGCCCGCCGACCATGTGCCGTTTCATCCGGTACTGGCACAGGGGAAAGTTCGCTTCGTCGGCGAGGCGGTTGCGGTGGCAGTCGCCCCGACACCTTATCTCGCGCAGGATGCGATCGATCTGATCGAAGTCGACTACGACCCGCTCGAGGCGGTCGTCGACCCGGAAAAAGCACTGGCTCCGGAAGCGGCGCTTCTGCACGAGGAGTTCGGCACCAACTCGGTCACCTTCGCTTCGGTGCCCAATCCGGCGGTCGACGAAGCGATGCGCAGCGCGGACAAGGTAATCAAGTTCCGTCTGGTCAATCAGCGACTGGCGCCGATACCGATGGAACCACGGGGCGCGGTCGCGAAATGGGATCCCGGATACAAGCAGCTCACCTTGTGGTCATCGACCCAGATTCCGCATCTGCTGCGTTCCCAACTCGCCGAGATGCTCAAACTCGCGGAACACCATATTCGGGTGATCGCGCCGGAAGTCGGGGGCGGGTTCGGCTGTAAGCTGAACGTCTATGCCGAGGAGGCGCTGGTCGCACATCTCTCGATGACCCTGGGCCGGCCGGTGAAATGGATCGAACGGCGACGCGAGAATTTCGCCGGCACCACGCACGGCCGCGACCAGATCACGGACCTCGAAATCGCCGCGCTGCGGGACGGTACCGTGACCGCCATGAAGGCACACTTCATCTGCGACATGGGCGCCTATCTCCAGTTGCTGACTCCCGTGATTCCCGGGTTTTCCGGTCTGATGATGACTGGATGTTACAAGATTCCGCTGTTGTCGTTCGATCAGCAGATGGTGTTCACCAACAAGATGGCTACCGACGCCTATCGGGGGGCCGGACGCCCGGAAGCCTGTTATATCGCCGAGCGCACGATGGACATGGTTGCCGCGGAATTCGGACTCGACCCGGCCGAGGTGCGCAAAAAGAACTTCATCCCCAAAGAAGCATTCCCCGCGTCGACCGCCGGCGGGCTTGTCTACGACTCCGGCGACTACGTGCTCGCTCTCGACAAGGCACTTGCCGCCGTCGACTATCCGAAAGTTCGCGCGGAACAGGAACAGGCGCGCAAGCAGGGCCGCTATATCGGAATCGGCATGGCCTCGTATGTGGAGATCTGTGGAATCGGCCCCTCCGCGCTGTTGCCGCCCAAGCTCAAAGGCGGAGGGTGGGAGAGCGCGACGGTCAGGATCGAACCGGATTGCAGGGTCACCGTACTGACCGGAGTGTCCCCGCACGGCCAGGGACAGGAAACCACCTTTGCCCAGATGGTTGCCGATGAATTCGGTATCGACATCGATGACGTGAAAGTGCTGCACGGCGATACCGCCGTGGTGCCATACGGGATCGGCACCTTCGGCAGCCGCGGCACCACGGTCGGTGGGCCGGCGCTCATCATGTCGGTCACCAAGCTGCAGGACAAGATGAAAAAGATTGCCTCCACTATGATGGAGGTGCCGCCCGATCAGCTGACCTTCACAAATCGCACCGTCGCGCTCGCGGCGGATCCATCCCGTTCAATTCCGCTCCAACAGGTGGTCGATGCCGCGTACGGCTACAAGCAGCCGATCCCAGGAGTGGAGCCCGGTCTCGACGCGACCAGTTTCTACGAGCCGCAAAACTGCACGTTCCCCTTCGGAACCCACGTCGCGGTCGTCGAAGTCGACCCGGAAACCGGGGTCGTCAAATTTCTGCGCTACGTGGCGGTGGACGATTGCGGCAAGATTCTAAGCCCGTTGCTGGTTGAAGGACAGGTTCACGGCGGAATCGCGCAGGGAATCGCCCAGGCGTTGTATGAGGAAGTGGTCTACGACGACGGTGGGCAGCTTCTGACCGCGACCCTGATGGACTATGCGGTGCCCAAGGCGCACATGCTGCCGCGCTTCGAGCTGTCGGCGACGGTGACCCCGTCGCCAGTCAACGTGCTCGGCGTCAAGGGTGTCGGCGAAGCCGGCACCATCGGTTCCACGCCGTGCGTGGTCAGCGGCGTCCTCGATGCGCTCAAACCCTTCGGCATCCGCCATATCGACATGCCGCTTAAACCCGAAAAAGTTTGGCGCGCGATCCGCGACGCCCAGCAGAAAGGCTGACTCGATGTTTCCGGCATCGTTCGAATATCATCGCGCCGCATCGGTTAAAGAAGCGCTCTCGATGCTCCAGCAGTATGGCGAAGATGGAAAAATTCTGGCCGGCGGACATAGCCTGATCCCGCTGATGAAACTGCGCCTGGCGCAGCCTGGCCATCTGGTTGATATCGGCGGGATTCGGGAACTCGCTTCGATTCGGGATGAGGGGGGCCGGGTCGTCGTTGGCGGCCTGGTAACCCATCACGCGGTCGAAACCTCCGCCGCGGTGCGCGCGAAACTCGGGATGCTGTCCGAGTGCGCGTCGCTAATCGGAGACGTGCAGGTGAGAAATCGCGGGACTATCGGGGGATCGCTGGCGCACGCCGATCCGGCCGCGGATTATCCGGCGGCGGTACTGGCACTCGAGGCGGAAATCAGAATTGAAGGAACCGGCGGCTCGCGCATAGTCAAAGCGGACGAGTTTTTTCTGGATTTGATGACCACCGCGGTGATGCCGGGCGAGCTGCTCACCGAGGTCGCCTTCGCCCCGGTTCCGCCCGGGACCGGGTTCACCTACGTGAAGCATCGGCAGCCGGCATCGGGATTCGCGATGGTCGGGGTGGCTGCATTGGTGAACCTAAACAAGCAAGGCAATTGCGATCGCGTGCGGGTAGGTATTACCGGATTGGGGCCAAAACCGTTTCGCGCCAGGGCGGTCGAGGGCGCGCTGCAAGGCAAGGCACCGGCGCAGGCGATCGGCGCGGCTGCCGCACACGCGGCGGAGGGCATCGACGCGCTGTCGGACCTGCACGCCTCGGCGGAATTCCGCGCCGAGCTGGCGCGTGTATACACGCGCCGCGCCCTGGAAACCGCGGCTGCCCGCGCGCGGCCCTAGCCTTGGAACGCGACCTTTGCTCTGATTCCCTTCCGGCTGCGACAAGGATCGAGGGTTAGGTTCACCACACCTTCATCATGAAATTAACCGGCGAGCAAATTCTTTCCGCCCCCCGCGAACGCGTGTGGGACCTGTTCAACAGCCCCGAGCGGCTTTCCCGGCTGATTCCCGGATGCGAGAAGCTCGAGGTGCTCGGACCCGACGAGTACGCCGGCGCCATCAACGTTGGGATTGCCGCGGTCAAAGGCATCTACTCCGGGAAGCTGAAACTTGAAGATAAGCGCCCGCCCGAGCACTACAAGATGGTAGTGGATGGCAAGGGCAAACAAGGCTTCATGCGCGGCTCCGGCACTTTGGATCTCGAAGCACGCGAAAGAAATTCGACGGTTGTACGGTATGCCGGCGACGTGCAGGTTGGCGGTCCGCTGGTGCAGGTAGGGCAGCGCGTCATCGACAGCGCCGCAAAAATGATGCTGGGGCAGTTCTTCGCCGCGGCTGCTGCAGAACTGAAAGCAGAAACATCGGGAACCGTGGCGCGGCAGGGGCTTCTGATTAATTTCTGGCGGTGGATCCTGCACTCGCTCTTCGGACGCGGCTGACTGACGCCCCCCTCTCCTGAAGCGTACCACCGCCCTTGCGGTGGCGAGCGGGTGGCTCTCTTTTTTTCAGTTCACCAAAAGGTCGCGCTATGCGTCGTGCATCAATTCCACGGGCGCGGAGGAAGTGCGACGATTTTTGAAAACCCAAAAGACCGCACTGTCACTTCAAAAGGCACGGGGTGCCAGCCAGCTGCCGCTTGCCTGTGAGTGCAGGGGCCGGGGTTGCTCACCCCCTCCCCATATCGCAGGTCAGGCGCCGGCGATGGTCATCTCGGCGATCTTCAGGGTTGGCGATACTACCGAGGAGCGCCAGTGGAGATCGTTTCCGATCATTTCGATGTTCAGGAACATCTCCTTCAGGTTGCCCGCGATCGTGATTTCCTGCACGGGGTAGGCGAGCTTGCCGTCTTCGATCCAGAGTCCACCCGCGCCGCGTGAATAGTCGCCGGTGACCATGTTGATGCCGAAGCCGATCATCTCGGTAACGTAGAGTCCTTTCTTCACCGAGCCAATCACCTGTTCAGGAGTGTACTGGCCTGGCTCAAGGTATAGGTTGGTCGTCGATACGGTCGGTGGCGATCCAACCGAACGCGACGCGTTCCCGGTCGGCGCCAGCTTGAGTTTGCGCGCCGAGTAGCAGTCGAGGAGGTAGGTCCTGAGAATCCCCCGCTCCACGAGCTGCTGTCTGCGGGTAGGCAGTCCTTCGCCGTCGAACGGTTTGGAACCCAGCGCGCCGCGCATCGTGCCGTCGTCGACAATCGTGACGCCCGGCGCCGCCACCTGGTCTCCCAGACGATCGATGAGAAACGAGGTCCCTTTGTACAGAGCCGGTCCCGAGGCGGCGCCGGCGAGGGTCCGAATCAGGCCCGCGGCCATCTCCGGATCGAATACGACCGGTACCTTGGTGGTTTTGACCTTGCGCGCGCCAAGCCGGCGCAGCGCCCGCGCCGCGGCAGTCTTGCCGACCTCCTCGGCATCTTCGAGCCTGTCGAATCTTCGATTGGTCGTGTACCAGTACCCGTGTTGCATCGTGTCGCCATCTTGCGCGATAGGTTGCACCACCAGGCTGAACGAGGATCCTTCGTATTCGCCACAGAATCCCTGGCTGTTGACCAACATGATCTGGTAACGGCCCGAATCGAATTCGGCGCCTTCGGAGTTCCTGATCCGTGAATCGGCTCCCAGCGCGGCTTTTTCGGCCGCGCGTGCGATTTGTAGCGCCCGGTCGGCGTCGACAATCCGACAATCCGGATCGCTGAGACCGAGTTCCGGAAAGCTCGCGGGATGCAGCGCCGGATCGGGCAGACCCGACCACGGATCCGCCGCGGTGAGACGGGCGAGGGTGACCGTGTCGGCGATGAAATCTGCGATCGAGCTGCGATCCATCTCGGCGGTGGAGGCGGTCGCGGAAGACTGCCCAACGAACACGCGCATCCCCAGCCGACGCTCGCGCGAACTGGTGAGCTTTTCAGTCTGGGCGAGCCTCACGCCGGCCGCGAGCGACTCGCCCGAGGAAAACAGGATCTCTGCGGCGGTCGCACCCTTCTTTTTGGCTTCTCCGAGCGCCCACTCCGCCATCGCAGTGTCGAAACTTGCCATAGCTCTTGCTCAGGCGCGGGTTCCACCGACAGTTAATCCGTCAACTCGAATCGTCGGAAGTCCCACCCCGACCGGAACCGACTGCCCATCCTTGCCGCAGGTGCCGATCCCCGAGTCGAGTGCCAGGTCATTACCGACCATTGAAACACGGGTCAGAACGTCGGGTCCGTTGCCGATCAGCGTGGCGCCTTTTACGGGCCCGGTGACGCGTCCGTCTTCGATCAGATAGGCCTCGCTGGCCGAGAATACAAACTTGCCATTGGTGATGTCGACCTGACCGCCGCCGAAGCTGACCGCGTAGAGACCCTGCTTCACCGACTTGATGATTTCCTCAGGCGTCGATTCGCCCGCGAGCATAAAGGTATTGGTCATCCGGGGCATGGGAGCATAGGCAAAACTCTCGCGCCGGCCATTGCCGGTCGGCTTCATCTTCATGAGCCGCGCATTGAGGCGGTCCTGCAGGTATCCGCGCAGAATGCCCTTCTCGATGAGCACGGTGCGCGAGGTCGGGGTGCCCTCATCGTCCACGTTCAGGCTCCCGCGGCGCATCGGGATGGTGCCGTCGTCGACCACCGTGCACAGTTCGCTTGCAACCTTTTGCCCGATGCGTCCGGAAAACGCGGACACCGCCTTGCGGTTGAAGTCGCCTTCCAGGCCATGGCCGATCGCCTCGTGCAGCAGAATTCCCGGCCATCCGGGGCCGAGCACCACGACCATCTCGCCCGCGGGCGCCTCGTCAGCATCGAGATTCACGATCGCCTGGCGCGCCGCTTCCAGCGCGTACTGGCGCCATCGCTCGGCTTCCAGAAAGTATTCGTATTCAACTCGGCCGCCGCCCCCGAACGTGCCGATCTGACGACCGCCCTTGCCATCCTCGGCCACCACCGAAACGTTCAGGCGGCAGAGCGGCTGCACATCGGCCGCAATCGTGCCCTCGCTCGTCGCGACCATCACGATCTTGCGTTCGGCGGCAATCGACGCGATCACATTTTTCACGCGCGGATCGTGGGCGCGCGCGGCCTGGTCGATGTCCTCGAGCAGCCGGGCGCGCTTCTCCAGCGGGATCTCGAGCGGCGTCGTCTCAATATCGTAAAGTGCGTGGCGCGGTACCGGGGTTCCGATTTGCAACGCGGGTACTTCGGCGCGCTGATCGGCGATAGCGCGGGCCGCCTCGGCCGCCAGCCGCATCCGATCGATGGTTACCTCGTCGGAGTACGCATACCCGGTGCGGTCCTCGGCGTTGACACGAACGCCCACGCCGTGGCTTACGCTCTTGGCGGTGTGATTGACCATCGATTCTTCGAGTCCGAGCGCCTCCGAATTCTTGTACTCGAAATAAAGTTCGGCGTGATCCGCCTTGCGTTCCAAGGCGGTCCCGAGGATGCGCTCGAGGGCACGTTCACTCATTCCGAAGCGGTCGCCAAAGAACCTTTCGGGGTGTGCCGATTCCTTTGACATCTTGTGTGTTCCTCGTGGTCTAGGGTATCAGACCCGCGGCACCGTCAGAAGTTGAACGACGACGTCACTCTCTCAGGTGATCAGCTCGAGCGCCTTCTGCGAAAGGCACCGCCGCCTGCTCGCCGTACTTGAGCTCGACGGTAGGGACTCCCGGATGAATCGGAAAGAATCAACCGCCGCGTAGATTTTCCTGCGATCGAATCGCAAGATCTGGTTTGGGGGCACATCCGGAAGCCGTGCACTATCCTCATCGATCTGGGACCCGCCGGGCATGAAACTCTCCGGCGCCTGGTTCAGCCAGCGTAGCATCTGCACAACGCCGTCCCCCCCTCGGCCACCGCTCTTGTGCCTACGCCCTTGATGGTGGACAGACTGAGGCGCGACCCGGGCGCTCAGAGGCCCGACTCATCTCCCGCAAAGCGGCCGACCACGTAAGCCCGCGTGACCGGCGCTGCGCGTCGAGGGCCACATGCAGAGCCTCCAGGCTGAAATCAGCGGACAACCCAAGACGACCCTTTCGGTCAAGAGGAATTTTTAGCCGCGCGGGCTGAAGCCCGCACTCTGCAGGACTAGCCCGCTGCGGCGCGTTGCTGGCGTTCCGAAGGTTGTCCCTCGGTCTTTTTGGCGGCGCGCTTGCGCGGCTTCTTGCCCTTGGTTTGTTCTTCGGCGCCGGTGAACTCGATGATCGAGAGTGGAGCTGCATCCCCGCGGCGGAAGCCGAACTTCACGACCCGCGTGTAACCGCCACTGCGATCCTTGAAGCGCGGGGCGATCTCATTGAACAGCTTCTGCACCGCTTCGTGCGACTGAACGAACGCGAACACGTGTCTGCGCGCTGCCAGATCGTTCTGCTTGCCCAGCGTAACCATGCGGTCCGCGACCCGGCGCAGTTCCTTAGCCTTCGCGTCGGTGGTGCGGATTCGTCCGTGCCGAATCAGCGCCAGCACGAGATTCTTGAACAACGCCTTCCGATGCGCGGAAGTTCGATTCAGCTTTCGACCCCGATTCAGATGACGCATCGCCCTACTCCAGCCCGCCAGTCGCGAGCATCTACGCGGACTCGCGCCGCTCTTGTTCTTCCCACATCCGATCGAGTTCGTTTCGCGGCGGCAGGTTTTCCAGGCGCATTCCGAGTCCCAGGCTCATGTCGCCGAGGACTTCCTTGATCTCGTTCAGCGATTTGCGGCCGAAGTTCTTGATCTTGAGCATGTCCTGCTCGGTGCGCTGAACCAGCTCGCCGATATATTTGATATCGGCATTCTGAAGTCCGTTGAACGCCCGCACCGAGATGGGGAGTCCCTCCACCGGGCGGTACAACAGCTCGTTGAGGGTCGGCCGCGCCTCCGTGCCCTCGACCGCCGCCGGCGCCTCGACTTCCTCCTCTACCCCGGCGAAGATCGACATCTGATCGCGGATCACACGCGAGGCGTAGGTGAGCCCGTCGCGCGGTCCGATCGAGCCGTCGGTCCATACCTCCAGCGCCAGCCGATCGTAGTCGGTACGCTGGCCAACCCGCGCATTGGTGACGGTGAAATTTACTTTCTTGATAGGCGAATAGATCGCGTCGATGCGGATCGTGCCGATCGGCTCATCTTCTTCACCGCGCTCGGCCGGAACATAGCCGCGCCCACGCTTGATGATGAGTTCCATGTCGAGCTCTGCGCCCTTGTCGAGTGTGGCGATAGGCTGATCCGGGGTGAGGAGCTCCAGGCTCGGGCCGCCCGTGATGTCACGCGCCGTCACGACCGCTTCACCCTTGACCTTGAGCGAAGCGGTGATCTGCTCTCCTTCATGAAGACGCACACGCACCTCTTTCAAGTTGAGGATTATATCGGTGACGTCTTCCTTGACTCCCGGCAGGGTTGAAAACTCGTGCAGCACGCCCTTGATGCGTACCGCCGTGATCGCGTACCCCGGCAGCGAGGAGAGCAGCACGCGGCGCAGCGCGTTGCCGACCGTAATGCCGTAACCGCGCTCGAGGGGTTCGGCGTAGAACTTCCCGTACAGCGGGGTCAGGTCCTTTTCTTCGAATTCAACGGTTTTGGGTTTGATCAGATCTCGCCAATCGTTCTGCATAGTCACCTGTTTTAGAGCTCTTGGACTTCGCCGCGGACGGGTCCGCCACGGACCCCGCAGGCAGCTCATTGCCTCCGGTTATCGCGAGTAGTGCTCGACGATTAATTTTTCGCTTATCGGCATCGTGAGGTCGGCACGCGCGGGCAGTGCCTTGAAGGTGCCGCGAAACTGCTCACGCTCCAGCGCGAGCCACGGCGGCACCCCCCGACGCTGCGCCATCTCGATAGCCTCGACAATCACTTTCTTCTGCCGACTCTTCTCGTTGATGCTGATCACGTCGCCGACTTCGAGCAGATAAGACGGGACCGTAACCACCTTGCCGTTCACCTGAAAGAAACCGTGCCGCGCAAGCTGGCGGCCCTGCGCCAGGGAGCTGGCGAATCCGAGCTTGTACACGACGTTGTCAAGCCGCCGCTCAAGGAGCGCGAGCAGGTTTTCGCCGGTAATGCCCGGCATCCGCTCCGCCAGCTCAAAGTAGTGTGCGAACTGCTTTTCCAGCAGCCCGTAGATGCGCTTGACCTTCTGTTTTTCGC
Organism: Thermodesulfobacteriota bacterium; assembly: GCA_046728175.1. Taxonomy (GTDB): domain Bacteria; phylum Desulfobacterota; class Binatia; order Binatales; family Binataceae; genus JAFAHS01. The sequence continues at coordinate 30,424 of JBKPEA010000086.1, read as the reverse complement.
GCAACCGGATCGCAAATTCCGAAAATCGCGTACGCGACTGCCCGTGCGCGCCGGGCGGATAGTTGCGCCGCTCGATCGCGCACTTGTCACTGAAACAGCGCTCGCCCTTTAAAAACAGCTTCAGCCCTTCCCGCCGACAGAGCCGGCATACTGGTCCGAGGTTTCTTGCCACTGGCTATCCCTTCCTGCTCGTCAGACGCGGCGCCGCTTCGGCGGACGGCATCCGTTGTGGGGAATCGGGGTCACGTCCTTGATCGAAATCACGCCGAGTCCGGCGGCCTGTAGCGCGCGGACCGCGGATTCGCGGCCGCCTCCCGGGCCCTTCACATGCACGATGACGCTGCGCATGCCGACCTCGGACGCCTTCCGGGCACACGCCTCCGCGGCCATCTGAGCCGCGAACGGGGTCCCCTTGCGCGATCCTTTGAAACCGACCGAGCCGGCGCTCGACCAGGCGACCACCAGACCCTGCGGATCGGTAATCGTGACGATGGTGTTATTGAAGGTCGCATGAATGTGCGCGACGCCTTCCGGCACCGAGCGCCGCGTGCGCCGACGCCGCGGAGCTGCCGGCCCCGCTCCGGCGGCAGGCGCCGCCCCGCCGGCGGGAGCCTGGGCGGGTTGCTGACTTCTGGTTTCTTTAGTTTCGTCTGCCATCCGTGTTCCGTTCTCAGATCTGGCGGTTTAGCCTTTGGGCGGCGCCTGCTTCTTGCCGGCGACCACCTTGCGCGGACCTTTGCGGGTGCGCGCGTTGGTATGAGTGCGCTGCCCGCGAACCGGCAATCCCCTGCGGTGACGGATGCCGCGATAGCAGCCGAGATCCATCAAACGCTTGATGTTCTGCTGAACTTCGCGACGCTGATCGCCCTCGACCTCGTAGTCGGAATCGATCACCTGCCGGATGCGCACCTGCTCCTCGGCGGTCAGGTCATCACTCTTGCGGGCCGGGTCGACATTGGCCCTGGTAAGGATCTTGGTCGCAGAAGTACGGCCGATGCCGTAGATATAGGTCAGCGCAATTTCCATCCGCTTGTTCTTGGGCAATTCGACCCCTGCTACACGTGCCATCGGAAGTCCCTTCCTAGCCCTGCCGCTGCTTGTGGCGCGGGTTGGAGCACAGGATGCGCACTACGCCCTGGCGGCGCACCACTTTGCAGTTTTTGCAAATCCTCTTGACGGAAGCTCGCACCTTCATGGTCGCCCTGTTCTGCAAACCTAACGTTGCCGGTAGGTGATCCTTCCCCTGGTCAAATCGTATGGGGAAAGTTCCACCGTCACCTTGTCACCGGGAAGAATCTTGATGTAGTGCATCCGCATCTTGCCCGAAATATGCGCCAACACCTTGTGCCCGTTGTCGAGCGTCACTCGGAACACTGCATTCGGCAGCGCTTCCTGCACCGTCCCCATGACTTCAATTGCGTCGCCCTTAGACATTTGCGAGCTCGCTTAGGATTACGGGTCCGTTTGAGGTAATTGCGATGGAGTGCTCGAAGTGGGCGGATAGTTTACCGTCCGCCGTAACCGCAGTCCACCCATCCGAAAGAATCTCCAAATCCGCCGTTCCTTCGTTGACCATAGGCTCAATCGCGAGCGCCATGCCTTCCTGGAGCCGGGGATTCGGCATCCCCCGCCGGAAATAGTTGGGCACCTGAGGGTCTTCGTGCAGCCGCCGCCCTATCCCATGCCCGGCAAACTCGGTCACCACCGAGTAGCCGGCGGTTTCGGCCACTTCCTGGACCGCGCGTGAGATATCGGAAATACGGTTGCCGACTTTGGCCTGCGCGATTCCGGCGTACAATGCTTCGCGGGTGACCCGCAGCAGGCGCAGGGTGGTTTCGGGCACTTCGCCGACCGGCACCGTTCGCGCGGCATCGCCAAAGAAGCCCTGGTAGATCACGCCATAGTCGAGGCCTACTATGTCGCCCGACTTGAGCCTGCGGCCCGACGGAATTCCGTGCACGATCTCCTCGTTGATCGCGACACACAACGACTTCGGATACACCACCTCGCGGGGCTTGTAGCCTTTGAAGGCGGGGCGTGCGCCCTTCTTGAGGGTCACGCTCTCCGCGATCCGGTCCAGCTCGTCGGTGCTGATACCCGGACGCACCTCCGCCACCAGCTCGTCGAGGACCTCGGCGACGATCTGACTGGCGCGGCGCATGATCGCGAGTTCCGCCGATGTCTTAATCGTGATCATTTGCCGGTGCGGCTCCGCTCCTTGGGAACCAGTCCGTCGAGCGTCGCGACCATCCGTTTCTCCACGTCCGCGGGCGTACCCACTCCGTCGATCCGGGAAAGAATGCCGGCTCGCGAATAGTATTCGAGCAGCGGTTTGGTGTTCGCATTGTAAACATCGAGACGATGCTGGACGGTCTCCTCGGAATCGTCCTCCCGCTGATACAGTTCGCCTCCGCACTTCTCGCACACGCCCGGCTGGCGGGGCGGCTCCAACGCGACGTTGTACATGGTTTGACAATTGCGGCAGGTACGGCGCCCGGAAATGCGCTTCACAATCTCCGCATCCGGAACCATCACCGCCAGCGCGCGATCGATTCGTATCCCGCGGCGCGTAAGCATCGCGTCGAGCAACTCCGCCTGGGGAAGCGAACGCGGGAATCCATCGAGAATAAACCCGGTGCCGGCGTCGGGCGCACCGAGTCGGTCCTCGATAAGCTTGACCACCGTCTCATCGCCCACCAGGTCGCCGCGGGCGAGGATGTCCTCGACCTCGCGCCCCAGCGCGGTTTTCTCGCGCACCGCCGCGCGTAGCAAATCGCCGCTCGCGACCTGGGGAACATGTGCCAATGAACTAAGCATGCGCGCCTGTGTGCCTTTTCCAGCGCCTGGAGGACCTAGCAGTATCACCCGCAAAGCTACGCACCTCGTCGCGACTTTACTCGCCCGCGCCGCATAAAACCCTCGTAGCTGCGAGTGAGCAAATGAGTTTCAATCTGTTGGATGGTGTCCCACGCGACGCCAACCACGATCAGCAAGGCGGTGCCGCCGAAGTAGAACGGCACGTTGAAGCGCTCGATGAGAAGGGTCGGCAGTACGCAGACCGCACTCACGTAGATCGCGCCGCCGAGCGTGATGCGGGAGAGGACGCGGTCGATATACTCCGCGGTGTAGCGCCCCGGGCGAATTCCGGGGATGAATCCGCCATGCTTCTTCAGGTTGTCAGCCACATCGACCGGATTGAACGTGACGGCCGTGTAAAAGTAGCAGAAGAAGACGATCAGGATGACGTAGAGAATGTCGTACACTAGCCCGCCCGGCGAGAGAAACTGCACGTAGTCCTTGAACTGGGGCATGAAGGTGCCGATGGTGGCCGGGAAGACCAGGATCGATGACGCAAAGATCGGCGGGATGACCCCCGAGGTGTTGATCTTGAGCGGCAAATGAGAGGACTGCCCGCCATAGACCCGCCGACCGCGGGTGATCCTTGCGTACTGGATCGGAATGCGGCGTTGGGCGGTCTCCACGTACACGATGCCGCCCGTAACCGCAGCGGCCACCAGCAGGATGAACAGCAGCACGAAGATGCTCATCTCGCCTTCGCGAACGAATTGGGCAGTGGTGCTGAGCGCGCTGGGCAGACGCGCCACAATTCCTGCCATGATTACCAGTGAGATGCCGTTGCCGATGCCGCGCTCGGTGATCTGCTCGCCGATCCACATGACGAACACGGCGCCAGCGGTGAGGGTGATCACGGTGGTGATGCGGAAGTACCAGCCGGGCTCCAAAACGATCGGCGCGCCGCCGGGCGCCATCATCTTTTCGAAGCCGGTCGCGAGCATGAATCCCTGGACGATCGACAGTCCTACGGTGCCGTAGCGGGTATAGTTGGTGATCTTGCGGCGCCCCGCCTCACCCTCCTTGTACAGCTCGTCGAGGTACGGCGACGCGACCTTGAGCAGGTCGAGGATGATGGCCACCGAGATGTACGGCATGATGCCGAGCGCGAAGACCGACAACCGCTCAAACGCGCCGCCGGAGAACAGGTTGAATTGACCGAACAGGGTGCCGGAGGCGGCATCAAAGAACGACGCCAGCGCCTGTCCGTCAATTCCGGGGGTCGGCACCGCCACGCCGATGCGGTACACGGCCAGCGCCAGGGCTGTGAAAATCAGCCGACGGCGCAGTTCCGGGATGCGCGAGGCGCCTGAGAACCCCTCCAGCATCAGGATTTCGTCGGGGCGATAAGCTCCGCAGTGCCGCCCGCGGCGGCAATTTTTTCGCGAGCGGCCACCGAAAACGCATCCGCCCGCACTACCAGTTTAGCCTTCAAGTCGCCAGTTCCCAAAATCTTTATCTTGTGTCCCGCCGGCACGATTCCCCGTTCCGCGAGCAGCGTCGCATCGACCGTGGTCCCCTCGGAGAATCCGGCGAGCCTTTCCAGATTGACCGGTGCGAATTCCTCGCGCCGGCCTTCATTCTTCTGCAGGCGGCGAAAGCCGCGCTTCGGCAGGCGGCGCTGCAGGGGCATCTGTCCGCCTTCGTAGCCAGGCGGTGTGTTGCCACCCGAGCGCGAGCCCTTGCCCTTGTGTCCGCGGCCCGCGGTTTTGCCGCTGCCGGAACCGATTCCCCGCCCGATCCGCTTGCGGCGGCGCAGCGAGCCCGGAGCCGGTTTGATGTCCGAAAGGTTCATCAGAGCCTCAGTTTTGAACTTCTACGAGATGTTTGATCCGCCGGATCATCCCAGCAACCTCGGGCGTACGCTTGAGCTCGCGCTCGCTCCCGACCTTGCCAAGGCCGAGACCTTTTATGGTCTCGCGCACGCGGGTGGTGGTGCTGATCGGGCTCCTTACCAGTTTAACCCGAATGGTGTCGCTCATGTCTGCGTTCCCTGATACTTAAGTCAGGCGGCCGCGGTGGCGTCGGTCGCCGGACGCGCCCGCAGCTTGGCGATGTCGTCGGGGCTGCGGAGTTCCGTAAGTGCTTCCAGGGTCGCTTTTACCAGATTATGCGGATTCGAGGAGCCCAGCCGCTTGGTGAGGACATTGCGGATCCCGGCCAGTTCGACGACCGCGCGTACCCCACCCGCTGCGATGACTCCGGTTCCTTCTGCCGCGGGCCGCAAGACGACCTTGCCTGCGCCGAAACGCCCGACCACCTCGTGCGGGATGGTTCCCTCGCGCAGCGGCACCCGAATCAGGCTCTTCTTCGCGCGCTCCACACCCTTGCGGATCGCTTCCGGAACCTCGTTGGCCTTGCCGAGGCCGAACCCGACCAGGCCGTTCTGGTCGCCCGCGACCACCAGCGCGCTGAAGCTGAACCGGCGTCCACCCTTCACGACCTTGGCGACGCGATTGATATGGACGACCTTTTCCTTAATTTCGAGACCCTGCGGATCAATTCTATAGGCCACGTCGCTCCCTCGATTTTCAGAACTTCAGGCCAGTTTCCCGCGCCGCGTCGGCCAGCGCCTTGACCCTGCCGTGATACAAAAACCCGTTACGATCAAAGATGACCGATTGAATCCCGCCGGCGAGGCATTTCTGCGCGATCGCCTTACCTACCGCCTTGGCCGCGTCGACCCCGCGTTTGCTTTTGATCCCTTCGGTGACACCCTGTGCCTGGGTGGAAGCAGACATCAGCGTACGGCCGCTCACGTCCGAAATGACCTGCACGTAAATATGATGCAGTGATCGATAAACCGACAGTCGCGGCCGCGTCTCGGTACCGCGCACGATGCGGCGTACCCGCTGCTGACGCAAAGCCCGCTTTTCTGCACGCTGAATAGCCATTGCTGGTGCCCTAAGCCGAGGTCGAGCCCGCCGCCGCCTTGCCGGCTTTGCGACGGATGGTCTCGGTCGCGTACTTGATTCCTTTGCCCTTGTACGGTTCGGGCGGCCTGAGTTCGCGAATCTGCGCCGCCACCGTGCCCAAGAGCTGGCGATCCGCGCTCTCCAAGGTTATCACGACCTGCCGCTCAACCTTCCCGGTTACGCCGGGCGGAAGTTGGTACACGATAGGATGGGAATAGCCCAGGCTCAGGTTGATGGCGGCGCCCTTGACCTCGGCGCGATAACCGACCCCATTGATTTCAAGCACCCGCGTGAACCCCTTGCTCACCCCCTCGGCCATGTTGGCGATGAGCTTGCGGGTGAGACCGTGCGATGCGCGGTCCTGGTTTGAGTCGCCGGGCCGCTTCACGGTCAGCTCCGAGTCCGTGATCTCCACGGTAAAGCCGGGTTGCATCTTCATCTCGAGTTTGCCCTTCGGGCCCTCGACTTTGACCGTGTCCCCAAGGACTTCGGCCTTGACGCCCTTCTCGAGCTTGACCGGCAATCTTCCTATACGTGACATCGACCCTTCCTGGTCACCACACGCGGCACAGAATCTCGCCGCCGACGCGCTTGCGCCGCGCTTCGCGCCCGGTCATCACCCCGAGCGGGGTTGACACTATCTGCACGCCCAGCGCGCCGCGAGTGCGTCCAATTTCATCGGCGCCGGCATAGCGGCGCACGCTGGGACGGCTGACCCGCTGGATGCCGCGAATGACCGGCTCGCGCGCGGTCGAATAACGCATCTTGAGCACCAGCTTGCGCTTGGGGATCTCGCCGCCGACCTCGACACCGTCGAGAAAACCCTCTGCCATCAGCACGCGGCAAATCGCCTCGCGGATCCGCGAATGGTCGACGATCAGCTCGTTGAACCGTGCGCGCATCGCGTTGCGGATTCGGGTCAGCAGTTCTGCGATTGGATCGGTTTGCGCCATCTTTGGTTTCTCTCTACCAGCTTGCCTTGACGACCCCGGGCAGGTGTCCTCGATGGGCCAGCTTGCGCAGGCACAAACGGCACATCTTGAACCGCCGATAAAACGCGCGCGAGCGCCCGCACAGGGGACACCGATTGTACTGGCGCACCTTGAACCTGGGGGTCCGGGTTGCCTTGATTCTGAGGCACTTCTTCGCCATCGCCTACGCCTGAGCGGCGACCGCCGCCTTTTCCTCGCGCTCCGCCCGTCCGCGGAACGGCATTCCGAGCGCGCGAAGCAGCATCAGGCCTTCAAAATCGCTGCGGGCGCTGGTGGTAATTGAAATCGTAAGGCCCTTCACTTTCTCGATCTTGTCGAGGTTGAGTTCCGGAAAAATCGTGTGCTCGCGCAAGCCCAGCGAGTAGTTGCCGCGGCCATCGAACGCCTTGTCGCTGACTCCGCGGAAGTCGCGCACCCGCGGCAATGCAATCGTTACCAGACGATCGAAAAATTCCCACATCCGCTCGCGCCTGAGCGTAACCATCACGCCGATGGGCATTCCCTGGCGCAGCTTGAAATTCGAAATCGCCTTGCGTGCGCGCGTCAACACCGGCTTCTGGCCCGCGATCTGCGACAGCTCCTCGACCGCGGAGTCGAGGATCTTTACGTTGTCGCGCGCCTCGTTGAGCGCCATGTTGATGGTGATCTTTTCCAAGCGCGGAACCCGCATCCGGTTTTCGATCTTAAGCTCGCGCATCAGCGACCCCGCGACCTCCTGCTCGAACTTCACGCGCAGGCGCGCGGGAATTTTCGGCTCCGGCTCGCGCGGTTTTGCTTCGACCGCGGCGGCCGCCTCCCGCGCCTTGCCGGGGGCCTGCCGGCCAGTCTTTTCCGGGCGTTTCTGCTTCTGCGGCTTTTCGGTTTTTTCCGCCATCAGTCGTTACCCACTGCTTCGCCGCAGCGGCGGCAGACCCGATTGCGCTCGCCGTCCGCGGCGATTTTGATTCCGAGCCGTACCGGAGCGTTGCAGCGCTCGCAGAAGAACATAACGTTCGCAATCTGCAGCGGCGCCTCCTTCTCCACGATTCCGCCGGGACTGGCCGCGCCGCGCGGCTTGGAGTGGTGCTTTACGAGGTTGAGCCGCTCGATGACGACGCGGCCGTGGTCGGGCAGCACCCGCATGACCTTGCCGGTCTTGCCGCGCTCCTTGCCTTTGACGACCATGACCATGTCGTTCTTGCGAATCTTGTAACTTGCCGCTTCCGCTCGCGGGGTCGCCATCACAACACCTCCGGAGCGAGCGAAATAATCTTCATGAACTTCTTCGCCCGCAGTTCGCGGGCTACCGGGCCGAAGATGCGCGTCCCGATTGGCTCGTGTTGATTGTCGAGCAGCACCGCCGAGTTGCCATCAAACCGTATGTAGCTGCCGTCGGCGCGGCTGATTTCCTTGGCGGTGCGCACGATAACCGCGCGCGTCACATCGCCTTTTTTCACCTTGGCATTGGGAATCGCTTCCTTCACCGCGACCACGATCACGTCGCCGACCGTCGCGTAGCGGCGCCGCGAGCCGCCGAGCACCTTGATGCACATCACCTTGCGGGCGCCGGAGTTGTCGGCGACGTCGAGCACTGTCTGGGTCTGAATCATCTAGCCTCAGCCCGCGGCCTTCTTCAGCACCTTGCTGACCCGCCAGTGCTTGTTGCGCGACAACGGACGCGTCTCGATGATGAGCACGCGGTCACCCTCGCCGCACTCGCTGCGCTCGTCGTGCACCATGTATCGCTTGCGCTGGTGGATTCGCTTTCCGTACAGCGGATGCTCCACCAGGCGGTCCACCTGCACCACGATGGTCTTAGTCATCTTGGCGGCGACCACCGTTCCCTCCCGCCGTTTAACTCGATCGCGCATCGTTTCCCTTCGTTGGCACAGGAGTTTTCTGCCTGAGCACGGTCAGGATTCGCGACAGTTCGCGGCGCGCTTTTCTGAGCGTCGCCGAGTTGTCGAGCTGACTGGTCTTAAGCTTGAGCCGCAAGCGGAAGACTTCCTCGCGCGCCTCACGTTCCTTGATTTGGAGGTCGGCGGCGCTCATCTGCCTGAGTTCATCAAGCTCCAAGGGCACCCTCCGCGCGTTCAATCACCACGGTCTTGATCGGCAGCTTGTGCGCGGCGAGACGCATCGCCTCGTGCGCGGTCGCCGGATCGACCCCTTCCATTTCGAACAAAATGCGTCCCGGCCGCACCACCGCGGTCCACCCTTCCGGGGAGCCCTTGCCCTTGCCCATGCGGGTTTCGGCCGGTTTCTTGGTGAAGGGCTTGTCCGGAAAGACCCGAATCCATACCCGGCCGCCGCGCTTGATGTGGCGGGTCAGAGCGACGCGAGCCGCTTCCAGAGCACGCGCGTCGACGCGGGCCGTTTCGGTCGCTTTGAGTCCGAAGTCCCCGAAGGCAAGCGTCAGGCCGCGCGACTCCGCGCCACGGACGCGTCCCTTCTGGATCTTGCGATATTTGACTTTCTTTGGTGCCAGCATCGCCTATTGCTGCTGCCCCGCGGCGCCGGACCGCTTGGCTTCCGCTTCCGTGTGGGTGAGAATTTCGCCGCGGAAAATCCACACCTTGATTCCGATCACTCCGTAGGTGGTGCGCGCCTCCGCAAACCCGTAGGCAACGTCCGCGCGCAGGGTCTGCAGCGGCACCCGGCCCTCGCGATACCACTCCGCGCGCGCGATTTCCGCGCCGCCCAGGCGCCCGGCGACATGGACCTTGACGCCCTGTGCACCCATCCGCATCGCGCGCGTCACCGCTTCCTTCATCGCGCGGCGAAAGGCAACCCGGCGCTCCAGCTGCAACGCGATATTCTCGGCCACCAGCTGCGGATCGAGATCCGGACGGCGAACCTCGTGAATGTTGATAAAGGCTTCCTTGCCCTTCATCATTTTCTGAATGTCGGCTTTAAGCTTGTCGATTTCGACCCCCTTTTTGCCGATCACGATTCCGGGTCGCGCGGTATGAATATTGACCTTGGCCTTGTTGGCCATGCGTTCGATTTCCACCCGCGAGATGCCGGCGTGATACAGGCGGTTCTTGATGAAGTCGCGCAGCTTCAGGTCTTCGTGCAGGAGCGTGGTGTAGTCGTGACTGGAGTACCAGCGCGATTCCCAGCTCTCGATAATGCCGAGCCGCAATCCGCGGGGATGTGATTTCTGACCCATAAAATGCCTCAGGCTGCCCGTTCGTCGACCACCACCGTGAGGTGGCTGGTGCGCTTGAGAATCGGGGTCGCGTGCATGTGGGCGCGCGGCAGCGATCGTTTCCAGGTCGGTCCGGTGTCCGCCGTGGCCCGCTTCACGTAGAGCTTATCTTCATCGACGTTCTGCTGGTCGCGCGCGTTGGCGACCGCCGCCAGCAGGGTCTTGACCACAAACCGCGCACCCTTCTTGGGGGTGAACTCCAGAATCGACAACGCCTGCCCGACCGGCTTGCCAATCACCAGGTCGCATACCAGCCGCAGCTTGCGCGGCGAGATGCGGAGGTAGCGGGTGCGCGACAGCGTTTCCATCGTGGTCCCTTACGCTCCCGTCTTCGGCGCCGCCGGTCCCGGTGCGGGAGCCGGCGCCGGGCCGACCGCCGCACTCCTCACCTCGGCCTTGCGGTCGCCCGAGTGGCCGTGAAAGGTGCGGGTGGGAGAAAACTCGCCGAGCTTGTGACCCACCATGTTCTCGGTGCAGTACACCGGCACGAACTTGTGGCCGTTGTGCACCGCGAAGGTGAGTCCGATCATGTCGGGCACGATCATCGAGCGACGCGACCAGGTCCGGATGATCCGCTTGTCGCCCGCCGCCATCGCGGCTTCGGCCTTCTTCTTGAGATGTGCGTCGACGAACGGTCCTTTTTTCTGTGATCGCATCTTTAGTGCTTCCCGCGCGGCCGGCGGCTCACGATGTACTGATCCGACGGTTTCTTTCCGCGTGTCTTGTAACCCTTGGTCGGCATGCCCCACGGAGACTGCGGATGATTACCCTTGGAGCGGCCCTCGCCGCCGCCGTGCGGATGGTCCACGGGGTTCATCGCGATTCCGCGCACGTGCGAACGTTTGCCCGCCCAGCGCGAGCGGCCCGCCTTGCCGATCGAGATATTTTCGTATTCGAGATTGCCAACCTGTCCGATAGTCGCGCGGCAATCGGCCAGGACCATCCGCTGCTCGCCCGAGGGCAGTTTGAGCAAGGCGAACTTTCCTTCCTTTGCCATCAGCTGCGCCTGCGAACCCGCGCCCCGCGCGAGCTTGGCGCCCGCCCCCGGTTTCATCTCGATCGCGTGCACGATGGTGCCGACCGGGATGTGCCTGAGCCGGAGCGCGTTGCCGGGCTTGATGTCAGCCCGCTCACCCGACTCGACCGTGTCGCCGAGCTTGAGCCCCTCGGGAGCGAGAATGTAGGCCTTGGCGCCGTCGGCATAGTGCAGCAGCGCCACGTTCGCGGAACGATTCGGATCGTATTCGAGCGCGGCGACCTTGGCCGGCACGCCATCGCGCGTGCGCTTGAAATCGATTAAGCGCAGCCGGCGCTTGTGACCACCGCCCCGATGACGGGAAGTCATCCGTCCCAGGTTGTTGCGACCACCCGAGCGTTTGATCGGTTCGAGCAATGCCTTCTCGGGCGCCTTGTTGGTGAGGTCCGAGAAATCGGCGACCTGCATGAACCGCTGCCCGGGGGTGCGTGGATTTAGCTGAATAACCGCCATGTCAGTTGCGCTCCGCTAAACTCCCTCGAAAAATTCTATGCGGTCGCCCTCTTTGAGCGTCACGTAAGCCTTCTTCCAGTCGGGCTTGCTGCCCCGCACCTGGCCGCGCCGGCGCTCCTTGCCCATGAACTTGGCGGTGCGGACTTTCAGCACCGTCACCTTGAAGAGCTTCTCGACCGCTTCGCGCACCAGGTCCTTGCTCGCGTGTGGCCGCACGCGAAATACCACCTGGTTGGCCTTCTCACCGGCCATGGTTCCTTTCTCGGTCACCAGCGGCGACAGGATGATGCTGTCGAGGTTCATCACACCTCTCCCGCCAGGCGCGTTTCGATCGCGCGCGCGGTCGCCTCGGTCATCACCAACTCGTCATAGTTGAGCACGTCGTAAACATTGAGCCCCGCGGCCCGCAGCACCTTGTGCCGCGCCAGGTTGCGGGCGGCACGCAGAAACTGCTCGTCACCCTCGCCCAGCACCACCAGCGCATGTTGCACTCCGAGCTTGTCCAGCGCCGCCTTTGCAAGTTTGGTCTTGGGTTCGGCCAGCACCAGCGATTGCACCACCAGCAGCTTGCCCTCCCGAGCCCGCTCCGACAGTGCCAGACACAGCGCGCGCCGCCAGGCCTTGCGTGGTATCTGGTAGGAGTAATCGCGCGGCTGCGGTCCAAAGATCGTCCCGCCATGACGCCACAGCGGCGAACGGGTCGAGCCCGACCGGGCCCGGCCGGTGCCCTTCTGCCGCCACGGCTTGCGCCCGCCGCCCGAGATCAGACCGCGGGTCTTGGTCGCCGCCGTTCCGGAGCGCCGATTCGCAAGCTGCATGCGCACCGCGTCGTGGAGCAGTCCCCGGTCACCTTCGCGACCAAACACCGCTCCCGCGAATTCGGCCTCTCCGGCGCGCTCCTGCGCGGCGGAGAACAGCGGCAGCTTTACGGGGGCCAACTGTGGGTTTTGCTCAGGCATTGGCTGCCGCCAAATTGGCCCTCCGGCGTGGTCGCGCGGCATGCTTCACGATGACCATCGCTCCGTCGGGGCCGGGCACTGCCCCCGCGATCGCGACCGCGTTGTCGTCGGCCAGAATTTCGACAATCTCGAGGTTGAGCACGGTGGCGGTCTCGTTTCCAAGCTGACCCGCCATCCGCAGGCCCTTGCGCACGCGTCCGGGATAGGAACGATTCCCGATCGAACCGCCGTGACGGAAATACTCATGGGTGCCGCGCGAGCCGGGAAATCCTGCGAAGTGATGGCGCCGGATCACGCCCGCGTAACCGCGGCCCTTGGACACGCCCTGGACGTCGACCTGCTCGCCGGCCTTGAATACCTCGCTCACCGCGATCGATTGGCCGAGCACCAGTTCACCCTCGCCGCGTTTTTCAAATTCCGCGGTTTTGACGCCGACCGCGACATTCGCCTTCTTGAAGTGGCCGCGTTCGGCGGCGCTGACCCGGGTCAATTTCTTCTTGCCCCAGGTCACCTGCACGGAGTCATAGCCGTCGGTCGGTTGCGCCTTCAGTTGCGTGACCGTGCACGGACCGAGCTGGACGACCGTCACTGCGCGCACCCGCCCGTGCGGATCCGCCAGCTGGGTCATCCCGAGTTTCTTGCCGATGAGTCCGCTCAGCATCGCCCTACTCAAGCTTGATCTCGACGTCGACGCCCGCGGCGAGGTCGAGCTTGCCGAGCGCATCGATCGTCTGTTGGGTCGGTTCCAGCACGTCGAGCAGCCGCTTGTGGGTGCGAATTTCGAAATGCTCGCGCGACTTCTTGTCCACGTGCGGAGAGCGATTAACCGTAAAGCGCTCTATCCGGGTCGGCAACGGGATCGGACCGGCGACGCGGCCGCCGGTGCGCCGGATAGTATCGACGATTTCGCGCACCGACTGATCGAGCAGGCGGTAGTCGTACGCCTTGAGACGTATGCGTATCTTGTCGTTCATCCTGAATACCGCGCCCGATGCTCAAGCGCCCATCTGCTCCTTCGCCTTACTTTTCCTTCGCCTTACTTTTCGATCTTGGTCACGACGCCGGAGCCTACCGTGCGGCCACCTTCGCGAATCGAGAAGCGCTGCCCCTCGTTCATCGCGACCGGCGTTATCAATTCGCCCTTGATACTGACATTGTCACCCGGCATGACCATCTCGGCGCCTTCCGGCAGTGAAAGCACCCCGGTGACGTCGGTGGTCTGAAAATAGAACTGCGGGCGATAGCCATTGAAGAACGGGGTGTGCCGTCCGCCTTCATCCTTGGTCAGGACGTAGACCGACCCCTCAAACTTGGTGTGCGGCGTGATCGAACCCGGCGCCGCAAGCACCTGTCCGCGCTCGACCTCCTCGCGCTTGATACCGCGCAGCAGCACGCCGATGTTGTCACCCGCCTGACCTTCGTCGAGCAGCTTGCGGAACATCTCCACGCCGGTAACCACCGTCTTGCTAGTATCGCGGAACCCGACGATCTCGACTTCCTCGCCGACCTTGATCTTGCCGCGGTCGACGCGCCCGGTGACCACCGTGCCGCGCCCGGAGATCGAGAACACGTCCTCGACCGGCATCAGGAACGGCTTGTCGACCTCGCGCTTGGGCTGCGGAATGTATTCATCCACCGCATCCATCAGATCGAGAATCGGTTTGCAGTTGGGGCAATCGTCCTTGCCGCATCCGCAATCAAGCGCCTTGAGAGCGCTGCCGCGGATAACCTTCGCGTCGTCGCCCGGGAACTCGTACTTGGTCAGCAGGTCGCGGACTTCGAGTTCGACCAGGTCCAGCAATTCAGGATCGTCGACCATGTCGACCTTGTTCATAAACACCACGATCGCGGGCACTCCGACCTGGCGGGCGAGCAGGATGTGCTCCCGGGTCTGCGGCATGGGCCCGTCGTTGGCGCCGACTACCAGGATCGCGCCGTCCATCTGGGCGGCGCCGGTTATCATGTTCTTGATGTAGTCGGCGTGGCCCGGGCAATCGACGTGCGCATAGTGGCGCTTGGTGGTTTCGTACTCGACGTGCGCGATCGAGATGGTGATACCGCGCTCGCGTTCCTCGGGGGCCTTGTCGATCTGATCGAAGGAGGTGAACTGGGCGAGTTTACGCGCCGCCAGCACCTTGGTAATCGCCGCGGTCAGCGTGGTCTTGCCGTGGTCGATATGTCCAATCGTGCCGACGTTCGCATGCGGCTTGGTCCGTTCGAATTTCGCCTTGCCCATGGTCTTACCTCCGAATTGAGTCGGTATCTCTCCTTGTCAATTGCTAAGCGCGCGGCTGATCGTTCTCGCCGCTGCGCGCGGTTAGTTCTTCAAAAATATTCTGCGGAACGGGTTCATACGCTCCGAACTGCATCGTGTAATTGGCGCGCCCCTGGGTCATCGAACGCAGCCGCGTCGCATATCCGAACATGTTGGCGAGCGGAACGCGAGCCTCGATCACCTGCGCGCCGGCGCGCCCTTCCATGTCCAGGATCTTGCCGCGCCGCGAGTTCAAATCTCCGATCACGTCGCCCATGAATTCCTGCGGGGTCACTACTTCCACATCCATGACCGGCTCGAGTAGCACCGGAGCGGCTTTTTCGCAGGCCTCCTTGAACGCCATCGAGCCGGCGATGCGAAAGGCAATTTCCGAGGAATCGACTTCGTGATACTTGCCGTCGGTTACGGTCGCGCGGATGTCTACCATCGGGTACCCTGCCAGCATCCCGTTCTCCATCGCTTCCTTGACTCCATCCTCGACCGAAGGGATGAAGTTGCGCGGAATCGAGCCACCCTTGGTACCGTCGACGAACTCGAATCCGCCACCCTTTTCCAGCGGCTCAATGCGCAGGTCGACCACCCCGAACTGGCCGTGACCGCCGGTCTGGCGCACGAAGCGGCCCTCCGCTTCGGACGCGCGCCGGATGGTCTCGCGGTAGGCGACCTGCGGCTTGCCGACGTTTGCATCCACCTTGAATTCGCGGAGCATGCGGTCGACGATAATCTCCAGGTGCAGCTCGCCCATCCCGGCGATCAGCGTCTGTGCGGTTTCCTTGTTCACGCTGACTCGGAACGACGGATCTTCCTTGGCGAGTTTCTGGAGCGCTTCCGACAGCTTCTCCTGGTCCGCCTTGGTCTTGGGTTCGATCGCGATCTGGATGACCGGTTCCGGAAACTCGATCGATTCGAGCACGATCGGATGGGCCGGGTCGGAGAGCGTGTCGCCGGTGTTGGTGTCGCGCAGTCCCACCGCGCAGATGTCGCCGGCGTACACCTCCGAGATCTCCTCGCGTTTGTTCGCGTGCATCTTGACTAGCCGCCCGATGCGTTCGCGGCGGCCGCGGGTTGAATTCAGCACCGAACCGCCGCTTTCGAGCTTGCCCGAGTACACGCGGATAAACGTGAGCGTGCCGATGTACGGGTCGGTCATGATCTTGAAGGCGAGCGCGCTGAAGGGGGCCTTGTCCTGGGGCGGTCGCTCTTCTTCTTTGCCGTCCACCGTCCCCTTGACCGGCGGCAGATCGATGGGGGAAGGCAGGTAGTCGACTACCGCGTCAAGCATCGGCTGCACGCCCTTGTTGCGAAACGCGGAGCCCAGCAGTACGGGCGTAATCGCCATCTTCAAGGTCGCGGCACGAATCGCCGCGCGGATCCGGTCCGGTTCGGGGGTCTTGCCTTCCAGGTACAGCTCCATCAGGTGCTCGTCATGGTCGGCCAGTATCTCGATCAGCTTGTCGCGATACCCGGCGACCTGTTCCTTGAGGGAGGCGGGAATTTCCTCGACCTTGTAGTTCGCACCGAGCCGATCTTCGTCCCAGATGAGGGCTTTCCGATCGATAAGATCGACGATCCCGGTGAACTTGTCTTCCGCGCCGATCGGAAGCTGCAGCAGCAGCGGGGTCGCCTTGAGTTTCTCGCGCATCTCTTCGACCACGCGCTCGAAATCGGCTCCCACGCGGTCCATCTTGTTGATGAAGGCGATGCGCGGAACGTGGTATTTGTCGGCCTGCCGCCACACGGTCTCGGATTGCGGCTCGACGCCACCGACCGCGCAGAACACCGCCACCGCGCCGTCCAGGACCCGCAGTGAGCGCTCTACTTCGATCGTGAAATCGACGTGGCCGGGGGTGTCGATAATGTTGATCCGGCTATCGCGCCAGAAGCAGGTGGTGGCCGCCGAGGTGATCGTGATGCCGCGCTCCTGCTCCTGCACCATCCAGTCCATCGTCGCGGTGCCCTCGTGCACCTCGCCGATCTTGTAGTTGATGCCGGTGTAGAACAGCACCCGCTCGGTGGTGGTCGTCTTACCGGCATCGATGTGGGCCATGATGCCGATATTGCGCACCCGTTCTATTGGTGTAGTACGAGCCATGTACACAAAACTCGTTGCTTACCAGCGGTAATGTGCGAATGCCCGGTTGGCATCCGCCATCCGGTGAGTGTCTTCGCGTTTTTTGACCGCGCCGCCGCGGTTGGCGGCAGCTTCCAAGATTTCCGCAGCCAGCCGCTCTTCCATCGACTTCTCGCCCCGCGCCCGCGCCGCCGTCACCAGCCAGCGCATCGCCAGCGAGTTGCGCCGCACCGGCCGCACTTCGACCGGCACCTGGTAGTTGGCGCCGCCCACGCGGCGGGGACGCACTTCCACGGAAGGTCGCACGTTGTCGAGCGCCTTCTTGAAGACCGCAAGCCCCTCTTCCTTCGCGCGATCGGCGACCAGGTCGAGCGCACCGTAGAGGATACCCTCGGCGATCGACTTCTTGCCGCGTTCCATCACCACGTTCACAAACTTGGCGATCGTGTGATCGTGGAACTTGGGATCGGGCGTTACTTCGCGGACCCGTGCTTGTCCCTTGCGCGACATAGTCGTTACTTTGGCTTTTTCGATCCGTATTTGGAGCGGCCCTTGCGTCGTTCCTGTACGCCGATCGAATCGAGGGTTCCGCGAATAACGTGGTAGCGAACCCCGGGAAGGTCGCGCACCCGGCCCCCCCGAATCAGCACCACCGAGTGTTCCTGGAGGTTGTGGCCAACGCCCGGAATGTAGGTGTTGACCTCGATTCCGTTGGACAGACGCACGCGCGCAACCTTCCGCAGCGCGGAGTTCGGTTTCTTGGGCGTGGTGGTCTTCACCTGGGTACACACACCGCGTTTTTGCGGCGAACCCTGGAGCGCGCGCGCTTTGACCTTGAAACGCTTCTTGATGCGCGCCTGGCGGATCAGCTGATTGATCGAGGGCAAAGGCAGCTCCGTTCGTTACTCTCTTTCATCCATCAACACCGCGCTCGTCTGCCCTGCGCTGTGACCCGGAAAACTTACGCAGCACGCTGCGCCCGCAGTTTTTCCCGGGTTTGCGTCAGGCAGGAAACGCGGTGCTCAAACAAACCCCCCAAGGGCGGATATGCCCTTGGGGGAAATATAATTATGTACGCGCGGCAAACGCGCGTGTCAATCTCCGGCCGTCGCCGCGGCTCCTTCCAGGTCGGTTTTGGCCAGCTCTTCGGTCTCGCCGCCCCCCTCCACCTTGACTTCCATGCGGTTGTAGGAGGGAAGCCCGGTCCCGGCCGGAATGAGCCGACCCATAATGACGTTTTCCTTGAGCCCGATGAGCCGGTCGACCTTGCCATTGATCGCCGCCTCGGTGAGCACTCGGGTGGTCTCCTGGAACGACGCGGCCGAGATGAAGCTTTCCGTCGACAGCGAGGCCTTGGTGATCCCGAGCAGCAGCGGCTCCGCGATTGCGGGTTCGCCGCCCTTTTCGAGCACCCGGGTGTTCTCCTCGTCGAAGCGCCATTTCTCGACCTGGTCGCCAACCAGAAAATCGGTGTCCCCGACCTCCTTGATTCGGACCCGGCGCAGCATCTGGCGAACGATCGCTTCGATGTGCTTGTCGTTGATGCGCACGCCCTGCAACCGGTAGATCTCCTGGATTTCATCCACCAGGTACTTGGCCAGCGCCTTCTCGCCCAGAATCGTCAAAATGTCGTGCGGGTTGGAGGAGCCCTCCATGAGTGGCTCGCCCGCTTTGATCATGTCGCCCTCGTGCACGCCGATATGCTTGCCCTTCGGGATCAGGTACTCGCGCGGCTCGCCCACTTCCGGCGTGACGACGAGCTTGCGCTTGCCCTTGGTGTCCTTGCCGAACGACACCTGCCCGTCGATTTCCGAGATGACCGCGAACTCCTTGGGCTTGCGTGCCTCGAACAGCTCGGCGACCCGCGGCAGGCCGCCGGTGATGTCCTTGGTCTTGGCCGATTCACGCGGAATCTTGGCGATCACGTCGCCCGCCTTGACCCCGATGCCTTCGGTCACATTGATGTAGGCACCGACCGGCAGGAAGTAGCGCGCATACAGGTTGCTGTTGGGAATCTTGACGGTCTTGCCGCTGCCGTCCTTGATCGATATGCGCGGGCGTACGTCGAGATCCTTGAACTCGACGATCACGTTGGAGCGCGCGCCGGTTCGCTCATCGACCCGCTCCTCCATGGTCTTGCCCTCGAGGATGTCGCCGAACTTCACGACTCCGTCGACCTCGGTGATGATCGGCGTGGTATACGGATCCCACTCCGCGATCAGCTCCACGGCCTTGACGTGGTCGCCCTCGCCCTTGCGCAGCTTGGCGCCATACACGAGCGGATAACGCTCGCGTTCGCGCTCGCGAACGTGACCGTCCTCGCCCTTGACCTGCGCGGCGATTACCACTTCGCCGTGTCGGGTCATCACGATCAACGTGCCATCGCGGCCCGGCACGGTGTTCACGTTGTGCAACCGGACCACGCCTTCGTTGCGCGCCTCGAGGGTAGTCTGCTCGGCGCGCCGGCTCGCGGTGCCACCGATATGGAACGTGCGCATGGTGAGCTGGGTCCCGGGCTCCCCGATCGATTGGGCGGCGATGATTCCGATCGCCTCGCCGAGATCGACCAGGTGCCCGCGGCCGAGGTCGCGGCCGTAGCAGCGCACGCACACGCCGCGGCGCGACTGGCAGGTCAACACCGAGCGAATCTTGATGCGCTCGATACTCGCATCCTCGATCTGCTTGACGCGGTCTTCATCGATCATCTCGTTGGCGCGGACCAGCACTTCGTTGGTGAAGGGGTCGTGGACATCCTCCAGCGCGACCCGTCCCAGCACCCGGTCACCGAGCGCCTCGATGATTTCGCCGCCTTCGACCAGCGGCGTCATCTCGATGCCATCGAGCGTGCCGCAGTCTTCCTCGGTGATGATCGAGTCCTGCGCCACGTCGACCAGCCGCCGGGTGAGGTAACCGGAGTTGGCGGTCTTGAGCGCGGTGTCGGCCAGCCCCTTGCGCGCGCCGTGGGTCGAGGTGAAGTACTCGCCGACGGTCAGGCCCTCGCGAAAGTTGGCGGTAATCGGGGTCTCGATGATTTCGCCCGAGGGCTTGGCCATCAGTCCGCGCAGACCAGCCAGCTGGCGAATCTGCTGCTCCGAGCCGCGCGCCCCCGAATCGGCCATGATGAAGATCGGGTTGAAAGAGGGACCGGAGATCTCCTTGCCGTCCTTGTCCTTGCCGTACACTTCGGTGGACAGGCCCTTGATGACGGCGCCGCCGATTTCGTCCTGGACCTCGGCCCAGATGTCGACCACCTTGTTGTAACGCTCGCCGTCGGTGATGACACCGTTGTTGTATTGCTTTTGGATATCGCTGACCTGCTTCGTAGCGTCCTCGAGCAGCTGCGCCTTCTTGGACGGAATGACCATGTCCTTGATCGAGATGGAAATTCCCGCGCGGGTTGCGAACTCGAAGCCCACGTCCTTGAGCTTGTCGGCGAAGATGACGGTCGCCTTGTTGCCGGCGCGGCGATAGACCACGTCGATCAGGTTGCCGAGTTCCTTTTTCTTGAGAGTCTTGTTGACCTCCGCAAACGGAACCTCGGGCGGCACGATCTCATAAAGCAGGACGCGGCCGACCGTGGTCTCGACCCGTTCGGAAACCGGCAGCTGCGGCGGTGCGGCCGCTTTCTTGCCCTTGGCGGGGCGCCCATTGGTCTCCGGCGGCAGATCGGCAGGGACGACCTTCATCCGCACCGTGATGCGGGCGTGCAGATCGATCTCGCCGTGGTCGTACGCGATGCGAACTTCTTCCGGGCTTGCGAAGAACTTGCCCTCGCCCTGCGCCAGCGGACGCTCGCGCGTCATGTAATACAGCCCCAGCACCATGTCCTGGGTCGGCACGATGATCGGACGGCCGGAGGCCGGGGACAGAATGTTGTTGGTCGACATCATCAGCGCGCGCGACTCCACCTGCGCCTCGATTGACAGCGGCACATGGACCGCCATCTGGTCGCCGTCGAAGTCGGCGTTGTACGCGACGCACACCAGCGGATGCAGCTGAATTGCCTTGCCCTCGATGAGTACCGGCTCGAAGGCCTGGATGCCCAATCGATGCAGGGTCGGCGCCCGGTTGAGGAGCACGGGGTGCTCCCGGATTACCTCGTCGAGGATGTCCCAGACATCCTTGCCTTCTTTTTCGACCATCTTCTTGGCGCTTTTGATGGTCGTGACGTAGCCCTTCTCCTCGAGCTTGTTGTAGATAAATGGTTTGAACAGCTCGAGCGCCATCTTCTTGGGCAGTCCGCACTGATGGAGCCGCAGCTCGGGGCCGACCACGATAACCGAACGGCCCGAGTAATCGACGCGCTTGCCGAGCAGGTTCTGCCTAAAACGCCCCGACTTGCCCTTGAGCATGTCGGACAGTGACTTGAGCGGCCGCTTCGACGGGCCGGTGATCGCGCGCCCGCGCCGCCCGTTGTCGAACAGCGCGTCGACCGCTTCCTGTAACATCCGCTTCTCATTGCGGATGATGATGTCGGGGGCGTTGAGCTCGATCAGGCGCTTCAAACGATTGTTGCGGTTGATCACCCGCCGATAGAGATCGTTCAGATCCGAAGTCGCGAATCTGCCGCCGTCCAGCGGCACCAGCGGACGCAGGTCAGGCGGGATCACCGGCAGGATGGTCAGGATCATCCACTCGGGCCGGTTGCCGGAATCGCGAAACGCGTTCACGACCTTCAGCCGTTTGGCGACCTTCTTGCGGCGCGCCTCGGAGCTGGTTGCCTTCATCTCGGCGCGCAGGTCTTCGGCGAGCTTCTCGAGTTCGAGCTTGGCGAGCAGTGACCGGATCGATTCCGCGCCCATGTCCGCCTTGAAGCTGTCGCCGTACTGCTCGCGCGCCTCCCGGTACTTGCGCTCGGTGAGCAATTCCTTCACCTGCAGCGGGGTCTCGCCCGGATCGGTCACCACGTAGCACTCGAAATACAGCACCTTCTCGAGTTCCTTGAGCGTCATGTCGAGCAGGGTGCCGATCCGCGACGGCAGTGAGCGCAGGAACCAGATGTGGGCGACCGGTGCGGCCAGGTCGATGTGCCCCATGCGCTCGCGCCGCACCTTGGATTGAATCACCTCGACGCCACACTTTTCGCAGACCACGCCGCGGTGGCGCATCCGCTTATACTTGCCGCAGTTGCATTCGTAGTCCTTGGTGGGACCGAAAATTTTGGCGCAGAACAGTCCGTCGCGCTCCGGCTTGAAGGTCCGGTAGTTAATCGTCTCGGGTTTTTTGACCTCGCCGTGCGACCACGACCGGATCATTTCGGGCGACGCGATCGATATTCGGATCGAGTTGAACGCAAGCGGATTCTTGGGTTTCTCGAAAATACCAAAGAGATCTTCCATCCCTCTGCCTCCGTTGCCTTCGCGCCCTAGGCGCGCTCCGATTCTTCCAGCAGCTCCATGTTGAGACACAACGACTGGAGCTCCTTGACCATAACGTTGAACGATTCCGGCAGCCCCGGTTCAAGCGTGTTCTCGCCCTTGACGATTGCTTCGTACATCCGGGTCCGCCCCGCCACGTCATCCGACTTGACGGTCAGCATCTCCTGGAGCGTGAACGCGGCGCCGTATGCCTTGAGCGCCCACACTTCCATTTCTCCGAGCCGCTGGCCCCCGAACTGAGCCTTGCCGCCCAGCGGCTGCTGGGTGACGAGGCTGTAAGGACCGGTCGAGCGGGCGTGAATTTTTTCCTCGACCAGATGATGCAGCTTCATCATATACATGACGCCCACGGTCACCGGCTGCTCGAACGGTACCCCGGTGCGTCCGTCGTAGAGGGTGCACTGTCCCTGCTCGGGCAGCCCCGCACGCGAAAGCATCTGGAAGATTTCCTCCTCGCGGGCGCCATCAAAAACCGGCGAGGCGGTATGTACTCCCGCCGCCGCTTTGGCGGCGAAGCGGTAGATATCGCTGTCGGTCAGGCCGTCGATGAATTCGTGGCTGTCGCGATCCGGGTACGCTTCCTTGATGTGGCGCTTGAGCTGCGCCACCGTCGCGCTGTTGCGCAGGTCCTGTTCGATGCGCCGGCCAAGCTCGCGTGCGGCCCATCCCAGATGGGTCTCCAGAATCTGCCCGACATTCATGCGCGATGGGACGCCGAGCGGATTGAGCACGATATCGACCGGGGTCCCGTCGGCCATCCGCGGCATGTCTTCCTCGGGCAGAATTCGCGAGAGCACGCCCTTGTTGCCATGCCGCCCCGCCATCTTGTCGCCGACCTGTAGGCGATGCTTGATGGCGACGAACACCTTGATCATCTTGATCACGCCGGGCGCCAGTTCGTCTCCGGCCTTCAGGCGTTCGACCTTGGTACCATAGTGCTGCTGCACGGTCTCGACGTTGGCGTTCATCGCCGCGATCGCCTGCGCGGCCTCGGCCTGCGCGCTTTCGTTCTCGACCCGCAGTTGGCTCCACAGCGCGGGCGGCAGCTCCTCGAGCTGCTCGGCTTCGAGGGTGTCGCCCTTGGCCAGCAGCTGATGCCGGTTCTCCAGATCGTCGGACATCACCCGCGCGGCGAGCTTTTTGCCGACCAGCGCGCGCCGCAGCTTGCGCATGGTCTCCTGCCGGATGATGCGGATTTCCTCGGCCTCATCCTGCTTGAAGCGCTCGGCTTCCAGGGTTTCGATTTCCTGCGTGCGATCGTCCTTGGCGACTCCGCGCCGCGAGAACACGCGTGCGTCGATCACCGTACCGACCACACCCGGCGGGACGCGCAGGCTGGTGTCGCGCACCTCGCCCGCCTTTTCGCCGAAAATCGCGCGCAGCAGCTTTTCTTCCGGGGAAAGCTGGGTCTCGCCCTTGGGCGTGATCTTGCCGACCAGGATATCGCTCGGCCGCACCTCCGCCCCGATGCGGATGATGCCGCTGGTGTCGAGGTCCTTGAGCGCTTCCTCACCGACGTTGGGAATGTCGCGGGTGATTTCCTCGGGACCGAGCTTGGTATCGCGCGCGATGCATTCGAACTCCTCGATATGGACCGAGGTAAAGAGATCCTCCTTGACCACGCGCTCGGAAATGAGGATCGAGTCCTCGAAGTTGTAACCGCCCCACGGCATGAACGCGACCAGCACGTTGCGGCCGAGCGCCAGTTCGCCCATGTCGGTCGAGGGACCGTCCGCCAGCACGTCGCCGGTCCTGACCTTCTCACCCTTCACCACGATGGGCCGCTGATTGATGCAGGTGTTCTGGTTGGAGCGCTGGTACTTGATGAGGTTGTAGATGTCGACACCGGGATCGTGCGCATCCTTGGCCAGCTTCTCGGCGCGCACCACGATCCGTTCCGCATCCACGCTCTCCACGGTTCCGTCGCGACGCGCGATCACGGTGACGCCGGAATCGTGGCCGACCGTCTTCTCCAGACCGGTGCCGACCAGCGGCGCGTCGGTCTTGAGCAGCGGCACCGCCTGGCGCTGCATGTTCGAGCCCATCAGCGCGCGGTTGGCGTCGTCGTTTTCGAGAAATGGAATCAGCGACGCCGCCACCGACACCAGCTGGTTGGGCGATACGTCCATGTACTGCACATCTTCGGCGCGCACGGTGGTGAACTCGCCGCCAATTCGCGCGGACACGAACTCGGCGGTGAACTTGCCGTGCGCGTCGATGGCCACGTTGGCCTGCGCAATGGTCTTTTCCTCTTCATCGAGCGCCGACAGGTACACGATGCGCTCGGTCACGCGACTGTTTTCGACCTCACGATAGGGGGTCTCGATAAAGCCGAAGTCGTTGACGCGCGCGTAGGTCGAGAGCGCCGCGATGAGTCCGATATTCGGACCTTCAGGGGTCTCGATGGGACACACCCGACCGTAGTGCGTCGGATGGACATCGCGGACCTCGAAGCCGGCGCGCTCGCGAGTGAGGCCGCCCGGACCCAGCGCCGAGAGACGGCGCTTGTGAGCGATCTCCGACAGCGGATTGGTCTGATCCATGAACTGCGAAAGCTGCGAAGAGCCGAAGAACTCCTTGATGACCGCACTGGCCGGCTTGTAGTTGACCAGCTCCTGCGGCATCAGGGTTTCGATATCCTGCAGGCTCATCCGTTCCTTGATGGCTCGCTCCATACGGACCAGGCCGATGCGGAACTGGTTCTCGACCAGCTCGCCCACCGCGCGTACGCGCCGGTTGCCGAGGTGATCGATATCGTCGATCTGGCCGTTGCCGTTCTTGAGCTCGACCAGGTAGCGGACCACTTCGAGGATGTCTTCGCGGCGCAGGGTGCCCTGTTCCAGCGGCACATCGAGTTTGAGCTTGTGGTTGAGCTTGAGGCGGCCCACCCGCGACAGGTCGTAACGCTCGGGATTGAAGAACAGGTTGTTGAAGAAGGTGGTCGCGGTCTCAACCGTCGGCGGATCGCCGGGCCGTAGGCGCCGATAGATTTCGATAATCGCTTCCTGCGGCGAGCCGAGCTTGTCCTGCGCCAGGGTGAGACGCAGCGGCCCGCCTCCCGGCTGCTCCTCGGTGAACAGCACCTCGAGCTTCTTGATGCCCGCGGACTTGAGTTTCTCGACCATCTCCTCGGTGAGTTCCTCGTTGCACTGCACGATGACTTCACCGGTTTCGGGATTCGCGATATCGTGCGCGGACACGCGGCCCATGACTTCCTCGGGCGCGATCGGCACTTCCGAAATTTTGCCAGCTTCCATGGCGCGGACGATCGCCTTGTTGAACTTGCGCCCTTCGCGCGCGAGCACCTCGCCCGACTTCGGGTCCTTCACGTCGCGACTTACCCGCTGCCCAAGGATCTGGTCCGCTACGAATTGCTTGGCGTAGCGCGTGGGCTCCAGAATGATGACGTCCTTCTTGTAGAAGTAGTTGAGCAGATCCTCGGTCGTCATCCCGAGCGCGCGCAGCAGCACCGTGGCCGGAAACTTGCGGCGCCGGTCGATTCGCACGTACAGCACGTCGCGCGGATCGAATTCGAAATCGATCCAGCTCCCGCGGTAGGGAATGATGCGCGCCGAATAGAGCAACTTGCCGCTGGAATGGGTGCGGCCCTTGTCATGCTCGAAGAACACGCCGGGCGAGCGATGGAGTTGGGAGACGATTACCCGCTCGGTCCCGTTGACCATGAAGGTTCCGTTCGGCGTCATCAGCGGTATTTCGCCGAAGTAAACCTCCTGTTCCTTGACGTTCTTGATCGAGCGGCGACCCTGCTCGACATCCCAGATAACCAGCTGAATCTTGACCTTGATGGGCGCGGCATAGGTCATCCCGCGCTGGTGGCACTCCTCGACATCGTACTTGGGTTCACCGAGCTCGTAGCTGACGAACTCGAGCGACGCGGTCTCGTTGAAGTCTTTGATCGGAAAAACCGACTTGAAGACCGCCTGCAAACCGACTTCCTGGCGCTCGTCGGCTGAGACCCCGTGTTGCAGGAACTCATCGTACGAGCGCTTCTGAATCTCGATCAGGTTCGGGATGTCGATGATCTTCTTGATCTTGCCGAACGAACGGCGCACGCGAAGATTGCTCGTTACCTGGGAAAGAGCCATTTAACTTAACTCCGCCTTGCGCGCGCTGGTGATCCGAGCGCGCGAAGCGTCAGAGCCGCGGACGCAGCGGTATCCCCCGCGCCCACGGCATCGCCGAAAAAGCCGCCCGCACCCCGCACCGCCGCCGTCGTCAGGAAGCCGCGTGGCGCGAAGTTTGTCGACCGGTTGTCGTGTCGCAAAAAGCCTGGTGCTCCTATTTGAGCTCCACCGAGCCGCCGGCGTCTTCCAGTTTCTTCTTGAGATCCTCAGCCTCCGCCTTGTTCACGCCTTCCTTCACCGGCTTGGGGGCGCCATCGACCAGGTCCTTCGCCTCTTTGAGGCCAAGTCCAGTGATCTCGCGCACCACCTTGATTACCTGGATCTTCTTGTCACCAGCCGCCTTCAGCACCACCGCGAACTCGTCCTTCTCGGCCGCCGGCGCAGCCCCGGCCGCCGCCCCGCCAGCAGTCGGACCCGCGGCGGCCACCGCCACCGGGGCGGCGGCAGAGACGCCGAGTTCCTCTTCGAGTTCTTTCACCAGGGCAGCCGCGTCCATGAGGGAAAGATTCTTCAGGTAATCCTTCACCTGATCGCGGCTGAGCTGTGCTTCTGACATGGTAGGTCTCTCCTTATCGTCGCTGCCGGGGACCGATGTGGGAGCACCCCGAACGCAGCAATTCGTTTTCTAGTTATCCAGCTGAGGGAGGAGCTCCGGCCGGCGCGTCTGCAGCAGGCGCGGCTCCTTCCTCGTTTTTCTTCCCAATCGCATCGATCGCCCGCGCCAGCATCGAACCCGGCTCGTTGAGCAATCGAACCAATCTGGTTGCGGGAGCCTGCAACAGCCCCAGCAACTGCGCCATGACGACTTCCTTGGGCGGCAACGTCGCGAGCGCCTGGATTTCCTCGGGTGTCAGCGGCTTTCCGCCGAGCACCCCGCCACGCAGTTTGAACTTGTCGCCGAGGTTGAATCCGACCACCGTCTTCGCAATTTCGACCGGATCCTCGAAGCTGAGAATCAATCCCACCGGACCGCCCAGCTTTTCGCCCAGCCCCGCGTAGTCGGTACCCTCGATCGCCCGGCGCACCAGCGTGTTCTTCGCCACCCGCATTTCGCCGCGTGCTGCGCGCAGTCTGCGACGCACGTCCGCGGCTTCACCCGCGGTCATTCCCTTGTATTCGGACACGAGCGCCAGGCTGGCACGGCCCAGGCGTGCCTTCAGATCGTCTACCAGCGCGGTTTTTTCTTCCTTTTTCATTTACCGATCCTGACGGAGGTCAGGCCGCGGCCGCCGCGGTCTTGGTCGCCGACGCGGTGTCAACCCGAACTCCGGGTCCCATCGTGGATGACAACGCCACGCTCTTGATGTAGTTGCCCTTGGCGCTGGCCGGCTTGGCGCGAAGGATCGCGGAAAGCAGCGCGTGCGCATTGTCCAGTAGCTTCTGCTCGCCGAAGCTGAGCTTGCCGATGCGCGCGTGCACCACACCGGCCTTGTCGACCCGGTAGTCGACTTTACCGGCCTTGACCTCACCGACCGCCTTGGCGATGTCGAAGGTGACGGTGCCTACTTTGGGGTTGGGCATCAGTCCGCGGGGACCCAGAATTTTGCCGATCCTTCCAACCTGCCCCATCATGTCCGGCGTCGCAATCACCCGGTCGAAATCAAGCCAGTTCTCCTCCTGGATTTTCTTGATGATTTCGTCGGCACCGACAAAGTCGGCTCCGGCTTCATTGGCTTCGCGCTCTTTCTCACCCTTCGCGATAACCAGCACCCGTTCGGTTTTACCGGTTCCGTGCGGAAGTACGACGGTGCCGCGGACGTTCTGATCGGCCTGGCGGGGATCCACCCCGAGTCGCACCGCCACTTCGACCGTCTCATCGAATTTGGCAAGCTTGCAGTCGGTGACCAGCTTGACCGCTTCTTCGAGCGCATAGCGCTTTTCCCGATCGATCTTCTTTACGACTTCGCGATATTTCTTGCCTGCCATCGCAGGTCGTCCTCTAGTCCTGAATCTCGATTCCCATCGAGCGCGCGGTCCCCGCCACGGTGTTGACCGCGGCGGCGAGATCGGCGGCCGTGAGATCCTTGATCTTGGTCTTGGCGATTTCCTCAACTTGCGCGCGGGTGACCTTGCCCACCTTGTTCTTGTTGGGGGTCGCGCTGCCC
Source organism: Thermodesulfobacteriota bacterium (assembly GCA_046728175.1). GTDB lineage: Bacteria > Desulfobacterota > Binatia > Binatales > Binataceae > JAFAHS01. The sequence goes on along the minus strand of JBKPEA010000086.1, from coordinate 2,052 downwards.
TTTTCGATGCCTGCCGCCTTGAGCAACAGCACCGAAGCCGGCGGACTCTTGGTCACGAAGGTGAACGAGCGGTCGGCGTAGACCGTGACGATCACCGGTATGACCAAGCCCTGCATGTTCTGCGTCTGCGCATTGAACGCCTTGCAGAACTCCATGATGTTGACGCCGCGCTGGCCTAGCGCCGGACCGACCGGAGGCGAGGGATTCGCGGCACCCGCCGGTATCTGCAGCTTGATCTGACCGACTACTTTCTTAGCCATTTTCCAGACTCATTCACGGGGCTCCACCACGGCAGAGGGGAGCGCATACCAGCTCACGATTTCTCCACCTGGACGAAGTCGAGTTCGACGGGAGTGGCACGCCCGAAAATTGAAATGAGCACGCGCACCTTGCCCTTATCGGGCTTGACCTCTTCGACGGTGCCGTTGAAGTCCTGAAATGGCCCATCGACGACCTTGATTGCTTCGCCCACTTCGAACAGCACCTTGGGCTTGGGCCGGAGCGCCCCCTCCTCCATCTGCTGTTCGATTCCAAAAACTTCCGACTCGGGCACCTCGGGAGGATTGGTGGAATGTCCGACGAACCCGGTGATCTTGGGGGTGTTCTTGATCACGTGCCAGGTTTCATCGTCAAGAATCATGTTGACGAAGATGTAGCCCGGGAAAAATTTCCGCGACGCGATCTTGCGCTGGCCGCCCTTGCCCAGTTCCTGCACGCGTTCGACCGGCACCAGCACCTTGCCGATCTTCGCATCCATGTGGAGCGAGCGGACCCGCTCCTCGAGCGCGGCCTTGGCCTTGTGCTCATAGCCCGAGTACGTGTGAACCACGTACCACTTCATCCCTTCCGCTTTGGGGCTCTCGTCGGATTTGCGGCTGTCTTCTTGCGGTTGCGTCATCGGGAAGGCTCGGTCACGAGCCGTGCGCCTGGTTCGGGGCCGTATTAATCCTTCAAAAAAACTTCCATTCCGTCGTCAGCTAAGCAGCGCCCGAACAATGCGAGTCGCGCCCAAGTCAATCAGCCCCAGCCACAGCGCCATCACGAATGAAAGGGCCACGACGACAATCGTCGCCTGGATGGTCTCCTTGGGCGAGGGGTAATGGACCTTCGAAAGCTCCGTCCAGGCTTCCTGAACAAAGCTTACGCCCTTATTGAGGTAACTTTTTAGCTTATCCATTTTCAACTACCCGTACAAGGGAACCGTGATGGCGGGTCAGGCAGGATTCGAACCTGCAACCCTCGGATTTGGAGTCCGATGCTCTGCCAATTAGAGCTACTGACCCTCGCGTTTCGGCGGCGGTGTTGCGCTGCGGCCTAGCTAATCTTGGTCTCTTTGTGCAGCGTGTGGCTGCGACAACTCGGACAGAACTTCTTGATCTGGAACTTCTCAGTCTGCTTCTTCTTGTTTCGGGTGGTCATATAGTTGCGCCGCTTGCAGCCGTCGCACGCTAATCCGATTAATTCCCTGATTGCCGCCATGACTGTTTTCTATCTTCCCTCGCGCCCCTGCTCATTCGCGCTGCGCTCGTTCAAAGCCCACGGCGGGAATCGAACCCGCGACCTCTTCCTTACCAAGGAAGTGCTCTACCGACTGAGCTACATGGGCAAACCTGCCATCCAAAGGTTTCTTCTCTGCGTGGATCCGGTTGGATTGGAGCGGGAAACGGGACTCGAACCCGCGACCCCGAGCTTGGAAGGCTCGCGCTCTACCAACTGAGCTATTCCCGCTCTCCTGCCATCATCTATTATCTTGGTGGAGAGGGGAGGATTCGAACCTCCGAAGGCATAAGCCGGCAGATTTACAGTCTGCTCCCTTTGGCCACTCGGGAACCTCTCCGCAAGGCCACCACCTTCTGAGCTAAGCCGATGGCCAGAATTGAACTGGCAACCTACTGATTACAAGTCAGTTGCTCTACCTTTGAGCTACATCGGCCCTAGTTTAGGAACATTTTGACCTATCGTCGCAGCGATGGGAAGTCAAGCGAATAATTGTTGCGCGTCGAAGTCCGCGCTCATCTCGTTGTAGCGCCAAGGATTTGGAAGCAGATCCGC
>JBKPEA010000085.1:0-39688 GCA_046728175.1 Thermodesulfobacteriota bacterium | reverse complement strand
GGATTTTTCCGATCCGGCGGGCGCGCGCTCGAAGTTGCTCTTTGGTTTCGGCCATTAGCGGGACAGCCGGCGCTGCCGGAGATCCTCTTTGAACTCAGCAAGTTCGCGCCCGCAGCGTTGTTGGTCCCACCTAAGCTCGGTGGCCATCAACCTCGCCACCGCCGGGGCTGCTGCTTCGGCTTCCATGGGCCATCGCCAGACTGCACCGATTCGGCGGACCATGAAATCGGCGAGTGTCAGGGCCATCTCGTTTCGCACCGCGTGGATAACTTCCGCGCCGACCACCGGGCATCCGCTTGCGATAGGTGCGGCAAGGGCGCGGTCGGCGGCCGCGAGACGAGCGGGCAGCACCGCGCGGGTTCCGTATCGAGTCGCAAGGGTCTCGCGGGTGGTTCGCGGTAGGGCGTCCAGGGCCTCAGAATCAGCACCTGAGGCATCGCCGAAACGAGCGCCGGGTAACGGTGTGATTCCCGTAGTGCAACCTGTCGTTGGGCGATTGAGCTCCCTGGTTAGGCGAGTAACCAGCTTCTCGGCGATCTCACGATGCGTGGTCAGCTTGCCGCCAGCGACGGTAAGCAAGCCCGAAGCGCTCTCCAGGATCACTTCTTCGCGGGAAACCGCGGAGGGGGCGCGCGTGCCCTCGCCATCGAGCACCAGCGCGCGAAGGCCGGCGAAGCTCGAGGCGACATCCTCTCGGGTCAACTTCATGCCGGGCAGGCTTTCGCCGAGAACCCCGAGCAAATACGCCAGGTCGGCGTCATCGGCAGCGACCGCGCGGGCATCCGCATGGTAATCGGTGTCGGTGGTACCCACGACGACATATCGCTCGTGAGGCATCACAAAGACGATCCGCGCGGCTGCGTCGGAGAGTGCCATCCAGTCCGAGACCGGCAGCGCGGTGCGCGGCAGCACCACGTGCACCCCTTTAGTCAAGCGAACGCAGGGCTGTGCGGCCGGATCGTCCAAGCGCCTTACCTCGTCGACCCACGGTCCGGCAGCGTTAACAAATACGCGCGCGCGCAGTTCAAAGGTTCGGCCAGCCACACGATCCCGTAAGGTCGCGGCGCGCAGGCGCCCCCCGGACTTGGAGAAACCCTCAGCGGCCGTACGATTCGCGACGGCCGCCCCATTCAGCGCAGCGTCCAACACATTCTCGAGGGTGAGGCGCGCATCGTCGCCCCACGCGTCGTAATAGGTCGCACCGCCGCGCAGACCGTGGCGCGCGAGGGCAGGCTCCATTTCGCGGACCCTGGCCGCGCTCAGGGTTTCATGGTGCTCGGCGCGGGGAACTCGCGCAAACAGATCGTAGAGCCACAACCCCGCGGCCATCGTAAAGCGGCCATAGCCTCTTCCTTTATAAAGGGGAAACAGGAATCGTACCGGGTGAACCAGGTGTGGTGCGGTGCGGCGGCGGAGCAGTTCGCGTTCGCGCAGCGCCGAGTGAACCAGGCGAAGCTGCCCCTGGGGCAGGTAACGAAACCCGCCGTGGATCAGTTTGGATGATCGGGAGGAAGTGCCCCCGCCAAAGTCGCCGCGCTCCACGAGCGCGACCCGCAGGCCGCGCATCGCCGCGTCACGCGCGATTGCTGCGCCGTTGATACCAGCGCCAATCACCCCGAGGTCGAACTCCTCGCGCGCCAGGCGCGCGAGGCTTCGTTCGCGATCAAACGGCTGCTCGGTGTCCAATGGCCCCTACTCCGCACGTTGGGGCTAGTCGTCGGATTCTTCCTGAAACGAGTAACGTTCCTCGCGCCACGGGTCCGCATGGTTGTGATAGCCACGTACTTCCCAGAATCCACGCCGGTCCCGATCGCTAAACTCGAGCGCTCTGACCCACTTGGCGCTTTTCCATCCATAGAGTTTCGGCACCACGAGCCGCAGCGGCCAGCCATGGTCCGGTTCCAGATCGTGGCCATCGTGCCGGTGTGCAAGTATCACATCATCGTCGAGGAACTCGTCCAGCGGCAGATTGGTCGTGTATCCACCATCACAATGCACAATGACGAATCGGGCTTCGGGCGCGAGCGTTACCAGCCTCATCAGGTCGCCCACCTTGACGCCTTCCCAGGCATTGTCGAATCGCGACCAGGTCGTTACGCAGTGAAAATCACTCACCTGGCGGGATTGCGGCAGCGCACGGAACTCGCCGTAGTTGAAACTAAGCTGCGGTTCGACCAGTCCGACCACTCGGAAATCCCATTTCGCGCGATCGAAACGCGGAGCCGGGCCATAGCTCAAGACCGGAAACTTGTCGGTCAAGGTCTGACCGGGAGGGAGACGATCAACTGGCTTCACATCGCTCATCAATTTACCCAATAAACCCTATCTAAATAGCGAAGCAAAACCGGCGACGAAAGATGGTCTGGCCAGAGCAGGGCCTTGGTTCAATGCTGCGAGGCGGGACGTCACGCGGGTGCGTTGCGATACGACGAACGTGGCCCAAGGGGTAATCCCGGACTTCGGCCATCCGATGGCCCCCATCGTGGTCTTGTAAGCCCCGAATCCCGACAGCACCCGCGGTGAGCGCGCGTTGTTACACTGCTAATCTAGATGTGGGGCGATGGCCACCCCTAGCCGTCGCGTTCCTCGTCTCGTCTAGGTTCGGCTCTAGACGTTCTTGTGGAGTTGTCGCGACGGCATCGACGACGTATCGGGGTCAGGCTGTGGTCAGCCGGCAGGAATCCCGTCCATTCGCCTGGCCATTTTCCTTGCGGCCTTAGATGCGAACCCTGGTCATCGATTACGGCCCAGCGCGGCAATGACCGCAGCAGTCATCTCCTCGGTCGTGGCTTTCCCGCCGATATCGCCGGTCAGCACTCGTCCTGACCGCAGGACCTTGCCGGTCGCGGTACGGATGGCGGCTCCCGCCCCCGTGTAGCCCAGGTAGTCGAGCATCATCGCGCCCGACAAAATCGCCGCAATCGGATTCGCTATGCCCTTGCCCGCCAGGTCGGGCGCGGTCCCGTGGACCGCTTCGAAAATCGCGCCCTTGTCACCGTAGTTGGCGCCGGGGACAAGACCCAGCCCGCCAACCAGCCCGGCGCACAGGTCGGAGACGATGTCGCCATAGAGGTTTTCCAGCAGCAGAACGTCAAACGAGGACGGATCGGTCACCAGACGCATGCACGCGGCGTCGACGATCTGCTCGCGATACTCGATTTCGGGATACTCCTTTGTGAGCGTGCGGGCGCATCGAATGAATAACCCGTCTGACAGCTTCATGATATTGGCTTTGTGGATCGCGGTCAGCGATTTGCGCTTATGACGGCGGGCGTAATCGAACGCGAAGCGCGCGATGCGCCGCGAGGCACGTGCGGTTATCACTTTGATGCTTTCAACCACGCCAGGTGCCACGACATGCTCGATGCCGGAATACAGATCTTCGGTGTTTTCACGTACGACGATCAGGTCGATATTGCGAAACGGCGTCTGCACGCCGGCAAAGCTCAGGGTAGGACGCAGGTTGGCGTACAAATCGAAGGCCTTGCGCAGATAGACGTTTATCGATCGGTAGCCCTCGCCCGAGCGGGTTTCGAGCGGACCCTTGAGGGCAACCCTGGTACGTTTCAATGAGTTGATGAGCGCGTCGGGAACGGGAGTGCCAAACCGCTTCACCGCGTAGGCCCCCGCTGCCTGGCGATCCCAATCAATCGCGACTCCCGTCGCCCGGATTACCGCGAGCGCGGCGTCGATAACTTCGGGGCCAACCCCATCGCCGCCAATCAGCGTAACCAGGGGACCGCCGGCGCGTTTCGCGGGCGAGGGACTCCGGGAACGCGACTTGGTTTTTGCCGGTTTCATTGCCTTCAGTAGTTGGCCAACCCGATCATCAAATCGGTCACGTTTGTACCAGTCGGACCGACCCGCAGCAGATCTCCGATCGAATCGAACAAATTGTAGGCGTCGTTGTGTTTCAACGCCGTTGCCGGGTCGAGGCCTTTGCTGGTCGCGCGGCTAACGCTGTCGGAAAATGCGAAGGCACCGGCTGCGTCGGTCGGCCCGTCGATTCCGTCGCTTCCGGCCACCAAAGCCGCGACCTGCGCGTGCGGCGCGATTTGGGAGAGAGTGATCGCCAGGGCCAAGGCACATTGCTGAGCTCGCCCGCCGCGCCCCCTCCCGCGGACGGTTACCGTCGGCTCTCCACCAGCGAGCAGGCAAACGCGCGGCGACTCGATCTTGGCCAGCTGATGCGCGAGGTCGCGCCCCACGTCGTCGGCCTCGCCTTTGAGGTCGCGCCATCGTTCGATCACGAAGCCGCGGCGGGCGGCCTCGTCGGCGGCCGCATCGACGGCGGTGCGATTACTGCCGATAAGCAGATTCGTAACGCGCGCAAACATCGGCTCGCCGCTCTTGGGGGTCTCGGGAATTTCGCCGGCCACGCCTTTTTCCAGGTGTTCGCGGACTCGCTCGGGAGCGCGACCCCAGATTCGGCGACGTTTCAGAATCGCGATCGCGTCCGAGAAGGTGGAGGGGTCGGGCGCGGTGAGTCCAGAACCAATCGTCGCGAGATCGTCGCCCAGAACATCCGAAAGAATCAGCGCCAAGATCCGCGCGCCCGCGGGCGTTGCGCGGACCAGATTTCCACCCTTTACCGCCGACAGGTGCTTGCGGACACAGTTGAGTTCTTTGATTGTCGCGCCCGACCTGAGCAAGGCGGAGTTAGTTGCGACCTTGTCGTCGAGCGTCACACCTTCCGCCGGAGCCACCAACATCGCGGAGGCGCCGCCGCTGAGCGCAACGATGAGCAGATCGCCTGCCTTCATTTCCTTGAGCAGGTCGAGCGCGGCACTCGCGGCGTCGGCCGATGATTGGTCGGGGAGCGGGTGCCCACCCCTCAGACACTGAATCCCAGGAGGCGTCCCGTGGCTCTGCGGCGTGGGCGGAACGACGGCGAGGCCGCGGACCATCTTCAAGCTGAGCCGGCGTTGGAGTTCGCTCGCCATCGAGTGGGAGCCCTTGCCGATGGCAAGTACGAACGAGCGCCTGGCCGCCACTATCAGGTTGAATACTTCGCGCGAAGCTGAGGTGGTGCCGTCGAGCGCCCGTCCTACCAGCAACGCCGGATCGACGGCGGCAATTGCAGCGCGATAAATCGCGGTCAACTCCCGCTGAAGGTCAGTCCTGATTGCCACAAAATGAAACCCAGGCGGTCACGTTTCATCCTCTTGGGCGCAGTATCAGATTTCAAGCCACTAGCGCTGCGCCGCGCGTTCAGCGCGACGGGTAAACGGGTGTTATGACCGCGCCTGCGCGGGGTCGCGGCCACCGCAACGCGGGTGAAGACCGGGCGCGGCTTCCGCGCGACTCAACCCATGGAGCCATTGGCGGGTGGAAAGGAGAATCGCAGCACGGGCCACATCCGCCCGGGACCCCGGCACGGGTCGTCCGAATTAGTGCGGGCGCAGGACATCGATCTTGCCGTTGTTCCTTGCCACCAGAACCAGTGACGCCATGCCGACGAAGAGTCCGGTTCCAACCACGCCGGGGATTTCGCGGAGTTCGCGATCGAGGCGGGCAGGATTGCGAATCGCCTTGACCCCGCAATCGAAGATCAGGTTGCCGTTGTCACTCACGAAGTCGGCGCCGTCTTTCTGGCGTACCTTGGGCTTTAGACCCAGCGCCGCGATCCGCCGCATGGCCAGGGGCAGAGCGAACGGCACCACCTCGACCGGCAGGCTCCCCCGCGTCCCCAAGCGCTTGACGAGCTTCTCCTCGCCGACTAGCACGATGAATCGACGTGAGGCTGCCGCGACGATTTTTTCCCGAACCAGCGCCCCGCCGTATCCTTTGATCAGGTTGAGTCGCGGATCGACCTCGTCGGCTCCGTCAAAGTCGGTGTCGATTTTCGGAGCGTCGGCGAGCGAGGCAATCTCGATGCCCAGAGAGCGGCCCAGTTCCTCACTGGCGCGGGAAGTGGGAATGCCACGCACCTGAATCAGGCTGGCCCCGAGCGCATTGATAAAGGCGGTCGCGGCATGCCCGGTGCCGAGGCCTATCACATCTCCCGGTTTGGCAAAGCGCAACGCGTAGTGGCCAAGGGCCGCCAGGTGGTCTGGTTCGGTTTGTGCCATCGGAGCTCCCCCGAGGTTCCGACTACTTTCCGTTACGAATCAGATTCATGAACTCCTGACGCGTTTCCATGTTGGTACGGAACGCACCGAGCATCGCCGACGTGGTCATCTTGGAATTCTGCTTCTGCACGCCGCGCATCCGCATGCACAGGTGTTCGGCTTCCAGAACGACGGCCACCCCGAGCGGATCGATCTCCTCCATCAGAGTCTGCGCTATCTGGGTGGTGAGGCGCTCCTGCACCTGGAGGCGGCGACAGTAGATCTCAACCATCCGCGCGAGCTTGGAGATTCCGACGATTCGCTTGTTGGGCAGATATGCTACGTGCGCTTTGCCCATGAACGGCAGCAGGTGATGCTCGCAGAGGGAGTAAAAGTCGAGATCCTTGCAAAGGATCATCTCCTGGTAGTCCTCTTCCACGAACAACGCCCCGTTGATCGCATCCTTGGGGTCCAGCAGGTAACCGCTGGTCAAAAATTCCAGCGCCTGAACCATCCGCGTCGGTGTGCGCAGGAGGCCTTCGCGCCCCGGGTCCTCGCCGACGTGCGACAGCAGCGCGCGGACCGCTTCCTCACTTCGGGTGCGGTCGCGTTCTCCGGACTGGGATTCCTGACGGTTTGTGAGCCGATGGACTACCGGTTTGCGTGCATTCGCCATTTGCTGAACTCCAGGGCCAGTTCGATCGCCAGTGAGGTCCCGCCGCCGCTCATGATGTTAAATCCCGCTACCTCGCCGGCCAACGATTTCATCAGTGCTAGATTCTCTCGCACCGAAAAGGCGCGTGCTTCCGCCTCGGACATTCCTGTGTAGCGATCGAAGTGTTCGCGCGCACCGCGCAAGTCCGCGACCTGCTGCTTGATATGATCGGCCATCGACGCGCGCTTGACCGGAAGGATTCCAAACATCGCATGGACGGAGAGCCGCTTGGCCTGCGCCTCAAAGCGATGCACAACAGCGGTCTGGAAGACCGGTTGGGTAATCACGAATTTCGCGCCCGCCCGCGCCTTGCGCTCAAGCATGCCGATCTCGCGATCGAAGTCTTCTCGGTTGGGGTTGGCCACCGCGCCAGGGTAGAGCCTGGGCAGGGTTTTGAGCGGCGCCCGTCCTTCGCTGGTGTCGCCTCGATTCAGCGCAGCAATCATCTCGAGCAGGCCGAATGGATTCAGGTCGCGCACCTCGGCAGAACGCTCCGGATGCTCGTTTGGCACCCGGTCGCCCGCCACCGCGACTATGCCGTCGATGCCTAAAGCTGCAGCGCCAAGCAGGTCGGACTTGAGTGCATAACGGTTGCGATGGCGGCAGGAAAAATTAAGCACGACCGGAATTCCCAGTCTTGCCTTAATGAAAGAAGCAAACACCAAGCCCGACATTTTTACCCGGCCGAGCGCGTTGTCGGTCAGATTGATCGCATCGACGTGCCCGGCGAAGGCTTCCAGACGCTTAAGCAGCAGCGCTGGGTTGGCGCCGCGCGGTGGCGCCACTTCCAGCCATACGGCGGGCCGCGACGCGCCCAGAGTTTCGGCTAGTGACGACACTCAGCTGCTCCGCTCCCGACGCGGGACGCGCGCGCGTGAAGGTTGCGAGGAACCATGCAAGCGGGGAGCGCCAGGGTGCCCAGGACTAAGCCTGTCGGCGCTCGGTCGCCTTTACCTTCTGATACTTGCGGTAGTCGTAGCCGGTCGCCATCGCCATGAGCAGCGGTTCCATGCCGCCCTCCTTCTCGCGCCGCAGCACGCGCAGGCGGTCGAAGAATTCGCGGAAGTCCTTGTCGATTCGCTTGGCACCGTCGATTGGCTGCAGGAAGAAATCGTGCAGACGCGTTACGGTGAAGCGCAGCGACGAGAACCTCAGCTCGTTGGGAAACGCGTCCCATTCGGCGAGCGACAAGGTCCTGACCGATTCGTAGCCGCCGAGCAGCGCGCGGAACCGCTCCAGCGAATAGCCGCCGCGCACGAAGCACAGCGCGTTCACGGCGGTAGCGATATCGAAGATAAACTTGCCGCGGCACGCGGACTCGAAGTCGAGCACCGCCATCAGCTTCTCGCCGCGGAACAGCAGGTTGTCCGAGAATATGTCTCCGTGGATCACGCCCTTGGGCAGCTTGCCTTCGAGATATCGGGTCAGATACTCGATTTCGTCGTCGAGGGTCCTGCAGATCTTGCGAAAGTAATTGGGCAGACGGCTCCTCACGTTCAGGTACAGATCGGCGATGCGTTCGAAGCTGAACCGGTTGTCGATTCCCTTCTTGTACGCTTTTCCGATCACGTGGAGCTCGCCGATCGCGTGCCCGATGGTCTCCAGCTGCGAGAACTTAAGCTTCTCGGGAGCGGGAACCTTGCCCTCCTGATACTTGAACAGCGACACGCACTTGTTGTTGAAGGCGCGATGGTAGCGGCCCATCCGATCCTGCATTGGATGCGGACAAGGGAAAGCGTGCTTGCGCAGAAAGGACAGCAGATCGATTTCGCGCTTGAGTTCGTTCTCGCTCTTTACTTCATCGATACGGAGCAGGAATTTTCCCTTGGCGGCTTCGATCAGGTAGTTGCTGTTGATCGAACCCTGCGGGATTGCGGTCGCGCTCGTTATTCGTCCCAGTGAGTAATCGTCGGCCAGTTCCTTGAGGAACGGTTTGTTCAGTTCGGTATAGACGGCCATGGAAAGATCTGCTGCGCCCGCGGAATCCGCGGGAAGTTTAGAGCCAAGCTCAAGGCGGGTCAACTAGGGTCCGGAAATCTCACGCCTAAACGCTCGGTATGCAGTTTTGAGCGGTCTTTAGTACTCCAGGCAACCCGGATTTTCGCCGGAAACAGGGGGCGAAATCATTGCGTCAGCCCCTCTCAGCGCCTAAATCAAACCCCATGCCGACCAAGAAAAAAGCTCCACCCAAGGGTAAATCGACTGCCGGAACAGCGGCCGGTAAAGACTCGACTTCGCTGCAAGGCCGCAAAGCGCCCGGTTTTGCGCTGGCCGACCATGCCGGGAACACCGTCAAGCTGGCTGATCTGATCGGGTCCCAGAAGCTCGTGCTCTACTTCTACCCGAAGGACCTGACGCCGGGATGCACGATCGAAGCTTGCAGCTTTCGCGACCAGCAGGCGGCGCTACGGTCGGCCGGTGCGCAGGTGGTCGGGATCAGCGGCGACTCGGCGGCCTTACATGAGAAGTTCCGCGCGAAATACGACTTGAACTTCCCCCTGCTGAGCGACGCGGGAAATGGGGTCGGGCGCGCCTACGGCGTGTACAAGAAGAAATCCCTTTATGGGCGCGAATTCATGGGAATCGAGCGCACCACCTTCGTTATCGGCAAGGATGGCGTAGTGCGCAAGGTATTTCCCAAAGTGAAGGTCGCCGGCCACACCGAGCAGGTGCTCGCGGCGCTCAAAGAGATCGAGTGAGGGGCCTCAGTCGCCGGCTTGCGCGGTCTGCAATAGGTTCTCCCGCAAGAAGGCGCGCAACTCGGGCTCGATAATCCGCTTCGCAATGTGATGCGAAGCGTCCGGATAGTAGCGTGTCTCGACGTGCGCACCGCGTTCCCGCAGCGCAGTGGCTAGCCTCACGGCTTGGCTGACAGGCATGGCGCGGTCACCCTCGCCGTGAATAATCAGGACACTGCAATCCAGCCGCTCCGGAAGATGCTGAATTACACTGCGCTCCGCGAGCACGCGCTTGCTGGGCCACACCTGATGAATGATCGCAAGCTTGGTGCGGAGCGGAGCCTGTGGCCACAGTTTCAGCAGGTCGTACGCGCCCGACTGGAGAATAAGCGCGCGCGGACGCGAATCGTAGTCCATCAGCAAACCGGCCGCGACGGCACCGTCGCCGGATCCCCAGACCGCGACCTTGGCGGGATCCACCTCGGGCCGCGCCGCCAGCAGGTCGAGCGCGCGTCGCGAGGCCGCCACGGTTGGCGGACCCACGAAACGCCCTGGCCCCGAGGAGCGGCCGTAGCCGGGAATGCTGACGCAGGCGACGTGAATTCCCATCGTCACCACCCCGCTGTTCGCATCGACACAGCGCTCCGCACTATCCCCGTCGCCGCTTAACACCAGCAGCGCGGGAAGGCGGCCGGCATCGCTGCTGCGCGCCAGGTAGCCGGCTATCTGATACTGATTGGGTCCCAGCGCAATTTGAAAATTGAACGGCTCTACGTTCGGATGCTTCTGCAAAAATCCGGCCGGGCTCGGGTGACAGGCGCTGAGCGCGAGGCCAAGGACGAAAGTAACGAGCAGAGTCAGGCGCGGGCGTGACGGCGGCAAAATCGCCATGACCGGCTCCGGGAACATCTTCATAAGCAGCGCAAATTTACTCGCCAGCTACCCCAAAGGAAAGCATCCGCGGTGAACCACCGACGCTGGCGGCCCGAAATTCAGGCGCTGAGCCCGCCTTTCGCAACGACCAAGGCACTTTTTTCGGGAACGGCCAGTTACCGCGTGGGTGGCGTTGAATCAGGTCCGCCTTTCACAAATACTTACTAGTTCTCGCGGTACGAATCACCTCCCATGGCGGTCCGGCGCTGAGACTAAGGACTATGACAACGCTAGCATCGGCGGCAATCGATTTCGCGAAAGGCAACGGTGTAGTCCCGGTGGTTGCTGTCGACCACGCCAGCCAGCGCGTCCTGATGTTTGCCTACATGAACCGCGAAGCATTTGAGGAAACCGTCGCGACCGGTCGCGCCTGCTATTTCTCGCGCAGCCGCGAGCAGCTGTGGCGCAAGGGCGAGGAGTCCGGAAATTTCCAAGTCGTCAGGGAGATCCGCATCGACTGTGACCAGGACACCATCGTGCTCGTGGTTGAGCAAATGGGCGACAGGGCGGCGTGTCACACCGGCCACGAGTCATGCTTCTACCGCCGGCTTGAAAATGGCGAATGGCGCGAAGTCGAGCCACGTAGGGTAGACCCCGCCAAGTACGGGCCCGCTTATGGGCATCAGTCAAAGACGCCTCGATGAAACAGCGCAAAGCTGAGCAAACGTCCGAGGCGACTCTCAAATTCGGAATTCCCAAGGGCAGCCTCGAGCAGCAGACGCTGGAGTTAATGCGCAGATCCGGCTGGCGAATCTCGGTCGACGCGCGTTCCTACGTCCCCAATATCGACGATGCGTCGCTGGCCTGCAGGATTCTCCGCCCCCAGGAGATGCCGCGTTATATTGCGGATGGCTCGCTCGATGCCGGAATTACCGGCAGTGACTGGATTGTCGAGAACAACGTTAAGCTCGTCGCAGTCGAAAGCTTCGTCTACTCCAAGGTCTCTTTGAATCCTTCCCGCTGGGTGCTGTACGTTGCGGAACGGTCGCCAGTCAGGTGCCTGGAAGACCTGGAGGGCAAGCGCGTAGCGACCGAGATCGTGGGGTTCGTCCGGCGAGTCTTCGCTCAGCGCAAAATTAAAGCAGAAGTTGAATTTTCGTGGGGAGCGACCGAAGCCAAGGTGGCCGAAGGGATCGTCGATGCGGCAGTCGACGTGACCGAAACCGGATCTTCCTTGCGCGCCAACGGCCTCAGGGTTGTCGAGGAGCTGCTGACCTCGAATCCGGTCCTGGTCGCAAATCCGCAGTCATGGGACGACCGCTGGAAGCAAGCGAAGATTCGGCAGATCGGGGTACTGATTCGTGGTGCGCTTGATGCGGAGAGCCGCGTCGGAATCAAAATGAACGTCGCCCGTGAAAACCTTGAAAAAGTTATAGAGCTGCTCCCGTCCATCACCGCCCCGACCGTGTCGCCGCTCTACCCGCACCCGAATCTCAAGGGTAAGGAGTGGCTCGCCGTCGAAACCGTGATCGCGGAGCAGACCGTTCGGGAGCTGTTCCCCAAACTGCTCGAGGCAGGCGCGGTAGGAATAGTCGAGTATCCACTCAATAAGATCATCGGCTGAAGGTCTCCAATCTAGCTTGCAGGTGCTCGGGGCTAAGGGCCAGGTCTCACTGGCTTAGCCGCAGAAGCCTGAGGTTTCCTGTTACTTTCCGACGGGGTCGAGCAGGCGCATTACATCGGGAATGGGAATCGAGGAAGGACGACGTTTCTGAAAAGCCCAGCTGCGGACGCTCGGGCTTTGGGGGGAAGGCGTTTCACGAGCGGTATTTCTAACCTGAACCTCAGCGTTTTTCACAGCGAGGATTGAATAAGCCTCATCGCGGCCGGGATCGTTTTAGGAACACCCCAATGGCTGCATTTGTCTGGCGATGACTTGCTCGGCGGGACCTTTTTCATGCATTCCTTTTACGCGCCACCGCGACGCCGATTCGGGCGACCATTTACGGCTTGGCATTGAGGGTTGCGTGATCGAACGGAACTGAGAAATGTTCATGCCCGATGAGCCATTTACCACCCTCTTTTCTGTCCGCTTGAGCGTAGCGGCTGATTTGCGAATGTGTGCCACATTCGTGTCGGTCCAGGTGTTCATAATAAGGGAACGTACGACCCCAAGGTCGCCGCTTACCAGCACATCTATCGACTCCATGGGTCCATGAAAGTCGGACACCGATTTAAAAAACCTCTCATTCGCTTTGCGTAGCGCCGCTTTGTCGAGCTGAAGGGGGGACGGTGTCCTCGAAGAGGATTGCGTTCAGGATCATCCGAGTAGAAGGCGATAAACGCGCTTGCATCTTTGCTGTCGAAAGCGTTCATCAGATGCTGGTTGAGAGCCAGGAGCTCAGCTTTATCACTGTCGCTCGACGTTTGAGGGTAGGAGATAGGCACGACGGCAATCCCCATGATGGCAAGTAACACCAAGACACGAGTGCCTGCTTTTGCTGTCATTTTCTCGGTCCCGGCGTGTGAGATAGTACGCGCCCTCACTTTGCGTCAATTACTGCGTGAAGAAGTAGAGTCTCATATACCGACAACGTTCCAGGCTCGAGGAGCGCTGGCTAAAGCGCTTTCGAGAATGGCCATCGCAACAGAGAACTGGCCACGAACGGCTGTCGGGGCGGTTGAGCCGAAGCGACAACTTCGGCTAGCGGTCCCGAGAGCTCTGCTCTACCCTGTCGCTGACAACTACGCCCCTATATTCGCGGCGGGAGGGTTTGGCGATGGGCAAGACGCTAAGGACCGGCACTCACAACGGCGTGCGATCGATAGTTCTGACGCGTGCCGCCGAGTACAACACCATCACCCCCGAGTTTCGCGATGAACTCGCCGCAGCCATCGACGAGGCGGATTCCGACCGGGGGGGGTTCGCGTGATTCTGTTGCGGGCCGAGGGCGACGCGTTTTGCGCGGGCTACCGGCTGGACACTTCCACGCAAGCGCAGATCGCGGAGGGATCCCACGAGCGAGCATGGGACTCAGTCGCGGACTATCACATGATTTCACGTTACGTAAAACACCTACCTGAGGCTCTGGTACGCCAGCAAACCTGTGGTCGCTGCCGTTCAGGGATGGTGTATCGGCGGCGGCACCGACATGGTGTTGTGTGCGGACCTGATAATCGCGGCGGAAACTGCTTCGTTCGGTTATCCGCCGTCGCGGGTGTGGGGAACACCCACGACTGCGATGTGGGTTTATCGAATGGGATTAGAACGGGCCAAGCGATATCTGCTAACCGGTGACGAAATCCCCGCGCCCGAGGCCGCGCGAATCGGACTAATCCTTGAAACCGTGCCCGAGAGAAAGCTTCTCGAACATGCGACCGGGTTTGCGGAGCGGATGGCACGGGTACCACTCAACCAACTCCAGATGCTGAAACTGCTGTGCAATCACACCGCGGAGCAGATGGGCTTTGCGACTTCGCGGCTGCTGGGATCGTTTTTCGATGGAGTTGCGCGGCATACGCAGGAGGGTCTCGATTTCGTGCAGCGCGCGCAGGAGGCGGGTTTTCGTCAGGCGGTACGTGAACGTGACGAGCCATTTTCCGACTATGGTTCGGGACCCCGCTCCAGGAGCCGACGCCGAAAAAGTAAATCGCGATAGCCTTGGCTCTTCCTTTCCGACGTCAATTTCATTCGAAGCGTACCGTTCTCTTGGAGCACGAAGATGGCGACCCCGGAAGCGTGTGGGATCGAAATATCCAAGAATCCTTCGGATTAATGCAGAGCCGACGGGAGACGGCCCGGTCTGGAATTCGCGATCAGGTGACCTCTGTGGCCGTCTCGGTCCTTGCGGCACAGAGGCCGCCTCAGTCGGCGGCGAGCGCGTCGAGGCCCGCGGCAGAGCCGGGACACTCCTAGAGATGGGCGCTCAGATGACGTTACGAATGCTGACCCTGCGTGTCGTGCCTTGGATGGGCTGACAAATCTTCCATGCCGGGAACCCCCCGCGGAGTTTCATCATCGAACAAGATCGATACGATGCCCCACAGGCTCATGATTCCCCAGAAAGCGCCACTGTTGAAGGGCGGGAAGCCGACGGTCGTGGCGATAACTACCATCGACTGTGCGAGTTCACCAGCCCTCCACAGGTCTCCCATGGCCTATTCGCCGGTCCAGTTGGGTTTGCGCTTCTGCGAAAATGCCAGCGGCCCCTCAACCGCGTCTTTAGATCGGAACAGCCGCGCCTGACCCTCGTAGTGCTTCGCGATAGCCTCTTCGACCGGGAGCCCTAGCCCGGTGAGCGCGGCTTCCTTGCTGGCCTGCACCGAGAGCGGCGAGCATTCCATGATTTCGTGCGCCCATCGCTCCGAAGTAGTGATCAGATCCTTTAAGGGTACCACCTCATTAACGATACCCCACTTGTGCGCCTCGTGCGCCGTAATATGTTTGCCGGTCAGCATCATGCCCATCGCGATTTTGAGCGGAATATGGCGCGGGAGCCGATGGACTCCACCGGCCGCTGCCATTAGCCCTACGCGTGGTTCCGGCAATCCGAAGCGCGCATGCTCTGCCGCGATGATAATGTCGCAGGAAAGCGCGATTTCAAATCCACCGCCCAGCGCAAAACCATTCACTGCCGCGATAATCGGCTTGAAGATATCGTAGCGCGCGGTTATTCCTGCAAAACCACCCTGCGACCGCATCGGCTGCTCGCCGCGATGCTCGGCCGTCCAGCGCAGGTCGTTCCCGGCGGAGAACGCCTTGTCGCCGGCACCGGTTGCAATCGCAACCCACATCGAGCGGTCGGCGACGAAATCATCCCACACCTGATCCATCTCGACATGACACGCGGGATGCAGGGCGTTCATCCGCTCGGGGCGGTTAAAGGTGACGTAGGCGATATGGTCACGCTTTTCATACTTGATGAATTCCAGCTTCATTGGCTCCTCACTTCCGTTCCACGGGCTCATCGAGCAGTTCGAAGAAGGCGTCGATGCTCTGCATCAGCTGACGCCGGATTTGCGCGCGCGTTCCTTCTATATAGTGCATGGCTACGCGGCCTGAATTTCCATCCATGAGGGTGACACGTGCATCTTCAACCGATGCAACCTGGCCGTCAAAAATTCTCATCCCATAGACCAACGCGCCCCGCTGGGAAGCGCCTTTAACCAGATGAAGCCTGCGAGGCATCCGGGTCTCCCATGCTTGCTATCATCAGATTTTGTATAGCACACCCCCTCGGCCAGTCGCCTGTGCCGGAAAGCCACCACTCTTCCTGGTGATAGTGTTGAAAGTGCGCTTGCCCAGAAAACGTTCCCGGGTCGGGAACTGACTGCCGAGAAAAGTGCATTTGGGTCCCTGGCTCGCTGCGCGACCGCTCTCCGTGACGATAGCGGAAAGGGACGCATACACCGTTCGAAAAATGAAACTATTTTTTAGCGATCGCGAGCGATCGGGGTTCGGCGGTTTCGCCATGCGGGGTTGCGTCGTGACCGGCGCGCCCGCGCTTGGTGACCGGTTGAAGAGCGGCGTTGACAACGTCCCGCTTGCCCAACAGAATCCGGGCGATGCTTCGGCGTGCCCCAATTATTCCGCGAGTGTTACTGGCAATATGGTTCGGAAATCTCGCCGGATGCGGGGTTTTCTACCAGGCCGGCACCCGCATCAAAGCTTCGCACATGTCCGACCAGCTCAAACCGGGCGAGTCGATGTCGCAGGTTCACAATCAGTTCGGTGAACCTTCTTTGCGCCAATATCCCAGCGATACGACCGAAGTTTGGAGCTACGCCTACAAGCCGAATTCCAACGATATTACGGCGGCCCTGCTGTACACCTCGACCAAGGAAGGTGACAAGGGAACCTTTCTCGATCTGAAGTTTACCGACGGCAAACTCGTCTCCTGGTACGAAGCCGAGCATACGATGCCCCCCAAGGAAAGGTCGGGTTTCGGGGCGGGAATCAACGGTGGTGCAATTTTGGGTCCAGGTAGTACGTCTGGCCAATCAAGCCACTACTAAAGAATGCAACGGGAACTTGCTTGCAACGCCACTGCGCCATCATGTGTAATTGGCGCGGAACCGCAATTCGCGAATGGCCGGAGGGCATAATACGGTTGTTCGAAACCCGTCGCCGGTTCGCACCTTTATGCCGAGAATTCTCTAATGGCTACCGCGAGTAAGAGCTTCGAGAGCATTCTGCTCGATCGTTCCTGGGTATCAGCGCAAGACCTCGATAAGGCACGGCAACGGCGCAAGCCGGGCCAGGAACTGGCCGAAGTTCTGGTGGAAATGGGTGCGCTTGAACCCCAGCGCCTTGCTCGGGCGCTGGCGCAGGAATACCGCATGCCCTTCCAGGCGCACATCGATGAGCACGCGCTCGATCACACCCTGGTCACCAAGGTCCCCATCAACTACGCGAAAAAGAATCATCTGCTGCCGCTGCACGCCGACGATGCCGGGGTAACCGTCGCGATCGCTGACCCGGCCAACTACCAGCCCCTCGACGACCTGCACATCCTGTTCGGCGCTCCCGTGCTGCCGGTGCTGGCGCCGATGGAAGTGATTAATGAGGCCATCAACCGCGCCTACGACAACGCAACCACCACCACCGCCGAAGAACTGATGTTCGACCTCGATGAGGAACGCCTCGACGTGGTCGCAAGCGAGCTGGCGGCCGAGCCGCGCGACCTGTTGGATGCCGACGATTCGGCACCGATTATCAAGCTGGTCAACGGGATTCTTTCGCAAGCGGTCAAGGACCGCGCCAGCGATATCCATATTGAAGTGTTCGAGCTCGAGATGGTGGTCCGCTTCCGGGTCGATGGCATGCTCTACGACGTCCTGGAACCGTCCAAGCGCTTTCAGCCAGCGATAACCTCGCGCGTAAAAGTCATGGCGGGCCTCAATATCGCAGAGAAACGGCTGCCCCAGGATGGACGTATCCGGCTGCGCATCGCGGGCCGCGACATCGATATCCGCGTCTCCACCATCCCAACCAACTTCGGCGAGCGACTGGTCCTGCGTCTGCTCGATCGCGCCGGGCAGGCCGTCGACTTCAACCTCGACCACCTGGGGTTTTCCGGCGAGAACTTGCGCAAGCTCGATCGGCTCATCCGCCAGAGCCACGGGATCATTCTGGCGACGGGACCCACCGGCTCGGGTAAGTCCACGACCCTGTACGCGTGCCTGAGCCGTATCAATTCCCCGGAGAAGAACATCATCACCATCGAGGACCCGATCGAGTACCAGCTGCGCGGCGTCGGCCAGATGCAGGTAAACCCGAAGATCGAATTGACGTTCGCGAGCGGATTGCGTTCGATTCTCCGGCAGGACCCGGACGTGATCATGGTTGGCGAAATCCGCGACGGACAAACCGCGGGAATTGCGATTCAATCCGCACTCACCGGGCACCTGGTGTTCTCCACCTTGCATACCAATGATTCTTTTGGCGCGGTGAGCCGCTTACTCGATTTCGGGATCGAACCGTTCCTGGTCTCGTCCTCGATCCTCGCGGTGCTCGCGCAGCGCCTGGTTCGGCGCCTGTGCCCGGAGTGTCGCGAACCCTACTCGCCCACCGAAGCCGAGCTGGCTCGTATCGGACTGTACGCGTCGCATATGGAGAAGCAGATCTATCGGGCCAAGGGATGCCGCGCGTGCCGCAACAGCGGGTATCGCGGACGCCTTGCGATTCAGGAATTGATGGTAGTAGACGACGAGATCCGCGCGCTGGTAATGGAAAACAGCGACGCCGCTACTCTGCGCCGCCACTGCACCTCGTTGGGCATGAAGCTGCTGCGCCAGGACGGCGCGGAGCGAATCCTGGCCGGGGAGACCACCATCGAGGAACTTCTGCGCCAGACCCAGGAAGAAGTCGTCTAGTACTTGCCCTCCCGACCATGCCGGTTTTTGCGTACCGCGGACTATCGACCGAAGGCCGTTCGGTTTCTGGCGTGATCGACGCCGACAGCGCGCGCACCGCACGCGAGAAATTGCGCGGCTCGGGAGTGTTTCCCACCGACCTTGCCGAAGAGATCGTCGGACAGCCGCGGTTGAGGCGAGAAATCCCGTTTCGCCGGCGCGGAATGTCGGGGGGAGACCTGGCCCTGCTGACCCGGCAACTCGGGTCTCTGCTCGGGGCGGGGGTACAGCTGGTTGACGCGCTCGGAGCGTTAGCCGAACAGAGCTCGCGCGCGGCAGTCAAGCGAATGCTGTCACAGGTGCGCGAGCGTGTGCGCGAGGGCTCGTCGCTCGCGGATGCGCTCAAGGTGCATCCGCATATCTTCTCGGACCTTTACGTCGGCATGGTGCGTGCCGGCGAGCAGGCCGCGGCGCTGGAGGCGGTACTGGATCGGCTGGCCGACTATAGCGAGCGGCAGGCGGAATTCATGGCCAAGGTCCGTGGCGCCCTCACCTATCCGATCATCATGATGGTCGTCGGCGCGGCGATTATGACATTTCTGGTCACCTACGTGGTTCCGCAGGTGGCGACGATCTTCGAGCAACAACACGCCGCACTTCCGCTTGCGACGCAAATCCTTATCGCGGTGTCGTCGTTCTTGACCGGCTATTGGGTGTGGATCGCCCTCGTTCTCCTCGGCGCGACCGCCGGGATTCTCTACGGTCTCTCGACCGCCCGCGGCCGGCGGTTCTATGACAGCATGACTCTGCGGCTGCCGTACCTTGGCCAGACGGTGGTGCGAATCGTCTGCGCAAGGTTCGCGCGCACCCTCGCGACCCTGCTCGCGGCGGGTGTGCAGTTGCTGCCAGCGCTCGAAGCGGTCAAAGCGGTTGTCACCAACGGCCTGTTGCGCGAGGCGATTGAAAAAAGCCGGGAGGAAATTCGCGAGGGCCATGGCATGGCGCACACCCTCTCGCAGAGCAAACTGTTTCCGCCCATGCTGATCGAGATGATCCGGGTAGGGGAACGGTCAGGGGAGCTGGAGCGGATGCTGGAACGGGTCGCCGACAATTATGAGCGCGAAGTCGCGCACTCGCTGAGCCAGGTCACCACCATTCTAGAGCCCGTGATGACCCTCATGATGGCGGCTGTTATCGTGTTCATGATGCTTGCGGTGCTGTTGCCGATTTTCCAGCTCAACCAGATCATGCAGTAGCGGGTACTTTGCGATGAACAGAAGGTTCAAGGGCCAGGATGGTTTCACGTTGATCGAGATCATGGTTGTGATCCTGATCATCGGGTTGTTGGCCCTGATGGTCGTCCCCCGCCTGCGCGGTGTCGCCGACCGCGCCAAGCGCACCAAGGCTCAAGCCGACATCCAGGAGTTGAAGCAGGCACTGGATCGCTACTATCTCGACAACGGTTCTTACCCTACCACCGACCAGGGGCTGCAGGCTTTGGTCAGTCCGCCTACCGGAGGGCGACTTCCCAGCAACTACGAGCAAGGTGGGTACATCGAAAAACTTCCGAGCGATCCGTGGGGCAATCAGTATTTCTATCAAAGCGACGGTAGCACCTATGCGCTCAAGTCCTTTGGTCCTGACGGCGTGCAAAGCGCCGATGATATAGACGGAAGTTCCACCTGAACCAATCATGAGTAGCGTGCGTTTCCCGCGCCCCCTTGCGACCAGGCCCAGGCGGTCGACCGAGGTGCGCCTGAGCCCGGCGCCCGGGTTCACATTGCTCGAGCTTGCCATCGTTATCTTTATCATGGCCCTGATGTTCACCCTCGCAGTGCCGTACACTGGCGGCTACCGCAAGGCCCGCCTCAAAAGCGAGGCGCGCCGCCTGGCCGGTCGCGCATCCTACCTATTCGACCAAGCGTCCGCCCAGAAGGTCTTTTTGCGGCTGGTCTTCGACCTCGATCATCAGGTTTACCGAGTGATGCGACTTGACCCATACGCGGTGCCAACCCCCTCGTTCGGTCCGGACCACAGCGGCGCCGGTGCGCCGGTCACGATGCCACCGTCGATCGCGATCCGCGACGTGACCGTGGGCGACCTCGGAACCTTTAGCGTGGGCACCGTGGAGACGCAGTTCTACCCGGAGGGGTACGTAGACGCCACACTCATCCACATGGTCGATTTGTCGGGCCACGTGATGACCTTGGCGTTCAATCCGGCGACCGGCCGAGTGATCGTCGCCGAGGGTGACCTCTCGATGGCGCAGGTGCTGACGCGATGATTTGCGGTCGTCGCCCGGTTCCTATCGCTAACGGCCGAGAGGCTGCTGGTTTCACGCTGCTGGAGGTCATGGTGGCGATGGCGGTGCTGGGAATCGCATTGCTCGCGCTACTTACGCTGCATCATCAGAGCCTGGAGAGCGTGATTCACAGCCGGGACATCGCGCGTGCCGGAATGCTGTGCCAGACGATCATGACCCAGGCCGAGCTCGAGCAGTTCCCGCGACTCGGTGTGACCAGGGGAAATTTCGAGCGGTATTTCCCCGGTCAGTACCAGAAATTTCGCTGGGAACGGGACGTCCTGGAATCAGGGGTCTTCCCCGACGTGCGCAAGGTGAGGGTCATTGTCTCCTATGGGCCGAAGTTCTCGCGCAATTTTTCGATAACCGAATACCTTCACAACCCGATTCCGGAACCAGCAGAATGATGCGCAGTTACCCAATCCTCCGCTCGGAGCGCGGCTTCACCCTGCTCGAAATGGTGCTGGCGATGGCAATCCTGGGACTCATCGTGGTGATGCTCGCACAATCGTTTCATGCGGTGGCGACCAGCAAGCTTCACGCGGAAGCGCGCCTGTACTCCGAACGCAGTGGCCGGGCGATTCTTTGGCAAATGAGCAATGAGATTCGCGGTGCCGTTCAGACTCCGCTCGCTCCGAGCCGGGTGCTGGTCCTGGGTGCCGCCAAGTATCAGGGCGGTTCTCCGGTCAATACGCTGACCGTTTCGACGCTTGATCCGGGGCATCGTCGATCGCTCGATGGTTATGGCGCAGAAGAGATCGTGACTTACACGGCGGCCCGCAACCCCAACCATCGCGGATGGTTCCTGCTCGAGCGCTCCCAGTACAGCGGCCTCGGCGGCGGCGCCAACTCGGCGCCGATCATCGTCGCCGACAAGATGCTGAGCCTCAAGCTTCGCTACTTTGACGGTGAGCAATGGGACCAGGTCTGGAATTCCGAGAACATGTCGCCCGGGCGGCAGGTGCCGGTCGCGGTGTCCATCGATCTGAGCCTCGCCGGACCCAGGGGTGAGCCGCTGGCCTTCTCGACCCAGGTGACGGTGCCGATGGCGATTGCGCAATGGTGAAGAATCGCACAACCAACCCGCGTGGGGTTGCGCTGCTTGTGGTCTTGCTCGGCGTCGCCCTGATGACGCTTATCGTTATCGATTTCGGAACCACCGCCGCGCTTGGCTACCTGTCGGCCGCAAATCAGGCCAACGAGTTGCGCGCGTATTTTCTGGCGCGCTCGAGCGTGGCGGTAGGGCTGGGACTGCTCGCCGAAGACTCCCGAATGGACGCGGTAATGCGGACCCCCTACGACAGTCTCAACGATGTATGGGCGGCGCCCTTTCCGGCGGTCAACGTCGATGGCGGAATCGCGTCGGTATCGATCATCGACGAGACCCGCAAGCTGAACATCAACCAGCTCGTCAATCGGACCACCGGCGAGATCGATCCTCAATACGCGATGGTGCTGGAGCGGCTCTTTAGTATCCTGAACATTCCTCCCGAAATCATTCCGGCGCTTGCTGACTGGATTGACGCCGACAGCATCCCCGCCCCGCAGGGCGGTGCGGAAATGGACTACTACTTGCGACTCGTGCCACCCTATGCGCCGCGCAACGGATTCATGCCGACGATTGGAGACCTAAAGATGGTGCGCGGGGTCGATGACTCGATTTTTCATCGCCTGCTCCCGTTTGTCACGGTCGTTCCGGAAATGCAGGTGAACGCAAATACCGCCCCGCCGGAGGTTCTGGCCGCCCTGAGTCCCAAGCTCTTCGCCAGCCCGGACCTTATCAAGGCGATCGTCACAGCGCGGATGATCCGGCCATTCTCCAACCTGACCGACGTTGGCAACATCCCGGGCCTCGGTCAGAACATCACCGGTCTATCCAAGGTATTAACCACCCGCAGTAATTTCTTTACCATAAACGGGATGGGGACTTTCGCAGGGGCTCGCAAGCTCGTCCACTCAACCTTCCGGCGCCAGCCTAACGGCACGGGGCTACTCATATCTTGGCAAGAGGACTAGTCAGCTAACCCGAATGCCGCAGCGCATATTAGCGATAGAAGTCGCCGGAGACCGGTTGCGCGCGGCGACCGCGGATCGCACGTGGAACTCTTTTCAATTCATCGGCGTGTTCGAGACGCATCGCGCCGAAGGCGAGGAGAATCTCGCGCCCGCCCTGCGTCGCCTGACGGAAAAGACCGGCCACGCGGATGTTGTGATTTCCGCACTCCCGACCGACTCGGTGGCAAAGCGGCTGCTTGAATTGCCGTTCCGCGATCTGCGCAAGCTCCATCAGGTGGTTCCCTTCGCGCTTGAGGAGCATCTGCCCTTCCCGGTCGATGGTGCGGCGGTGACGTTCGTGCGGGTGGGACGATCGGGCGACAATTCGTTGGTGCTGGCCGCGTCCGCGCGCAAGCAGGAAATGCAAAACCATCTTCAGCTGCTTGCCAGCGCAGCACTCGATCCGAAAACCGTGACCATTACGCCGTTTGCGATTGCCGCACTGTTTGCACGATCGAAGAACGGCAAGCAGGCCACCGCCCGCCTCGTGATCGACGCCGAGCAGAGTTCGACCTCGTTTGTGCTGCTCGACCAAAAAGGAATTCCGCGCGCGATGCGAACCATCGCGGCCGGGCTGCTTACCCCGCAGGGTGCCGCGCGCTCGGCGGACGAGATGGCGCCAATCGTGAACACCCTGCGCCAGACGATTCTTGCGCACACGGGCGAGCTCGATCACGCCGACCTGGTGATCACCGGGCGCGGCGCAATGATACCGACGCTACGCGGCACTCTCTCGGATGCGCTGGCGCTTGCCACTCACGACTTCGATTGCTCCGCGCTGTTCGAAGGCGCGCATCCCGACATGGTTCGTTTCGTCAGTCCAGTCGCGATGCTGCTCGGCGAAATGCCAAACCATCCGGTCGAACTGCTCAATTTTCGTCAGGGTGAATTCGCCTTTCGCGGCAGGACCCGCGGCGACCTAACTCCCTTCTATACCACCGGCATCCTCGCCGCCTGTCTGGTTGGGTTCATACTGCTTCACTTCGTGTTGGGTGTGTATGGAAAAATTCACCGCCTGCACCTGATCGACCACGAGATAGCCAAAATGGCGGCGCCGGTCCTGAGTGGAGATGTGTCCTCCGACCCGATTGGCCAGTTGCGCTCGGGAATATCGTCGATGGACAAGCAGCTTCGCCTACTCGGCGGCAACACAAGTCGCAATTCGGCGCTCGACACGCTCATGACCGTGTCGCAAACGCTGCCACCGCGCATCCCGGCGGAACTGGAGGAATTTCAGGTTGATCCGACCGGGCTTCGCGTCACGGGCCTGGCCGACTCGTTCGGTACCGTCGACCAGGTGAAACGCGCGCTCGATCAATCAGGCGCGTTCGGGTCGATCGAGGTGACACACGCGAATTCCAGCAGTGAACCCAACAGGGTCGAGTTCCGACTGAGTGCCGACTTCAAAGGCACTGAAGGCAATCCGTGATCACGCCGCGCCAATATCTTGCCGGCCTGCGGCAGCGGTACTCGGCTCTACTCGAGCCGCAGACCCGCCGGTTGCGCGCGGAGATCGATCCGTACGTAGCGCAGGCCCGCGCCCGGTACGACAAGCTCGAAAAGCGCGAGCGGTTGCTGGTCAAAATCGCGGCAGGTCTGCTCGCGCTGTTTGTGGTTTACAACCTGATCTATTCGCCGATCGTCGACTATGTTGACGGACTCGATGAACGCATTGCGGCGCGGGAACATGACCTGGCAGGCATTCAGCGGCTGGTTGCCACTTACGCCACCGTCAAGGCGGATCTCAACGCCGTGCAGCACAATACCGTGCCAGGCGGAAAGGACTTCTCTCTGTTCTCGGTGGTGGAAGCGTCTTTCAGCAAGAGCCTGGGACACGAAAAGATCGCGTCGATCACGCCGCAAGCAGACCGAAAACTGCCCGACGGATTGGTGCAGTACAGTGTCCAGCTCAAGTTGAACGACGTCAGCCTTGCCCAAATCGTCGATGCCCTGTATGCGGTGCGCACGTTGCCGATACCGGTGGGCATCGGTAACCTCCGCATTCAGCGGCGTATGCAGAATACCCATTCCTTTGACGTCGATCTCACCTGCGTGGCGCTGGGCCGCAGCGCCTGACTTCATGCCGTATTTGAGTCTCGACTACTGGCGGCCGCATCTGCTGGGACTCTTGTACGGAATTGCGGGTTTTGTGCTGTTCCTGGTCTTTCTGTTCGCGACCTTTCCGTATGCGCCCGCCATCAAAGGGGTGCTGTCGCCCCTGGGCCTGCGCTTCGAGAGTGCCGAACAGGAGCTCGCGCTGCCGTTCGGCGCACGCCTCGGCAATGTGACCATCAGATCGCTTACCCCGGGAACGCCGCCTATCTTTCAGGGTCACAGCGTACGCATCTGGCCCGCGTTGGGCTCGCTGTTGCTGCTCCATCCGGGTGTCAGCGGCAACGCCGACAGTTATGGTGGTTCACTATGGTTCAGCGTGCATCGGCTGGGAGACGGCGCGAAAGTGAGCTTCGACGCGAGCGAGCTTGATTTGGCGAGTCTTCATCTCCTCCACCAGATCGGGGCAGCCCTCGGCGGAGAACTTTCCGGCGATGGAAAAATCGCAATTGATCCGGTTTCACCCACCACTAACAGCGGCGCAGCGCACCTGATCGCGAAGGGTTTCCTAATCCGGATTCCCGGACCGATGCCGGCCACCCGACTGGGCGAAGTCGATCTGAAGCTTCGCCTCGACAAGGGAATTTTACAGGTTGAAGAGCTGAAAAGCAGCGAGGGCGATCTGGCGATCGACGCCCATGGCTCAATTCGTCTCGACACCGAAGACTGGCACCAAAGCACGCTTGCGTTGCAGTTCATGCTGACGCCGGCGGCCACTGCTCGCCAACGCCTCGCCTTCCTTATCAACCTGCTGCCGCATCCGCCCAACGGGGTTCCGTACAGGCTAGGCGGAACCATAGCTTCGCCGCTACTTTCTTAGCCTGACCGCGCACCAAGCGGGGTGCATCCCTTAAAACGGTGCGCGTCGCGTCCGGCCCCATATCCTGAAGTGAAACGGCTGCCTCGGTTGCCGCGTGAAAAATTGCGACCCAGCTACAGCCAGGGTAGAAAGTTGCAGATCCTGCTGGCGACAGGACGAATAGGGCAGTCCCGCATGGTCAAGGAGTCAAACCCGGTCCAAGCCTGAACTGCATCTCCTGGCGGATGCGTCGGAGCACCCGATGCCTCCATGGGCTAGGGTTTCAAACAACTCTGCGGCGGCGATTCAGAGGCCGAGATCACTCAATCCCGGATGGTCGTCGGGGCGGCGCCCGAGGACCCAATGATACTTGCGTTGGGATTCATGGATCGGCAGGTCGTTAATGCACGCGAGACGAACCCGCAAGAGGCCGTCTTCCTCAAATTCCCAATTTTCATTCCCATATGAACGAAACCAGGTTCCAGAGTCGTCGTGCCACTCGTAAGCAAAGCGCACCGCGATCCTGTTCTCAGTAAACGCCCAGAGCTCCTTGATCAAACGGTAGTCGAGCTCTCTTGCCCATTTGCGCGTAAGGAATGAAACGATCTCTTGCCGCCCGTTCACAAATTCCGCTCGGTTCCTCCAGCGAGAGTCCTTGGTGTAGGCAAGCGCCACTTTTTCTGGATTCCGGGAATTCCAGCCATCTTCGGCGAGACGAACCTTCTGGATAGCCGTATCACGGGAAAATGGCGGCAATGGTGGATGCTTCGACATGATTTTCTCCTTGAATGTGGCGGCGTCTTGCCGGGGTCGCGGAATTCGTTGAAAGCACGTAGAGCTATTCAGGACGCCCTCATAGTGTTCGCTCGGCGCAAACCTGCACATCATTGGATAAGAGCCGGATTCAGCCGGGAGGAAATTTCTCGCCCCAACCGAAGCTCACGCGTCTCGGCCGATTGGAGGCGTGATGGTTCGGTGTCGACTTACACCTTCTAGTGCCAAGCATTTGCCGTCTGACAGCACACCGAATGTACTGCCGAGGTTACCGCGTCAGCCAGCGCTTTCCGGCTATATCCCTGCAAGGGCTGGGAGTCGCAGAAACACTATCGAACTAAGGATCAACAAGACCGCCGGGGAAAAAAGCGGGTAACAAGCGATGGCGGTCTGCGTCCGTTTCCACCGTGGTCCATTAGCTCAAGGATCCGTATCCGACCTCAGTGGGGCCCGCCGGTTGGCGTCGGCGTAGCCGAGGCCACGGCTCGGAGTCACCCCTGTCGGGTCGTTCGTGCTCGTCATCCTGCACGTGAACGCCCCCGTTTTTCCCGTTCTGCCTGAGTGTGACTACCCCAGGATCGCCGTCAGCGGGCGTCGAGGTTGCGCCGGCATTGGTGGTTATGACGCATGACACGGCCCCTCACCTAAGGGGGTGCACTTGCGAAGAACTCCAGCACTGCTTCCTTGTAGCGCTTGTCCCCGGGAGTGTTAAGGTGGTCGCGGCCTTCGATCTCCACCAGGCGGCTGTTTCTGATTGTCATAGCAAGGGCACGAGTCGAGCCGACCGCCGTATCCTTGCTTCCGACCGCCAGTAGAACTGGCACTCGGTTACTCGCGAACGCCGTGGCACTTATAGTCAGACGATCTGCGCCCATGCAGGCTGCCAGTGCCTTCAGGTTGTTGCGATTTGATTCGGCGAACGGCGGAACCGTTTCGGAATCTCGGCCTTGACCGAGGAGGCGTCGGTGGCGAGGAGGCCCTCGATGATCGCAGTGCGACGCGCCGGATGGTTCACCGCGACGACCTGTCCGATTCCGCCGAACACGACGGCCCGGAACCGTTCCGGATACCTGACCAGCAGTCCCATGGAGATTCGCCCGCCCATCGAAGCCCATCAGCAACGCCCGCTTTATACCCGCGTGATCCATGAGGGCGATGACATCGTCTTCCATCGACATTGCGGTGTAAGCCGCGCGTTCGTGTGGTTTGTCGCTCTGACCATGACCGCGGCAATCGAGGGTAACCACGCGATTATCGCGCGCGAGCAGATCCAGCCATCCAGTAATGCCCGAGTTGTTCTGCGCATTCGATGCGAAACCGTGAACCAGCACCGCCGCGTCGCCACTGCCGCGATCTTCATAGTGAATTTTCAACTCATCCGAATCGAAAAATGGCATTGTGTCCGCCTCCCGGCGTTTCGAATTTACAGAGGGCGAACGCAGGGCCACAACCCGACCCTGATTTTCTTGCCTGGAGGGTGTTGGAGTGTTTTTTTTCAGGCACACGCGCCGCGCGCCCGGGGGCATGATTTGGCGGCGCTGCGGAATCGCAACCACCGCCCGATCTTGTCACACCAGAGTGACCCTGGCCGACTCGAGTCCACCGCCTGGCAGCAAGAGCGGCTCCGAGCGGAATGCATAAGGGTCTGTTCGTTTTTTTGCCGTGTGTTAAGAAGATGACATGAGTGAGACACGCAAGCTCGGATTACAAATATCTCTTGGTTCCGGCCCCATCCGTGAGCGCCTTGCGCTTGCGAAGGAAGCTGAAGACCTTGGCTATTCTTCGCTGTGGGTCGCCGAAGTATCCGGACCTGATGCGCTGGTCAGTCTCGGTGCGCTCGCGCTTAACACCACCAAGGCTGACCTTGCCACCGGGGTCATCCCGATTCAGATCCGCACCCCGGGCGCGATAGCGATGAGCTTTCTCACGATCAACGAATATTCCCAGGGCCGTGCGATAGCCGGTCTCGGAGTATCGAGTCCGATCATCGTTGAGCGATGGCACGGCGCGTCCTATCGCAAGCCCGTTACGGCAATGCGGGAGTGCGCGAGCATCATGCGCCAACTCTTCAGCGAGGGGCGATCCAAGTTTGAAGGCAAGGTTTACAGGAGCGACTTCCGGCTCGGGATGCGCCTCACGGCGCCCCGCCCTCCCCGCATTTTCATGGGCGTGCTCAATACCCCGATGCTGCGGCTAGCCGGTGAGATCGCCGACGGCGTGCTGATGAATTACTCGCCGCCGGAAGCCGTTGCGCCGATGATCAGGGAAATTCACGAGAGCGCACGCAGCGCGGGGCGGGACCCGGCCTCGATCGATATCGGGATCTATATCCGCATGTGCATCAGTCCCGACGAGGACAAGGCGGTGGATTCGTTCAAGCGCGAGCTCGCCAGCTACGCATTCGTCGAGAGCTACAACAAAATGTTCGCCCGCTACGGACTTGGCGACGAATTCGTGGAACTTCGCCGCTTATGGCAGCAGGGAAAGCGTGAGGAAGCCCCGAGTGCAATCAGCGACGCATCGGCGCGCAAGATCGCCGCTTTCGGCCCTTCCAAAGTCTGCCGAGAATTCGTCGGGCGGTTCCGCGCCGCTGGAGTGACTCATCCAGTGGTCTTTCCTATCGGACCCGCGGCAACGCACGCGCGCGATTACGTCACCACCATGCGCGAGCTGGCCGGCGCCTAGGATTTAATCAGGAATCCAGATGCGCTGGGTCACGAGCTGAGGACGCGCTGTGCGGGCCCCGGCCTGAAGTGAAGCAGGAAGTAGATCCGAGGTGGGGGGCACCGCGGGTCGCATTCGCCATTCCGACTGTAGGCGGTCGATGGGGATCGGCCGCACCGCCGATTCTCGATGTGAGCACCTGCAGGTCATCGCGCGATGGTGACAGAATATCGCGATGTGCCGTCGCGCCTGGTCCTATCCATCTGGGTCACTTCCCTTGGTAGTTGGGCTTGCGCTTTTCCATGAAGGCGCGAGGTCCTTCCTTTGCGTCCTCAGATCGTATCACCTCGCGAGCGCATTCGTTTTCGATTGCAAATGCCTCTTCCAGCGGGCGGCCCGAAGTCCGACGCACTGCTTCCTTGATTTTGCGCACGGCGATTGGCCCGTTTGCGGCGATGGTTTCCGCCAACTCTTGCGCTTTTTCGAGGAGCTTCGATTGCGGAACGACGTAGTTGATGAGCCCGAGGCGCCAGGCTTCCTGCGCATCGATCCGGTTGCCGGTCAGGAGAATCTCCATCGCCTTGCAATATGGAATCTGTCTCTGCAGGCGCGCGAGTGAACCGGCGGCAGGAATGATGGCCCATTTGACTTCCTGCAACCCGAAGCTGGCGTTCTCGGAGGCGACCCGAAGATCGGTGGCCTGAATGAGTTCCATTCCGCCGGCGATGCAAAAGCCATTGATCGCGGCCACTATGGGTTTGTCCACGTCGTAGTTGCGCAGCAGGGCCATCGCGCTGAAACGTCGGTTGGCCAGCAACCGCTGATCCCATTCGTCGTCCGGTTTTCGTGCACCAGTAAAGAGGGGAATCAGGCGGCCTAGGTCGGCTCCGGCTGAAAACGCCACATCGCCCGCGCCGGTTATGATCGCTACGCGAATTTGCGCGTCACGATTAACCTCCTCCCACGCCTCCGAGAGCCGCACGATGGTTTCCGGATTGAACGAATTGTGCACATGCGGCCGGTTGAACGTGATATAAGCGATGTGGCCGCGTTTCTCGAACAAAAGTGATGGCATGCCGTTAATCCTCGCCCTCCTGTAGTATCGCCGCGAAACCTACCACGGCTTCGGCTTTACCAGCCACTTCGCCCCCCGTTATCATCGGTGCAGAGAGCCGAAATCGGCTGCGGAGATCGCGATGCGAAAACGGCTGATTCCTATGTCCATCCTGTTGGCGATAATCGCCTCGCCCGCTCTCGCGATTGAAACCCCCAGGATCATTTCGCGATCGGACCGCGTGGAATATCCGATCGATCAAGTCTTCGGCACACTCAAGCATTACTTCAGCGATTCTTCGCTTAGCGGCTTTCGACTCACCAGTGCGGACGACAAGTCATGGACCCTGATCGCGACGCGCTCTGGCATTGACGGCGAGAATTGGAACAGGTGGGCGTTTTGCAAGACCTCGGCCGAGCAGATGATCTATCAGTTCGAGGACGGAACGGTGACCGTGACGGTCCAACTGCAAAAAGCCGGCAAGCAGTCGGCTTTTGTCACCGTGAGCGCTGATTTCCAAGGCAAGTACGGGATGGGCAGCCAGGAAGCGATCCTCGACTGCGTCTCCAAAGGTATGCTCGAACAGGATCTCATCGCAGTCGCCGGCGGACCATCAAAGGAAAGTCATTGAGCGCAGCGCCAGAGCGTGCTTTTCCCGCTCCGCTCGGGTCCGAGCTCACCTTCCCGAACGCGCGTGGTCTGCGCGCGCGCGACGTTTTCGCGCTGGCCGCGCGCGCGTGGCCCTTCATCCGGCCTTATCGGCGCCATCTGCTGTTTCTTTTTCTGCTGATGCTGCTGGCGTTGCCGGTCGGTCTGATGGTTCTCGATCTGATTCGTATCTTTTTTGACGTCGTCGCCAATGGACAACCGCTGCGGCCGGGCGAGGCCCGCCTGCTGCACGTTTCCCTCGATGCGAGCCGCGAGTTGATCTTGTGGCGCGCCTGCTTGGTGGGCGGTGCGGTTACGATGCTGATCGTTCCCATCAACGCCGTGATCCTCGCCTACGCCGTCTGGATCCTGCAGCGCATGTCCAATCTATTCCGCGTCAACCTGTATTCCCGGATGCAGCAACTGTCCATTCGTTTCCACGGCGAAGAAAAAATCGGCGACGCAATTTTTCGGATGTTCCAGGACTCCGCCGCGATTCCACAGGTCGTCGACGGGCTGATCATTCAGCCGATCCGGTGGATTCCGCTTGCGATCGGAACCCTGGGGTTCCTGATGCTCTTCAACCGCGCGATGGCACTCATCGCGGTGGCGTTGTTGCCGCTGGATTTGCTACTCGCCGTGCTCTACGGCACCGCGCTGCGACGCGCTTTTATCGCCGAGCGTGAAACGACGGCGGCGGCAACCACCCGTATCGAGGAAACCCTTGCTTCCATCAAGGCTGTAAAGGCCTTCGAACGCGAAAAGTTCGAGACCGATCGATATGCACGGGACAATTGGGACGCGTTTCTCGCCTCGCGCCGCGCGCGCTTGATGCTCGCACGTTACCGGGTGGCCACCAACACGGTCCGCGGCCTGGCCTATGTGGCCGCGGCGTACTTCGGCGCTCGCCGCGTCCTGCTTGGAGGATATGCGGGAGTGGCAATGACCGCCGCTTCGCTGGGCTTGTTCCAATCGTCACTGGCCGTTTTCGGGTGGATGACCGCGGGCGCGCGACACCTCGCCGACACCTGGGGTAGCTTGCAGGATGTCAGCGTCGCAATTTCGCGGGTGCTCGAGATGCTGACGATGCCGGCGGCGGAACAGGTCAGGAGCGGATCATTGGTGCCCGGAGGATCGGTCGAATCGATCGCGTTTGAGGCAGTAAACTTCGGCTACGATTCGCGGTCACAGGTATTGAACCAGGTCTGGTTCAAAGCCCGGGTGGGCGAACTGACGGCTTTGGCCGGAGCCAGCGGATCGGGAAAGACCACTGTCCTCGGGCTGCTGCTTCGTTTCTTCGACCCCGATTCGGGACGGATCCTGTTCAACGGAGTGCCGATCGCGCAATTCGCTCTGCCCGCGTGGCGATCGATGCTCTCCGTCGCACTGCAGGAGAATCCGCTCTTTACCGCGACGCTTCGCGACAATATCGCCTACGGCCGCCCGCAGGCGTCGGACGCGGAGTTGAGTGTCGCCATCAGGCGCGCCGGGCTGCTGGACTTTGTCCGCTCGCTTCCCGCGGGGCTGGACACCATGCTCGGGGAAAAAGGCGCCAAACTTTCCGCCGGACAGGCCCAGCGGGTCGGTCTGGCTCGCGCACTATTACGCGACGCTCCTATCCTGTTACTGGACGAACCTACCTCCGCGCTCGATGCCCAGACCGAGGAAATCGTGATCGAAGGAATTCGCGGCTGGCTCGCCGAAGCGCCCGCGCGACGACTGGTCATCCTGGTGACGCATAGGCGTGGCAGCGCATCCAAGGCCGACCGAGTCTATCGGGTCGACGGCGGCAAACTCGAGCTGAGCGGTGATTTGGCCGTGCAGGAAGCAGAGCCCGGCGGCAGGTGATTCGATGGCCTCGCTGACCACTAAAAATTCACCCGCTCATGGCAGTAGCGCAGGCATCGACGCGCGCGCGAACCTTCTCTATTCCGAGGAGCAACGGCCGCTGAGGCCCGGCGAAGTATGGCACCTGTTCGTTTGGAGCTGGCGGTTCATCCGTGACTTTCGCCGGCTGGTCTCGCTCAAGGCGCTGCTTGCCGTCGGTTCGCTGACGTTTTTTTTGGTGACTCCGTGGCCACTCAAGATTGTGATCGACAACGTGCTGGACGGCCACCCGTTGACCGGCATTCCACGTCTTTTGATTCTTCCGCTGGCCGGAACGGAACCGGCCAGCATTCTGCTGGTGGTCACGGGGTTCCTCGCCGTCGCGGTGCTGCTGGTCGGGATGGTGGCCGACCGGGCCGTCGCGCTGGGCACCGACGTGCAGAGCGGCGGTCTCGACCAGGCTGGCTTCACCCAGAACGATGCCAACGACGGGTGGAGTCTTTGGAACGGCCTATTCGGCTACCTGGAGACCCACATCACGCTCGATCTGACTCAGCGAATTACCCAGGGGGTCCGCGTTGCGGTCTACCAGGCATTCATGGACTCACCGCTGGGCATGTACTCGGATCAAAAGATCGGCGATGCGGTGTTCCGGGTAATGCACGATTCCGCGGCGGTGAGCGCCGTATTTTACCGCGGCATGTTGGCGCCGATCACCTCGGTCATAATGTTCATCCTGGCGCTCGCCGTGCTATGGGCGGAATTTCGCAACGAACCGCTCATTCCCATACTCGCCATGCTGTGTCTGCCGATCTTCGCGATTTGCACCACCGTCTTTGGGCGCCTCCTGCGCCACCAGAGCCAGGAAATGCGCGAGCGCGGCAGTAACGTGATGGCGGCATTCGAAGAGCGCCTTTCACAAGTGCAGCTGATCAAGGCCTTTGGGCAGGAAGCCCGGGAATCCGAATCGATAGATTCCGCCAGCTGGGGCTCGTTTCGATCCACACTAAGAATGCTCGGGATTATTCTGGCGCTCGTCCTGGTGCTGACACCGCTGGTTGGGCTCCTCACGTACACGGCGCTCTATCATACGATGATGGAAGTAATCGCCGGCCGCATGACACTGGGCGACATAGTTCTGTTGGGGGGCTACGGCGCGCTGCTGGCCTTTCCGATGACCACGCTGGGGAATACCTGGGCGGCAATGCAAGTCCCGGCGGCAGGCTTACGACGAATTCACAGCGTGCTGGACCGCCTGGAAGCAGATCGGTCAACAGAAATCGCGGCAACCGAGGGCGGCCCGATCGATTCGCTCGCCCTACGCGACGTGAGCGTCGGCTACACCCGCAACGCTCCCGTACTCAGCTCAATTTCCTTTCAACTCAAGCGTGGAGAAATGGTTGCGCTGGCAGGTCCCAGCGGGACCGGAAAAACCACCCTGATCCTCGCCCTGCCCGGATTCCTGCCACCCCTTGCGGGGCGCATCATCGTCAACGGTATCGACAGCAACGGGCTCGCACTCGCCACGCTTCGAAGTCACATGGGGTTCGTCTTTCAGCAGGAGGCGTTGTTTTCGGCGACCATAGAAGACAACATCCGATACGGCGACCTGGATGCAACCGCAGAACAGATCCGTACGGCGGCAACGATGGCAGGTGCCGCGGAATTCATCGAAAGATTGCCGGACGGGTACGTCACGATGCTGGGGCGGCGTGGAACGCGCCTTTCGGTCGGCCAGAAACAGAGGATTGCGATAGCCCGAGCGCTGCTCGCCAGTCCCAGCGTGCTGATTCTAGATGAGCCAACAGCGCCACTGGACTCGCTCAGCGAGACCACCCTGATCAAGATGCTGCGCGACCTGGCGCACACCCGGATCGTCATAGTCGTGGCTCACCGGGCCAGTACTCTTGCCGCATGCGATCGGGTTCTGTTCGTACACGAAGGCACGCTCGAATCCTCCGGGAGCCACGCTCACCTGTTGGAGTCTTCGTCTTCGTACCGCGCTTACCTGGCGGCAAGCGAAGCAGAGATTCACGCCTAAGGTAGCAGAACCGGCGCTCGCTCGGTTCCGGTCGCGCTAAGCCGTTGTGCGGTGGCGTTCGCCAGGCGCGGAGACCATCTGCGTGTCGCAAATCTCGAGCGTCACCATATCGAAACGATGGCGCAAAAACCGGTTCATTCTGGCGTGATAAATCCCGCCCGCCCTCGCTTCTTGTGAAGTTCGCACGCAACGCCAGTGGCGGAGTCGAAGTTTCGCTTGCGACCGATTCAGTAAATGACTGGACTCTGTTCCATTAGAGACGGGAGACTAGGCGCGGTGGCCGCTCAGCTTTCGTGCCTTCGCCGCGACGAGTAAAATATCACACAGGAAGTTCCCGCTTGTCAGAAAACCGTGACACATCGGACTCGCGCAAGCGCGAAGTCATCGTCGATTTCGACCTTCTCCGCACGCTAGCCGCCCGAAATTTTCGCGATCTGGGCGGTCATCCGGTGAGAGATGGAAAACGCGTTCGACGCAACCACGTCTACCGCTCTTCACATCTGGCAGAGGTTCCGCTCGGGAGCCCCCTGGAGACCCTGCAACTCAAGACTCTCATCACGTTGCAGAGCCGAATGGAGGTCAAGCACATTGGGCCACCGGCACGCGCGATGCGCGACGGGGTTCGATGGGAGCACATTCCGATCGGTGATCAATGGTTTAGTGAGCACGGTTATACGCGACGCAGTAGTGAGCCCGGACGCGCACACCTTGAACTTGTGATGCATTTTCGCGACGACTGGCAACGCTTCTTCAAACTGTTGGCAGAGCGCAACGTTTATCCCGTGCTGTTTCACTGTTCCGCGGGGCGCGACCGCACCGGGGTAGGCGCTGCGATGCTTCTGGAGGTACTTGGCGTCGACCGCGATCAGGTCGTTGCAGACTTCCTCGAGAGCAACACGACCTTTCCGAACGACCTCCTGACTCCCACGCAGCTCGCGCCGGTATTCGAAACGATCGACGAGATGGGCGGCATCGACGCGTTCATGCGCGAAGTACTGGGACTCGATTCCTCACACCTCGATGCGATCAGGGCCGATCTGCTGGAATCCTGACGCCAGCGGCGGGCACTCCTTAAAGCAACCGAAATTGAGCGCTAAGCGGGCAGGTATCCTTCGCGTAGCAGCGATTTCGCAATGATCATTCGCTGCACCTCGCTGGTGCCCTCGCCTATTTCGGTGAGCTTGGCATCGCGCATGTAGCGCTCGACCGGAAAGTCGGTAACGTATCCGTAGCCGCCGTGAATCTGTACCGCCTTGACGGTCGCCCACATCGCGGTCTCGGAAGCGAACAGCTTCGCCATCGCAGCTTCGCGTGCAAACGGTCGGCCGGCATCCTTCAGCGCCGCGGCGCGGCAAGTTAGCACCCACGAGGCTTCGATTCGCGTCGCCATGTCGGCGAACATCCACTGAATTGCCTGAAACTCCGCGATCGGTCGTTTGAACTGATTGCGTTCCAGCGCGTAGGAGCGTGCTTCCTCAAATGCACCGCGCGCTATGCCCGCGGCAAAACCGGCGATTCCGATGCGCCCACCTTCCAGCACCTTGAGCGTCTGGCGATAGCCGGCGCCCAGCTCCCCGACCAGATTTCGTGCCGGCACGGTGACGTTCTCAAAAATCACCTCAGCCGTATCAGAGGCGTGCAAACCGAGCTTCTCAATCTTCTTACCAGTGGTGAGCCCGGGGGTGCCGCGCTCGACAATAAATGCTGACACGCCGTCACGCCCCCGGTCGGCGTCGGTGACCGCCATCACCACGTACACATCGCCAACCGTGCCGTTGGTAATGAACATCTTGGAGCCGTTGATCTGGAAATTGTCCCCGACCCGGACCGCGCGAGTTTTGATGGCCGCCGCGTCCGAACCGGAGCTGGGTTCGGTCAAACACGAGGCGCCGAGCTTTTTCGCGCTCAGCATTTCCGGCACGTAGCGATCGCGATGCTCATCGGCGGCAAACATGGCGATGTGCCCGGTCGACAGCGACATGTGCGCCGCGCAGGTAAGCCCGATCGACGCGTCGTAGCGCGAGAGCCCTTCGACCACCAGCACCTGCGAGAGTGTATCGGCGCCGCCACCACCCCATTTCTCCGGGAACGCGATCCCCAGGAAGCCGAGTTCTCCCAGTTTTTCAATCACGTGGCGGGGAAAGGTCTCTTCCTTGTCCCATTTCGCCGCGAAGGGCTTGATTTCGCGCTCGGCGAACCCGGCCAGCGTATCGCGGATCCGCTGCTGCTCCTCGGTCAGATCGAAGTTCATGAGGCTATTGGCGCACCTGGACGTTGTCGCGCACCCACTTGACGATATCTTCGGTCGATGCGCCGGGGGTGAATATCTCCCGCACTCCAAGTTGTTTCAACCTGGTTGCGTCGTCGTCCGGAATGATGCCGCCACCAAACACCGCCATGTCGCCAGCACCGCGCTGTTTGAGCAGCTTGATGACCTCCGGAAAGAGGGTCATGTGTGCGCCCGAGAGTATCGACAGACCGACGGCGTCGACGTCTTCCTGTACGGCAGCCTCGGCGATCATCTCCGGAGTCTGATGCAGTCCGGTGTAAACGACTTCGAACCCGCCATCGCGCAGCGCCCGCGCGATAATTTTTGCGCCCCGATCGTGCCCGTCGAGTCCGGGCTTTGCCACAAGAATTCTGAGTCTTTTGTCTGCCATGGGCCTCAAATCCAGCCTGGGTCGCGATAAACGCCGAACTCGGTGCGAAAGACTTCGCTGATCTCACCGACCGTGACCTCGCGACGGACGGCCTCGAGTATCGGCTCCATCAGGTTTTCGCTCGAACGACAGGCTGCGGAGACCCGCCCTAACGCTTCGCGCACTGCCACCGAATTGCGATCGCGTTTCATCTTGCGCACGCGCTGCACCTGCCGCTCTTCGATAGCCGGTGCGATCTTGAGGGTGTCGATCGGGATTTCCTCGGGTACCGAGTACTTATTGACACCGACGATGGTCTTGATCCCCTTCTCCAACTGCCGTTGGTAGTGAAACGCGGCTTCGGCAATCTCGCGCTGCGGATAGCCGGTTTCGATCGCCCGCACCATCCCGCCCATTTCGTCGATCCGCCGGATGTATTCCATCGCATCGTGCTCGATGCGATCGGTCAATGCCTCGATCGCGTAGCTGCCGCCGAACGGATCGATGGTGTTGGTAACGCCGGTTTCCTCGGCGATGATTTGCTGGGTGCGCAGAGCGACGGTGACGGCCTGCTCGGTGGGTAGCGCCAGCGTCTCGTCCATCGAGTTGGTGTGGAGCGATTGTACACCGCCCAGTACTCCAGCCATTGCCTGAAGCGCCACGCGGACCACGTTGTTGATCGGCTGCTGCGCGGTGAGCGATGCACCGGCGGTCTGCGCGTGGGTGCGCAACATCATCGAGCGCGGATTCTTTGCGCCGAAACGCTCCTTCATTATGCGCGCCCACATCCGGCGCGCCGCACGAAGCTTGGCGACTTCTTCGAGGAAGTCGTTGTGGATGTTCCAGAAGAACGACAACCGCGGCGCGAAGTCATCGACCGGCTGGCCGCGCCGCACCGCTTCCTCGACGTAGCAGATACCGTCGGCGATGGTGAAC
This sequence comes from Thermodesulfobacteriota bacterium, assembly GCA_046728175.1. Taxonomy (GTDB): domain Bacteria; phylum Desulfobacterota; class Binatia; order Binatales; family Binataceae; genus JAFAHS01. The sequence goes on along the minus strand of JBKPEA010000085.1, from coordinate 1,667 downwards.
GCGAGTTCCTGAACCGCGGTCGAGCCGGCCTCGCGGATGTGGTAGCCCGAAATCGACACCGCATGCCAGCGCGGAGCCTTGCGCGCGCAGAACTCAATCATGTCGGTCACGATGCGCAGCGACGGTCGGGGCGGACAGATCCATTCCTTCTGCGCGATGAATTCCTTAAGCATGTCGTTCTGGATGGTACCGCCGACCCGATCCCAGGGAATGCCCTGGCGCTCCGCGACGATCAGATACATCGCGAGCAACACCGAGGCCGAGCAGTTCACGGTCATCGAGGTGGTTACCCGATCCAGCGGAATCTTATCGAACAGGCGGACCATGTCGTGGATCGAGCTGACCGAAACTCCCTCGCGGCCGACCTCACCCTGCGCGCGCTCGTGATCGGCGTCGTATCCCATCAGGGTCGGCATATCGAACGCGGTGGAGAGACCGTCCTGGCCCTGCGAGAGCAGGTAGTGAAACCGCGCGTTGGTATCCTCGGCGAGCCCGAACCCGGCGAACTGGCGCATGGTCCAGAGCCGGCCCCGGTACATGGAGCCATAGACCCCGCGCGTGTAGGGAAACTCACCGGGATTGGCCAGAGTTTCCTCGTAGCCGCCTTGCGCATCGTCCGGGGTATAGAGGGCGGCCAGTTCCATATCGGAAATGGTGGAAAAGCGGACCGGGCGCTCGGAAGCCTGCTTGTAGGTGGTCGCCAGCCATTCGCGTTTTGAACTCACAGGATCCTCATTGCTGTCGTTCGAGCACCTGTCCGGCAATAACCAGGCGCTGGATCTCCGAAGTACCTTCGTAGATCTCGGTTATTTTGGCATCGCGGAAATAGCGCTCGACCTTGAATTCGCGCGTATAACCGTAGCCACCATGAATCTGAATGGCTTCGGTAGCAGCTTTCATGGCCGCCTCCGCGGCAAACAACTTGGCCATGGCCGATTCCTTGGTGCACGGCTGCCCGGCATCCTTGCGCGCGGCCGCGCGCAGGGTCAGGAGGCGTGCCGCATCAATCTCAACCGCCATGTCCGCGAGCTTCCATTGAATAGCCTGGTACTGGGCAATCGGCTGGCCAAACGTCTGGCGCTGTTGCGCGTACTTGAGCGAGGCTTCCAGGGACGCGCGACCGATCCCCACCGCTTGCGATGCGATCCCGATTCGGCCGCCGTCGAGCGTCTTCATGGCGACCTTGAACCCGTCGCCCTCGCCCATCAGCAGATTGCTCCGCGGCACACGCAGATCGGTGAAACTCAACTGCGCAGAATGTGCGCCGTGGATACCCATCTTGTCTTCGATCCGCACCACCTGCCATCCGGGAGAATCGGTTTCGACGGCAAAGGCGCTAATCCCGTGATGACCCCGCTCGGGCTGGGTCATCGCAAAAATGATTGCGACCTTCGACTGCGGCGAGTTGGTGATGAAGTTCTTGGTGCCATTGATGACGTAGGTGTCACCGTCGCGCACCGCGCGGGTTTTCTGTCCGGCAGCATCCGAGCCGGCCTGCGGCTCGGTAAGCGCAAAGCATCCGAGCCATTCACCGGATGCCATTCTGGGCAGGAAATGCTTTTTCTGCGCGTCCGTACCCAGTCCCAGGATCGGCCACGACGCGAGCGAACAGTGCGCGGAGACTATGACCGCCGTCGCTGCGCACGCGACCGCGAGTTCCTCGATCA
>JBKPEA010000084.1:0-9192 GCA_046728175.1 Thermodesulfobacteriota bacterium | reverse complement strand
TTCATCCAGATTGTGCATGCGTGTCTCGGATCGATTGACCCCTCTCGGCGGCCGCCGATTTCTGCATAGAGATCGCACCGCACATGATCGATGAAGTCGCGCAGATCGTTCCGGAATTGCGGCCTGCTCATGGTCACGAGCCCTGCAGGTCTCAGGTTGACCCAAAGAACGCGTTTTCGCCTATTCGACGCATTGGCCAACGTTAAGAGCATTGGCAGTCGGCCTGATCAAAAGGAGGCGTATTAGATGATCCGTCCAGCTGGAAAAGTTTTGCCTGATGACTCGCCAGTCCTGCGTTCAGCGATTGAGCTGGGACCGAAGATTCGTGCTGCGGGGGACGAGATGGAGCGCATCCGTCGAATCCCACCCGAGATCGCGCAGGCGATGAAAGACGCCGGCATTTTCGGGATGGTGTTACCGCGTTCGTGGGGGGCAGAGGAACTCGACCCGCTGACGCAATTGCGCGTGATCGAGGCGTTGTCGATGGTGGAGGGATCGGCCGGATGGTGCGCGATGATCGGATGCGACAGCGGATACATCACCGCGTTTCTCGATGAAAACGTCGCGCGTGAAATGTATCCCGACATCAGGGTGGCGACAGCGGCCACCGCTACCGCCACCGGGCAGGCGACACCGGTCGAGGGCGGTTACCGTGTGAGCGGGCGTTTTCCATTTTCGAGTGGCTGCCAACATTCGGAATGGGTGTGGGTCGGATGCAACGTAATGGAGAACGGCAAGCAGCGCATAAGTGCAAAAGGTATTCCGGAGACTCGAACCTGCTTCCTCAAACTATCGGACGTCGAGATTCTCGATACCTGGTACACGACGGGGCTGCGGGGGACCGGCAGCCATGATCTTGTCGTGCATGACGTGGTAGTGCCAGTAGAGCGGACGTTCAGCTTCCAGGATTCGAATCTGGTGAAGCGGCCTGGACCGCTCTATGCGTTTCCGCTCATGTTCATCGCGAAAGGGGCGGCGCCTGCACTCGGAATCGCGCGCCACGCGATCGACGTGGTCATCGAGAACGCGGGGCGCAAGCCGGCGCGGCGAATGATCCTCGGTGAAACTAGCGAACCGGCGAAGATGTTGCGCGACGAAGTATTCGTGCAGGAGTCGGTGGCGCGTGCAGAGACGTTACTTGGCTCGGCGCGGTCATATCTGTTCGACGTGATCGGCGATGTGTGGACGTCGCTGCGGGAAGGGCGCGAGTTGACCCCGGGACAACAGGCACATTTCATCACCGCCTACACGCATACCGTCGCGACGTGCACTGAGGCCGTGCAATTGGTCTACAAGGCGAGCGGCGGTTCGGCCGTATATCAGAGCGGCGCGCTGGATCGCTGCTTACGCGACATTCTGACGATGAATCAGCACTTGATGGGGTCGCTAAGGACGTACGAGATGGCCGGGAGGTGGTTGCTCGGTCTCGAACCGCTCCGGTGGCTATTCTAGCGGCCACCGCCGTTGCGCATCAGGGCTTGGAGTCTCTTCCTCCCATAAACCCAATCCTGCAAAACCTTCGCGCGGGTCTGTGCAGGCGACATGTCCGGCGAGCAGATCGAGACAACCTATGCCGCGACCGCCGGGAAGGGGCAACTCTTCCGCGCTGCCGATTGCAATGCATCGGGCGAAAGCATAGGAAATCCTTGCCGCTTCAGAGAATCCGAGTTGGGAAGATCTGCCAATTGAAGATAAGTTCCGGCGAGTGCAATGAATAGACGTCATCCAGCCGCTCCGCCCCCGTTGGTACAAACTGTGGCGCCACTTTGCAACGACCCTTCCATCTCCCTGACGAGAGAAGGAAGAATGGATGCCTGCATGGTGTGCCGCTTGACCCCAAGCGTGGATTGATCGGGGCGCGATAATACGCACCTGTCCCCAGAGTCCGGTTTGGCGAAGGTATGAGACTTACCTGCAGAAGCGCACGAAGGCGATTCTCAGACCTGCGGCGCACGGCTGCAACTCAGGTGCGCCAGCTCGGCGTGGATTTCTTCTTGGTTGTTCAGCAATTCCAGTCTCATGAGCCGCAGTCGAGCGGCCCAGCCCCAGTTCGCGTTGCAGTAGACATTTGCGTTGTGTAGGCTTGCTGGGAGCCAAGGATTCGAGACAAAACTCAGGTCGAAGCCGGGCACCTAATAGTTGAGCATCGGGGTCCGCTGGGAAGTTTCTCAGGAGGAAAAAATGGAAGGGTTAATCACAAAATCTTGCAAACTGGTTCCGTTAGCGGGGGCTGTATTAGCCCTTTTGTTGATGGCTGGCTGCTCGTCGACTCAGATAACTCCGGAGCAACGCGCAGTTAACGCCGCCAACCGCGCTGACCAGGCTGCCTCCCGCGCACAGGCGGCAAGCCAGACGGCGCAGCAGGCGGCTGCTTCCGCACAGGCTGCTGCCAGCCGCGTGGCGCAGGCGGCCAGCGATGCGAAGGCCGCGGCTGATCGCGCTGAAGCGATTGCTGCCAGGACCATGGCCTCCTCGCCGCGTCCTCGTTCGTATCGCCGTCACCATAAGGCGGCAGCCGAGGCCGCACCAGCGCCTAGCGAGGCCGCACCAGCGCCTAGCGAGAGTGGTGCACCGGCAGCGGCTCCCTCGCCGTAACCTTAGGCTCACCTGATTAAGAGAAAGGGCGACTGCTAAAAGCGGCCGCCCTTTTTGTTGCGGCGCTCAGCATTAACGTGACTAGGAAGTGAAAGTCCCTCTGGTGTGAGCAGGCCGCGTCGAACACTAGGGAAGCGCAAGGGCGTCATTGTGAAGTTGGGTCTCGTGGCCTGGTGTCTGAGAGGGCGACCTTAAAAGGCCGAGCGAGAAGTCAGCAAAGGCTACACTAGTATCGTCTTCGTCCAGTGGACGTTGAGATCGCGCTCTCCTTATGATCCCAACGAGTGCTATCGAGAGCTTGAATTATTAAATTCCATAATTTAAATTTATCTCGATCGAGACCTTTCGAAGCAAAAAGAGCCTCAATGGTGGAGTGGCCAACTATGCCTCACAATTGCGGGGGGCAATCGCTCGGTAAACAGCCGGCGCGCAAGCTCAGGAAGGCAATGCAGGCTTCGGTTCCGGTCCGCCAAGTCCGAACGACAACGCCGCTCGAGGTGCACAATTCCCAGACGCTGCTTCTCCGGACGGAGGTGGGTAGCGGCTGGCCGAGAACCCTACGGTCTCTGAGGAAACTATTCGGCAACTAGCGGGGCATGTTAACCCGAAAATGCTGGGGCGATATGCCCACCTACACGTTGAGGCTCGTCGTGCCGCTATCGCCACCCTGGTACGGACCGAGCTCAAAAAACGGAGAAATAGAAGACCCCCACAGTCACCTAGCGAAACGCGGATGGAGTCTGCCGCGATGTCGAGAAAATCGAGCAAGATCAAGCGCTTAGAATTGGCTCCCCGGGCCGGATTCGAACCAGCGACCCGACGGTTAACAGCCGGTTGTGGGGCCGTTTTCACCGATGGCACTTGGTGGTATTCGATACGTCTCCAGCCCTTCTCTCCCAAGGGTTTTCTGCACTTCATCCCTTGGGCATCGCATGATCTGGAGAATCATTGAAAACTACCGATTTGTACCCAGATGGGGCACAAAATTGGGCACAATTTTCCGAAGCCCTCGCGATATGTTTTGGTCCGAATAGGTCGGGCAACCGCGGTAGATTTCTGCGTGCTGGTGGACATTGGCGGAAAGTCGCCAGTGTATTACGTCATATCGACTGCCGAAGTTGAAAATCGGCTCCAGAAGATTCGGCGCGACTGGCTGGCAGGAAGGGCGACGCGCAGCCCTGCAAATCGAGTTATCGCTTTCGAATATGGCCACGACTATGAGTGGCTCGCGAGTTTCACAAACTGCGCTGTTTTATTGGAACGTCGATTCGCTTAAAGAATATCCACGTCAGGATTCGAATTGATGAAAGCGTCGGGAATTGAAGCGTTGGTCAGAGTACTCTAGCTTTCGGTTTGTTAACAGTCGCTGCGGCCGGATGGAAGCGTTCCTTTTCAGGCGGGGAGGATGGGATTGCTCACTGAATCATCGGAGGAACTGTCGAGAGGAAGGTATCATCGCCCGTACAACTCGGAAATCGACGAATTACGCAGTCCCAACACTGAATTGCAGTGGCGATGAGCGCGGGTTTGTGTCCAGCGTCAACCAACGTTGAATAGTCTTCGGGTTACGACGCTCGCGCATTCACCCTTGAACGGCGAAATCAACGGCACTTCCGCAAGCTCGCGCGCGACAGCCTCGAGCGTCCGGTCGCGTCTCGTGATGAAATCCGCTCGCGCCAGGAACGCAAACTCATTCAGTGAGGCGAGTAGACTACGGCTGCGAGTGGGACTGATGGCGATCGGCGACATCGATGAGCGTTCTTGCTCGACCGCAGCCGTAGGCACGCCGAGGCCCATTAGCGTCCCGGAAACCGCCATCGGAAAAGCTAGCGCGAGCCGATCCGCATCACGTGCCCGTAGGAGCACGGGGAGCCGAGACCGCTCGCTGATGAACAGCAGGACGTGCCGGCGTCCGAAGCGGATCAGTGTTCCGTACCAGACGCCAAGCCGCGTCGTTGATTGCGCTGACGTATCTTCGTCCGGATACTTCAAACGCATCAGGAGCTGGCGCGTGCAGCTCAGAACTACCATATTGAAGGGCACTGTATCTCCAAGGCGAATCACGCGGAACCGCGCGCGCCGCGTCTTGGTTTGCGTGGGAACGTGTGGGATGCTGCGGGTATCCAGAATGAAATCCTCAGCAAGAGACTTTCATCGGCAATGGGTTGCGCAATGCGACGCGGCGCGCAACATAAGGCATCGCTTCGGGCTTGTCAGGGCGCTCGACTATCTGGTCGGAGAAAAGCTCCTGCATTTTGTCGATGCGAGCGAGCGGCATCCGCATTTCAAACGCGAACTGCCGCACTTCCTCGCTGAAATCAAGCGCCTGTTCAGCCTGACCGAGCTCGGGAGTTACGTTGGTGGCCTCGAACGAAGATCGTCGCTCAGCAGACCCCAGCGCTTTGCCATGCGCAGACTTTCGTCCATCTTCCTGGTGCGCTGGCGGAGCCGCTAGTTCCTGAGGTCCGACCAAAGCGAGAGCCAGTAGGTTAGCCCGAGAGGATTGGCGGTGCTATCTTTGTCGATATGGCGAAACTTGCTGAGCGAATAACGGTCAACCCCAAGCTATGCGGCGGACAACCTTGTGTACGCGGAATGCGCATCCGGGTAGTTGACGTCCTGGAGTTGTTGGCAGCTGGGCTTTCGCCAGCTCAAGTTCGGAAAGAACTTCCAGACCTTGAACCTGAAGATATCAAGGCCTGCCTGCGCTACGCGAGCCAACGCCTCAGTCATCCCGTCCTAGCGGCTTGAAAATCTGGTTGGACGCGCAACTCTCGCCCTCATTAGCGGTCTGGCTCTCTAGGAGATTCAAGCTCGAAGTCGCTGCGGTTAGAGACGTGGGTCTCAGGAATGCCGAAGATCGCGAGATCTTCGACGCCGCCCGAAAGGCAGATGTTGTCGTTGTGACGAAGGACCGCGACTTCGTGGACCTCTTGGAGAGATATGGCCCGCCGCCAAAACTCCTTTGGGTTACTTGCGGCAATACATCGAATGCGCGGATGAGAAGCGTCCTCGTGAAGGAATTCCCGAGCGCGCTGGAACTCCTGAATGGTGGTGAGGCGCTTGTCGAACTCACGGACTTGGGCGAGATCTAATTGTCATCTGCCAAGCCAAACAGCGAATCAGGTCCTGCCCCTGGCTGACTCATCGGCAACAACCGCTCTCTCGATTGAGCAGCCCTGCCAATCCGAACGTAGACGGGTCCTGGTCATTGAAGACAACAGAGACGCCGGCGATGTTCTCGCCGAGCTAATAAGATTGATGGGGTGCGAAATTGAGGTCGCCTATGATGGCCGGACCGGGTTGACCCTCGCTCACGAGATACGCCCGGACCTCATTCTTTGCGACGTTGGACTCCCGGGCGGGATGGATGGCTATGCCTTTGCCCGTGAGGCACGAGCAGACCCGCGACTGAACTCAACACGTATGGTCGCAGTTTCCGGCTATAGCCAGCCCAAAGATCGAGCCGCGGCTGAGGAAGCCGGTTTCGACGAACTCGTGTCCAAGCCCATAACGATAGACACCGTCAAAGGCCTCCTCGACGTGGGTTAAGCCGGATAATACTGGACGCAAGAGGAATTAGCTCTGGCGGTCGGTTCGGAATTTGAGCCCTGCCGATTACAGCAGTTAGTTGAAAACAAGTCGCCCGCCAGGAGGATCAGCCCGCACGCTCCCGCAAGGAGTCGATGGAGCCCCTAAATGGCATGTCCACTGCAGTAGGGCGCCTGTAGAGGAATCGACCTCTAAGCAAGCAGGACCTAGAGCGAAAGCAGAGGATCGAAGAAAGACCGGTAGCGCTGAAGTGCTTGCCGAAGGCCCTCCGTTGAGATGTGACCGCCCGTACCCCATTTGCTCTCAAGCTTTTCCTGTTCTGCGGAAAAGATCTCGGCGAGCCGCCGGATAATAGCGGCGACCAGCTCATCGGCTTTTTGGACTGACTGGCGCGGCGAATCGACGAAGTCTGCCTGAATGTCGTTCCAGCGGCTGCGAAACCTTCCGTCTCGGTGCGAGAAAACATCGCGGTCCGCGTCTCTATACGTGCCGGCACACCTCCCTCTGTTGGCTCGACATCTCCCTGTGTTGACTCCGAATGTCTGGCCGGCTGAGCCATCGTGAGTTTCGCGTCTTCCTCAATGGTCTCATTCGCCATGTTCAACGAACCTCCTGATGATGTTGCATTACGTTTGTTCCGATCACCTCTTCAAAAAGTACGTGATAGTGCTGCATCGCCCTGCGCAACTCTTCTGTATCCGCTCGCTCCCCGTTTTGGCGAAGATCGATCTCATGAGTGGCGCGGTAATGCTCGACAACCACGGGATAGTCGACAGATAGATCCGCACCCTTGTATGTTGCTGATCTGATAGAAGAATCAAAGTTGGTGAGGCGGCAGACCGGTGCAGCCTCGGGAGAAGAATCCCGTCTAGCAGCGGAGGTCGTCGCTTCACCGACAGCGCTTAGCCCGAACGGTTGTCGGGGAAGAAAATCCTGAATTGCAAGGCAGGGCAGGCCGCACTGAGGAGGTGGGAGATGGAAGAGGTGAAACGGTTTGTCGGGATCGACGTTGCCAAGTCGGCATTGGACCTGTTCATCGGCTCCGCCGGCGTGGGCTTTTCAGTGGCGAATGATGAGATTGGAATCCAGCAGTTACTCAGGCAGCTTACGCCGGGTGACTTTGTGATTCTTGAAGCGACCGGCGGCTTAGAAACAACTGTCGCCAGCGCGCTTGCGGCTGTGGGCATCGCTGTGGCGATAGTCAATCCACGCCAAGTGCGAGACTTTGCCCGTGCCACCGGCAGACTGGCCAAGACTGACCGCCTGCATGCCGAAGTGCTGGCGCGGTTCGGTGAAGCGGTGCGACCCGCGGCACGGCCGTTAGCCGACGAACAGGCCCAGGCGCTCGAAGCACTGGTTACCCGGCGGCGCCAGTTGGTCGAGATGCTGACGGCGGAGAAGAATCGCCGGACCAGAGCCCCAAAAGTTTTACACCGCAGCATCGATGAGCACATTCGCTGGTTGGAAAAGCGCCTTTCGGGTTTGGACGATGAACTCGGCGAGTTGATTCGCAATACCCCACTGTGGCGCGAGCGCGACGAGTTGCTACGTTCGGTGCCCGGAGTCGGCAAGGTACTCTCGAGTACTCTGCTCGCGCAGCTGCCTGAACTTGGAATGCTTAACCGCAAGCAGATCGCCGCCCTGGCTGGCCTCGCACCGTTTAACCGCGACAGTGAAAACATGCGCGGCAGCCGCTGTATCTGGGGTGGCCGCGCCCAGGTCCGGCGCGTCCTGTATATGGCAACAGTGGCGGCAGTTCGCAGTAATCCGACGATCAAAACCTTCTACTTCCGGCTGCGGACCAACGGTAAGCATGCCAAGCCCGCGCTCACCGCCTGCATGCGCAAGTTACTCGTTATTCTCAATGCCATGCTTCACCATAAAACTCACTGGCAAACACCGGCGCTCACCTCTCCAACTTTTCCCCTTTCTCCCCTCCTCGGCGCGGTTTCCGAATACGGTTGCTGCTAAATGCTCGAGCGGAGTCGCCTGATCCATAGAATGGGCGGTGATCGGTGATGGCTAAAAGTTCAAGGCGGGACACGGTAGGAACGAACACTCAGGTGCCCCAACTTGGGCAACCCTCAGACCAAACGGATAAACTCATCGAAGAATTGCGCGAGGCAATCAGCGCGCGCGATGATTTTCTTGCGGTCGCGACGCACGAGCTCCGCAATCCGCTGACGCCGATATTGCTGTGTCTCCAGTTGATTCGTAGATCGGAGGAATCGAGAGACCACACCAAGGTGATGCACGAGCTCGATCGACTCGAGCGGCAGATCAAACATTTCATCGCGCGAACCACCATTCTGCTCGAAGTTGCGCAGATAGCGTCCGGCAAGTTTCACCTGGACCCCTCAAAACTAAATTTGTCCGAGCTGATTGCGGAGGTGGTGAACGACTACATGCCGCTTGCAGTTCGCAGCGGCTCAGCGCTCAGCGTCAGCCTTCAGAACGGGGTTATAGCGGTACTCGATCGGACTGCAGTATCCGGAATCGTGGAGAATTTACTCTCCAACGCGATCAAGTACGGCCAGGGAAAGCCCATCGAGATAACTTTGACTGCGACCGTCGAAATCGTGCGAATAAGCGTTCGCGACAACGGTATTGGCATTGACGAGAAGGACAAAGCCCGCATATTTGAAAGATTCGAACGCGTGGTGGGACGCCAGGTTCAATCCGGCTTCGGGATTGGCCTGTGGCTCTCCCGCAGTTACGCAGAGCTGATGGGCGGTTCCATAACCGTATTCGGGGAGCCGGGCGCAGGCTCGCTGTTCACCGTCTCCTTACCGATTAAAACCGGGGAAAATCAATGAGTAGCGAGATTCGGCCACTTAGGCGTGTGCTTTCCGGGGTAAAAGGCCTCGACGATATTTTGGCCGGCGGCTTCTTCGGCGGCGGTCTGTATATCGTCGAAGGACCGCCCGGAGTGGGCAAGACGATTCTTGGGAATCAAATTTGCTTCAATCAAGCTGCTGCGGGAAGCAAGGTTCTGTATATGACGCTGATCGCCGAGACGGTCGGCCGGATGCTGCTGAATATCAG
>JBKPEA010000083.1:0-19895 GCA_046728175.1 Thermodesulfobacteriota bacterium | reverse complement strand
AACGGTGTCCAGCTGTGAGCCGTATCCGAGATTGCTTTCGTTCCCGCCCTTCCAGGCGTAGGCCAGACGTTCGTTCGGTATGACTTCCAGCACCTGGCAGTGAATGATGCCGTCCCACGTACCGGCTGGCGTAGTCTGAAGGGTGAAACGCTTGCCCTGTATGGGCTCAAACCCAGTCGATTCCATCGGTATCCAGCGCCCCATGAGTTCGTTGCTGGTAAGCGCTTTCCAGATCGTCTCGGGCGCATGGGACAAGACCTGATCAAGCACGATGTCTTGCGTGTCAGGCTTCGATGCGGCATCGCTCATGGATCAATTTCCTTCAGAGGTTGGCGGAGGTCGGCGAACCGCTCGCGCCAGAAGACGCTGTAGTGGCTCATCCAATCGACGAGCGGGCCGAGCCCCCTGGGGCGCGCCCGGTAATAGACGTTGCGCCCCTCGGGGCGCTCCGCGACCAGACCCGCTTGCTTCAGGAACCTCAGGTGCTGGGAGATGGCGCCCTGGGTTACGCCGCTGCCTCGGGTCAGCTCGGCTACCGTAATCTCGTTGGAGCTGACGATCCGCTCGAACACGGCTCGGCGGGTGGAATCGGCAAGTGCTCGCATGACGGCGTCGACGGTTGCTACCTCAGGCACCCAAGATACATTAGTCATAGCTCATCAATTAGTCAATACTAATTTGTTAACAGCCCTAATATCTTGCGTCCCCCGGTGATTCACAAGTTTCCTTTTGTTTTTCCCGAGCAGATTCAGCGCGCTCCAGATCCTTCTTCCTTTCCAACCTTGCACGAATTTATTGCACTATTGGTGCAGATAGATATATGCCCGGCGCCGAAATCGGCGACGTTCAGCAGTCAGTAGAGGTTTATTCAACAATCGGTTCGATCACGGGCTCGTCCGTCGCCAGTTTAGGCAACACATTCTCCGTAAAGGAGAGGAAGGTTTCGTGGCTTAGGGGGGCGGTGATCATGTAATCCAGATTGATCTCGTCGCGAACTCGCGCGATCTTTTCCACTACCCGTTCCGCAGTTCCGTGAATCACCATCGAATCAACGTAGCGTGCCAGCATGGTTTCGCTATCCCCGCGCTCGCCGCTCGGATTCACGTAGGTGCGCAAAATCCATTTGGCCCCGTCGCGTGCAACTTCCGCTGCCTTTGAATCGCTGGCGGCGATCGCGACCAGGCGCACGGTTGGAATCACCCGGCCTGCAGCACGGTGACCGTGGCTGCTGAGCAACCTGCGCCAGGTTTCCATCTTGTCGCCGATGACCGAGATCGGCGAATGGGGATCCAACATTATTGAATATCCCCGCTCCGCCGCCCATTCGATTGCGGTGGGGGAGTATGCCGCTACCCACATGGGCGGATGCGGCCGCTGGAACGGTTTCGGCAGCACTTCGATGTTCTCAAAAGAGAAGAATCGCCCGTGGTAGGTCACGCGCTGGTTTCGCCATGCGCTCATTACGATGTCGACCGCTTCCTGAAACCGAGGATAGCTTTCTTCGGCAGTCATCCCGAAAGTCTTGAACTCGAGCGGATCGAATCCGCGGCCAGCGCCCCAGTACACCCGTCCTCCCGACAGGATATCGAGTAGAGCTACTTCTTCGGCGAGCCGTAGTGGGTGATAGAAGGCCGCGAGCGTCACCCCGGTCGCAACGTGCAGCCGTTCAGTTCGCGCCGCAACAAATGCGCCCATCACGGGGATGGACGGGCACACACTGTAGTCGTTGAAGTGGTGTTCCGTTATCCAGACCGCGTCGTAGCCACTGCGGTCCATGATTTCGATTCGTTCAAGCGCGCGTTTGTAGACAGTCGGCAATGCGGCGCGCCGATCGGGCCAACTAAAGAATTGGAGAACGCCGAATTTCATGCTTCCCCGGGCCGTTACCCTGATTGAAAGCAATAGTCCGCTCGCGCAAGGGCTGGCAAGGCGAATAACGGGTCCCGAGACTCGGTGGTCCGAGCGGTTGCAGCAGTACACGTGGTGCGGGATGGCGTAAGGGCGGCGAGCAATGTTTTGAGCGTTCGATGGTTTCGACTGGTCTGTGGCTGAAAACCTCGCTCGAGAAAAACGCGACTTGGCCCGCGGTGGTTTCGACAGACCCCGACATTTCCAGCGCGTATCAAACGCGGCGTGAGGGCCTTCGGTCAATCGCGACTTTCGGCAGGCCTCGGTCGACCATGCGAAAACGGAACTGGTGCGTCCGGCCCCGATTGCGCTCTGTTTGACCCTTCTCTTGGGGGAAACCGAACTTCAGCCGCGAAAGACCGCCTCCAGGTTGTTGCCGTCCGGATCGAGCACGAAGGCCGCATAGTAGCCGGGCGGATAACCTTTGGCCGTGTCGCGAAGCCCCGGTGGACCGTTATCGGTCCCGCCCGCCTTGAGGGCCGCCGCGTGGAAAGCATCAACCTGGGCGCGGCTTTTGGCCGCGAACGCCGTGTGTTGTTTCACGCTATGGGGGTGAAAGCGGTCAATCCAGAAAACCGGGTAATCGACGCCATAGCCGACGCCATCCGACCCGTCGTTCTTGGGAATCTGGGCTACCCGGCGGAACCCGAGCGTGCTCAGAACTACATCGTAAAAGGCGGCGGAGCGGGCGACGTCCGCGACACCGATACCTGTGTGGTCGATCACTTTGACACCCTAAATCGCGTAGGGTTGGAGCGACCAACTAACCACGAGGAGCATGCCGTCTACCAGCTTTTCCTTCCCCAGGCCTACGTCGAGCCCCGTTTGAACCCACAAATTGTCGGGCCGAAGTGATACCCTCTGCTAAACTTCGAATTCCGCGAGCAATCCTGTCGAACTGCCAATCGAATCACCTGGAGACAGCATGAACGAGCTTCCCGAGCACGTAAGAAAGAATCGCGAATGGTGGGATCACCTGGCGCCCGATTACGCTGCGGCTGGCGAACGCGCGTGGGCAATGGATAAGCTGGTCTGGGGAATCTGGCACGCACCCGAAGCCGAGGTCGGCATGCTTCCGGCAAGTTTGGCCGGGAAGGACGCCATCGAGCTCGGATGCGGCACCGCCTACGTCTCCGCGTGGCTAGCAAGACGCGGTGCGCGGGTCGTCGGAATTGACAATTCCCAGGCTCAGCTTGCAACCGCTCGACGCCTCCAGCGTCAGTACGGCCTTGATTTCCCCCTCATCCACGGCAATGCCGAATCGATCGACTACCCCGATGCGAGCTTCGACTTTGCCATCTCCGAGTACGGCGCCTGTCTATGGGCTGATCCGGGGCGCTGGGTTCCCGAGGCCGCGCGCTTACTGCGTCCCGGCGGGCAACTCGCCTTCCTGACCAATTCATTCCTGCTGACGCTGTGTGCGCCGGACGAAAATGGCGTTGCTGCTTCCGATCGGCTGCGACGCCCGGCCTTCGGCATGCACCGGCTCGAATGGCCAAACGACCCAGGAGTTGAGTTTCACCTGTCACATGCGGACTGGTTTCGCCTGCTGCGTCGCGCAGGTTTCGAGGTTGAGGATCTGATCGAGATTTGGCCCGGCGCGGGAGCGATGTCGAACTACGACTTCGTCACCCCTGAGTGGGCGCGTCAGTGGCCCAGCGAAGAAGTATGGAAGGCGCGCAGGCGACCCTGACGGCAGGGACGCACGCGCAACCACGACGCGCCTCGGCTGATCCGCACGTTGCAAGCCTCTTCGTTCCTGCGTTTACTCGCCGCGCCACGCTTCGCACGCATCTTGCATCCACAGTTTTTTGCCATTTCTTCAAAACATTCGTGGAGGAAGCCATGCTAAGATTTGTAGTCCTTCTAGCGCCCCTGCTGATTTTATCAGGCTGTTGCCGGGTTTTTGGCATTTGCACGTCGGTCGATGTTCACACATCTATCGACCGTCCCCAAAATGTCGCTCAGCAAAAGCACTTTCCCGAAACTATCTCCGATTCTGCTTTCAGTGTGAAGTTGGCAACCCCAAGTGCCAGCGCCTGCAGGATCGCATCAAGATGAGTTGATTCGTGGGATTCCGAATTAGACGGTGCCGGCCGCCGGGCGGTCTAGCGGTGTGAAAACATTACCCGCAGCCTGCGGTCGCACCGCGCAGCGCCCCAAGACATCCTTGGTCGGAACGTTAGTCGACACGGAAAACCGGTAAGCGCACCCTTCGGGATAGTTACCAGGAAGAAGTCCGCCCTCGGTCATTTCGCCGGCGGGGAGTCAGCAACTCTCGCCGGCGGGGAGTCAGCAACTCGCCCTTCCGATCCCAGGTGTCTGCTCGCCCTGCCTTCGCATCATACGGCCAACCGTTCACCGCTCACTGTGTGCGTTTGTTCTCTTGAGACACATGTGGATCGGGCCTACGATGCGGTCATCAGATAGTCGGCGAGGTGATCGGCGATGGGTTGCGTCAGACTCGCTCTGGGCTGCCTACTACCCTTCTTGCTTTTGGCGCCAATGGCAGGGGCAGAAGATTCTGTACCTTCCAGCCCCGCGACGTTCGCGCGGCAACCCGCCGATAGCAGTTCTCCCCTCCTCAAGTCACAGCCGCACGCTGACGCGCCGACGCTTGAACTTGCTCCCCAACCATCCGGCGCGCCGAGCGTCGCAAACTCGTCGTCTGAAACCGCGGCGCGGAAGTTTCAACAAACAGACGACGTTGCCGATCTCAATCGCGAATTTAAAAAGAACCAAGCTGATGATGGGCGCCGCCCCTACCTGGGCTTCGAACTCGAGTACACCACTCAATGTCTATTTGGGATGGAAATGCACGGGTTTGAGGTTGTGAGCGTCGCGCCCAACAGCCCTGCGGCGCATGCCGGGCTCGAGGCGAGAAAACCCGCCACCGCGCTCGGCAACTTGGCCGCCTTGGGCAGCGTGCTGGCTTTTCCAGTAGGTTTATTTACCGTTCCGCGACTGCGACGCTCCGGCGCTTTAGGCATGCCTGGAGATCTTATCGTCGCAGTCGATGATCGCCGCGTCCGGACCGAAGAGGAATTCATGCGCGCGATCGATCCGCTCAGGGCCGGTGATACCGTGTACGTGACCGTCATCCGGCCAATCGTCGGCGGGAGCCATCAGACCTTGCGAATAGCCATGCACATCGATGAAACGCTCCCTGCATCCGCCGTCTCCCGCAACCCGTGAGCTAAGTCTCCTTCACTTCGCCGCGCCGGCACGACGCGTGGTTCTACTTCGTGCAACTGGTTGCCGGAGCGACCCAAAATCCAGGATGCGAAATGCGTGTCCTCGATGCTATAGAAGTCGCCAGAGGACGCGATGACACAATCCAGATATGGCGATGCTTCGGTTTCGATCGACAATTACGTGGCACAGGTCGAGATTCACCGGCCTCCTCACAACTACTTTGATGTGCAGCTGATTCGTGATCTGGCCAGCGCTCTCAACGATCTCGACGCCGACCCGGCCTGCCGCGCGTTGATGCTGGCGGCGGAGGGAAAATCATTTTGCGCCGGGGCCAATTTTGCCAACCGCAATCCCACTGGTGCGACTGATCCAAACCAGGGCGGCAATCCACTCTATGCCGAAGGTGTGCGCCTGTTTTCCTGCAAGAAGCCAGTGGTTGCCGCAATCCAGGGCGCCGCTATTGGGGGCGGACTAGGTCTCGCCCTGGTGGCGGATTTCCGGGTGGTGACGGCGGAGGCACGCTTCGCCGGAAATTTCGTGAAAATCGGAATCCATCCCGGCTTCGGACTCACTTACACCCTTCCGCGTCTCATTGGATCGCAGAAGGCGAGCCTGCTGTTGCTCACCGGACGGCGGATTGGCGGCGAGGAAGCGGTCGCGATGGGACTTGCCGACGTGCTTGTGGAGCCCGATAAATTACGTTCGGCGGCCGTCGCACTGGCCCGGGAGATCGCGGAGAACGCGCCGCTGGCGGTGCTTGCCACGCGCGCGACGATGCGACGCGGGCTGGCCGAGGCAGTGAAGGCGCAAACCGATCACGAATTTGTCGAACAGGCGCGCCTGATGCGGACCGAAGACCACAAGGAAGGAATCAAGGCGGTCGCGGAACGGCGCATCGGCAATTTCGTCGGCCGATAGATTCAGGTGGCCGCGACCGATGCGCTCACAGCGCATCGAGGGCGCGTGTAAATTCCGCCAGCAGATCGCGCCAGTGTTCGGTGCCTACCGAGATTCGCACCATCGAATCGGTGATGCCGGCGGCGGCAAACTCCTCGGCGCTGAATTCGCTGTGCGTGGTCGTCATCGGATGACACGCGAGAGTCTCGACACCGCCGAGGCTGACCGCATTCTTGGCGATCTTGAGACGCCGCAGAAATTCAAACGCCTCCGGCTTTCCACCCTCTATATCGAGCGACATCAGCGAGCCCGGGTAGTCGGTCTGGGCGTCGCGGATGCGGATTTGTTCATGATCGTCGAATAGCGAAGGATATCGCACGCGCCGCACTCGCCGATGCATCGCAAGTTGCTCGGCAATTCGCTGCGCGTTCTTGCTCTGCCGGTTCATCCGCAGAGCTACGGTCGAAAGCCGCGAGTCCAAAATCCAGCACTCGTCGGCTTGCAGGATATTCCCGAGCAGCGCACGTGTGCCGGTCAGCGCCTGGACCAGTTCCGGGTCGGTGGTCAGAACCGCGCCAGCTAGCAGGTCGCTGAACCCGCCGAGAAACTTGGTCGCGGAGTAGATCACGAGGTCGGCCCCACGATTGAGAGGATGCTGGAAGGTCGGGCCAAGCAGCGTGTTATCAACCGCAAGCAGTGCGCGCCGCGGTCGCCGCTGCAACGCATTCGCCGCGAGCGCGATGTCAGTCATGGTGAGGGTCGGGTTGGCCGGCGTCTCGATCAGCACCAGACTCAGGTTGTCAGTCTGACTAATCACTTCGGCGAGCGCTCTTCCGTCGCCGGCCGTCACCGGAATCGCCTGGAATCCGAGCGGTTCAATGATGTTGTGGATCAGGTGCTGAGTGCCACCGTAAACCGGCCGCGTGTAGATCAGCGAGCCGCCGCGCTCCAGGAATGTGAGCAGCACCGTGAAGATCGCCGCCATTCCGGAGTTGAAGATCGCCGCCGCGCTGGCATCGCGTTCGAGCGGCACCAACTGCTCCTCGAGTATCTCGGCGTTAGGATGGTTGAGTCGAGCGTAGATGAGGTCCGGGCGATAGTCGCCGGGCGGACGCAGCTTGCCGAGCACAACATTAAACGCCAGCTCGGCGGCTTCCGGGCTCGGAAAAACAAACGTTGAACTGCGATAAACCGGTGGCCGGGCAGACCCGACCGATAGCTCCGGGTCAAAACCTCGGGTCAGAACGGCGGTCTCAGGACGTACCCGATACGAAATCTTTGCCATCGTCTACTCCATTTTTCAGCCGAGGCTGTGCTCCGCGAGAGCTTCACTTCTCATTCAACCACGCGAACCATCGTTTTGCATCGTGATGCTTTCGAATGGTGGACATCTTTGCTTGGCACACTTCGCTTAAGGGTGCGTGCCGCCTTGACCCCTGGAGTGCGTGTTACAATTGCAGCCTTGGCGGATAAGGAGTTGCGGATCTCGCCGCCAACTACCAACTTAGAGACGCTTAAGCACGTCTCCCCTTGTGGCATGGCCCCTGCCGTTCTCCGAGCGGTTTAGCTCGCGAACAGACCGTCGGCGAAGATTCAAACTCGAGCGGGAGCGAGTGTTTAATTCATCATCAGGTCTCGGCACAGGCTTTGAGCGCACTGCGCACGGCGTGTGCCGTAAGACGTCGGTCACGAAACTCTCTTCGACGGCACCAGCGGCTGATCCGCGCTGGATTCCGAGTCTTTTTTGAGTTTCTCGCATCTCCAGAACTGCCCCTCAGTTCCTTCGTTGACTATGGAACCTGGTTTCCGTCCCAGCGACTACCCGATATCGACCTCAGACACGTATCGCAGATTCTCGCCGAGCAAGACGCATTTTGTGTGGTCGTTGAAGACGGCGAGACGTTTCGCGCCAAGCGAGTAGTCGTAGCGACCGGGATCGCGCGCTTCGCTCATCGCCCTTCCTTATTCGAATGTGCACCACCTTCGCTGGTTTCCCATTCGAACGACAATCCCGATCCTGCCCAATTCCGCGGGCGCCGAGTTGGCATCATTGGTAGCGGACAGAGCGCCATCGAGACTGCCGCGTTGATGAGCGAAGGCGTGCGCCGAGGTCGAAGTCATAATTCGCGCGGCGCGAATTCGATGGTTGCATGTGCTGTCAGGCTTCGGGACCAGCTTGCTGCGCCGCGGGGTATCCCCATTTGAAGTGTGGGTTCGAGAGTAGTGTAAAAGCACTCCACTTCATCGATGCGACAGCGCCTACAGCTTTGGCTCCGTCACCCGGTTCGTCGCGGGAACCACATACTCGGCCGCCGCGCTTACCGCGGCGATTTGCGCTTCCTCGCGGAGAGTTTCCAACCAAGCCGCGCGGCCCTGAGGACTCGCTCATTCAAGAAGACGGGACTCATCCTTAGCGCGAAACACTCCGCGTCGAATACGGAGGGCCCTTGCCAAAGCCCGGAGCTCCTAGCGTCGTACCAGCGTTTCCTGACACGCCTGCGCCTGCTGTCATGGTACGTACGTGGAGGCCTTTTCGGCGGCTTCGGCGCAAGGCGACCGCGCTTGTCCCCGGATTGACAACTGGCCGACACAAGACCGCGCCAGTCAAGGTTTGGGACGACGAAATTCAGAATCTCCAGCCTGGCGAATGGGTAGAAGTAAAGTCGCGGGACGAAATTCTCTCTACGCTTGATAAGAACGCGAAGCATCGCGGCCTCCGCTTCGTTCCGGAAATGTACGATTTCTGTGGACGACAGTTCCGTGTTTTCAAGCGAGTGAAAAAAATCTGCATAGAGAACACGCCTGCCGTCCGCCGAATCACGAATCCGGTTCTACTCGAGGGGGAATCTGTGAGAGGGGCGGCATCGGCTGCGACCGAGCCTGCTTCCATTTCTGGCGCCAAGTATGGTTTACGCAGACGGTCGACAAAACGCGCTCCGCCGAAGCATTACATTCTGTCGCACGTTAGGGTCTTTATCGCGCGCCAAAACACAACCCACTCACCTATCAGTCTGAATGACGGTCTTATCGCCTGGTCACGAGGCTTCGCCCCTCGGCGTTGCGTAATTTCCTCTCGTTGACCGTATCGGTGGAGGAAGGCCCGCCAGGAATAGCCATTGCACTGGGTGAGGTCTCCTGGCCGACGACCACTCCGGATCGCACACCGAACCGTCGAGGCTCTCTGTACGCTTTACTAGTGGTGATTGTAAAATTCCCAGCGTTTTCTCTCCTTTTCCCTTCCAACGATCCGAACATATTGAGTTCTCGCGTGTGTTTTATTGGCACGCGGCTTGCGCTTGGTTCCCAAAGCTCAGAGATGTTTCTAAAACGGTTCGGGGGAATGACTGAGCTACATAACAAATGCAAAACCAGGAATCGGCATTAGCATCATGAGTCTTTCAGCGGGGTTAAGAGACGGTCTGGCAAGGTCGAGAGCAGGTTGTCTGCTCGTGTCGGCTTTGGTCGCTGTTCTGGCTTATGGATGTGCAAGTCAGTCACCAGCGGACCGGGGCGATTTTCCTGGCGGGCAGAGAGGTGCGGCTGCGGCATCGCTCTCGCCGGATCAGTGCGACGCGAACGCGCGCATCGTCGCTGCCAGCGCGGATAACGAAAATTACCGCATCCAGCCGGGTGATCAGCTTGATGTGGCCTTCTATCTCAACTCCGAGTTCAACGACGAGGTGGTGGTACGGCCCGACGGTAAGATTTCGCTGCGTCTGGTGGGTTCGATTCCCGCAGCTGGCCTTACCCCCGACCAACTCGCCAGGGAAGTAGATACCGCCTATTCCACCGAGCTGCGGGATCCCGGCGCCTCGATTCACGTCAAGAGCATGCCCAGCCGCGAGGTCTTTGTGGCCGGCCGCGTGACAAAACCGGGTGCGTTTCCGCTGGAACCGGGCATGAGGGCGATGGAGGCAATCTCCGACGCCGGCGGCTTTCTCGATGATGCAACCGACAAGAGTGTCGTGCTTATTCGGCGCGACGTCTGCGGAACTCCTCACGGCACCAAACTCGATCTCGATGCGGCCGTCAACAAGGACGGTTCCGAGGAAAACGTGGCGCTCATGCCACGCGACATGCTGGTGGTGCCGCGCAGCACGATCGGAAATATCGACCTGTTTGTGCAGCAATACATGAAAAACGTCATTCCGGTCCAACCATTCTTTCCGATTCCGTTTTAGGCCAGACACTACGCACTTGGGGTTCACGCCAATGCTTGAATTCGATTATTGGGTTGATCTGACTATGCGCCGCCGGGTCGTGTTCCTGCAGGCCGCGGGACTGGTACTGGGGCTGGTTGTAATTGGAACGTTCCTGTGGCCGCCCGTCTATCAATCGGCTGCCGAAATTCTGGTCCAGGACAGTCGGGCGCAGTTTCTGGTTTCTCCGGATATCCAGGACAACGCTACGGAAAGGCCGCAAGTGGTGGCCAATCCCGTCAGTGAACAGGACCTCAATTCCGAGCGCGAGCTGGTCACCAGCATTTTCCTGATAAAACAGGCGATCGCCGACCTGCACTCAGTTCCCAAGGAAGGGTTCTCCGCGGCGTTGTTCAATCTTCTAACCTCGCCCATGTCGCTGCCCGCCAGGGGATATGGAGCGTTGCACGGGCTCCCCGAGCCCAGCGCTACTGACCTGTGGGCCATCAAGCTGGCAAATCATCTGAAAAGCGACCTGATCAAACGGTCCAACATCATCGAGGTCACGTTCACGTCGCACGACCCGCGCTGGAGTCAGGAGTTTCTGAGCAGACTGCTCAATAACTACCTTTCATTCCATGCGCGCATCTCGCATGATCCCCAGGCCGAACAGTTCTTCAACGAGCAGGCGAAGGTCTTGGAAGATCGGCTTCGCGCTTCGGAAGATAGTCTGCGCCAGTACCAGGTCCAGACCGGGATCACCGACATCGACGACCAGACCCACTCCCTGATCGAACGAATCTCCCAGTTGAAGCTGCAGAAGGACCAGGATGGCGCACAGCTGGCTTCGGCGCAGGGACAAGCCGCCTTCCTCGAGGAAATTCTTAAAAAGACGCCCGACCATATAGGGAAAGAAACCCGCTCGGTCCAGAACCTCGCACTGCAGCAACTGAAGCCGCAGGTCATGCAAATGAAGGCTGAACGCGCGGAGTTACTGAGCCGTTATCAACCCAACAGCCTGCGCATTCGCGAAATCGACGCGAAGCTCGACGCAGCCCAGCGGATCCTCGAACACGAGGGGCACCTCGAGGTCCAGGAATCCAGCGTCGACCTGAACCCAATCTGGGTATCGATCGAAACCGATCTCGCGCAGGCCAAAGCTCAGGCTTCGTCGGTGGGGGCGGAACAAACCACCCTGAGTCAGGAGATAGACCAAGGTAACCAACAGCTAACCCAGATGGCCAATGCAGGCGTCGACCTCGACCGCCTGGAGCGAAAGGTCGATACCGACAAGCAGGCGTACCTGGCCTACGTGCGAAAGGCCGAGGAGGCACGGGCGGCACGCGGGCTGAATACCAGCAAGATTCTGAACATCAGCATTGCCCAGGAGCCCATGGTCCCGGCCCAGCCGAAGTTCCCAATCGTATGGATGAATCTGCTCGGCGGGATCTTTGTCGCACTATGTGCAGGGATCGCGGCCGCATACTGGGACGAGATGCAGGACCACCGGATCTATTCACCGCGTTCCGTGACCGAAATAAGCGGGCTCTCGACCGTTGCTGTGATCCGAGAGGAGGGGTAACGGAAATGTACTACAAGCATTTCAACCTGAGCGGACCGCCCTTTCAGTTCACGCCCTCTGCCGAGGTGTTGTACCCCAGCAAGTCGCATCGCGAAGCATTGGCGGCTCTGGAGTGGGGTCTGCTGCATGAGGCCAGCGGACTTACCCTGCTAATCGGGGAACCCGGGACCGGGAAAACCACCCTGATCAGTTCAGTTCTCGCCCGTCATCTGAAGCATGTTCGAATCGCATACATAGCCAATCCGCGGCTGAGCTTTGACGAGATCTTGCAAATCATCGCAAGGCAATTGGGAATTGCCTTCAACTCGCCGCAGCGCCTGGCCCGACTTGACGCACTCGACGAGTTCCTGTCGCACTCTCGCAATGAACGAGTCACGGTCATTATCGACGAATCTCAGGTCTTGCCGGACCGGGTGCTGGAAGAATTGCGGCTGCTTTCAAACTACACGCCGATCAGGCCCAACTCGCTACGGTTCATATTCGTTGGCCAGCCCGAGTTCCTCCAGCGGCTTGAATCGTCGAATCTCCGCCAGTTGAACGAACGAATCGGCGCACGCGCAATGCTCAACGCACTGCGCCCAAACGAGATCCAGGAGTACATCGACTTTCGGCTACGCGCGCGGAACGGTAGTGCCCGAGAGGTTTTTTCCCCGTCCGCCCTCAAGATTATCTCCGATCACTCCGGTGGCATCCCGCGGCGTATCAACGTGCTGTGTCACAACGCGATGTTGCTTGCGTACACCTCCGACAGCCAACGTGTGCGCGGACAACACGCCAAGGCGGCCGCGGCGGAATATGAAGACTTGTTCCGGACTGCGACCGTGCCTGGGCAGCCAGCTCCGTCAGTGCAGGAAAAATTGAAACCTCGGTGGTGGTCGGCGGCGTCGCTCGCCACGCTGGGAGCGGTGGTTTTCGGGATCAGCTACGTGTGGTCGGCAAACTCATTTTCCCATGGTGAGCGCAGAGCGAATGAGGGTGCGAGCGCGGCGGTGTCGAATGTGGGACGGCACGTCGCTGACAATCCGCTGACGAGAATGGGATCGGCATCGCAGACAGCGAAGCGATTGGTGACCGGTACCGCCTCAGCGTCGACCGGCGCGGTGCTCGCCTCAGAAGCGCCGGCTAAGGTCTCGCACCCAGCACCACCTCGCTTGCGTCGGATCCGGGTGAGGCTCGGCGATACCGTCGAAAATATCGCGCGGCGCTATCTCGGTTCGAGCGAGAAACTTGACGAATTGATTGCGGCGAATCCGCAACTGGCCAACGCGGACCGAATCTTTCCCGGCGATGTGATCTACCTGCCGCAAACAGATTCGTCCGACGATTCGGAGCAATAGGCATGGGAAAGTACTATCAAGCGATTCGCCTTGGAGCACCGGACAAAGCGACAGTGCGGCGCGCTGCGGGCGCTGCCGCGTCGCCTACCCGAGACCTGCATGCGCTTGTCCCTCACTTATCCGATTCGGGCGCGCTGGTTCCAAGACCGGTCTTTCCCGACATGCCCGGCACCATTGCCCAAGTACCGGCGCTGCGCAACCTGAGCGAGCGGGTGGCCCCCCAAGCCGCGGTAGACAATTCGATGCGCCTGCTGGTCAGCGGCTGCGCTGCCGGTGAAGGAACTTCCACGATTGCAGCCGCACTGGCGATCGATCTGAGTCAGCGATTGAACATGCGCACGCTGATTGTCGACGCCAACCTGCGCAGTCCGACTCTCCATCGCGTCTTCGAGGGGCCGGGCCGGACCAGTTCGGCGCTGGTCCTCAACGGAGCACTGCAGATCCAGGCGACATCGTGGCCGCGCCTGGACCTTGCTAACTGCTGCGTCGATGGCGACGACGCTGAGCGAATCGAAGCCATGCAAGAGCTCGAGGCGCTGATCGGCGCATATCCAGCAACCATCGTGGACCTCGGGGTCGTACGCCTCGATGCTCGCACGCTGCCGCTAGCCCGGGTCAACGACCCGATCATTCTGGTGGTTCGTCGCGGATTAACAAAGCGCACCGAACTTTCCACCACCTCGGCCGCCCTTCGCGCCGCCAATCGCGGTGTGGCCGGAGTGATTTTCAACGGGGCGGCTCAATCCGCCAAACCCGGATGGAGATTGTTTGAGCATGAATGAACCCAACAGCGAAGCGCTTGCGACGCCGGTCTCTCCAAATCGCAACGGGCAGTCAGGGCGTCGCGCTCGGCTGCGCGGAGTCGGCGTGGTTGGGCTCGGATACTGGGGACCTAACCATGTCCGCAACCTATACGACCTACGCTGTGCCGAGCAGGTTTATGTATGCGATCTCGACTCGAAACGCCGCGAGCACATTCACCAGCTATACCCCGGGGTAATTGTGCTCTCGGACTTTGACGAGTTGTTGGCGAACCCGGACATCGAGGGTGTCATTGTCGCGACTCCAGTCAGCCAGCACTTCCCGATGGCGCGGGCGGCGCTCCGGGCAGGAAAGTCGGTGCTGGTGGAGAAACCTCTGGCGATGTCCCGCTGCCAGGCACTCGAGTTGATCAAGCTCGCGCGAGAAACCCGTTCGATACTAATGGTCGGACACACGTTCGAGTACAGCGCGCCGGTGCGGAAAATCAAGCAACTCCTCGATGGTGGCGCGCTGGGTGACGTGTTCTATATCAGTTCCACGCGCGCAAACCTGGGACTCTTCCAACGCGACGTCAACGTGGCGTGGGATCTTGCCACTCACGATATATCAATCATCAACATGTTGATGGGACGCGCGCCGCTTGCGGTGAGCTGCCAGGGACAGAGTCACTATCGCGATCGCACTGAGGATGTCGCGCTCCTGACCCTCGACTTTGGCAATAGCGTAGTCGCTTTCATTCATGTGAGCTGGCTCGACCCAAACAAGATTCGGCGCACTACCATCGTCGGCTCCCGCCAGATGCTCGTGTATGACGACACCTCCACGCAGGAAAAGATCCGTATCTATGACAAGGGGGTAAACGTTCTCCCCTACTACGACACATACGGGCAGTTCCAATTCTCCTACCGATACGGCGATATCCAAATCCCACGTATCCAAGAAGCGGAACCTCTGAAGCTGGAATGCGAGGATTTCATCCGCTGTGTCGCCGAACGGGCAGTTCCGCTGACCGACGGGCTTAATGGTTTACGCGTGGTCAGCGTGCTCGAGGCCGCCAATCAATCGCTGCGCAGCGAGGGACGGCCGATTACCGTGCAGACTACCGGAGAAGAGGCTGATGTCTGAATCCCGCGATCGACTCAACATCTGCGTGTCCGAAGACGTACAGCTCGGCGAACGAGTAGGCCTGTCGAACTTCGTAAATCTGTACGGGTGTGAGATCGGCGACGACACCCGGGTGGGCGCATTTGTGGAAGTTCAACGCGATGCCCGGATTGGCAAGCGATGCAAAATCTCGAGCCACACCTTCATCTGCTCCGGAGTGACCATCGAAGATGAGGTGTTCATCGGCCACAACGTGGTTTTCATCAACGATCGCCGTCCTCGCGCGACCAATGCAGACGGCTCGCCCCAATCCGAGGAAGACTGGTTACTCGAGCGAACCCTGATTCGGCGCGGAGCGTCAGTCGGCAGCGGCGCGATAATCATGTGCGGCGTCGAAGTCGGCGAAGGCGCAATGATCGGTGCAGGCGCTTTGGTTACTCGGAACGTTCCGCCCAATTGCGTAGTTGCAGGAAGCCCGGCGCGAATACTCAGATACCAGACCTACTCATTCCGGAACCCAAGGCCAAAGCATTTACAATGAAAATCAAGTTCGTCGATTTGTTTGCTCAGAACGAGGAAATCCGCGAGCGGGTCGAACGCGATCTGTCCGATCTTCATCGCAAAACCGCGTATGTCGGAGGTAAATACGTCGAGTCTTTCGAAGAGGAATTCGCCAGGTTCCTCGGCGTGAAGCGCGCGATCGGGGTGGGGAGCGGAACCGATGCCCTGCGTCTGACACTGCTGGCACTCGGGGTCGGTTTTGGTGACGAGGTCATTACCACGCCGATGACGTTCATCGCGACCACCGCGGCGATTTTACAGACCGGTGCGACGCCAGTCTTCGTCGACATCGATCTAAAGACCGGCAATATCGATCCGCAAGCGGTACAGCGTTACCTGGCGGGCGGGAATTTCCGCGCTCCCAACGGACCGAAAGCCATTCTCCCCGTCCATCTCTATGGCTCGCCGGCCGCCGTCGATGCCCTGGGCACACTGGCACGGGAACATCGTCTGCATCTTGTCGAGGATGCCTGCCAGGCGCACGGGGCGCGGGTGCTCAGCGGAGAGCGCTGGCGGAGCGCCGGGAGTTTCGGCATCGGCGCCTGTTTCAGCTTTTACCCCGGCAAGAACCTGGGAGCTTGGGGCGAAGCCGGCGCCGTGGTCACCGATGACGACGAGCTCGCCGATCGGGTTGTCGCGTTGCGCGACCATGGCAGGATTTCGCACTACGCACACGATCGCATCGGGTACAACGCGCGCCTCGATGCGCTGCAAGCGGTCGTCTTGCGCGCGAAACTCGGTCGGTTGGCGGACTGGAACGCTCGGCGCCGGAAGATCGCGGGCGAATATCGCGAACTGCTGCGTAACAGCGGCGTCAGTTTCGTCGCCGAACCGGAAGGCGCGCAGTCCTGCTATCACCTCTTTGTGGTTCGCAGCGAAGCGCGCGACCTTATCCGACAGGAGCTGCTGAGCCGCGAGATCGAGTGCGGGATCCATTATCCGGTCCCGGTTCACCTGCAACCCGCGTGTGCTTCACTCGGATACAAGCCGGGAGATTTTCCGATCAGCGAGCGATTCGCCGACACCATCGTCTCGCTGCCGATGCATCCCCATCTGCGAAGTGCAGACCTCGTGTCCGTGACCCGGGCCGTGCATGAGGCCCTAGATAAAAAGAACTCCGCTTTACTCGCCGGCGGGCATCGCCATAGCGACTCCGTGGCCCCCCCGCTTGCCAATGGAAGCTAAGGTATGTTCGCCGGCGAGTTCCGAAAACAGAAGATGTTGTTTGTCGTCTCCGACGCCTTGGCCCTGCTCATGGCCTTCGCGACGGCCCTGTCGCTTCATGATCCATCCCGGGCCATGGCGGCACGTTTGCGGATAGCAGGCCCGGAGCTGGTGTCGGTCGCGGTCACTGCGATCGCCCTCGTGTGGATACTGGTCTTTCGTGCCTGCAATCTCTACGACATGCGCGGCGGCGGCGTTAAGGAATTTCTGGGTATCGTCAAGGCCTGTTCGATTGCATTCCTTCTGACCCTGGGCGCCGACTTCCTGGTCCACGTCCAGGTTTCGCGCATCACGACCGTGACCGCGTTCGCACTTAGTATTCCCCTGGTCGCCGCGGGACGCGCACTGACTCGCGCGTGCATCCGCAATTTCTATTCAAATCCCAACATCGCGATCCCGCTCGTGGTGGTGGGATTCAACTCAGTGGCTCACTACTTGTGCGACCAGATTCGCGAGCAGCTCACCCAGTACGAGCTGCTGGGATTCGTAGACGACAATACCGAGGCACGTCAGTTTTCTGATCTGCCGGTCCTGGGTGAAATCGACAGCCTGCCCGTCCTGGCCAAGCGACACCCCGGTCTGGAAGCCGCGATCGCGCTGCCCCACGCACCGCTCCAGGTCCAGGAACGCGTGGTTCGGCTGTGCGAGGAAGCCCATGTGCGATGGCGGATGGTTCCCTGGCTTCTGCGTTCTCCCGGTGGAGCGGTGAAAGTCGAAATTCTGGGAGTCGTACCGTTAATTGGCACGTGCGGATCAAACCTGGACGGTCTAAACTTTGCCATCAAGCGAAGTTTCGACTTTGCGACTTCGTCGCTTCTGTTGATCTGCCTTTCGCCGATTCTTGCTATGACCGCGTTGGCCGTGTGGTTTTTCGATGGCGCCCCGATTCTGTTTCGTCAGATCCGCGTGGGAATTCGCGGAAAACCTTTCGAGATGCTCAAGTTCCGCACCATGCGGGTCGCCTCGGGCGACGCTCAACATCGGCAGTATGTCCGAAAGTGGATTCGGACCAGGGGCGTCGTCGCAACCGAACACAATGGGTCGAACGTCTACAAGCTGACCGACGACAACCGGATTACCCCTTTGGGCCGGATTCTGCGGCGCTTTAGCCTGGACGAACTACCCCAGATTATCAACGTCGTTCGTGGCGACATGAGTCTCATCGGACCCCGACCCGCGCTTCCTTATGAAACCGAGCTTTACGAGTCATGGCACCATCGCCGGCTCGAGGTCACCCCCGGAATAACCGGCTTGTGGCAGATCAGCGGGCGTAATCATCTGTCCTTCGATGAAATGGTCCGCCTCGATGTTCAATACATGGAGAACTGGTCATTTACTTCAGATCTGAGGATCCTAGCGCGGACCCTGCCGGTGCTTCTCAGAGGGGGAGGGGTGTGACGCGACGCTCCAGTTCATCGCCTCCTTCGTCGCCCTCGAGCGAATTGGGATTGCAAAATCTCTGGACTGCCTTCGCCCAGAGCGTGCGCGACAACGTGATTGGAGAAGTCGCGGTGCAGGTGCTGAGGTTTGGCGGGTTGATTGTGTTGGCGAGAGCGCTGCGGCCGGACGATTTTGGCTTGTTTCGAATAATGGTGGTCGTTTCCGCATTCGCAATGCTGACCATCGAATCAGGCATTCCCGACGCGCTAATTCAGAAGAAGGTCCTCACCGCCGCTCATGAATCCACGGCGTGGTGCGTGAGCATCATTCTGGCGACGATATCCACCGCGACAATGTACCTGACGGCGCCTCTGCTTGCGGGCCTCATGCACATGCCGCGTCTTGTCGTAGGCATCCAACTGCTGTGCATTCCGATTCTGCTCGAAGGAGTCGCGGTAACCGCGAATGCACGCTTGCGGCGCGCGCTTCGCTTCGGGGCTCTCGCAGCAGCCGACGTTGTCGGAGAAGCGGGCTTTCTGATTGTCGCGCTGGCGGCCCTCTGGAGTGGATTTCCCCATGCGAGCCTTGCGGCCGGGCTGGGAGCGCGCTTTGCGCTTCACGCCGTCGTGGTATTGATCGCTGACCCGTACCTGCCGCGCGAAGCCCCGCGGGTCTGGGCGGGCCGCGACTTGGCACGCTTTTCCTCGAGCGCCACGGGGGCCAAGCTCATCTCCACACTGTCCTCGAATGCCGACTTCCTGTTGGTGGGACGGCTGCTGGGAAGCAATGCCCTGGGATTCTATTCTATGGCGTGGGACCTGCTGCGCTTCATACCCGACCGCTTGTATCGGGTCGCCGGCCGCGTGACCCTCCCGGCCTTCTGTCGGCTCCAGGACGACAACGAGCGTCTGGCGCGCGCCTATCGGGCATTCTTCCGGTACCTGGCCAGGATCATCATTCCTCTGGTCACCTGCGCGGTGATTGTGGCGCCTGAGTTGATTGGCGCAATTTACGGTTCACAATGGCTTCCCGCGGCACGACCGATGAGGTTGTTGGCGCCGGGATTAATTCTGCTTGGTCTGCGCTGCGGCATTGGTTCGATCTATTTCACTAAAGATCATCCCTCATTCGATACATATCAGAATGGCGTACGTACAATGCTCATTGTCGCGGTAGTAATACCCACTTCGGTGATTGGTCTGGATGCGGTGAGTATTGGAATGAGTCTGGTCGAAAGTGTTGTGACTATAGGAGGAGTGTGGCTGGCCTGCATGCTGATCGATCTGAGCATCATTACGTTGGCGGAAGAAGCTCTGCCCGCTCTGGTCGTAACGGTACTGTGCGCACTGGCGACCGTGGGTGGCAAGAGCCTGGCGATCGCACTTGACCTGCACGGGGCAACGGTCGCCGCGTTCGCCCTCGTTCCCGCACTACTGGTGTTTACCTGGCGCGAAGCGGAGGTCTTCCGCACCATGGCGGGCAGAGCATTCAGCTCAAACCGAACCGCCCGTGTCGAGTTGTCCGAGGAGCATCCCTGAAGATGGGCGAGACACCGAGGCTTCATACGCTCAGAACGCCTGATGGCGGAGAGTTGCGCTTCGCGCCCTTCGCCGAAAATGGCGAGCGATGGATCGAGTTCGCCGAGCAAATTCCGGACGCGACGCTTTACCATCGCCGCCCATGGGTTGAGCTGCTGCGCGCAGCGCATCGGATCAATATTCAGGTCGCGACTCTTGAATACGGCTCTGAGCCGGTGGCCGGGTGTCTATTCGCGCACCCGGCGCGTCCGTTCGCACGGCGCTTGAT
>JBKPEA010000082.1:0-49519 GCA_046728175.1 Thermodesulfobacteriota bacterium | reverse complement strand
TCCCTGAGGTTCGGGGGAATCTCCTCCTCGCGCGACTTGCCGCTATTGTCCGTGTATACCAGGGCTTTCATCGCGAGCACGTCGACGATGCCACCTAGTTGGGCCTCTTCGCCGATTGGCAACGTGAGCACGACGGGCTTGGCTTCCAGGTGCGTCTCCAAATCCTTCAGGGCCGCGGCAAAGCTGGTGCGCTCGCGATCGAGCCGCGAGACAAACGCGAGCCGCGGTATCCCCGCTTCGCTCAGCGTGGTCCAAATCTTTTCGGACTCCACCTTCATGTCGGCGCCTGGCGACACCAGCAAAACCGCCGCATCTACCGCCTTTAGGGTATTGAACGTCTCGGGAAGGAAAGCGCTGTATCCCGGCGTATTGGCGAGGATTACCTCGGTGCGCTTCCAATTGAGGTGATGAAAGGAGGAACTGATGGTTACTTTTCGCTGCAGTTCCTCGGGCTCGAAATCCATAACCGCGCTGCCATCGTCAGGACGTCCCAGGCGGGTGGTTGCTCCCGCCGTGAACAGCATCGCCTCGGCCAGCTGGCTTTTTCCGGCGCCGCCCTGGCCGACCAGCGCGATGGTTCGCAGGCGTCCGATTTCCTCAACAGCCATAAGGGGCTACCTCTCTCAAAAAGAAATTCGCGTCCGCAACCGTCGCGCCCGACGAGCTTACGGACCTCCCACTCGTCTCACATCGTTCATCTGGCGAATCAGTCGTACGCGCCCTCGAGACTAACGTCACCAGCTAAAATTCTGCGCACGACGTTTCCCACATCGAGGAGCAGTGCGCCCTCCGCGTCGATTCCGCGCACCACGCCGGACTCGCGCCGAGGGCCATCGATCACCGTCACCCGCTTCCCGGTCAAGGCCGAAAAGCGCTCCCACTGGGGGCGGAGGGCAGCGAAGCCGCGCGTCACGATTTCCATATAGCGATAGTCGAGCAGGGTGAAAAGCGAATTCGCAATCGCGATTCGGTCACACGGATGGCCCACCGCGATACGAAGCGAGATTGCCTTGTCGCGCAGCTCCGGAGGAATGTCGCTTTCGGCGAGATTCACGTTGATCCCGATTCCCAGCAACACACAGTCCAGTTCCTGGCCGGAGTTCGTGAGCGCCTCCGCGATGATGCCACCGCATTTGCGTCCCTTGAGCCACACATCGTTGGGCCATTTGAGCGACACGAGCCCGTGAGCCTCGCGCTCCAGCGCCTGCGCGGCCGCGACTCCTGCCATGAGGCCAAGCCGAGGAACCTCGGCGAGCGCCATCGGAGGGCGCAGGATGGTCGTAGCGTAGAGATTCACACCCGCAGGCGAATGCCATGACCGGCCCAGCCTGCCCCGTCCTGCCGTCTGCCGCTCTGCAATGACAACCGTGCCCTGCGCGGCGCCATCGGCCGCGAGCGCACGCGCAGTTTGCTGAGTGGAATCGAGTTCCTCGAAGTAGCGGATCCGACATCCAATTCGACCCGGCTCTCCGTTTTCGAGCGACTGATATGGGTTGGCGGAGCTCATAGGAATCCCCGGGAAAAAGCCGTACGCACTCACGCGTCTTCGATTCTCATGCTGAGATCCATGGCACGCGCTGAATGCGTCAGCGCTCCCACCGAGATCAGATCAACCCCGGCCTCGGCGATTGACCTGACAGTCTCGAGGGTTACATTGCCGGAGACCTCCAGCCTGATTCCCGGCCCCGCCATACTCCGGGCGCGGCGGATTTCATCGACCGTCATGTTGTCCAGGAGGATCGCATCGGCGCTTGCGCTGCGCGCCTCCTCGACCTGCTCGAGCGTCTCGCACTCGACCTCAACCAGGAGGGTGTGCGGAGCAAATCTGCGCGCGCTGTCGATCGCCCGCGTGAGCGAACCCGCGGCTGCAATGTGGTTGTCCTTGATCAAAATCCCGCTGTCGAGTCCGAAGCGGTGATTATGTCCGCCGCCGGCCCGTACCGCGTATTTCTCCAGCGCGCGCAGCCCCGGATGAGTCTTGCGAGTATCGATGATTCGCGCGGCGGTACCGGTCACCGCCTCGACGAACTTATTGGTCAGGGTTGCTACTCCGGAAAGCAGTTGAACAAAATTCAGCGCGACGCGCTCGCCGGTCAGTAAACCGGCCAGCTCGCCCGTGTACTCGGCAACAACCATGCGGGATTTAACTCGCGCCCCTTCCTCGGCGAGCTTTATCACCTCGGGTTGCGACCCGGTCATCGCGAATACGCGCGCGAAGATGAAGCCGCCGGCGAAAATCATCTCGGGCTCCTTGACAATTATTTGTGCCCGTCCGCGTTTCCCGCGGGGAACCGTCGCCTGGGTGGTCAGATCTCCGTGGCCAACGTCCTCGGCCAGGGCGCGTTCGATTGCGCTATCGAGCTCGGTGAAGCTTACAAGTTCCATCAGATACCGGTCTGATCGATGCAGCCCGTTAAACCGTTGAGCGGTGGCCACGATCAACGCGCGGCGCGCGAGGGGCCAAGGTTTATTCGGAGGCTCTTTCGAATTGTCGCACCTGTTCGCTCAGTAGGCGAGATTGGCTTTCCAGTTCCGCAGCCCGCTCGCGAATCTGGTCTTGCATTTCTGGCGCGGCCTTCGCCTGGAACTCGGGATTGTTCAGCCGGGCCAGATGTTGGCGGTGATGCTCGGTGACTTCGTCAAGCTTCTTCCTCGCAACCGCGAGCGCCTTCGCAAAATCGAACCCGTCGGGAGCCAGCAGCGCAATTTCGCCCCATGGTAGTACGGCCGTCACCGCGCCCCCAGGCAGGGTCTCATTCGACGCAACCAACACCACGCTCTCGGCCTTCGCCATCGTGAGCGCATAGGGCTTCCAGATCGCAAATTCCGAGCTTAAGTCGACGCTGGCCGCAGCGCGGATTACTGCGCGCACGCGCTGCCCCGGATGATAGCCGAGCAGCGAGCGCAGCGAATTGATGGCCTCGGTCGCGGCGATGCAATGGTCCATCGCCGCGGTCTCGCTGGCACTCATCCATGACTGCGAGGACCCAGCCGGAAACTTCGCGACCGCGAGATGCTGGCTGAGGTTTTGTTCCGACAGGTAAGGTCGCAGCACCTGCCAGATCTCTTCGCTGATGAATGGCATGAACGGATGCAGCACCCGGAGCATCCGATCGAAGCAGGTCACCAGCACCCAGCGGGCGTGCGCCTGCCGCTCGCCACCCGCTTTGAGGGGTTCTTTTGACAGCTCGATGTACCAGTCACAGAACTCGTGCCAGATAAAGGTGTAGACCGCCATCGCCGCAAGGTTGAACTCGTATGCGTCGACGGCACGCGTAACTTCGCGGACGGTCGCATCGAGACGCCCAAGAATCCAGCGTTCCGCCAAGCCAAGCTGCGCACGGCCGGGCGATGGTAGCGGCCGTGGCGCTCCATCGAGGTTCAACATCGCGAAACGCGCGGCGTTCCAGACCTTGTTGGCGAAGGCGCGCGCCGCCGCGAAACGCTCGTGAGATAGAGTCACGTCGCCTTTTTGAGTGGCGAGTTGCGCTAGGGTCAGGCGCACCGCGTCGGTGCCATACTGGTTCATCAAGTCCAGGGGGTCGACCACGTTGCCCTTGGACTTGGTCATCTTCTTGCCGTACTCATCCCGCACCAGCGTGGTTATATACACGTCGCGGAACGGCACGTCGTCCATGAATTCGAGACCCAACATCATCATCCGCGCGACCCAGAAGAAAATGATGTCGAAACCGGTTATCAGCAGACTGGTCGGGTAGTACTTGCGCAGCTCGAGCGTCTCATCGGGCCACCCCAGAGTCGAGAAAGGCCACAACCCCGAGCTGAACCAGGTGTCGAGCACATCTTCGTCCTGGATCAGGTCGGTTCCCCCGCATTCTTCGCATTTGGGCGGGCGCTCCGCGGCAACGGTCAGATGGTTACAGCGGTCGCAACGGAAAGCGGGGATCCGATGCCCCCACCACAGCTGGCGCGAGATGCACCAGTCGTGAATGTTTTCCATCCACTCAAAGAAGTCCTTCTTGTATCGCTCAGGGTAGAAGGTAGTGCGCCCGTCGCGGACCGCCGCCGTGGCCCGTTGAGCCATCTCGCTCACGCGCACGAACCACTGCTCGGACAACAGTGGTTCCACGACCGTATCGCAGCGGGAGCAGACGCCGACGCTGCTGTGGTGTAGCTCGGTCTTTTCGAGCAACCCCTGCGCGAGCAGGTCTGCGACGATCTGCGCGCGCGCCGCGTCTCGCTGGAGACCGCTGTATACACCGGCGTTCTCATTCATCCGTCCCTGCGTGTCCATGACCGAAACCTGCTCGAGGCCATGACGCCGGCCGATTTCGAAATCATTGAGGTCGTGTCCCGGCGTGACCTTGACCGCCCCGGTGCCGAATTTGGGATCGACCGCCGCGTCCGCGATGACTTTGATTTCGCGTCCCATCAGCGGCAGGCGCAGCGTCTTGCCGACCATCGATTGGTAGCGCTCGTCGCGAGGGCTAACCGCGACCGCGGTATCGCCCAGCATCGTCTCCGGACGCGTGGTCGCAACCGTAACCGACCCGCTGCCATCGGCAGACGGATAGTGGATGAACCACAAGCTCGATTGAACTTCCTTGTGGTCGACCTCCAGATCAGACAGCGCACTCTCGCAGCGCGGGCACCAATTGATAAGCTTGCGGTCGCGATAGATCAGACCGCGTTCGAACAGCTCGACGAAGACCTTGCTCACCGCCCGCGAGAGACCCGCATCGAGGGTGAAGCGCTCGCGACTCCAGTCACAGGAGGCGCCCAGGCGGCGGAGCTGCTGGAGAATTCGCCCGCCTTTCTCCTCTCGCCACTGCCACACGCGATCGAGAAATTTGTCGCGGCCAAGTTGATGGCGATTTCTGCCGTCTTTGGCAAGATCTTTTTCGACTGCGTTCTGGGTCGCGATGCCCGCGTGGTCGGTCCCGGGCAACCATAGCGTGTTGTAGCCCTGCATCCGGCGCATGCGCACGATGACATCGTGAAGGGTCGCGTTCAGCGCGTGACCCAGATGAAGCTGCCCCGTGACGTTGGGCGGCGGAATGACCATAGAAAATACCGGTCCCTCGCGTCGCGGGTCCGCCTTGAAGTAGCCGAGGTCAATCCAGGTCTGAAACCATCGCTCCTCGGCGGCCTTGGGGTCGTATGTCTTCCCTAGCTCCATTAGCGCGCTCGGTCCCTGGTCACTCGCAAATCATAAAAAAGGGCGTGCCGCGCACTCTCCGAAATCATATTGGCGGTGTGAATCTCCCTCAAGCAGCCGCCGTAAGCGGCGAATTCATCTCGGTGGTTGTGCAACAGAATGCGGCTTGTAAAGTTGCCCTGCTTGGTAATATGGTGCCGCAAAGCCTGATTTTCTGGGGCAGGCCGCAGACCTTTCGGAGGGGAAGCTTCATGCGAGGATTGAGCCAAAGACTGGGTATCGCGGCGGTCTTGGGGACTCTCGTGATGGCGGGAGTGGGAGCAGTGGCCGGCTGCAGCTCGATGAGTTCCAATCACGTCGATTGCAACGTCGTGAAACTTCAGCAGCAGGCCGGGCGCTCAGACTCTGAGATCGCTTCCGCCCTGGGTGCCAGCGTCGGCGACGTCGCCAATTGCCATGGTCCGGAAAAGTCGGGCAATGCGACTTCTTCCGGCGCGCCCGGACCGTACTGAGTCGTCAAGTCGAATTTCGCCGCACCGCTGCGCGGGATATTTTTAGCTTGAATCCTCTTAAGCCCAGAGCCCCTTGTACGCTGGTTCCCTTCCCGCTGCGGGAGGGGGCCAGCGGCTCGGTTGATTGGCACGACAGCCGCTCCAGAGTTTGATCACGGGTCAACCTGGCCCTCCGCCGCGCATGGCCGATGATGAGTGCACTGCCGTCAAGTTGCTACCGCCGGATGCTGGTTTGATATGCACATCCCAGGGTGGACCCGGCATTCTTGTCACGCTGCGACCAGGCCGTTATGGCGGAGCAGTTGGCGGTTGTGGTGCGAGAGGGGGGACTTGAACCCCCACGAAGTTGCCTTCACAAGGTCCTGAGCCTTGCGCGTCTGCCATTCCGCCACTCTCGCGGGCGTGGGAGTCTCTAGGATTTATCCGGCATCAGTCGCTGATTCAAGCCGCGACCCTCGCCGGGACCCCCGGGACCCCGACTTGTGATGAGTCGCGCCGTCCCGCACAATTTCGGGTTGCGATGAGCGAAAGAGTCAGCGGGGCCATCGATTTGGTTCCTGCTTCGCGCGCCGACTCGCTCGCGCTCGATCTGAGCGCCGGCGATGGGCTTTCCACGCGAATGTTGAGGCAGCGCGGGTGGCGCGTGATCCCGACCGAGCGCAAGGTTTCGCGGCCTGGTTGGGTTGCCGCCGACCTGGTCAGCGACCTGCCCTTTCGCAGCGAGAGCTTCGACCTAGTGCTGCTGCTCGAGGTCATCGAGCATCTCCCCGACATTCCGCATTCGCTGCGCGAAATCGCGCGCGTGCTCAAGCCCGGCGGCACCGCGATCGTTACGACCCCCAACCGACTCAATGTGGTCTCGCGCATTCACTACTTGCTGACCGGCTTCTACCGGGGACGACGAGCTCCGCTGCCTCATCGTTATCGGGTCGAAGACGGTCGTAACTGGCATGTGATGGGCCTCAATGATTTCCACTGGATGGCACGCGGCTATGGACTCAACCTGGTTGCGCTGGGAAAAAGCCGCCGAAAACTCCGCGCCTACGTGTTCCTTCCCCTACTCTTTCCCTTTATTGTCGTCCGTTCGTGGTTGCTTTATGGAAGCGGCGACCGGGATCCCGAGCAGAAACGGCTTAACCGCGACTTGTTTCGCTTCATGACGAGTTCGAGCTTGCTGATGGACGAAAATATCCTGATGCGATTTGTAAAAAACTCCGGCACCGCGCCTCGCGCGCTGCGCAAATTCGCGTGACTCTCACGATTATCATTGCGACCTACAAGCGCCCCGACCAGCTCGGGCGGTTGTTGGCCAGTCTGGGCGGCCAGCTGCGCAACGCCGACGAGCTGATGATCGCGGAGAACGGAACCCCGCAGCCGGTTAAAGTCCCCGCGGACGCCCCGCCGCTGAAACATCTTCACGAGCCGCGCGGCGGAAAATGCCGAAGTCAAAATCGAGCTATCGGAGAGTCGCACGGCGAGGTGGTAGCCCTGCTCGATGACGACCTTACCGTTGAAGCGCGCTATCTCGACGCGGTCGAGCGATTTTTCAGTGAGAATCCCGAGTTCGCCGCGATGGCCGGACGGATCCTGCCCGCGGAAGATCCGAAGGCAAAGGTCGGCGCCAACTGGATCTATCTGGATCTGCCGATCTTCGATCGTGGCGACCAGGTCGTCGAAGTGCCTGGCGTCCTTGGCGCCAACATGGCCTTCCGACGCTCGGCTCTGGATGCGGTTGGCCTTTTCGATGAACGTCTGGGCCCGGGCGCAGCTGGACACGAGGAGGAAACCGAAATGTCTCAGCGCTTGCGCCGCAAGGGACTACGTATCGGCTATGCACCCGATGCAGTGGTCTACCACGAAGTCGATCCACGGCGTGCCGATCGCGACCGCTTCATAAGAATTTCGCGCGAGCGAGGCCGCTGCCGGATGCTTCATGAAACGCACTCGGCGCTCGAAGTGATCACGAAAAATGCGATCGCCTGGACGCGGCTCAGCATCGCACGTTCGTTGCACGCGAGTCTGCCACGAATCGCCCGGGAAGAGCGCCGCCTTGCAGTGGCCCACGGCATGTTCGACGGCCTCGGTCTCCAACCCAAATAATCCGCAAGTGTCTGGTATTGCGCCGCCTGTCATTTGTTGAAGACGGTGTGAATCTGCGCCGGCGCAGGATTGGTATGGTTAACTCACCGAATCAATGAAGCGATTCAACTCGAGTTCGTGCTTTTCCCAGGTAAACCGGCACGCGGCAGCGCGCGCGATCGGCCGTAGGTCGTTGGCGTTGCGGAGCAGGCGTTCAAGCTTGGGTGCGATCTCAGCAGGCTCGGCGGGATTGCCGACCACATAGTCGCGCAACTCGTCGGGCAGCAGTTCGGCGACACCGCACTGCGCACTGAGCAGTGCTGCCCGGCCGCAGGCCATCGCCTCCAATGCCACGTTGCCAAAGGGCTCGAACAGCGACGGCAGCGCCAGCACGTCGCCGGCATTAAAGAATTCCGCGACTGCCGGCTGCGCGCCGGCAAAGATTACCCGACCTGCGATTCCCCGGCGTTGGGTGCGGCGCTGGAATGATGGTGCAGCACCATCATTCCCTACGACCAGCAAATAGGGCTCGCTTTTAATTTTTGCCACCGCGTCGATCAGAAATGCGAGCCCTTTGCGCGCAAACCCATTGCCCACGAACAGCACCAGCGCTGCATCCGCCGGGATGCCGGACTCCGCACGAATCCGATTTCGCGCCGCAGAATCCGGCTCCGGGTGGAACAGCCGCGTATCCACACCATTGTAAATGGTGGTCACCTTCGCTGCGGGAAGCTTGAATTGCTCGACCAGATCGCGTCGCACCAACTCCGAAACCGCCAGCGCCGCTCTTAGCTTGGGCGAGGTGAAGCCGAGGCGCTCGACTATGATCTGAGCTCGGTGATACGGCACCAGCCGCATGCGCAGCGCGCTGGCTCCCCCGCGCCATCGCGCGACCGCTCGCAGATAGCTGACATGCGCGCTCCCTCCCGATCGCAAAACGTCGGCGCCGGTGACCCGCGCGAAACTCATAACCAGATCAGCCCCCTGGCGTCTTGCCAGGGGTGCAGCGGCGACCGCGAACCGTATGAATGCCAGCGTGCGCGGTAGCCGGACGGTACCGACACGATGAACGGTTTGGGCTGTGGTTCCGCCGCGAATCTGGTCGGCATAGACGGCGACCTGATGGCCCCCCCGGCGCAGACACTCGGCCGTGAGAATCAAGTCGCGTTCGGTTCCTCCGCCCTCGGGGTCAAAGCGGCGCGCCAGCAGAGCTATTCGCATCCCGATCGCGCGTTCGCCGGCCGCGCCAAGGCATCGTGCGGCCGGCTTTTTCCTGTGCTATTTTTTTGCCGGGGTTGCGAGGTGGGGAAATGATCGAAATTCAGTGTACCAGTTGCAACACCCGCTACCGAATCGATGAGCGGGTTCTCCCGGAAGAGACGCCGACCTTCAAGTGTTCGCGCTGCGGTCACGTCTTCAAAGCCGAGCCGCTCCCCGCACGCCCACGAAAACCCGCCGCACCCCGTGTCCCCGAGAAGCCCCAAGCTCCGCCCCCTCCTGGAGGCGAGCAACCGTCGCCTCCGCCATCGGGCCAATCGAAACCCGCTGCGGGAGGGGCGCCCGGTCCGCAAACCGAGGAGCCACCTTCGGCGGCTCCGAGCACCGAGGCTTCCGAGTTGAGTCGCCTTGACCGAACTTTCTCCCGCGAGCGATCGGGGGAACTCGAGTCGGGAGAAAACCTGACCTTCGACTTCGCGAACGAACCTGACCCCGGCAAGCACACCACGTCGGAGGACTCCGGCGTGGAGCATCATCATTCCGAGGAGCGCTGGGAGGTGGGCGAAGGTCCCGAAGATCCTGAGGCCGCAGGCGACCAGGCGCCCCGGGAAATGCCGGCTGGTCCCAACCCGTTCGAGCCCCCTGCCCAGAAGCCCGTCTTCACGGCGCCGCCGCGCCGGGAAGCTCCGCGTCCGGCGGAACGTCGCGGGCGCGAATTCACGATTCCGGACCTGGGGCTGGAAGAACCCCCACCGCGCCGAGCGCGTCACAAAGACTTCCTCTCTGACGAAGTCGCGAACCTCGCCACCCACCGGCCCCCGCATTCCTCGGGATGGTTCCTCGGACTGTTCATGGTCATCGCGGTGCTGTTTGGCGTAGTGAGTCTGGCCATTCACATCGAACCGGCGCCGGTCGCGCGAATTCTGAGCCAGATTCCGCAGGTCGGGGCCAATTTTGAGCGTCCGATGGTGCCGGCGATGCTGGTTGCGCTGCACGACGTGCACGCAGACTACCAGCAAATCAAGGGCGGACAGACCGCACTGCTGATAACCGGAACGGCGGAAAATGTCGGTAGTACTCCTCTCCATGCTGTGCTGCTGGCGGTCGATCTGCTCGACGCTGGCGGAAAGCAGCTGGCCAGCAACGCCGCGTTCTGCGGCAACGGACTGACGGCCGCGATGGTGGGGGAAATGACGCCGCGTGAAATAGAATTCCTGCAGCGGCTCGACCCGCAGAAAAACTTTGCGGTCGATCCTTCCAAGACCGCGCCGTTCCTGCTCGTCTTCATCGATCCGCCGCCGAAAATCACGAACCTGAGAATCGAAGTGGCCAAGGCGGTTGCAGCCCAGAATGCGCCGGCCCCTCGCTCTTAGCGGGTCGCACCGCGACCGCCCTCGATCTGATCACTCGTCCGGGCCAAAACTCGGGAACTGCTTTGCCAGGGTTCTCGCGGCGCGCACTAGAGTACCGAGGGCTCCCGATCATTCCTGTTCGCGGGTGACCATTTCGGCGTACTCGTCGCTATCCATCAGGTCCTCGAGATCGCTGGCATCATTCATTTTCACCTTAATCAGCCAGCCATCGCCGTAGGGATCTTCGTTCACCACCTCTGGAGACTCGGGCAGGTCTTCGTTCACTTCGACCACGGTGCCGCTCACCGGCGCGTAGATGTCGGACACCGCCTTGACCGACTCGATCACCCCAAACGGATCATCCTTGCTGACCTTCTCGCCGACTGCTGGAAGTTCGATATAAACGATCTCGCCAAGCTGGCCCTGCGCGTGATCGGTAATGCCAACGGTTGCGACTGAATCCTCCGCCGCCACCCATTCGTGCTCCTTCGAATACTTGAGCCCCTGTGGGATCTCCATGACTCCTCCGCGAATCTCGGTCGCAATCCGCCGTGCGGTATGCGATCGGGATCATGCTCATCAAGCGCGGAGCCAATCGTCTTGTCAAGTTCCAAATGGTGCGACAAAGGATACCCGTCGATGTGGAATTCTCTTGACTGACACGCGATGATAACCCTCGACGAACAGCCGTTGATTCTTTCCCCTTCCGGCGATCGTTGTAGCGCCGTAACCATCCAGATAATTCGCGCCGGGTCGCATGGTCATCATCAACCTGCGGAGAAATGCGGATGCTTATCGCAGTTCCCACTGAAATCAAGGCCGACGAACGACGCGTATCGCTGACCCCGGCCGGCACTGCCGCGTTCCGCACTCATGGCCACCGAGTGATCGTCCAAAGCGGTGCCGGGGTGGCAAGCGGGTTTACCGATCGCGAGTATCGCGAGGCGGGTGCTCTCATTGTGCGCGCGCCGGGCGAGGTCTGGGGGCGCGCGGATATGGTCCTGAAGGTCAAGGAACCGCAGCGCACAGAGTTTCGCTACCTGCAACCCGGGAAAATTCTCTTCACCTACCTTCACCTGGCGCCCGACAAGCGACTTGCGCATGAACTGCTGAGACGGCACGTAAGCGCGCTCGGATACGAGACCATCCAGCTCGAAGACGGCAGCCTTCCACTGCTCGCACCCATGAGCGAAGTCGCCGGACGGCTCGCCATCCAGGCGGGCTCCTGGTGTCTGCAGTCGCGCAGCGGAGGCCGCGGCGTTTTGCTGAGCGGAGCACCCGGCGTGCGTCCCGGAAAGGTGGTGGTGGTGGGAGGCGGCATCGCAGGGCTCAATGCCTGCCGGGTGGCGGCTGGCATCGGCGCTGAGGTGACCATTCTGGATGTCAATCCGTCGCGGCTACGGTATTTGAGCGACCTGCTGGGAGGACATGCAACCACGGTGATGTCGAACCGCGCGACCCTCGAGGAGGAAGTACGCCAGGCCGATCTGGTGATCGGCGCGGTGCTGGTCGCCGGCGCGCGTACGCCCCGGCTGCTGTCGGCGGCGTTGGTCGCAAGAATGAAACCTGGAGCAGCGATCGTCGACCTGTCCATCGATCAGGGCGGCGTCTCGGAAACCTCGCGGCCAACCACCCACGGAAGGCCGACCTTCGTGCGTAGCCGAGTAGTTCATTACTGCGTGACCAACATGCCGGCGATGGTGCCGCACACCTCCACCTCCGCTCTCACCAACGCAACTCTGTCATACGCGCTGGAGGTCGCCGATCAGGGCCTGTTGGAGGCTTGCCGGGCGAATCGGGCAATCGGGTGGGGCCTGAACACATACGGCGGACACGTAGTGCACCCTGCCGTCGCGCAGGCGCTAAGAATGAAGGCGCACTCACCCTGGTGAGCCGCGATAAACCCGGTCCGCATCCCGGCGTCGTGAAAATCAGGTCGGTGAGAAATCCGATCTAGCACAGCCGAGCAATGGCGGCGCGAATCAGTGAATCGAAGGGCGGGACGTGGCCGTCGCAGAGTCCGCCCCGAGTTGGTGGAGTACGGGGCCGTCAAACTTTCACTACGCCTTTGGCGAATCACCGTTTTGCAGGGTCCGCCGCCGAGACGCTCCGCGCGCCTGTTCAGTAGAGGCCGGCTTTGCCCATGCCCTGGTTGTAGCGCTGCTGGCCGGA
The DNA here is from genome assembly GCA_046728175.1 of Thermodesulfobacteriota bacterium. Taxonomy (GTDB): domain Bacteria; phylum Desulfobacterota; class Binatia; order Binatales; family Binataceae; genus JAFAHS01. The sequence goes on along the minus strand of JBKPEA010000082.1, from coordinate 37,067 downwards.
CTTGAGCTGTCCGTAGGTTCCGGTCTCGAAATGTTTCGAATCCGCCACGAAGGTCAAATGCCGATGCAGATCTGCGACCGACTGCTCCACCCCTACCTCCGCAACTTCCTGCGCGTGGATCCAGCGACCTTCTTTCTGCACGAAATTCACCAGGTTGGTGAGGCTCTGCGCGAAACCCTTCTGCGTTTTTGAATAATTTGAAGTCCACACGACCTGTTTGGTCGCCATGTCGAGGAACTTGAGGGAGAAGGTCACCGCTGCCGGTTTAGCATCCGAGTCGTCGATGCCGACCCGTTCCTCGTACCGTTCGACGGTACCGAACAGAACCCCGTCGGCAGCAACCAGACGTCCAAGCGCGAACGCGTTGGTCTCGAGATCAGCGGGAGTCGAGGGTGGTAAATTCTGCAAGGCCTGGGTTACGTCGTCGAGCGGAACGACCTGCCAGCCGCCGGCCAGCGCGGCCTCACTGTACAGCTCAGCCGTTATTGCATCGGCGGCTCCCGGAGCCAGCGCGACACCTTGCTGGGGCGGATCGCCCACCAGCGGCAAGATCGTGATCCGATCGATGTTCACTTGCTTTATCGCCGCCGTAGCCTGGGTCTTCACATCCTTGGGTGCGAGCGCGGATATTTCATCTTTGGCACTGTCGTATGCGTTTCCTGTCATCGCCGTGCATCCACCGACAATCACTGCCGCGAGGAAAGCAAGCGCGATCGTGATGCCACGTCCACGGCTCACAGGGTCACCTTGATCGCGAGCTCCTTGAGCTGACGCGCATCCACTTCGGAAGGTGCGCCGCTCATCGGGTCGACTGCCTTGCCGGTCTTGGGAAAGGCCAGCACGTCGCGCAACGAGTCTGTTCCGCACAGCATCATACATAGCCGATCGACGCCGAAAGCGCATCCACCATGCGGGGGCGCGCCATAGGTGAGCGCTTCGATCAGGAATCCGAAGCGGTCCAGCGCCTCCTCGCGATTGAACCCGAGCACCTCGAGCACCTTGAGTTGCAACTCGCGGCTATGGATACGAATCGAGCCCCCACCCAGCTCTTCCCCGTTGAGCACCATATCGTAGGCGAGCGCGCGCATGCTCAATGGGGCCGAATCCAGTGCCCCGAGATCCTCAGGATGAGGTGCGGTAAATGGATGGTTCACCGACGTCATCCGCCGATCTTCTTCGCTGTATTCAAACAGTGGGAAATCCACCACCCAAAGGAACTTGAGTTCCCCGCTATTTGCGAGTCCGAATTTTGCGCCCAGGCGCAGCCGGATGTCTGCCAGCACCAGACGCACCTGCTTGGCGTCACCCGCAATCATCAGCAGCGTGTCACCGCTTTGGAGTTGCGCGACTGTCGCAGCCCGCGCGCGTTCAGCCTCGCTCAGATACTTGGCGCTGGGCCCCTGCCACGCGCCGTCTGCGACTTTTACCCAGGCGAGCCCCATCCCGTGGCGCGCGCGCAGGGTCTCGGTCATTTCGTCAAGCTCGCGCCGGCTTAGGGGATGCGCAGCTGGCAGATTGATCCCGTAAATCGATTGGCCGCGCGCCAGCACCTCGGCAAACACCTTGAACGAGGTTCCAGCGAAGGCGGCGGTCAGGTTTTTCAGTTCCAGTCCGAAGCGCAGGTCGGGGCGGTCGATGCCGAATCGTTCGAGCGCCTCAGCATAGGGCATTCTCATGAACGGCGGCTTGATTTCGATTCTGTGCACCCGGCGGTAGGCGGCCGCAACCATGCCTTCCGCAACTGCCATCACGTCATCGGGGCGCGGGCAGGTCATCTCGAGATCGATCTGGCTGAACTCGGGCTGGCGATTCGCGCGCAAGTCTTCGTCACGAAAGCAGCGCGCGATCTGATAGTAACGATCGAAGCCGGCGATCATCAGGAGCTGCTTCAAGAGCTGAGGTGATTGCGGCAGAGCATAGAACCTGCCGGGATTCACCCGGCTTGGAACCAGGTAGTCGCGCGCACCTTCAGGCGTAGACTTCCACAGAATTGGTGTCTCCACTTCCACAAACCCTTCGTCATCGAGGAAGTCGCGAATCGCCTTGAGCGCCTGATGGCGGGCGCGCAGGTTCCGCTGCATGGCAGGACGGCGCAGGTCGAGATAACGGTACTTGAGCCGGACGTCCTCTGCGGCGGTGTCGCCGTCGCCGATCGGAAAAGGCGGTGGCGCCGACGGGTTGACGATCTCGAAGTCGGTGACCATGACCTCAATCTGCCCGGTCGGGAGTTCGGAGTTGACGGTTCCCTCGGTGCGCAGGACGACTTTGCCGCGCGCCGCGACGAAGTACTCCGAGCGCGCGTCGGCGCCCGCATCGTGAGCGGCGGCGCTGGTCTCGGGATTCAAAACCAGCTGGATGAGTCCCGCATGGTCTCGAAGATCGATGAAGATGAGGCGGCCGTGGTCGCGCCGCGTCTGCACCCATCCGAGCAAAGCTACTTCGCGGCCCGCATCCGCGGCGCGGAGGGTTCCGCAGCAGGCGGTTCGCTGCCAGGGCGGAAGGGGTGAATATTCTTCTTGGCCGGCCATTTTCAAGCCTTTTTGGAAGGATACCTGCCGTCAGCGGGGCATGAAACACTCACCCCGCGAGAGCCGCACCGATAGCGCGCGCCAGGTCGGCGACCGCAACCTCGCTCTGCTTGCTTAAAAGCAAATCTCGCAGCTGGACCGCGCCGCGTTTAAGTTCATCTTCTCCCAGAATCACCGCGAAGCGGGCACCGATTTTCGAGGCGCGGCCCAGCAGTGCTTTAATTTTGCGATCCGGAGAGAGAACCTCGACGTCAATGTGGTCGGCGCGTAGGCTCCTTGCCACCGCGGTCGCCTGGCGAAGAGCAGGTTCCCCCAGCGCGACGATCACGGCAGTGGGGCTCAGCGCCGCGACTTTATTCGTGGCCTGCACCGCCAGCGCGACACGGTCGATCCCGATTCCGAAACCGATTCCGGCGACGGGAGCCCCGCCCAACATTTCCACGAAGCCGTCGTATCTTCCACCGCCGGCGACGGTGTTTTGCGCGCCGAGGTTTGGGGACTTAACTTCGAAGGTCGTGCGCGAGTAGTAGTCGAGGCCGCGGACCAATCGATAGTTCTCGACAAAGGCCACCCCCGCGGCGGCCAGCAGGGATTTGACGGTGTTGTAGTGGGTTCGGCAGGGAACGCACAGGTAGTCGATGCTCTTCGGCGCTGAGTCGACCAGCGCCGCGTCAATTTTGCAATCGAGCAGCCGCAGCGGGTTCTGGCGAAGGCGTCGCCGGCAATCATCGCAGAGCTGCGCTTCGTGTTTGAGCCCGAAGGCGAGCACCGCCTGGCGGAACTTGGGCCGGCACTCCTGGTCTCCGATCGAATTGATCTCGAAACTAAGTTGCAGATCGAGGGTGCGACGTAGATCGTCGAGGAGAGTCAGCAGCTCCGCATCGCAGGCCGCGTCCGGGCGGCCGAAAATCTCGACGCCGAATTGGAAGTGCTGGCGATAGCGGCCCTTCTGCGGGCGTTCCCTACGAAAAACCGGCCCGCTATAGAAGAACCGCTGTTCCGGATCGCTGCGATCCAGGCCCGCCTCGATGTAGGCGCGCACGACGCCGGCGGTTCCTTCGGGCCGCAGTGCGACCACCGTCTCATCCTGGTCGCGGTCCGTGAACGAATAGATCTGCTTTTCCACGAGATCGGATGTTTCTCCCGCGGTCCGCTGGAAGAGCTCCACCGCTTCCAGCACCGGCGTGCGTATTTCGCCGATGTTATAGCGGCGCATCAGGCGGCGCGCCTGCTCCTCGACCAGGGCCATGGTCTGCGCATCGATTCCGAGGATGTCGCGAAATCCCCTTAAGCGTGTCAGTTCCATTTAGCCCTGGCTTCCTGCGGCGCGCATGGCATCGCGCAGTTTGCGATACCCGACCAGCTCGATGCCTTCGTCACGAATCAAAGTGCGCGCCTGGTCGGACGTGAAAAAGCGAAAGTCCGCCTCCCGCTGGCGGGCGTCGCGCGCGCATCCCAACAATTCCGTCCGCGCCAGAGCCGGATGACAATAGATCTCGGTGATACCGGGACGCAGGTCCCGAATGAGCATCGTCCAATACGCCGAGGTCTCATCGACCTGGCGCGGACCGCCGCTGTTGAAATTGTCGGGATACCAGGTGCCGTCGCGCTCCATGCCCCCGAGCACCGCGTCCATCCCGTCGATTTGGCGCAGGGCGCGGCGCGAGACCATGCGGAGGGGCAGGCGGTAGTCGCGAGCAAGCCCACGGTAGATGTCATGGTAATCAGCACGCAGATGCAGCGGACCCATGTGCGAGTCGAGGTGAGTTACGTCGATGCCCGCTGCCAGAGCCTTATCAACTTGGGCTCGCAGTTCCGCCTCTGCTTCCTTCAGCCGGTCGTGCGCATAGACCTGCGGCACGTCCGGCCACAAGTAGCCCCGGCCATCGACCAGCGAAGGTACCGCCCCGGGGCCCAGCACCGGACCCCACTTGTAGCGCTCCCATTCGCTGGTGAGGGTCAGATGCACACCGAGATCAGCGCTCGGATGGTTGCGCGCGAAGTCCGCTACCTCTTCAAACCAGGGGCAGGTCACGAGCACGGTTGCCGACGTGAAGAGTCCGGAGGTGAGTCCTTCAATGGTCGCCTCGTTTTCGTCGTGGCACATGCCGAAGTCGTCGGCATTGATGATCAGCACCCGGGCCTCTTTTAGGTAACCAAGTTTCTGCGCGGTGCTGCTTGCGTTGCGTGGTTCGGTCATCTGAAGCGTTTCGACAAATCTAAACTTCACCCCAACAAAGAAAAAGGGCCGCCTCGTGAGCGGCCCTTTTTCGGTGCCGAGCAAGGCGTCTAAGCCATCATCATACCGTCAGGATATGGATGGTGCAGGCCGAGCCCAACCCGATGACGTGAGCCTGGCCGACCTTCGCGTTGGGGACCTGCCGTTCCTTCGCGCGTTCGTCCTGGGTGATATGCCATACGACCTCGCAGATGTTCGCGACGCCGGTCGCTCCAAGGGGGTGGCCCTTCGACAAGAGGCCGCCGGAAACGTTCACCGGCGCATGTCCACCGAGGTCAGGGTGGCATCCGCCCTTGGTGTCGATGAACTTGGCGGCTTCGCCGTCTCCACACAGCCCGAGGTTCTCGTAGTGCACGAGTTCCGCGGTCGCAAAGCAATCGTGAAGCTCGGTCAACGAAACGTCTTTGGGTCCAATGCCAGCCTTCTCGTACGCCTGCTTGGACGCACGCCGGGTGAGGGTGCTCACGTCGGGGAGGGTCAGGTCGCGGTCGGTGTACGGATCAGAGGTGAGCACCGAGGCCGCGATCTTGGCCCGCTTGCGGCCACCCGCCAGCTGCTTGAGCTTGTCTTCGGAGACCAGAATCGCCGCCGCAGCACCGTCTCCGGTCGGGCAGCACATATAGAGCGTATTCGGATAGCCGACCATGCGGGCATTCATCACGTCTTCGAGCGACACTTCATTGCGGTATTGTGAGAACGGGTTCTTGGTCGCATGCTTGTGAGACTTCACCGAAATCTTGGCAAAGTGCTCCATCTTGGTTCCGTACTTGCGCATATGCTCGATGCCGGCCTGGCCGAACACCGCGGGCATCAGCCCGGAGCCGAGCTTGCCTTCGGTCCCGTAGGCGGGGTCACCCCCGCCCGCGCCGCCGAGCAGGCCCTGCTTGCCCATCTGCTCGACTCCAACCGCCATCGTCACGTCGTACATGCCTGAAGCGCATGCCATGTAAGCTTCCCGAAACGCGGTCGAGCCGGTCGCGCATGCATTCGAAACGTTGATGACCGGAATGCCGGTCTGACCTATCTGCTGAAGGATGCGCTGACCTACCATGGCGTTGGCCTGGTACAGATTGCCACAGGCGAACATCTCGACATCTTTGATGGTAACGCCCGCGTCTTTCATCGCGGTTAAAGCCGCTTCGCCGCCAAGCTCCGGAACGGTCTTATCCGGGTAGCGCCCGAACTTGATCATGCCGGTCCCGAGAACGTAGACATTTCGCATTGCAAAACCTCCTGGCGGCCCGGCTATGCCGAGGTCCGTCGATAGTTGGTTCGCGGCTTTCTGAGCCGATTAACCTCGCGTCATTTGCTGGGCCGATATTGAAACGCCACCACCTCATGGCCTTCCCGATCCTTCGCGACCACCGAGGTGACGAGCTCCACGGGCATATCGAAGCCCTTCTTGGGGTCCTTCTGTAGCTCTTCGTGATTCACGTCGATCAGGTTCGAGCGGACACTCACGCCCTCGGGCAGGTCCACGATCACCGTGACGTAAGGGGTCTTGATGCCCGGGAATGACTGATGCACGACCGAAAAGACGTAGACCTTGCCCTTGTTGGAGAGGGGGATGGGTTTCAGCGTCCCGGTTAAGCCGCACTTCGAGCACGCGACACGCTTGGGATCGAGGAAGATCGCTCCGCACGACGAGCACTTCTGGCCCTCAAGATGTGGATTCGAGCCGAGTTTCAGAAACGGAACAATCGGGCGCGGTCCCGAATCAGTTGCCTGGGCCTGTTCAGCCATGAAAATTCCTCCGAACGATACTGGTACTTTTCAAAGCGGCCAAGCGCCGCGGCCGTGCGGTCTCCGTCTGGCGCGAAGTTTCCCACAGCCATCCCACTCCGTCAACCCGAAGGCCGCCCAATATCAGCAATGCTAATGCTCGCGGTGCACGGAGCGATTGGCGCTGGAAACCGACAGCCCCAAGACTAACAACAGGATGGTTGCCCGAGCCCCTAAGGCCGCGGGCCGCCTAGGGTGTTCGACCCCCTGATCCGGTCGCTTCGTCAAATCGCGGGTCGCGAATCGCGACCGCAGGGTCGCCGGTGGGTGGGTCCTGCCGTGCGAGAGAGGTGATCGCAGTTCACGCCTCTCTACGATGAAACCGGGTGGCGGTTCTGCGACGTTTGCACATATGCTCGGCGATGGTAATCGATAGCGGGAGAAAGGAATCGGGATGGCCGAGGAAAACCGGATTCAAACAAGCGCTGACACTATCACCGGCTTCATGGATGCCGAGCACAATCGGCTTCGCGACTTGTGGGAGCAGACCACAGCGGCTCTGAAAGCTGAGGAATTTGGAAGACTCCACGGCTTGGCGCGCGATTTTATCGAGGCGCTTAAGCGACACATAAGCGTTGAAGAGCAGATTCTGTTCCCCGCCATCGAGAGCAAAAGCAAAAACAACGAGCCGACCAACGCGATGCGTCTCGAGCATCGGCAGATGGAAAACACGCTCGAGCACCTGAAGCCGCTGCTCACGGTTGCGGAGCTATGGACCGGTATCAAGGCAGTTGAGGGTCAGGAAATAGAACCCGGCGCCCTGCTCCGCAGTCACGAAAACAAGGAGCACGACGTGCTCTATCCGCTGGCGGATCAGCTGCTCGGAACCGAAGAGGCCCGCCGACTGGTCACACGAATGCGCACCGAGCAGGACAAGGGCTAACAGCTCGGAATCCGACGCGACGTTCAAATTCAATTCGTGAACTCCGGCGAAGGTTCAGCCTTCTGGGGCGCCTGCTCCGGGTCTGGCGGCAGCTCGCTCTCCTCACTTTCTTCCTGATCAAGCAGCACCGCCATCGCATCCAGGTGCCGGCGAATTTCGTCGGCCAGCTCGCGGTTCAACCCCTTGACCGCTGCGATCTCCTCTGGCGAGGCCTGGCGAATACGCCTGAGGCTGCCGAAGTGCCGTAACAGCGCACGCCGCCGCACCGGCCCAATTCCCTCGATATCGTCCAGCACTGATCGCATCCGGGCCCGCCGTCTCAGCTCGCGGTTATAAGTGATAGCGAAGCGATGCGCCTCGTCCCGCACCCGGACCAGCAGAAACAGTGCGGTTGAGTTCTTCGCCAGCACGATCGGATCCTTGCGATTGGGCAGAAAGACGCGTTCCTCCGATTTCGCTACCTCCTTGGCGCGTCGATCGTTGAGCACGTGCTGCTTGGCGAGTGACACGCAATCGATCTGATCGGCCAGCTGGTGCTCCCGCAAAACCTGAAGTGCTACATTAAGTTGGCCTTTGCCTCCGTCGATGACCCACAGATCGGGAAATTCGTTCTCACGCTTGGCGCGTTCCGCCCGGCGCCCCAGTACTTCGGCGAGACTGGCAAAATCGTCCTGCCCCTCGAAGCCGCGAATCCGGTAGCGACGGTAGCGATTCTTGTCGGGCTCGCCTTCGTCGAAGGTCACCTGCGAGCCGACCACCATGGAGCCCTGCAGATTGGAAATGTCGTAGCATTCGATGCGCTTGGGGGAGTTGCGCAGATGCAGTTTCGTGCGCAGTTCTTCGAGCATCTTCTCCCGGGTCTGCTCGTTGTCGCGGCGCGCCTCGAAACTCTGGTGTGCATTCTCCATCGCCATTTCCAGCAGCCGCAGCTTTTCGCCGCGCTGGGGCACGAATACCTCGGTCTTCTTGCCGCGGCGTTCCGACCATAGTTCCGCGCGCACCTCGGCGTCTTCGAGCGCGACCGGGAGGATGACCTCGTCGGGAATGGTGCGAGCTCCCTGGTAGTACTGCGTCAGGAGATCGCCGAGCACCTCCTCGTCGGGAAACTCGAGATCCTGAAAACTCCATCCCTGCGTGCTGGTCAGCTTGCCGCCGCGCACAATCAGCACGATCGCTTCGATGAAGCCGCCCTCGCGATAGAGCCCGAAGACGTCCTGATCGATTCCCCAGTGATGGAGCACGGTCTGGCGTTCCACCGTCTTTTCGATCGCGCGCACGCGATCGCGAATCTTCGCGGCGCTTTCGAATTCAAGCCGCGAGGCGTGCGCCTTCATCTGCTCGCGTAGCTCGCGCAGCAGCTCCAGGTTCTTTCCCTCCAGCAGCATCTGCGCGGCGTGCAGATGCTTGCCATATTCCCCGCGATCGACGGTGAGGCAGCACGGCCCCATGCAGCGCCTGATCTGATATTCGAGACACGGGCGCGAACGATTGCGAAACACCCCGTCGGAGCAGGTCCGCAGCGGAAAGACCTTCCGAATGACGTCGATGGTTTCGCGCAAGCCGTCCGCCGACCCGAACGGACCGAAGTACTTGCCGCCATCCTTGACGATGCGCCGGGTCACCGTGATTCGCGGCCACGGATGATTAGTGATCTTGGCGCTCAGGTACGATTTGTCGTCTTTGAGCCGGATGTTGTAGCGCGGCTTGTACTGCTTGATGAGATTGTTCTCGAGGATCAGGGCTTCCTTTTCGCTCGCGGTTACGATGGTCTCGAAACTGCGCACGCGCCGCATCAGGAAGCGTACCTGGAAGCGCCCGTCGCCCTGCTCTCCCTCGCTGCCGCGAAAATAGGCGCGGACCCGCGGCCGCAGCGATTTGGCCTTGCCCACGTAGAGCACCTTGCCGGCCCGATCTTTCAGCAGGTACACGCCCGCAGAGACCGGAATGGTCTCGAGCTGGCGGGTCAGCGGATCTTCGTCGGGCGTGAGCGTCAGCGCAGGACGGTTTGCGGGTTCACTCGCGTCCGCGGTCGGGTAGTCCACGAGCGATCCGTAGCGCGGACCCTCGGGCGCGTGCTCACGCGGCGCTTTCTCATCCTCGGACATTGAGGCTCATTATTATACCATCTTGATCGCACTTGCCGCTCAGGTTGGCGGCGACTTGGGAAGGCGTGCTATTGCGCGATGAGTAACGGCGCAAGGAGGCAGGTTAATGGGCAAGCTCAACGGCAAAGTCGCGGTCATCACCGGAGCGGCCAGTGGCATGGGTCGCGCTACGGCACTGCGCTTTGCAAAAGAAGGCGCGGCAGTCGTGCTCACCGACCTGAACACGCACGGCGGTGAAGAAGCTGTCGCCGAATGCGCGGCTGCCGGCGGTAAGGCGGTTTTCCAGCGCACCGACGTGACCAGCGAAGCGGATATCCAGGCCGCTATCGGTCGCGCAACCCGCGAATATGGCCGCCTCGACATCATGTACAACAACGCCGGCATCGCTGGCGCACTCGGACCGATCGAACAAGTCAGCGGCCAGGATTGGGATCGTTCGATTTCGGTCCTGCTGCGTGCCGTATTCTTCGGGATGAAGTATTCGATCCCCGAAATGCGCAAGGTCGGCGGCGGATCGATTATCACCACCGCCTCGGTAGCGGGTTTGCGTGGCGTCGGCTACCTGGCCGCCTACAGTGCGGCGAAGGGCGCCATCATCACTCTCACGCAGGCGGTCGCGATCGAAGTTGGCCATGATCGCATCCGCGTCAATTGTATCTGCCCGGGGGGCGTGAATACCCCGCTGGTCCATCGCGGCACCCGCGGCGGCCAGCAGGCGGCCGAAGAGCGGATGGCGAAAATGCAGCCGATACCGCGTGCCGGACATCCCGAAGATATTGCCAACATGGCGTTGTTCCTCGCCAGCGATGAATCTGAATGGATAAGCGGCACCGCTATGGTGGTCGACGGCGGAATCAACACCGGCAACGTCCGCTTCCGGGTGCCCGAAGGGGGCTTTTCGGGGCCATCCTTCGAACGGTAGAACCGTGCGCTCCGGTGACGGGCGATTTCGCACTTGCGCTTAAGCATGACAGCTCCCCCGGGACCGGACCTGGGAGGAAGTCAGAAGAGGAGAATCTCATGGGCAGATTGGATGGAAGGGTAGCGATCATCACCGGCTCCGCAAGCGGAATCGGACGCGGCACGGCAACGCGCTTTGCAGGCGAAGGGTCCGCGGTGGTGATTGCCGACCTCAACGTCGAAGGCGGCGAAGCGGCGGTTCGCGACTGCAAGGAGAGCGGCGGCCGCGCCGTATTTCAGAAAGCGGATGTTTCAAGCGAAGCCGAGATAAAGGCGCTGGTCGCGCGCGCGGTCAAGGAGTTCGGCCGCCTCGATATCGTTTACAACAACGCCGGCATCGGCGGTGCGGTGGGCCCCCTAGAACAGATCAGCGCCGAAGACTGGGACCGGAGCATCGCGGTGCTGCTGCGCTCGGTGTTCCTGGGCATCAAGCACTCCGTCCCCGAGCTTCGCAAGGCGGGCGGCGGATCGATTATCTCGACGGCCTCAGTAGCCGGCATCCGCGGCTTCGCTGGACTGCATCCCTACTGCGCGGCCAAGGCCGGAGTGGTCAATCTCACGCGCTCGGCGGCACTCGAATTCGCCAAAGACAGGATTCGCGTGAACTGTATCTGTCCTGGTGGAATCAACACGCCAATCCTCCACCGCAACCAGCCCCGCGTCAAAGAAGCGATGGAAGACTGGATGGCGAAGGGGCAACCAATTCAGCGCGCCGGTCATCCGGAAGATATCGCGGGGATGGCTCTCTACCTGGCGAGTGACGATGCGCAGTGGGTCACCGGCCAGGCCATGATCGTCGACGGCGGACTGACCATAGGGAGCCAATTTTTAAATGCGGAGGACCGCGGGCAAAACCCAACCGCCCTGCCTCCCGCCGGGTACGTAGGGCCGTCTTTCGAAAAATAGTACGGGAAGCGCAGACGAGGCGACCCACCCCGTCTGCTCCCTGCTTTAGTTTGCGCTTGCCCAGAATTCCTTGAGCAGCACCGTCAGCAGGCGCGGATGCTCTTCGGGCCAGAACAGCTTGGCGTGCGGCACGGTCGTGACTCTGCGCAGCCCGCCGAGGTTGTCGCGCAGCCAGCTCAGCGACGCGGGTCCGTCGAACGCCGTGTCGGCGTCGCCCCACAGCACCTGGGACGGAATCCGGGAGGTGCGGAGTTGGGGAGCAACCGCGACGATCTGGTCGCGATTTCGTTCCGCCGCGGCGAAGCCCTTCACCAGCTCCCGTCTATCGGCGGAATCCGCAAACGGTCCGAAATACACCTCGAGTAGTTCCGGGTTGAGTGCCTCGGGATGCTCGTAGACGCTGGCGAGCTGCGCCTGGGCGGTACCCGGATCGCGAGCCATGACCTTGAAGGTCTCCGCGACCAGGCCGGCCTGCAACGCGGCGTAAAACTGCTTGAGCATCGCGTTCGGCCACAGGTCACTGACCTCGCAGTTGGTCAGCGTGAGCGTGCGCACCTTGTCCGGGTAGCGCGCGGCAAAGATCTGGCTGACACCTCCCCCGGTGTCGTTGCCCACCAGATCGACCTGCCCGATCGCTCTGCGTTCTAGGAAGGCAGCCAACGCCTGCGCCTGTGCCTCGAAGCTTAGGTCCTGTCCGGCGCGAACCTCGGTATAGCCGAGGCCCATCAGGTCGGGCGCAATGCAGGTGCGCAGCGCTGCCAGCTCGTCCAACGCCGAGCGCCACTGGTAGCCGCACAGCGGCAGCCCGTGGACAAAGAGTGCGACCGGCCCGCTGCCGCGCTCCACGTAGGCGATCCTGCCAAACTGGGTTTCGGCGAATTTGCGGGAACTATGGAACTCGGATGCCTTCATTGCTAGCCTCCTGGTCTGGGATCACTGGGATACATACAGAATGTATGTAACCTACTGATAGTATGTCCGTCAAGCGCCGTCAGGCCGAGAACTCGGCCGCCACCCGCAACGCGCTGCTCAAGATCGCGCGCAAACTGTTTGCCGAGCGCGGCTATGCCGATACCGCCACCGAGGAGGTCGTAAAACGCGCCCGGGTCACGCGCGGGGCGCTCTACCATCATTTCAAGGACAAGCAGGATTTGTTCAGAGCGGTCCTGCACGAAGAGCAGCTGCGCCTGGCCAGCAGGACCACCGAGGCCGCCAGCAAGGAGTCGGATCCGTGGCGCGCGATGCTAATCGCGAGCGACGCATTCCTGGACGCCTGCCTTGACCCTGCCGTGCAGCAAATCGTGTTGCTGGATGCGCCCGCGGTGCTCGGCGCGCAGGGCTGGCGCGAAGCAGACCAGAGCTATTACCTGGCGGGCGTCAAAGCCGCCATCCAGGCGTCGATCGATGCGGGCATCATCGAACGCCAGCCGGTCGACCCCCTAGCGCACATGATCCTTGGATCGTTAAACGAGGCGGCCTTGCTGATAGCGTATGCCCAGGACAAGAAAGCGGCCCGCCGCGACGTCAGCGAAATCACCAACCGCCTGTGGAGCGGGCTTCGGATCAGACCCTAGTAAAAGCTCGGCAGACTTAAGTGGGACGGTCCGGCGTCAACTTGAGCCGACCCTGCCGGATCGGTCGTTTGCCGGACGCTGCTCCCGCGGCCGCCGCTCCAGTCGCCGCGCCCGCGCCTTTGCGTCCGCGCGTCTGGCTCATCCGTGAACCGGCGGACCCGGGCGCCGGACCGGCCGCTGCAGGCGCGGGCGGCTGGTCCATTCCGAAGATCTTGCGCTCCAGGCGTTTTATCTGGTCGCGCAACTCGGCGGCGCGCTCGTACTCCAGATCCTCCGCCGCCTGCATCATCTCATGGCGCAGCGCGGTGATGCGGTCCGGCAGTTCATGCGGTGGAATGAACTCCTCCTCGGAGTCCTTCGCTTCTACTTCCGGCACGATCGCCCACTCCGGCGAGTACATCTCGACCAGCGACGCATCGATGGCCTTGGTGACCGATTGCGGCGTGATGTCGTGTTGTTCGTTGTACGCGAGCTGTTTGGCCCGGCGGCGATTGGTTTCGTCGATCGCTCGCCGCATCGAGTCCGTGACGGTGTCGGCGTACATCAGGACGCGCCCGTTCACGTGACGGGCCGCGCGCCCGATGGTCTGAATAAGGGAGCGGGTCGAGCGCAGGTATCCCTCCTTGTCGGCATCGAGGATCGCCACCAGCGACACCTCCGGCAAATCAAGACCTTCGCGCAGCAGGTTGATTCCGACCAGAACGTCGAAGTCACCCTTGCGCAGGCTTCGGATTATCTCGACCCGTTCGATCGTCTCGATGTCGGAGTGCAGGTAGCGCACTCGAACTCCGAGATCGTGATAGTAGTCAGTCAGGTCTTCGGCCATCTTCTTGGTCAGGCACGTGACCAGTACCCGTTCATTGGCCGAGGCCCGCTTGCGAATTTCCTCGAGCAGGTCATCGACCTGGGTTCCCGCCCTGCGGACTTCGATCTCGGGGTCGATAAGCCCCGTGGGTCGAATGAGCTGCTCGACCAGCAACCCTCCCGAACGCTCGAGCTCGTAGTCGCCGGGCGTCGCCGAAACGTAGACTGCCTGATTTACGTGGCTCTCCCATTCTTCGAAATTGAGCGGCCGATTATCCAGCGCGGAAGGCAGCCGGAACCCGAAATCGACCAGGGTTTGCTTGCGCGAGCGATCGCCGCGATACATACCACCAATCTGGGGAATCGTGTTGTGACTCTCATCGATGAAGAACAGCGAACCTTTCGGAAAATAGTCCAGCAAGGTAGGGGGCGGTTCGCCCGGAGCGCGCCCGGTCAGGTGACGTGAGTAATTCTCGATACCGGGGCAGAACCCCATCTCGGCGAGCAGCTCGAGATCATACATGGTGCGCTGCTCTAGGCGCTGCGCCTCGAGCAGACGGTTCTCGGTGCGGAACCACTCAAGCCGTTCCTTCAGCTCGGCACGAATTGTCCCCACCGCGCGCTCCATCCGATCCGAGGTCGTGACGTAGTGCGAGGCCGGGTAGATCGCGACCGATTGCAGCTTGCGGATGACTTTCCCGCGCAGCGCATCGATCTCGCAAAGAGCTTCAATCTGATCGCCGAAGAACTCAATCCGTACCGCGCGGCTTTCTTCGTACGCCGGAAACACCTCGATGGTGTCGCCCCGCACCCGGAAGGTGCCGCGATGAAAGTCGTAGTCATTGCGCTGGTAGTGGATATCGACCAGCTTGCGCAACACCCGGTCACGCTCGATGGTCTGACCCTCTTCGACGAATACCAGCATCTCGAAATACACCTCGGGTTCGCCCAGGCCGTAGATGCACGACACCGATGCGACGATCAGTACATCGTTGCGCTCCAGCAGCGCCTTGGTCGCCGAATGTCGCAGCTTGTCGATCTCGTCATTGATGCTGGCATCCTTCTCTATGAAGGTGTCGGTCGACGGCACGTATGCTTCGGGCTGATAGTAATCGTAGTAGGAAACGAAGTAGCGGACCGCGTTATCCGGGAACAGGCTTTTGAACTCGTTGTACAGCTGGGCAGCCAGGGTTTTGTTGGGCGCGATCACGAGCGTGGGACGGTTCACCCGCTCGATCACGTTCGCCATGGTAAAGGTCTTGCCGGATCCGGTTACCCCCAGCAGCACCTGATGTTCTACCGCCTGCTGAAGATTGCTTACAATTGAGTCGATGGCGGTCGGCTGATCGCCTTGCGGCCGATAGCTCGACACCAGCTTGAAAACACCTTCTTTTCCGCGCGCCAAGGGCAGCATATGAAAGTCATCAGCTTAGCACCGCCATCCTCATCATCCGAACCCCAATCGATGGTCGGCGGCAGCCAGGATCGGAGAAAAGGTCGCGCAAACCTACCCCATAGATTACAGTTTGCTGGTCGAATTCAATAACTAACGAATTGGCGTCAAGCTGCTCCTCGGCTGGCTGCATTTGTTCAGCCCAAAGCGGACAATACCTACAGGAGGCACGAATTGATGAAACGTCTTATAGGCCCGGTGCTCGCGGCGCTCGGCTTGTTTTTCGCTGTCGTTCCGGCGCACGCACAGTATGGTAATCTTCCCAACCAAGCAGCATGGAATCAGTACCTCGCCAATCATCCTAAGACTGCGGCAGAGCTACAAGCCAATCCAAGCCTCATCTACAACCCGAACTGGCGGTCACAGCATCCCCATTTCGAGAGTTGGGCAAACAGCCATCCGCAGGATTGGAAGGTGTTGCGCACGCCCGCCCCTTGGCAAAATCGCTACGGGGCTTTCGATAAAGACAATGACGAATGGCATGACCAGGATTGGTGGTATCACCATAAGCCCGAATGGGCACATCAGAACCATCCGGACTGGTGGCATGATCACAGGGACTGGAAGAAGTGGAAGGAAGAGGAGCACGCGGAAAAGAAGGAAGAGCGTGCCGAGGAGAAGTACGAACGCCATCACAAACATGACCAGGGCGACCAAGGCTATTATGGTGATCACGAACACCACGGTGATCACGGACACCACGGACACCACGGTGACCACGACGAACACTAGAATTGTCGGGTAAACGCTCCAGTTTACCGACCCATTCGACTCCGGTAGAAGCGCGCTGCTGCAAGTCAGCGGTCAACCGTTTCCGTTGGAAGGAACGGTTTTCGCGGGAAACTGGCCCGAAACAGCCGGTTAACTGTTGGGAAAAAAGATTGTGACGCTAGTTGCATTCGGTATGGGAATATAACTATATTTGCTCCCCGATTACGGCCGCTATGACGCGTTGCAGGAGCGTGGGGTGAAGCTCCTGTGCCAAACGCGCTTGGGTGAGGGAGGAGTTCATGGGACTAAAGTCAGGGCTGATCAAGTCGGTGGTGGCATTGGCCGGTACCGCGTTGGTTACCGCTGCGCTCGGGGGGTGCGAATATTTCGAGCAGCCGCGGAAATGGGGGGCCTGCTCAGTCGTAGGAGGTATGCTTGGTGCGGGCACGGGTGCTGCCATAGGAATTGTGGTCTACGACCACAGCGTCACGGGGCACCCCAGTCAGTCCGGCAAAGCCGCGAGCGGCGCTGGTGGCGCTGTCGGTGGTGCAATACTCGGTACCCTGGCTGGTCACTACCTGTGCGACCCGATCATCCAACCGCCACCACCTCCGCCACCACTGCCGCCACCTCCTCCGCCACCGCCACCTCCTCCGCCACCGCCGGTTAAGGAGAAGATCGTACTGCGTGGCGTGCATTTTGACTTCGACAAATACAACATCCGCCCCGGCGATGCGGCCGTGCTGGATGAAGCAGCGGCCACCTTGCAGGCGAATCCGAACGTGACCGTGAACGTCAATGGACACACCGACGCCATCGGCACCGAGGAGTACAACCTGGGGTTGTCGAATCGGCGTGCGGATGCGGTCGTGAACTACCTGGGCGAAAAGGGAATCGCCTCAAGCCGCCTGATTCCACACGGCTACGGCAAGAGCCAACCCATCGCCACCAACGACACGCCGGAGGGCCGCGCTCAGAACCGCCGCGTCGAACTGGTACCGATCCAATAGGTCGCGCCAGCGGTTAGTCACTACTCCGGGCCGGAGCCTCGAAGAGGGGCTCCGGCCCTTCTGTTTTCACGCCTGCGGAGCCCTTCCCCTCGGCTGATCTTGAATTGGGGATTTGCTATAAGACCGCTTCATGATGACGTCAAAAATGCGGGCAATCGGATTGCTTGCGCCGGCGCTCACCATCGTCGTCGCGGCCACTTTGGCGAACGCGCAGGATCAGAGCATGGCCTCCAACCCAGGCGCGTCGGCTCCCTCCCTCGCATCTCCCGAGCAGAAACCTTCCGATCTTAAAGCCCTGAACGATCCGACTCCTCGGCAGAAGACCAAGGACGTGCTGGCCACGCTAAGCCCGGAGCGACGGCGGCTCGACCGCGAGTACCAGCAGGCGGCCGCCGTGTTTCCCTCATTCTGCAAGGACTGGGAGCAGAAGCTTCGCGATCGGCAAGCGAACAACATCGAGCATCTAATGTTGAAGCTGGAGAATGGCTTTGAGACCGCCCTCTATACCGGCTACGGCCCGGTCGAAAGCTGTGAGACCCATCAGTCCCCGCAAGGGTTTTCCATCGGCAAGCTCAGCTACGAAGAATTTCACTACCTGATAAAGGAAAAGACGCTCGACGAGGCGAAGCACTCCACGGGCACTAAAGTCGACGATACCCACACCACCGAGATCTTCCGCTGGGATAAGGGAAAGTGGTTCTATTAGTGGCTGCGAGCGCTGATGCGTCGCCGCCAAAACGACGGAGCCGTCGCGATTGTCGCGACGGCTCCGTCGTTTGGTGAGGATGCGCTAGTTCAATTCCTTGTTGCCGTACCCGAGGATCCGACGCGCCACGATCAGCATATTGATTTGCTGCGTGCCCTCGAAGATGTCGTTGATCTTCGCGTCGCGCATCCATTTTTCTACTAGCAGCTTGCGCGAATAACCGAGCGGACCCAGCAGCTCGACCGCCTTCTGCGTGATCTGCGTAACCACCAACCCGGCTTTCGCCTTGGCCATCGATGCTTCCAGATTATTGCGTTGCCCCATGTCCATCATCCAGGCCGCTCGCCAGGTAAGCAGTCGCGCCGCTTGCAGTTGAGCCTCCATCTCCATGAAGTCGCGCTCTACCACGCTAAGCCGCCGGGGCGAGAGCCCATAGCGCACCGGCACGCTCTGGTCCTTGAGAAAGTTGCGCACGAAGTCGAGCGCGGCCCGACCCACCCCAATTGCCATTGCGGCAACGATCGGACGGGTGGCATCGAAGGTGGCCATCACGTCCTTGAACCCGCCCTCTCGCTTCACCTCCGCGCTGCCTAGGAGATTGCTTGCCGGCACCCGGCAATTGTCGAAAATGATCGCGGCCGTGTCCGACGCGCGGATGCCCAGCTTCTGCTCCAGTCGAGCGACCTGCATTCCCGGCGTTCCGTGTTCGACCACGAAGGGTTTTATACCGGCCCGACCGGCGCTCTTGTCGACCGTCGCCCATACCACGACGAACCCTTCCGACTTATCGACCGCACGGTGGCCTGCGGTGCAGAAAATCTTGGTCCCCTTGATCACCCAATCGTCACCGTCGCGGGTTGCGCTGGTCGTGACCGCCGCCGAGTCGGAGCCGCACGCCGGCTCCGTGATCGCCATCGCGCCCCACTTGGGTTTGCCTTCACCGAAGCGCTTGAGGAAACGCGCTTTCTGCTCGGGCGTTCCAGCCGCCATCACTGCTGCACCTCCCAACCCGCTATTGGGGGTGGCCAGGAAGAGACCCACGTCGCCCCAGCAAAGCTCTTCGGTGGTAATCACGGTGTTGAGATTGCGTAACTTTGGGCCCGTTTGCGGTTCCCCGCCGGTGGCTCGCGCCGCCGGGCCAACCTCGCTGAGCGACTGCGCCTGCCACATGGTCTCAAAGAACTGCCATGGGTCCTCGTGTTCGCGCTCGTCGTATTCGCGCGAAATCGGACGCATCATGTTTTCCGCAACCGCGTGATACATCTGCAAGCGGCTGACAACCTGGGGTTCGAGTTCGAAATCAATCATCGTCTGTGGATCTCCTAGACCGTCGCTAGGCCATCGAGGGCGGCGATCGCACGCGCGTTGCGCAGCCACATTTCGACCGGATGCTCGCGGATGTAGCCGTGTCCGCCCAGGACCTGGACCGCGTTGTCGGTTACCGTCAGCGCGCTGGCCGCGACGTAGTTCTTGGCCAGATAGCTTTCCTTCAGAGCGTGGTGGCCCTTGTCGAGTCGCGCAGCCGCTTCCCATATCAGCAGGCGGGCCGAATCGATCTCGATGGCCATGTCGGCGAGCATGAAGGCGATTGCCTGCTTGGTCGCGATAGGGACCCCGAAGGCCTTGCGCTCCTTGGCGTAGTCACGCGCGTAGTCGAACGCCGCGCGCATCACGCCCACCGCCATCGCGGCGAAAGCCACCCGGGCCTCGCTCATCAAGCGCGAAAAATCAATCCCCTGGTCTGCGCCGAGGCGCGCATCCGCGGAGACTCGGCACTGGTCGAGCACGATTTCGTAGGTCGCCAGGCCCTTAAGACCCATGTTCTGTTCACGCTCGTTTATTTTGAGCCCCGGGTTGTCGCGTGCGACCACGAACGCGTCCACGCCCGCAAATCCGTTACCGGAACCGTTCTTCGCGTAGACCAGGATGGCCTCGGCCTCCGCGGCCAGCGGCACCACACACTTGCGTCCGTTGAGAACGAACGCCGAACCGTCGCGGCGCGCGCCGGTGGCGAGTTCGGTCAGGTCAAAGTCCCAGCGCGGTTCCATCAGCGCCGCCGTCGCGGGCAAAAAACTCGGTGCGGTGAAGCGCTTGAGGTAGGTAGCCTTCTGCTCCTCGGTACCCATCTCCAGGATCGGATATGCGAACAAGCGCGGCGCAAGCGAATGGAGCCCGATCGACAGATCGCCATAGGCAAGCTCTTCGGCGACCACCGCGCCGGTAACCGCCGAGCGCTCGCCACCGTCGCCGCCGTAGGTCTCGGGAATCGCCCCGCGCACCAGCCCGAGCTGCCAAATCTTTTCGGTCAACTCGGGTGGGATCTTCGTAGTTTCATCGGCAAGCCGCGCCGCAGGACGGATTTCATCGCGCGCAAATGCGCCGATGGTGTCGCGGATCATCTGCTGTTCTTCACTCAGCTGGAAGTCGACCATGCGTTAGGGTCCTTGGAGGAAAATTGATCTCTTACTTTATACTGGCACCACGACCGATAAACCCTGGCGGGAAGATGCGTAAGCGGCTTCCACCAGTCGCTGCGCTGTGATGCCCTGATCAAATGCCGGATCGGAAACGCATTCCCCGCGCAGCGCGGCAGCGAAAGCCCCGTCTTCGAGGGCATAGGGTAGCGCGAAGGAATCCTTGAGGGGAGAGAGATAGGGACGCTCTGACAGCACGAGTTGGGTAAACCGCTCCATTACCTCTGCCTCGCTTAAGACCTCCTCGCGGGCTGCGCTGCCGCGCTGAACCACGATCGGCCCGACTGAATCATGGTCGCAAGCCAGAAACAGATTCTCCGCAAAAATCTCCAGGCGCCGATTGCTCGGCCGTCCGATCATGCCATGCCACACCGAGGTTAGTTGCCCGTGAAACCCGGCTGCGAATTCCATTTGGGTAGCGCCGAAATCTTCTATTCCGGAGGCGCCCTTAAGGTTTCGGGTGCGGCAGTAGATGCGGCGCAGGGGCCCGAACATCCAGGTCAGCAGGTCGAAGTCGTGCACGCTGTGCTCGACCAGCGTCCCGCCGGCGGTAACCGAAGGATCGTTGCGCCAGGCGCTGTTGTGGACCCCGCGGATCGGGAAGTCCTGATCATCGCGCATCGTCACCGCAAGCACGGCCCCCGCGCCGGGGTCGGAAACCAGTGCGCGCATGACTGTGTAGACCGGAGAGAAACGCAGCACCAAGCCGACCTGGCTTATGACCCCGGCGGAACTGATGGCACTGGCCATCTCCTGCGCATCGGCCACGGTCATCGCAAGCGGCTTTTCGCAGAAGATGTGCTTTCCGGCGCGCGCCGCCATCAGGCAGGCCTCGCGATGGTAAGCAGTGGGCGTGCAGATCCACACCGCGTCAATGGTTTCGTCCGCGATCAGTTCAGCGGTGCTGGCCAGCGCTCTCGCTTCAGGCCAGCGCGCTGCAAGATTCTCCGCGGCCCTGGGCTCGCGGTCGGCGACTCCGATGACCCGTAGGCTGCCACTGGTGCGGTCGCCAATCCGCCGGAGCATCCGTGAGTGCGCCTGGCCGATAAGCCCCGCTCCGACGATTCCGATTCGAATCTGACCGGCGACCGGCGTGCTCATCAGGAGTCTTCTTCGCGGCGCTGGCGCGCCTTTGCGCGCGCGCGCTGATACTTGGTGGGATCGTCTGCTACGCGGGTTGGCGGGGGCACCGGCTTACGCACCATCTTCATCACCCCCATGGAGCGCTTTTGACCGCGCTTGCGCATGCTCATTGCCGGTCAAAGGGTAAAGCCGACAAAACTCATTTGCAGTCCGGTGGTAACCCCCGCCGCCGCGCGCCGCGAGAAATATTGATTGCTCGCGCAGCGGGTGCACGGACCCGGGTTCGTAATGGCGTGGGCGGGAACGCCGGCTTCGATTAGCTGATCACGAATGATACCGCGCAAGTTCAAAAACGCCTTGCCGGGCTTGCCGTCGCGCGCCTGGCGCGCGGAGCTTGGAATTTCCTGCACGAATCGCGCGGCGAGTTCGGCATCAACTTCAAAGCAGCATGGCCCTATCGAGGGACCAAGCGCGACACGGATTGCGCTCGTAGGGGTGCCGAGTTCTTCCATTCTCCGCACGCCGTTGACGACAATTCCCGACAGCACTCCACGCCAGCCCGCATGCAGCGCGCATGCTACCTGGGGGCCGCTGCTGACCATCAGAACCGGGACGCAATCGGCGGTAAAGATTCCGAGAATTAGCCCCCGCTCGCGCGTCGCCATCCCGTCCGCGGGCGGACGCATTCCCGCATCGGCATGAGTCACGACCCGCACCGCATTACTGTGGACCTGGTTCACGCGCGAAAAGACGACGCCGTCGGGAAGCATGCCGCGCAGCCGCTCCCAGTTGTCCGCCACGGCTTGCGGATCGTCGCCCACGAAGTGTGAGAGGTTGAGCGACTGGTAAGCACCCCTGCTTCGTCCCCCCAGCCGCCCGAGAAATCCATGTATGATGCCGGGTTCCGGCCACACCCGTAACCGGGGCGGAGTGGGTGTCGAAAATTGAAGCGCTTGCGAGTCCGACACGGTAGGTTATCTGCACGGAAAAGGATAACCTATACTTTTAACTTTTGGAATTTGCTCCGGCGGAGCGACCTATGAATGGCTATCAATACCTCGTCGCGCGAAATCGGCTGATGCAGCAGCTGGAAGGGCAGTTGCGCCAGCTGGCTCACCTTGCGCAACCGGACCGCGAGGGCAAGGAACGTCTCCTCCGGGCCGAATTCGATCTCCGTTTGCGCGAATTGTACGGAAAGGTTGCCGACGAATATCCGGGCGAGCGCAGGAAGAAGGCGCGCCCCCTCTCGGATCCCAGGTAAACCCCGGACAACCGTTTGGACCGCTCAATCATCATCCGCGGGGCGCGCACCCACAACCTTGCGAATATCTCGCTCGAGCTTCCTCATCGCAAGCTCAGCGTAGTAACCGGTGTCTCCGGATCGGGTAAATCGAGCCTGGTATTCGACACGCTCTATGCCGAGGGCCAGCGTCGATACGTGCAGAGCCTTTCCACCTACGCCCGGCTGTTTCTGGAACGCATGGATCGCCCCGATGTGGATTCGATCTCAGAAATCCCGCCGGCGTTGGCGTTGCGGCAAAAGAACACGATCAAGAATGCGCGCTCGACAGTCGGCACTGTCACCGAGATCAGCGACTACTTGCGCCTGCTGTTCGCCGGGATTGGACGAACCATCTGCCCGCAATGCGGGGGCGAAGTCACGCGCGACACCGTGGTTGGTGCGGCCGAGCGGCTTCTGAACGCGCCCGCGATGTATCTGTTTCTGGCGCCCTTCGATGTCGGCTCCCGAACGCTCGCCGACGCCGCCAACTATCTCATCCAGAACGGCTACCATCGCGTCTACGATCAAGACGCGATCGTCGAAACGGTGGAATTCGCCGACGGCCGCCGCAGCATGTCGGGGCCGATGGCCGTCGTCGTCGATCGTGTTGCGATCAGCGGACTCGGAGATTCTGAGCGGACGCGCGAGGCCTTGGAGAAGTCATTCTACCTGGGCGGGGGCCGGGCGCGGGTCGTCAAAATCGAACGCGACAACGGCTCCTTCCGGCCGGTCGAGACCAGCGACTTCGACCGCCGCTTCAACTGCTCGCACTGCCAAATCGCCTACCCGGAGCCGGTGCCCGCGCTGTTCTCATCCAACAGCCCGATCGGCGCGTGCCCCGAATGTGAAGGATTCGGGCGGACCGTCGAACTCGATCTGGAAAAGGTCATCCCGAACCCCAGGCTGTCTCTGCGGCAGGGGCTGATCGCAACCTGGCGAACTCCCGCGTACCGCGAGATGAACGACTGGATGCTCAAGCTGGCGCGGAGACGAAAAGTTCGCACCGCCGTCTCATTTCGCGAGATGAGCAATGAAGAGCGCTCCTGGCTCCTGGACGGCGACCCGGGGAGCCACGACGGATGGGATCCGGATCACTGGCCGGGAGTCCGCGGGTTTTTCAAATGGCTCGAAGGGCGCCGTTACAAAACTCACGTGCGCATCCTGCTCGCAAAATATCGCCGCTTCGTTCCCTGCCCGGTCTGCAACGGCGCCAAGCTCAAGCGCGAGGCCCTAAATGTCTGGATTGAGGGCAAGACCATTGCCGACGTGGGCAGGATGGCGATGCGCGATCTTGCCGAATGGATTGAGGTGCTCGCTCGGATGAAGAGCGTGCACGATCGCGTCGAGGTGGTTAATCGTGAACTCCGAAATCGCGTCGGTTACCTCATCGATGTTGGCCTCGGTTACCTCACACTCGAACGCCAGGCCCGCACGCTCTCGGGGGGCGAGGCGCAGCGAATCCACCTCGCAAGTGCGCTCGGCTCATTGCTAATGGGCACGCTGTACGCGCTCGATGAGCCGACGGTTGGTCTTCACGCCGCGGATGCGCGCCGCCTGCTCGGCGTGTTGCAACGTCTGCGCGACTTCGGGAACACCGTGGTGGTTGTCGAGCACGATCCGGCCATGATCGAAGGGGCGGACTTCGTGATCGAACTCGGCCCCGGCGGAGGCAGCGAAGGCGGCCGCCTCATTCACGCGGGACCGCCCGCGGCGACCGTGCTTGCCAGCACGGCGAGCAAGGCGGGTCGGGTTCTGCTCATGCGCGCGATCGCGCATGAGCGACGCTTCAGCAAGCGCGACCCAGCCGTGCGAATCTACGGCGCGCGCGAGCACAACCTGCGCGACCTCGATGCGGCCATCCCGCTGGGCAGAATGACCTGCGTCACCGGCGTGTCGGGGTCCGGTAAATCCACCCTCGTCGAAGACGTGCTTTACAACCACTGGCTCAGACGGCGGGGAGAAGCCGCCGAGGCCGGCCAATGCGATCGCATCGACGGGCTCGACCAGCTCGGCGACATTATCCACATGGGGCAGGAGTTGCCGGCCCGGTCGATGCGCTCGAATCCTGCGACTTATCTGAAAATCTACGACGAAATTCGAAAGCTGTTCGCCTCGTCGCCGGAAGCGCGGCGTCAGAAAATCCAGGCGAAACACTTTTCCTTCAACATCGCCGGGGGCCGCTGCGAGCGATGTGCCGGCACCGGAACGGTGACTATCGAGATGCACTTCATGGCCGACCTCGAAGTGAAGTGTGAGGCGTGCGACGGACGGCGCTTTCAAAGCGCAATCCTCGCGATTCGCTACCATGGGCTTAACATCAACCAGGTGCTCGATCTCACCATCGACGACGCACGAACCTTTTTCGGGCCGCATCCACAAATCGTCAAGCGGCTCGATGCGCTCTCTTCGGTGGGTCTGGGGTACCTGCGCCTCGGGCAAACCACTTCGACCCTGTCGGGAGGCGAGGCGCAACGCCTCAAACTGGCCCGGTTTCTGCTCGCGGACCTCGAGCCGAGTCCGCCTAATTCTAAGGGCAAAAGCCTGCCGCGAATGTTCTTGCTCGATGAGCCGACCACCGGCTTGAGCTCCACCGACGTGCGGCGCTTGCTGCGCGTCGTTACCAAACTCGTCGCCGAAGGCAACGCGCTGGTGGTGATTGAGCACAACCTGGAGTTCATCGCGCACGCCGACTACGTGTTGGACCTCGGCCCCGGCGGCGGAGACGAGGGCGGCGCGATAGTTGCCCGTGGTAACCCGCTTCAAATCGCGGCCACGGAGCAATCGCTGACCGGGCGCGAGCTACGGCGGCTCTTTGGCATGCCGCTCAACGCGGGACGGAGCGCGGTCAACTCCGCCCTGCGCAACGCCGCGCAGGCCCAAGGGTAAGCCTCGAGGTTGCTCCCGTCGCCGCAGAGAGAGACGGCATGACCATTTCCGGACGTTTCGAATCACAACGCGGTGCGACCAGGCTCGGGGTGATGGACATCATCGCAGCGCTGATCCTGCTGGGTGTCCTCGTATTCGCCGCCTACCTCGAATTTCCCAATTACCGCCGCCCCACTGTGCCCTCGCCCGCGCCTTCCCCCGCGGCGCCCTCAGCACCAAAATAGCCCGTGTGCCATCGGGAGAGCGCCTCGACCGCTATCTGGTATTGACTGGTCGCGCACCCTCGCGGCGTGCCGCACAGGAGCTGATCGCTCGCGGGATGGTGCGGGTTAATGGCGCTCGGCTGCGCAAAGCTCAGGCTGTGAGTCCAACCGATTGCGTCGAAGTTGTCGGCGAGCTTCGTGCAAGCTCAATCGAGCCCAACTCCGAGCTGCCCGTCGAGATACTCTACGCCGACCGCGCGTTGATCGTGGTCAACAAGCCGGGCTGCGTGCCGTGTCATCCGCTGCGCGCTGGCGAGTGCAATACGGTCATGAATGCGATGGTGGCACGCTTTCCGGAAACCGCGGCGGCAGGCAATGCGCCGCGCGAAGGCGGTCTGGTCCATCGGCTCGACAATGGTACCTCCGGCGCTTTGCTCATAGCGCGGACTCCGGAAACGTTCGCTGTCCTGCGCAGTGCGATTCGTGCCGGAAACATAGTACGCAGCTACCAGGCTCTGGTTGTCGGACACCTGGCCTCACGCCTGGAACTGAATTCTCCGATCGCCCATCATCGGGCAAACTCTCGCAAGATGACGCTCGGAGACCGCGACAGTGACGACCGAAAACGCGCAGGCCGGCCTGCCGCTACCATCGTGGAACCCGTGCGGTGGGTGGGATCGGCCACGCTGATTCGAGTGATGCCGCGCACTGGCCTCCGCCATCAGATTCGACTCCATCTGTCGAGTGCCGGATTTCCGATTGTGGGAGACGTACTGTACGGCGGCCCCGAAGTCGCGGGCCTGCCGGAGGATCGCTTCTGGCTCCATCTAGGGGAGGTCGCGCTGGACTCGCCAGCCAAGGGTCACATCAAGGTAACCGCGCCGCTGCCCCGAGACTTGGCCCGGTTCGTTCGCTGACGCCCCGGTCAGTTGCACGAGCAGCGCGAACATTGTTCTGCGATGACCACTCTTCGTATCGCGGAGACCGGCGGGTGGGTAACGACTTGCGGGGGTAGATACGGAAGTAAAGAGCCCGGCGGCGCCGAAACCAGCGTGCCAGGCAATCTGGTGGTGGGCTGCAGGCCCGGGTTAAGGACTGCCGAAGGCGGAGCTATTGCCGGAGATTCAGCGTTGGCGGTGATGAGGTAGGCAGTGCACGAAATCGGCGCGCTTTGTTGCGCGACCAACAGATTCGCCGCCTGGACTCGACCTATCCACGAGGTCGGGAATCCCGGACCATTGCATGCGCAGCGAAACACCTGCGCCGCGGGCGAGGGCGTGGGCGACGCAAACGTCACCGGGTGTGGCGCGGGCAGCAGCTGTGGTAATGCACCGATGGTCGCGAATGGTTGCGGCTGTCCGGGAGCCGCGGGAAGTCTGACGGAGGGAACCGCGGCGGGAGCAATCGCCGCCTGACCGAAAGCGCACGTTGCGTATCTTGACTCCTTCACGGCCAGGATAAAAAACGTCAGCATGACCGCCGCGACCGAAACTCTCGCAACTCGCATTTGTCTTACCATCAGTTGGCGGCCGCATCGCGCCACAGACGCGAGACAACGGCGTCGGCCTTGGATATAATCGCGAGCCGATTCACGCGGCGCAAGCACTCTGCATCCAGCCGCACACCTTTTTTGGCCTGCGATCCAGATGCCGCGCGAGGCGGGGGAGTGACGGTGCTGGCGCGTGTGAGCATGGCCCCAATCGGTACCGGCGGAGCGGCCGGAGTCACAAGGAGATTCAAGATGCTGTCCAAGAAATGCGTCTGGCCTGCACTGGTGATGATCGTGCTGACCCTGGGTGCCTGGTGCCCGGTGACGGCCCAGGAGAATTCCGAGTCCCTCAAGGTAACCGGTTCGTTACCAAAAAACCCACTTCCGCCACCCGCCACCACCGGTCAAATTCCCCTGAATGCAACCCCGATCGAGCCGCAATCCGCTCCGAACATCAACGTGCCGAATAGCCGTACCCTGCCCTTCGAGCACATGGACTCGGTTGCATCGTTGCCACAAATCTTCGTCAGACAGTGGTCGCTCACCAGCGACGTTCCTCCCGAGAGTTTGATCAGCGAGCGCTACATCCGCAGCGTCGATCAGGAGGCCCGAGCGCTGACCTTGAAGGAAGCGATCTTTATCGCCTTGCACAACAATCCGAACGTGGTAGTGGCCCTTCTCAATCCGGTCGCGTCGACCGAGACCATTCGGGTGGCGAACGGCGCCTTCGATCCGAACACGCAGGCCCAGATCGATACCGGCAAGACCGTGATACCGGTTACGTCCATCTTTCAGACCGGCACCGGCGCAACCTCCGCGGTCTCCAAGCTCTACGACTGGAATTTCGGTATCAACAAGGTTTCCTCGTATACCAACGGAACTTTTGGCGTCACTTTCAACAACAATCGTTTGTCGTCCAATTCGGCTTTCAGCGGAGTGAATCCATCCTATAACCCCAACCTCACCCTCTCTCTAAGCCAGCCCCTCCTGCAGAATTTCGGATGGCGATTCGCAACCATCAGCGTCCGGATCGCCGAGTCAAATCAGAAGGTGGCGCAATGGACCTATGGACAGACGTTGCAGGACTTCGTCCAGCGTATCGGCAATGAGTACTGGGCGGTGGTCCTCAACGAGGAGCTGCTCGAGGTGGCGCGTGCGGCGCTGCGTTTCAACGAAGAACTGGTGCGAGAAAACACCATCTCGGTCAAAGTCGGAACGCTCGCCCCGCTGGACTTGCAAGAAGCGCAGTCGGCCGCGGCCACGGCTGCAGCGAATGTTTACACCGCGGAGGCCCAGCTCAAGAATTCGCGTGCGCAGCTGCGACAGGATGTGATGCTGAATCCCAACGAGACGTTCATTCCGGAAGCGATCGAACCCGCAACACGCCCCAACCCCACGGAGCAGGTAGCCGAGAGCGAGGAACGCGCCCTAGAAATGGCGGTTCAATATCGCCCGTCGCTGAGCGGACTGCGGGAATCGATCCGCAACGCCCTGCTGCAGGTCAAGTTCTCGGAGAACCAGACTCTGCCGACCCTTAACCTGGGCACGCAGTTCGGGTTGACCGCGACTGCAGGAACCACGCCGTGTACCACGGTAATCAGCACTGTCACGGGAAATTGCACCCCTCCCGGGTCCACCGTACCGGATAGCGGAGCCAGGCTTCCCTTCGGTGGGATCTACGGAGATGCACTCAATCGCCTCTGGCGATTCACCTGGTACAACTATGCCGCGGTGCTCACTTTCCAGATGCCGTTGGACAACGCGGTCCCGCGTGCGCAGTTGGCTCAGGCGCGCATCCTGTACGAGCAATCGCGCATGCAGTATCGCGCGGCGCTGTCACAAGCAGTGGTTGATGTGGAAACTGCCATCGCCGACCTCTACGCAGACGTAAAGCGCGCCCAGGCTACCGCACAGGCCACCTTTTACGCCCGCCAGGCGCTCCACGACGAGGAAGTGCGGTTTCGCGTCGGAATGGCGACCACCCACGACCTTCTGCAATTCCAGGAAGAACAGGTCCAGGCCGAAGGCAACCAGGTGCAGGCAGAAGTTGACTTGGAGAACGCGCGGCTCGCGCTCTGGCACGCGGAGGGTACTCTACTGCAAGCATTCCAGATTGACTTCCAGCTGCAAAACCCGCAGCAAACGCCATGGTACGCGACTTTCTAGAAAAACGGGCTCGCACAGATTGCATGTGCAATCTGCGCGAGCTTTCAACTTACGGTTCGAACGCGGTGTAAAGGTCTACTGGCTCAGGAGTTAGATTCTCGGCGATCGAGTCGAACACCCTCCGCTGCGCCGCTGCGGCATTCCGCACCCCGTGTCGTTAAGGTCGTGACGCGAGCCGCGCCGCAGAGCTCCGCGGCTTCAGTGATGACCGTCCAAGGTGACGCGCCGGCTTGCGAAATGCCACCGACCGTTCACCTTGCGCAGCGTATCCTTGTACCGTCCCACGGCTGCCTGCTGAATTTTTCCTTCCTTGCAGTGGTAGTAGACCAGGTAGCAGCCCCCCGCGCCGCCGTCGCCCTCGAGCTTGAAGTACACGTTCGTGATCACGTGCAGCACCTGGGCACCACCCAGTGACTCGCGATAGAGCTTGGTGAACTTCTTCAGTCCCTCACTGCCGAGGTGTTTTCCAAACCGCGCACTCTCGAAGCTGCCATCCTCGGTGAAGCACGACACCCACTCATCGGCCTGATTGTTGTCGATAGCCACCGCGTAGCGCGAATAGAGCTCCTCAACGTCGAGCCGGTCCTGCAGCAGGTTTACATCAACCATGATCTTCTCTCCCCAAACATCGCCCCACAATCTGATCAAATCACATTCAAGTCGCGCAGGCGCGCAATATCGTCCCAGGTATAGCCCAGCATCTCGGTCAGAATGGTCTCGGTCTGCTCGCCCAATTCCGGCGCGTGTCCTCGTGGATCGCCGGGGGTTTCCGACAGCTTTACCGGCATTCCCAATAGCTGCATCTGACCAAGGCCGGGAACTTCGTGGTGGACAATGTATTCATTGGCCCGGACCTGGGGATCATCTGGAAGGTCCGAAACCGCGTTTACCACCGTATAGATGAAGTCTCCCCCCTCCTTCAGTGCCTTCATCCATTCCTGGCGAGTCTTCGTCGCGAATGCCTGGTCGAGGATCGCGATCAACTCGGGGGCGTTGCGGCCACGCGTTCGCATGTCGGCATACTTCGGATCGTCAGCTATGTCGGGTCGGCCGATGGTCTTGCAGAAGTCTTTCCAATAGCGATCGGGCTGAAGCATTCCGAGGCACAGCCACTTACCGTCAGCGCATCGATAGTGGTTCCAGAGCGGGTTGAACGCGTTCAACCTCGTGTTGCGGTTGAACTCCTTGCCGGTGAACGTGCGCGCGACCACATTCAGCCCCTGCAACGCCATCATCGAACCGAGGTGCGATGCATCGACCTCTTGTCCCACTCCATATCGCTCGCGCGCGAGCAGTGCCGCCAGCACACCATACGCGAGCATCACCGCGCCCATCTGATCAGCAATCCCGCCGAAGATGTAGGTCGGCGTCGAGCCGTCCACCCCGAGCGCGTTCATCACGCCCGAGCGCGCCTGGCCAAGGTAGTCAAAGGAGGGCTCGCCGCTGTCGGGACCGTTCGGCCCGTACCCTGACGCGCTCGCGTAAATGAGGCGCGGGTTATGCTCTTTCAGCGTCGGGTAATCGAGTCCCAGTCGCTTCGCAACGCCCTTGCGGAAATTCTGCACGAATACGTCGCTCTTGGCGGCCAGGCGATAGACGATCTCGCGAGCCTCGGGCCGTTTCAAATCGAGCGCGACACTTTGCTTGTGTTTGTTGTTGGCTTCGAAATAGAAATTGCGGCCACCTCTGTCGGTCGAGCCACCTGCGACCGCCATGATGCCGCGCCCCGGGTCGCCCCGCTCGCGCTGTTCAATCTTGATTACTTCAGCGCCCAGGTCCGCGAGCATCTGAGTGGCAACCGGGCCCTGCTGCCATATCGTCCAGTCGATAATCCGAATGCCGGTAAGCGGACTTCTCATGATTGCCTCTATACCACATCATGGCCTGATCGCATCGTCCCGGAGTCGCTCTCGATTTTCCGCGGCCGCTTGAGTTCGGTCCCTCGCGGCTTCATCTATGGAGAGAGCTGGGCTATGCGAGTTAGGGTGGAGGTCCCTCCTGCGGAAACCCTAAGCGTAAGCCGGTCAGGAGATATAACGTGCCAGTGAACTACCTTATGACCGCCGCCACGACCACCAAGCAAGAGGCCGGGGCTCCACGCGACGCGGATGCCAGGGTGGCTGATATCTGCACCTCGGCTGGTGCCCAGTGAGCGCGCATTCACCGCGCGACGGTTGGGAGGATCGACATCGCGGGCGCGAAGCCGGCGGTGAGCCGGAGCCGTTTGTGAAAGAGATGCTGCCGCGGCTGGTGCATGCCGGGCTCGCGATCGACGTCGCCGCAGGGCGCGGACGGCACAGCGTGATTCTGGCGGAACACGGACTGCGTGTCGTGGCAATCGACTATTCACGGGAAGCAATCGCCGCCTTGGCAAAGCTTGTTGAACGTCCGTGCGGTGCGATATGGCCCGCGCTGGCGGACTTGGATACTTTTCCAATCAAGAGTGGAAGCGCGGACCTCATCGTGAATGTCAACTATTTGGATCGAGGGCTTTTTCCGAAATTCGCAGAGGCGTTGAAGCCCGGGGGGATGTTGTTGGCGGACATCTTCCTCATCGACCAGGCCGCGCTGGGTCATCCGCGCAATCCGCGGTTCATGTTGAACCACTACGAGCTACTCGGGCTGCTGAAGGGACTCGAGATCCAGTGCTACCGCGAGGGACTGGCCGTTTATCCGGACCAGACCAAAGCGTGGCGCGCGTCTGCCCTCGCCCGCCGCAAGGAACGCAATTGATACCGTCACGCATGACATATAAGTCGGCCGGAGTGGACATTGCACTCAAGCAGGCGCTGGTGCCGGTCTTTCGCTCCATCGCTTCGAAAACTTCAGGTGCGAACGTGATCGGAGGGGTCGGCGGATTTGGTGCGCTGGTCGCGGTCAACGGAGCGACCCGCGGTATGCGTCATCCGGTTCTGGTGTCCGGTACCGACAGCGTGGGCACCAAACTCAAGATTGCATTCGCCACCGGCCGCCACGACACCGTCGGAATCGACTGCGTCGCGATGTGCGTTAATGACATCATCTGTCACGGTGCGCGCCCCCTGTTCTTCCTCGATTACATCGGGGTGGGCAAGCTGCACAGAAAAATTGTTCTCGACATCGTAAAGGGAGTTGCGCGCGGATGCGCCCAGGCAGGGGCGAGTCTGGTTGGGGGGGAGACCTGTCAGGCCGGCGATCTCTATCGTCCAGGCGAATACGACCTGGCGGGCTTCGCCGTTGGTCTGGTCGAGCGGAGCCGGATTCCGGACCCGCGCGCGATTCGGCCCGGCGACCTCCTGGTCGGAATCGGTTCCAACGGACTTCACTCCAATGGCTTCTCGCTGGCACGCAAGGTATTGCTGGAGCGCGCGAAGCTGAAGTTGGGCGGCGCGTCGATTCGGGAACTGGGCTGTACGCTCGCCGACGAGCTGCTCCGGCCGACGCTCATCTATGCGGACGTAGTCGGAGAACTGTTCGAGCGGTTTCAGCTGAAGGGTTTGGCTAATATCACCGGTGGCGGAATTCCGGAAAACCTTCCGCGGGTAATGCCAACCGGTTTGCGTGCGCTCTTGGACAGATCATCGTGGCCCCAGCTTCCGATCTTCGGTCTGATCCAGCGGCTCGGCAACGTCAGCCGCGGCGAGATGGATCGCACCTTCAACAATGGCCTCGGCATGGTAGCCATCGTTTCATCTCGCGACGCGGACCTGGTGGTCGAACATTTGCGCCGCCGCAAACGCGCAGCCTGGATCGTCGGAGAAGTTCGCCGCGGCAAACGCGAAGCCATTATCGGCTGACATGAGCATCGCCGACCCTTCAGGTCGGCTCTTTGCAGTAGAAAACTTCGCCTGAAAGGGGTTCTGTCGCGGGTGAGAGTACGCAGTTTCTCGATCGGAAAGTCCGCGGTGCCGTGGTCGAGTGATGTGGATTAATGCGCCAGCTGGATTTTCGTTCGACTTAACGACGCGGTTCGCACCATGACTCGCCTTTCCGTGGTCGTTCCGATGCTCAACGAGGGATCTTCCATCGGTGAAACGCTCGCCGCGCTTCGTACCGGCGCCCCCAACGCCGAGATCATCGTCGTTGACGGCGGCAGCGTTGATCAATGTGTCGATGTGGCGCGCAAGCTTGCCGACCGGGTCATCGCCGCCCCGCGCGGACGCGCGCGCCAGATGAATGCGGGTGCGGCGTGCGCATTGGGCGACATCCTGACCTTTGTTCACGCGGACACGCGGGTCCCATCATCTTTCGAAAAAGACATCCTCGATTCCCTCGAGGAGTCCGACATCGTTGGCGGACGCTTCGACGTTGAGCTTGATGATCTGAGCCTCGCGTGTCGTTTAATCGGAGACTTAATCAGCCTTCGGTCCCGAATCACGCAGACGGCCACGGGTGACCAGGCGATCTTCGTTCGACGTTCAGTGTTCGATGCGCTCGGAGGATTTCCGGATTTCGATCTGTGCGAAGATCTCGATTTCTCCCGCAGACTGAAACGGGCTGGCAGGGTCGCGTGCCTGCATTCACACGTCACCACTTCAGCGCGCAGATGGCGCCGTAACGGGCTGGCCAGCACGGTCCTGCGCATGTGGGCGATCCGTGCCCTCTATCTGCTCGGCGTACCTCCATCGAGACTCAAGCAGATTTATGCAGACACGCGCTAGGCACGAACCGTCGGCGTCCGCAGATCGTGCCGGTAGAGCGCTCTCCTACTAGCCCACCGAGCTGAGCGCCAGCAGCCTACTCTCCTTCTGGACTCCGCGCTCCGCGTGAGCCTTAATCATGAGAAAGGGGCCGATCCGTGGCCAAAGTCGAAATCTACACCACCAGCTACTGTCCGTTCTGCATTCGCGCCAAGAGCTTGCTCCAGGGCAAAGGTATCGCCTTTAACGAAATCGATGTGACCGATGACGATGCAATGCGCGAAAAAATGATCGAGCTTTCGGGCGGGCGGCGCACCGTGCCGGAAATCTTTATCAACGGAAAAATCGTCGGCGGCTATGACGAGCTCAGCGCCCTTGATGCTCGCGGAGAACTGGACGCGATGCTCGCGCAACCCGCGTACTGATGCCCGCAGTACCCGGCCTTCGAGAACCTGAAAAACAACAGGCGCCGACGGAAAACTTCCGCGGCGCCCGCATTGTAAAGCGGCTCGGCCTATTAGTTGCCGCTGGGTGAAGCGACCAGGCCCTCGTTCATATGGTGCAGGGCGTTGCGATCGACCGACGACTCGTACTGAATCGCTTCCGCGCTGACCGTCACCGTCGAGCCATCCGGCGAGACTTCGCTGTCTTCCTTGATGACGGCATCCACCGTGTCGGGATACTTCTCGAGGGCCATCGCCTTGAGCCTGTCCTGCATCTTCGCCGCATCAATGGCCTCCGGCGTAAAGGGCTCGGTATACTTTAGTTCACCGAGCTTGGTGTACGGTTTGCCCGCGGGCGGCTCTCCGGTCGTTACCCACACGTGCGCGGTGTCGACCCGTTTAACGAATTCCTGTTTCTTTGCTTCCTCGGCCTGTCGCTGCGCTTCGATCGCGCCGCAAGCGCAAAAGTTGAGCGCCAGCCCGATAGCCACGACTTTCGCGAGTGTTAATGAGCGCATGTCTCTCCTGTCAGCTCCCCAAGCTCTTCAATTCTCATTATAGTGCCGCGTCGTGAATTGTCTAATGACTCCAGCGCGAGCATTCGTGCCTTTTATTTCATTTAACCCTGCTTCGGCGCAAACTGCCGCCTTCCGGGCGGCAACGCCCATACGCGGCCTTTGCTTCGAGCAGCACGGGGGCCGAGAGTGACCCGGTTTGCTGCGTGTTTCTTGCTGGTGTTTGGTGAACTGGCGTTCGGAGGAATCTTTGCACTCTCGATTCCGCCCTTCTTCAGGGTCGAGCGCGGATTCTATAAGTCGACCGCGAGTGTGTACCTGGGCGCGGGCCTGATCACGGCGATCGGCTTCTCGTGGTTGGCGATCCGGGGCACAGCCAGCACTCACCCAACTCCGGGCGCGCTGTGGCGCGCGGCCGTGCCGTGGCTGACATTCTCCGCCGCCTGCGCCGTTTACCTGGCAACGTTGTGGGGCGAAGGTGGACGGGTGCGGGCACGCTCCTACACCGCAGCTCTCGCGATCGGGTTGGTCGCCGTCGTTGCGAATTCGATTCTGCTCAAACCCTCCGATTTTGGCGCGATCGCTGCAGTCGTATATGGCCTGACTGCCGTTACGTCGTCGCTGGTGCTTGGATTGGTGAGCGGCGCAATGATGTTCGGTCACTGGTACCTAATCGATCCCAATCTTCCGGTTGAGTATTTGCGCAGTTTTGTGCGGGTGCTGGCTGCCGCCCTGATAGCCGACCTCGCCGCGCTGGGCACTGCGCTGGGCGTGCTGGCCGTAGTCGGCGGGGCGGCCGGTGCCGCCGTGTTTGGCCTGCTTGATAATCATGCCGGGCTGTTGCTTTCGCGAACGCTTCTGGGCCCGGTCGCGACACTGACCCTTACCTGGATGACCTGGCAGACGCTCAAGGTCCCACAAACCATGGCGGCTACCGGTCTGCTCTACATAGCCGTGATGTCGGCGTTGGTCGGCGAGATGCTCGGACGGTTCATACTGTTTCGGACTGCGGTACCCTTCTGAGATGGCTTTTCCGCGGTGCGTGCGGATGCTACTCCATCAGGCGTGGCCGACGAATACGATAGCGAACGATTTCCCGGCAATTTCTACCAGGGCATGATCTTCAAGCTCGACCGCGCGCGCGGCCACGGCATCCTGCGCTCGCACAGCGGCCGCGAGTTCAAATTTGTGTTTCCCTTCGTGCACGTGGTGGGCGCGAAGATCGGCGGACGGATGCCTGGAATCGATCTGCTGCATGAAGGTGACGTTGTCGGCTTTGATGTGGGCTGGACCTCCAAGGGACTCCGCGTCACCACCATCTCGCCACGGCTACCACTCTAGGCATTGCCAGGATCCTTCAGACGTTTGTTCGCATAGGGTCGCTTCGGCTGACTCATTCGTGCTGGACATCATCGATCGCATCAAGAGGTGCACTATCCCGCTTTCATGTGTCGCTTGCACCTTGAACCCACTCGCCGCGACCAGGTCAAGCATATGAACGTTGTCGCCCAGCACGTCGGCTTCGAACTCCGTGATTCCTTTGCGTCGCGCGATTCGGCTCAGATGGACGAGGAGCAGTGTGCCTATGCCGCGTCCCTGGTGTGTATCTACGACGGAAAAGGCTGCTTCGCCGCGCTCTTTCGAACTGCGAAGGTAACGGCCAACCCCTATGATGTGTTCGCGACCATCCTGGCTGAGGATCGCCGCTATCCCCACATGCTGGTCGAAATCCAGCTCGGTAAAGCGGCGCAGCTCTTCATCGCTCAGCTCGCGTTTGTAAACCATGAACCGACGGTAGACGGAGTCTGGACCAAGGCCCCGAGCATGTTCACGCGGGCGTTGCTTGTCGTCGGGCCGGATTGCGCGGATCACGATCGCTCCACCATCGCGCACGGTTTCCTCGAGCCGATAGGAAGCAGGATTGAAATCTGAGGGCGGCGGACTTGGGCTCACGGTCCTGTCCCTGCCTTTTCTGGTGGTATTTTCTCCCGTCGGCTCTCTGGAATCGACTCGAGACACAGTATCGATGCGGTCAAGGTACGTCTCCTCTTAAGCCTTCAGTCGGATGCGGGAATAAGCAGCCTTCTCGCTTACTTGAATTCCGACCGGAGCCTCGCGAAACGGTCTTCAAGCATTGCGTGCTCACCCGCCTGGCATGCAACTGGGGCATGGATGTGCAGGGGTCATCGAATTCATGCCCCAACAACGATCCTTTAGTCTGTGGTCCACTGGGGCAGGAAAGTGTC
>JBKPEA010000081.1:0-22315 GCA_046728175.1 Thermodesulfobacteriota bacterium | reverse complement strand
GGATATATTTTCTGACACAGTCCACTAGTGCCTCGATTTGAAGACAATTGGTGCGACTGGGCTACCGTTATCATCAGATGCTCTCCCCTACGCGCTGGAAGAGGGCTTGATTGGGAACGGAATGCGCTTCGAATTCCTGCGTGAGATGCTTGCTCGATGTCGAGCCGTCCCGTTGTGGTCGAATTTCGACTTTATCGTGGATAACGGTTCGATAACGGTTCGATTGACCAGGTGGACGGCTGGCGCTTGGGCCGCGGAGGCTCTTTGTCGGCGAGACAAAAAAGAGCACACCTGGCGGGCTTGAAAAACCGTCATTACTATTCTTTTACCGGGTGGACAGCGCACGACGATTTCTTTAAGAGCTGTTGGGGCGCATCTCTCGCGTCTTTCCGATCAACGACCAGCACTCACAAAATGACCTCGATCGTCCGATACGACATCTATTCGTTTGCACCGTTCTGCGGCTGGCTCTGGCACGTTGAGTCTTCCTCGCTGGACGACGAATTCGAGGTGCTTGTCTCCGCCTTGTGATGACGTTGGTGAAGGTGGCGAACCTCGCTGCTTTGTTCATGCCGCATTCTCACGGGACATTGGAAGTCCCCGGTTGTGTGGCAGAACCCGTATTTCCCCCGCCTGAATCGCTGCCCGTGTTACGAGGACAAACCGGCCCATTGTCCTGCGCGAGTTGAATACTCCTGAGTTCGCGCCCGCAAACGCAGAAGGTACGATCAACGTTAAATAGCGCCAAACGCAAAAGGGGCGGCGAGTGGTTCTTCCGTAAGTCTCCTCGAAGAAGCTCAACTTCAGAGTAAGTCGAATCTTGACGAATCACGATATTAGCTATTCACATGACTCGCCAGGGTCAGCATCAGGCGGAGTGATCACGCAGCCACCTCTCGATCGCTTGCTGATCGTCTCCAGTTTTCTTCTGAATTGCTCCGACGAGTTTCTGCATATCACCCTCGGCCTCTGTAAGATCATCGTCGGTCATTTTACCCCACCGTCTCTTGATCTCGCCCTTGAGCTGGTTCCAATCGCCCTTAATCTGATTCTTATTCACTGGACTCTCCTTGTTGTTTAGCTTCTATTTCCGAAAATCGGTCGGGCCAAAAACCGCAAGGTATTTAAAGCGGACTACCCACTGAATCCTCGATTTCAAGTCTGATGATCGCCCCTTGCCATAACTCGCCCGTGAAATACTCGATAAATCCGACTCGAGAGGATGCCACGTCTGGGTTTCGCTGTTTTCGAAACCCCAGACTTTACTATCTCGCGACGGAGCTCGATTTCAGGGCCTCATGCTACTCTTGAGCAGCCCTGTAGCCGCCGCTTTAAACGTGGAGCCGTCGTTCTCATCAGCTGGCGTTTATCCATTCACTTCCCTGTAAACCGCGCCAACCTTCCTGTACCAAGCCGTGAAGAAGCCGGACGGTTTCATCACGGGTCCTAGTTAGCTTGCGACCACGTCATGCACGCGCTCGCCCAGGTACTGACGACTCGCCTGTATACGACACGTCATCCGCCCCGGAGCGTTTGAAGATTTCTTTGGCACGGCTGACTTCCTCGCCATCCGCGGCATGGACTGAGATCAGAATATTTCCGCTTCGTATCTTACCCTCGTATTGCTTGGCTTCCAGCTCAGGAATCCCCAATCCGACGAGAGTACCAACTAGGCCCCCGGCCGCTGCTGCGACCCCCGCGCCAGCCAAGGCCGACATTATGGGTCCTGCGGCTATGAATGGACCTACTCCCGGGATCGCCACTGCTCCTATGCCGACTAGCCACCCGAGTGCGCCCCCGAGTATGACGCCAGTGCCACCGCCGGCGGCGGCACCTTCGGGAGCCTTGGTGTGTTGTTCGTGAGCAAAGTCACGTGTTCCACTCTTGTCGGGGAGCAGCACCGAGATATCATTAGCGGCAAATCCGTTCTCTTTTAATCGGTCGGCGATATCTATCGCCTGACTTTCGATTTTAGCGATGCCGAATACTGCTTTCTTCATTGCTCTCTCCTACTGACCAACTACTTCCAGTCGATTATCAACCTTATTGACGCCTGCCACGCCCTGGACATCGGAGGCGATGGCGTTCTTCTCTTGGTCCGATTTTACCGGACCGCGCAGTGTGACTTGTCCGTTCAAGCTTATGACCTTGATATTCTGGGCCATAGTCGAAAGTGACTTGTCGTTTATGATCGCGCGCCGGACGCGAGCGTCCAACTCCTGGTTCCCTTTCGAATTCGATTGCGAATCTGCAGTAACCGCACCGGCTGAACGGTCGCGCACATTCAACCCAGAATTGTTTGGTGAAAAAGTAGACGCATCTTGTGCAAAGATACTCGAGCACGTCCCACACTGGATTAACGCAAATGCCAGGACGATCGTTAGTTTATTCATTTCAGTCTCTCCGGAGGCAATTGTCGAAACGGGCGCAACAGTCGTCTTGCGGCCATCGCCGGTTGAGCACCCTCGCGCACAGACGTTGTACAGTCCTCACCTGGACACCTTCGATGGGCGGGGAAGAACGTTACGCTGAAACGAAGCTGACTCATCAAATCTGCGGGTAGCATACTTCCTTGACTAGGCCCAGTTGAACCAGAGAGCACTTCTCGTGCCATCTTGTATCCGTCATATGGCGCGCCGTTGTGGTTACGTTTTGCTAGGAAGCAGAATGATTGCTATCGCGAGCAAGTAGTACTTACTCACTAATCCCAACACTCGATTGTCCATAACCAACCACCTGGACTCGGACATAGCGGTCCACCAGCCGGTTTTGCATCCGCTCAGCGCGGGCACTGTCGGCCGAGAGCCTAGAGCCAGCCCTTGGCGAGCCGTTACAACTCTTGCAGCTCTTCCGGAGATAGGCCGTCTAATGTTAAAATTGCTCGACCCTCCTTGAGACCATCACCGACCCGCAGTTGCAGCTCACTTGACCAGGCCAGTACTTCCTCTTCAGAGAGATAAAAGCTCGCGTAGCCGGTTCTTTGCTCGCGGCTGCCGAGGCATTTTTGAGCGGGTACCACGGCTAATATTACCGCAGGCCCCCGAAACGATTGGTAGCAGCGGCTTTCTGGACGGTGCGGCCGAAGAAGCCAGAAAACTGGCAGTTCATATACCCGGAAGACCGGTCAACGACGTTCTGAAAAACTGGCCATCGGAAACCGAAGCCCATGCGACCGATGGCGAGCGGTCAACGTTCGAAATAAAGAAAGCAGGCGAACGAATCGGCTTTCTACTTTTTTCTCAACGCTGAGGCTCGCTCCTCGGCGGAGCCGCGCTTGATCCCTTGGCGTGAATGGGTTTTCCTTCCGTGAAACGATTGCAACCACTATTCCCCGAAACCCGTAGACGAAACAGTTGCAGGCGTTCTTCGATGCATAGCCCCAGGGTAAGGTTTTCTGGTGATGCCCCGGGCTCGATCTGCAGCCATTTACAATTCTTGCATAATCCCCATGCTGAGGCATTCATGCGTTGCTCCATTCGATTTGAAGTAGATAACGGAGCTGGCAACGTGCGTGCCATCAATTCTACCGTTTTGCCATCCGCCCATCAGGGCTTCACCTTCATTCTTCACGTTCCGAGGAATCTTTAGCAAAAAGAGTGTCTGTCATCAGTAATTTTTCTCGGACGAGGTAATCGCAATTAGTATCTTCGAAGCGGGAGGCTTTGGATCGCGCAGCTAAGACGCCCACTGGCGAACTATTTTGGGCTGATCAATTCCCGAAGTATATCCCACGACATCTTTCCCAGACCCTCCTGATAAAAGTTGCGAAGCCCTCCCTTTCGCAACCCACAAAGACCTCATTCCAAGTGAACCCATTGTGTTCCAAGATAGCCAGATGCTCGGGGTGCCTTATTTTGAAGGACGTAAACTTGTCACTGGCATATGAGCTCATGGAACGTGTCATCTCGGCTCTCACCAAGGACTAGGTCCGTCGTGGGCACCCTTATCGACTAATGTTTTCTTATGGCCAGCAGCCGCGCCTTTCTTGCCGAGTTCCGTGCTAACTGACTTCGGAGCTTTGCGATAGTGCTTTTCTCGCGTGTCACTGGGGACGGCCTTCTTGATGTTCTTGCGGGTAGACGTACGTTCGCTCTGGGAGGCCATCGGAAACCATTCTTTCGCTCAGTCGCGCCCCAGGTCAGCCCGCTCCGTCGCTTCCGTCTCCTCGTGTTCATGAGCGGGACCTTTCATGGCGGCTTCCATCGCCAGCATGGTAAGCGTGCGCTGATTCCAGTTCAGGTGAGAAGTTTCCTGTTTGCGTATTTCACGGACCGCCCGGCTTACGATGCTCTTCAATTCGGGGTCGCCGATCTTCTTCTCGACTGATGCCAGCATCTCCCAGTTCCAGTTATCCTTGGTTTCGGCGAGTACCAGGTTTTCGATGTTGTTCAGGTCGCGCAGCTCATCGGGAACCACGGTCGAAATAAGTCCATGCGCCTTGTGATCGGCCCCTTGAGGTCCCGGGCTCCGAGAGTCGACGTCAGCGCGGGCCGCCGCGAGCATTTCGGTGCACACCTCGACGTGGAATTCGGTCTGATGAAGTAGTTCCGTCAGCTGGTCTTCAAATTCCGAATGCTCCAGTTCACTCAGTGCCTTTTCGTACAGTTCCACTCCGCCCATCTCGACCGCTAGCATCTCGGAGAGAAAGTCGCGGAGCCATTCCTCACCGATCGGTGCCTGCTTCCGCGCAGCCGATTTGCATGAGCCCTTGCGATGCGCTCCGCTGCGATGGGTAGTTCTGTTTGCCATTTGACTGCTCCCTGCATCCAATGAACTTGTGTTTTGATGACGCTGATCCCGGTCGCGGCGGCTCAGCTCGCGGACAGTTCCCGCGGCCAATTTCGGCATCCTGTCCGCGATATCTGCGAGGCTCAGGACTCCGGCGAGCCGCCCCCCGTTTCCATCGACGCACAACAGTCGCGCCACGCGATTTTCACGCATCAAGCGGAGCGCCTATTTCACCTCCGCGCTAATCCGGCAGAATACGGTTTCGGGCGTT
The DNA here is from genome assembly GCA_046728175.1 of Thermodesulfobacteriota bacterium. Taxonomy (GTDB): domain Bacteria; phylum Desulfobacterota; class Binatia; order Binatales; family Binataceae; genus JAFAHS01. The sequence continues at coordinate 17,316 of JBKPEA010000081.1, read as the reverse complement.
GCAAGTTCGCCAGCGGTAACTCTCGGGGACATTTCGGAGGCAACCAGACGAATGGCGATATCGCGATCGGTTATGGTGCCCAAGACCTCGCCAGTCGACAGGCTGCACACCGGTAGGAACCCCACGTTGGCGTCGCGCATCATCGTCGCCGCTTCTGAGGCAGGACTGTTCGCGTCAACCACCAGGACGTTGCTCCTCATCAATTCACTGCACCGCATCGGGCTCTCCTTGAATTGTCCAAGGGCGCGCAAACGCGGACCCAGAACCACGAGCAAGTCACGTACCGGGAGATTTGCCGACTTGCTCTTTGGGGTCTGAAGTCCCGGCGGAGAAAACGGCGTATGAACCGGGAAAATCTTGCCTGGACAACGAGCCTGGGCCGAGAAAACTCGCTGCGCTCGTCGGGCAGCCCCGAGCTGGTCGGCGAGCTAGCTTCAGCTAAGTTTCCGCAGTCAAGCGGCCGCCCCCACCGAGAAGAAGACAACATTCAGTAGGCCGCGACGAGGGCTGAGCGCCCCAGCGGTCTACCTTCAAGGGTCCGTCTTTGTCCTGACACCAGTCTCAGCCTATCCCCTCGCGTCCTCGGCGGGTTTCGTCAGTGATTTTCAGAGGAGGCACCGCCTGAACCACTGCTTCCCGCATCGGAATGACCGGGATTGATGGGAGTGCCCGGTGGCGGCACGCCTGCGGCTCCCGGCGGCTGGTACGTGTTTCCACCGTCTTGCGGATTCGTACCAGGGCTTGCTGAGCCCATCGAATTCTTCCCGTTCGCGTTGGTGCCAGCGCCTGCGGAGCCAGAAGCGCCCTGGCTTCCAGGACCGATTCCGCCTGACATGCCTGTACCCACCGATGGGCCTCCTGCTCCCATTCCTGAACCTCCACCTGCTCCGCCTGAAGCGCTTCCACCTCCCGCTCCCCCGCCTCCCTGCGCCCAACCTGCAGGAGGAAATAAACCGATACACAGAGCTAGCGCGACCGCAGAAGTAAGACCCACAACGACTCGCCTGATATTCATGAGATTGTTCTCCTGAACATAAAGTTTGGTTGGTGCAGGAACCCTTGTTCTCGACCTAGCGGTCAAGATCATCAGTTTGGCGTCCTCGACCACTAACGGGCGCTGAGCAGTTTTTATGCCGTCAGCAGAAGCTAAGCGGAAAAGTCAAAGAAGACTCAAAAACGGCGCATACCTTCATCGTGGATCACCAAAGAACCAGCTCTGAGTTCCAAGGCGTTTCGCGTTTCTGATGAAATTACCGAACTCTTAAGTTCGTAATATGACTGCCATCAGGAAACAGAATCAGTGTGGCGGCTGAACCAGAAGTTTTCGGGCCACTTCCTTCACCGGCCATTCCTTCTTCCCGGGTCCGGACAGTTTAGAAGGTGTGTTTTCGTCAGAACGGATTCAAAAGATCAACGCGGACAGGATGCACTCTGTCTAATGGCCCGAGACCGGAGCTCGTGTGAATACTAAACCTTGTGGGTTAGTTCGAGCGTTGGGCAATAGATCCATGAATATAAACAGTCTTATCAAGCTCGGCCAAATAACAGTCAGAGTGCAACATCACGGGAGGGGAGCTGGCTCTCCAGCGGTGCATTCTTCCGCCTCGCTTCGCAGGCGGGTAGCCGACCACCCGTTGAACTCAGTCTCTTCAATCTTTTGGCAACACGTATCTGAAGCTGAACCGAGCGCGGCGACATTCGTTAGCGCTCCGGGAAAGACCGTTTCCGTGGTGATCGAAAATGTCGTGCGACAAGTCATGGGTGGGATCGCGGTGAACACCTGGTCGTTGAGGCGACGGCGGCCTTCCTCAACAAAATCTTTCTGCGAGCGACCTAGCTTTAGACGCCGAGCTTTCCCGCCAATCGTCACGCGTTTCCCTGAACGATCAACAGCAACGATTGTCGCACCGTTCCCTCCCTAGGCATCCGCCACGCCGGGGCAGTCTTCGGAGACCCGCCTCATTTCTTCGTCAAGAAAGTCGAACCTAAAAATGTCGACGTGGACGATACACATTCAGGACCCAGTCGCACCGTGCCTTATCGGCGGGACATGGATTTCGATACGAGGAAGAAAATGATCGACCCCGTTCGATCGCCCCAGCGAGCACAGCGAATCAAGAATGACCTAGTGTCGTCAAAAAGCCTCGCATGTTTTTGGCCGAAGTTTTGCACTAGTCAAAGCCAAGTCAAAACCGCTGCCCTGAAAACTCGATAACGGTTTTCAGCGTAAGAGGCAGGCTCATAGGCCCGTAAACTAGAATGTACACGGAATCAGGGACCCTCTCGAAAATTTCGGAAGACAAACAGTTTCACGCGTCGCGGCCTTTGCGGATCGCGCAACTAGGTCCGCTCTATGAACCAACCCCGCCTGATCTTTATGGTGGCACCGAAAGGGTTGTTTCATACCTGACGGAAGAACTGGTCCGCCGCGGCCACAACGTCACCTTGTTCGCGTCCGGCGATTCTGTTACCTCGGCGAGGCTCGTTCCCGGCTCCCCGCGCTCGCTACGCCTCGCGGGCCTCACAAACAACGGACCTGCCCTTCATCTGCCCATGCTTGCCGACATTTATGAAAACCCAAACCATTTCGACATTATCCATTCTCATCTCGACTACTGGTGTTTCCCATTCATACGGACGGCCGCCACGCCCACTATAGTTACGATGCACGGGCGCCTCGATCTCGCCGAGTCGAGACCCATCTACGATCGCTTCTCCCATGTCCCGTTGGTGTCGATCAGCGATTCCCAAAGAACTCCGCTACCCCATATGAACTGGGTTGGCACGGCCTATCATGGTCTGCCGCATGACCTTCTCGAGTTTAATCCCAACCAAGGGAAATACCTGGCTTTCCTCGGAAGGATCTGTCCGGAGAAGCGTGTTGACATCGCGATCGACGTGGCCTTGAAGTCGGGCATACCTCTGAAAATCGCCGCCAAGGTCGATGTCGTCGACCGCGAATACTTCGAGGCGGTTATCAAACCAAAGCTGTGTCCGGATGTAGAACTTATCGGTGAGATCGCTGAGCAGGAGAAAAGCGAATTCTTGGGCAACGCAATCGCCCTGCTCTTTACCATCGATTGGCCCGAACCGTTCGGTCTTGCGGTGATCGAGGCATTCGCGTGCGGTGTGCCGGTTATCACGCGGCCGTGCGGTTCCGTTCCTGAAATCGTGACTGAGGGCCGGACCGGTTTCATTGCTTCTTCTGCTGAAGAGCTCGTCGCCGCCACCAAGCGGGTGAATCAGATCTCGCGTGCTGAGTGCCGCGCCGAATTCGAGGCGCGCTTTACGACTACGCACATGGCTGGCCGGTATGAGGAGTTGTACGCAAATCTGGTCGCGGAAAAGCCTAGGAGTTCGTCGTCGTTCACTTTAGTGGACCAGTCCTTCAACGACCAAAGTTCCGTGAGATCGAGCCGCGTTCTGTGCGACTGCACAAAGAATGCTTCCCGAGGTCCGAGGGCACCTTGAGCTCATACCGAAGAATTATTCTTGTTCTCTGTTCGACCGTTTCCGTGATAGCTGTCAGAAGGGCCCTCTCACTATTCTGCCCGCTTCATCAGCCGAAAACTTGCGCGCCTTCAAACTTCTCGCGGAACGGTATCTCGCGTGAGCCTTGCTAGGTTTCCGCTTGGTTGTTGATGGGCTTTCATTTGCAACTGCCAACGACAACGGCGTCTTGGAGACGCTTATCGTGGGTTCGGTTGTTCTCGCCACCAGGTGGTATGATCGCTCGCCGGAACGGAAACCTGACGGCAGATGTCCTGATCGATTCTCCGCGAACTTTCCTGCGTAAACCGAAAAACAGCAAGAGAAGCGCCGCAACTCCGGCGCCCAACCTTCAGAACAATGATAAAAAGCTCGCCGATGCGGTTCAGGTGGGCAAGAAAGATTTAAGCTCCTTCCAGGCGAATTGAGGACATCAAACGCAGACCAAACGCCGAAACTCGGAACATTTTTCAGATCCGTGTTCCTTGCCGCCTTAACGCGCGCTGCCTGAGACTAGAGCCTAAGGGCGATTTCCCCTTCCTACGGTCCTGGCAGACGGCACAAAAGCTGCTCTTACACGGCACAAAAGCTGCTCTCACAAAGTACTCGGGATGCGCGCTAGAAGAGGCGAGTCTGCGAGCGCTGCTGGGAAAAGCGCAGGATTGGATCGAGCTTCCTCACCAACGCGCTCCTCACGGCGGGCGGCGAAGACTGCGCATCTAACCTATGTTTCGGATCACCTGCCGGGCATCAGCCGAAAGCGGCGAGGGCGCGAGTTTCGATATTTGACTCGAAGCGGTGTTCAAATCGCGAATACCGCGGTCCTCGCAAGGATCAAATCTCTCGCAGTTCCCCCCGCGTGGAGCAACGTATGGATTTGCCCACGGTCTAGCGGACATATCCAGGCGACCGGGCGTGATGCGAGAGGTCGGAAGCAATACCGATATCATAAGCGGTGGCGGCTGGTGCGCGATGAAACGAAGTACCGGCATATTCTCGAGTTCGCGCGTGTTTTGCCAAAGATTCAGCGGCGGGTGAGGAACGATCTCAAGCTTCCTGGCCTGCCACGGGAAAAGGTAATTGCGGCGGTGGTCAAACTCATGGAAGTGACGTTGGCGGGCGTTGGAAACGCGGAATATGCGCGACGCAACCACAGCTTCGGGCTGACCACCTTGAAAAATCGTCACGTGCGGATCAAAGGCGGCAGGATTGAACTGGATTTCAGCGCCAAGAGCAATGTCCAGCATCACAGCGTGGTGACCGATCGGAAGCTCGCGCGTATCCTAAGAAACTGCCGCGATCTACCGGGCTCGGAGCTTTTTCAGTTCATCGATGTTGAAGGCCGCCGACATCGAATCGAGTCAGGCGATCTGAACGAATACTTGCGAACGATCGCGGGCCGAGAGATCTCCGCGAAGGATTTCCGGACTTGGGCCGCGACCAACCTGGCGATATTCGAGTTCGCCAAGCTTGAGGATAAGAGGCCATCAAAGAAGGGTGAACTGCTGGTGATAAGAAAGGTCGCCGAACGGCTTCGTAATACGCCCACCGTATGCCGACGCTGCTACATTCATCCCGAGGTCATCGGCGCCTATCATCGAGGTTCGTTGAGAACGGTTTGCTCCGGACGCCTCGAACCAGGAAGCATTTGGACTATCGATCGAAAGCTCCTCCGTTCGCTCTTTGATGGAGCGCACAACGCATGGCTGTCGGCCTCGAACCAAAGGAAGAGGCCGGTAGACCCCGAGCAACCGAAGAGCGTTCGCGTCCGAACACAGACTCATGCAGCATGAGATTCTCGGAGCGCGGTAACAACCGGACTGACCGAAGCGAATGAAGTCCAACTGATTGGACCGATCTGATGTACATAGATGTGGTCGAATCCGGCATCGAGGTCCTTCCCTATTGCCGCGAGGTGTGTCTCAACGTCGGCCCCGCAACTGATTCACCCCGCAGTCATGGCCATCTGTTGGGAAAGTGCTCGGTAACCTTTTCGAAATGACGCGGAATTGGCAATTCGGTTGTACCCTCGCAACTGATCATCGCGTTGGGCCATATCTCCCGGGTGATCGCTCTGGCTTCCTCTTCGGTTGGCCCATCAGAATGTGACTTGACCGAAGTCCGGCTTCCCCTCGCCTTTATTGGCGTGAGATTCATCGACAATAGACTTATTTGGCGCAGTTGAGATCAGGCCGGCGGCGCGACCCCTGGCTAGCGCGGCCGCAGGCATCTTCGCGGCAGCCAACATATCGGCGGTGGCTCGTCGGGAGCGAGAACAACTGTGCATTCTCCACGGTGAAGTATTTGCCGCGATAATTGTACAGTCCTCCCATCCAGAGCTCCCAGATGACGTGGATCGCTTCATTGAGCATCTCGAGCCTGACGAGAGTATGGTGGCGATCGGTCAAATGACCATGACGGCTGAGCCGGTTCACACAGGCCTAGACATTATTTAGAGCCGCAAAGCGCCTGAATGCTTGCGAAGGCTCGCTGGCTTGATGATTGCTGCGGGTTGATCACATGCAACGCCGTAAAGATTCTCTTTTCAACCATATTCAATTCGCCTCCATACTGGGCTTCTGCGCCATCCTGGCTTCCGGACGCGCGGATGTTGCTGCTGGTGCGGGGCTCTCAGGTGTTAATGCCGGCAACGGGGTTACGCTATTAGAGATCCGACACGTCAATTTTCGAACTGATCCGCGGGTGTTGTTTCACATCGTGCAGTTACGCGGAAAGATGATTCCAGTGGAACCACGCCACCCAACCTCCCTTGATGACAAACGATCGTTTGGAATCGCTATAGAGAGCGGCACTATCGCGCTCAGCACGAGTTCTATGGCCGCGCTACTGAACAATTATGTGCTGGCATACCCAGGAACACCGATTCGCGACGTGAAGCTTACTAATCAAAACGGCGAACTGATCCAAAGCGCAGACGTCCAGGGAATTTCGGCTACTATGGCCGGCAAGCTCAGTGTGACGCAGGAAGGCTTCATCAAGTTCACTCCGGACTCGATCAAAATGGCGGGAGTCCCGGTCAAGACTTTGATGCAAGCGTTGGGAGCACATACCCAGAAGATGGTGCATCCCGACGAATCGCGCGGCTTGAAGATTGTGGGAGACGACCTGCTGCTGAATATTAACCAGTTTCCCATCTCGCCCCGCTTCTACGGGCATGTGGTGGGTGTCAGACTTGAGGATGACAAGGTGATAGAAACCTTCGCGCCCGATCCAGCCGATGCGAAAGGCGCCCCAGACCTTGAGCCGCCCCTCGCCCGTCTCGCGTTCATCTACTTTCGCGGCGGAACAGTGCGCTTTGGCAAGCTGACGATGGAAAACACCGAGTTGGAGATCGTAAGCGCGGGCCATCAGGGGTGGTTTGATTTCGATCTCGACCACTACAACGATCAACTGACCGCCGGCTGTTCCAAAACCACCAGTTCGTTTGCGCTCATTGTTTCATTGCCTGGCTATGGGCAGATGAAGGAGAGATAGTTTCAGTTTTGGCAACCTGATTTCTTTCTTCTGTATAGATTAGGGGCCGCTGAAGCGGTTCTTTCGAACAATGCGCTGGTGACCACGGGTACAGATTTAAATGCGCATCTTTTTTAAATGCGCATTTTTCAGCTGCCGGCTTTAGGCTCGATCCCTCAATTCGGTGGCGCCTCCTTGTTTTGCGCAATTGGCGCAGCAATAGAAGCGCCCCTTCTTGCTCAACTCCATGACCAATGATCCTGCAACTGCAATGAGCGCAGGTCGGAGCCATTGCTGCTATCGCATTCGAAACTGTCAAATATTTGGGTCTGCCCGTTCTGAGTGATTTGAATGTCTTGTCATATTCGTTCTGGCATACCGAGCATTTAGCCACAGGCCGCTCTCTGAGGATGTTTTTCCGACTTTGAAACAGAGAACCTAGAAATGACGCAGTCACGCGGGCGCAATGATCATACCGTGATCGTTTTAGGCTCAAGGCTGCTATTCCGCGCAAGGGGTGCGCATCCGGAAAGGTTTTCATCGGTTTGGATCCGGCGAATGACCTCAGCCGCCAGAATTACCCAAATCGGCGATACAATCCGAAGCATAGACAGTGCTATCCTCGTTGGCTCGTTTCCCGTCCACTTCTTTGTCGGCGGACTGCTCGGATGGGACGAAAGGGAGATGCGAGAACTCAGCGACGCAGTCGACCGATGCCGTCGCCGTTCTGCGATCCCGCCACGCTCGGATATCAGATCACAGCGCTGGGCACCCGGTTAAGCCCACTGCATAATCGCTTCCGTGCGAAGTCCGCAGACCGAATCGCCGAAGCTGCCACTCTGACCAGCCTCAAGGCGGAACTGCATTAGTCGGGCGGAGGCCGATGTCACTGCGGGCGACGGGTCTGGCTGTCCCTCACCCACGCTGGAAAGATGGACCGGAGTAGCCCGCCTGGCCCAGCTAATCCTGGAGGGTTTGGCATTTAGAGGCGCGATGCGAGGCGGAAGATAGCGAAAAATTTGCCGGCGTCGGAATTCACGTCGGCCCGGTGAGACCCTGACTCGAACGCGGCGACCTCAGACAGCCCGGCGAACGGTGCGAGCGAGCAGCGCAACTGCAAACCAAATTACCGTCGCAATAATCAGGACAAGCCCCGCTCCGTGCATGGGAAGCAAGCTTGCAGCGGAGGCTGCGAACGCAGCCAAACCGATGCTCCCCAAGGCTGCGCCCCGTGCATCGAGCGCCGCAGCATGTTTTCCGCGAAGATTGCCATTCAGGCCGTGGCTGCGTTTCTTGTCCGCTTCGTGCTTCTCGATCAGCGTCGCGCTCGCGGGAAATATCGCTGGGAAGGCAAGGAAGAGTCCCCCGGCCTGAGGACCGAAAGCATGGGCGATAAGTCCGGTCGCTACCGTGACCAGCCCGCCCAGAAAGAAACGCAACAAATACTCATGGACCCGGACACGGCGCAAATTCGAAAATTGAAATCCTGGGGTCATTTCAAGTTGTCCAGATGAGTCGAGATCCGACAGCGATCCCGAGCCAAACCACGAGCAGCAGAAAGCTGGCGGTCTTTGCGGACCAGTCGCTCTTGACCAACGCGATGACGACCGACCAAGCGTAAAGGAAAAATGCGAATGCACCTGCGATCATCCACCACGCCTCGACTGCTGCGTAAGCGGCGCCTTGTTTTTCGACGGTAAGGAGAAGGGTGGCTAAAGCTATGGAAGGTGCCGCACCGAAGAGACCCGCGAAGCACTTGGGCTTGAGCACGTCGGACAAAATTGCGAAGGCCGAAACAAACAGGCCGCCCACGACGAAGCGAACTATCAATTCCCCAAAACTCACATTCTGAGAACTCCCTCGGATCAAACGGCAGATAAGACCAGCCCTAAGGAGACGGCCAACATCACGGCGGTAGCGACCCACCCCAATGCCCACCGAAGCTTTGGCAACTTGAGCCTGCCCGTGAGCCTTCGATCCGTGGTCATCAACATTATGAGGACCATGATGGGGCCAGCTGACAAACCGTTGATGACCGCGCTCCAAAACAAAGCTTTGATTGGGCTGACAGCGGCCAAGTTGAGCGCGACACCCAACAGCGTGACGCCGGCAATCACGCCATAGAAACCAGGCGCGGAACGAACAGGCCGCTCCAGACCCATGGGCCAGGCCTGAAATTCCGCGAGTGCATAGCCCAGCGATCCTGCCAGCACGGGGATTGCGAGCAGACCGGTCCCCACGATTCCGATGACGAAGAGCAAGAACGCCAGTTCTCCGGCAAGGGGTCGCAACGCCGCGGCCGCTTGTGCGGCCGTCTGGATCTCGGTCATACCTCGGCGATGAAGGGTCGCGGCTGTATCAAGGATTATGAAAAACGCGATCAAGTTCGAGATCGCCATGCCAACATATGTGTCGACGTGCGCGCTTGAGAGCTGCGCAGGTGCCTGCTCTGGAGCCGATTTGAGTGGCCGCTCGCGAGGGGCAGCCTTTTGCTCCTGCACTTCTTGCGAGGCCTGCCAGAAAAACAAGTAAGGGCTGATGGTCGTCCCGAGCACAGCGGTGAGCGCCGTGAAGGAGCCTATGGACAAACCAATCGAAGGAATGAAAGCGCCGGCGAGGACCTCGCGTATCGGTATGCGAATCGTGAAGGCAGTAGCCACGTAGACGAAGAGCACGAGCGTGCCCCATTTAAGAACCTGTGCAAAGCGATCATATGGAATCAGGATTTCCGCGGTCAGGCAGACCCCTCCGAACAACACGGAATACAAGAGGACCGGGCCACCGATTATCAGGCAGACGGCATCAGCCATAGCGGCGATATCGGCAGCCAGATTGATGACGTTGGCGAAGAAGAGAAGGGTGATCACCGAAAGGCAGATCCAGCTCGGGAAGCAAGCCTTGAGATTTCGGGAGAGTCCGGCGCCGGTGACCCGTCCCATCCATACGGAGGCTTCTTGAATGCCGGACATCAGCGGATAGCTCAAGACCATCGTCCACAACATCGAGAAGCCGAACATCGCGCCGACCTGAGAGTAAGTAGCGATGCCACTTGGGTCATCGTCCGCGGCACCGGTGACTAGTCCGGGCCCAAGCAGACCGAAGAAGCGTACCAGTTTGCGCGCCGTGGTCGTCGAGCGACCGGAAACTGCCGGAGACTTCGGCTTCGCGGAGGCTGATTTGGGAACTACGGCCATCGGCCAGTACCATTCGACGGCGCGAGCAGTTTCTTGGGCGCTGTGGATTTTCGAGCGTCGACGCTGTGCGTGAGCATCGCGTCGAGATCAATAGCCGATGAATCCTGGATCTGGGCCTTCAGCACGTTGCGCATCTGGCCCAGGGAGTACTCTTCCTGCCAGCTGGTGTTGGAAGCGACGCAGTCAGCAGGTACGTGCAGTTGGTAATCGCGCATGTAGGCATCGTTGGCGGTAAACAAGACGCATATGTCAGCGGCGATACCGGTGATGATCAGGATTCTGGTACCCAGGTATTCGAGAAGCAGGTCGAGGGTCGTTGCATAAAAGCCCGAGTGCTTGGGCTTGAGAACGAAATAGTCGGCCTTGCTAGGAGCAAGCAAACGAGCGATTTGACCGCCGCGCGAGCGATTACAGTGCCGCACGATGTGGCGAAAGTCGGACTTCCATTGACCGAAGTTGTCGTTGACGTAGATGCAGGGAATTTCCTTTTGCGAGGCGCGACGCTTCAGATCGGCAAGTCGACGCGCCATGGGCAGCGCTCGCTTTAACAGAGCCTCCGCTGCGGCGAATTCAAGGTCGTTGATGACATCTATCAGGAGCAGCGCCACGGGCGCTTTGGGCGAATTAGCTGATCTCCGATGGTTTTTGTTACGGGCTGTCTTCATTCACTAATCCGTAAGATTTACCGCGTAGCGACCCTTCTTCCGGTTTGACCGCGAGATCGCTCCGTGCAGGAGCAAGGAGAGGACCATAGTTTTGCCGGTTATCAGACGCGCCTCCTGATCCAATAATGGCATGTCGGTTGCTCCTAATCCGAAAAGGCGCCGGGACTGAGCGCTGCGAGGGCCTGGAGTCGCTATGGCGAATCTGATTCAAAAGGCAGCCGACTATCTGTATGGGGCTACGATCTCCATAGAGGTTCTTCGCGACAAGCTCAGCGAATTTCTCGCAGTGGAAAAGGGAGGCTTCGAACTCTATGGTGCCGCGCTCGGACTCGTCTTGGATCGAGAGATAACCAAGCGGTTCAAGACGTTCCGCATCGAGACGTGGCAACACCAGCGAATCATATCTCGATTGATGGAAAAGCTGGGGATGGACCCATCATACCAAAGCGCGGGCGCTGCGATGGCAGAGGAGAAGACGCGCGCCTTACTGAAAACGATGACGAATACCCGTGGCTTTTCGGCGAAGGCAGCCGAAACCAACGCGGTTGAAAATATCGTGCTAGCCGAAACCAAGGACCAAGCGGACTGCGAATTCCTAGCCCGTCTGGCAAGGCGCGCCACCGATGAACGTCTTCGTTTGGCACTCCGGGCTGCAGTGTCAGAGGTCGAGCCCCAGGAAGATCAGCATTTGAACTGGAGCAAAAAGGAGCTCGCGCGACTGGAGTTCGCGGCCGTCACCGAAAATAGGGCAGGAACTCGTAAAGCCAGGTGCGTTTCAACCAAGCGCCGATGTGCTCGCGACGAACTCCCGTAAAACATCCGAAACGGTCACGCGGCGGCGTGACCAGGAGACACTTGAGCAAGCGCACAAAAGTCCGCAAGGCCCGCATTCCGAACGAGTCATCCCCCTACTCAGGCCCTGTTTGACTGCGCACCGGGGATTATTCGATATGGATATCTTCGAAGCGAGTTCCGCATATGAGGACTGGATGCGGGACAGGATAGATGTCGTCGAGACCCACCTGAACTCAAAGCATGCCGACATGCGCAAGGACCTGTTCCGCTTTTTCAAAGGTACCTTCTATCGATGGATTGAATTATGGCGAACAAACGCAACGGATGAGATCCGAACGGCTCCATCGATACTGGCATGCGGTGATGTCCACGTTGACAGTTTCGGAACGTGGCGCGATTTGGAAGGCCGCTTGATTTGGGGGATAGATGATTTTGATGAATCATACCGGTTACCCTATACCAACGACCTGGTTCGGCTGGCGGCGAGCGTTAAAATAGCTGTGGATTCAGGATTGCTGAAATTGCCTCTGCGCGAAGCTAGTGACGTCATTGTCGAGAGCTATCGACAAACGTTGGACTGCGGAGGGGCACCGATCACGCTGGCGGAACAAGAGCACTATCTCGAGCACCTTGGCATCGAGACTATCAAGCCGGTTCGTCATTTCTGGAAGAAGCTGAATCATTTGCCGGTCACGCATGAACGGGTGCCGAGGGATGCGCGGCGGACGCTCGAAAAGTCATTGCCCGCAGGGTTCGCATACAAATTGGTGCGCCGGATAGCGGGCACCGGCAGTTTGGGGCAGCCTCGATTCGTGGCAATTGGTGATTGGAAGGGAGGTTATATCGCGCGAGAAGCAAAAGCGACCCTGCCCTCAGCGTGCGTGTGGCTGTCGGGACACACAAGAGACCGCAACTTTTCGGAAAGACTGCTGAAGTCGGCGGTTCGCGCGCATGATCCCTTCCAAAGTGTAAGCGAGGGTTGGCTTGTACGCCGGCTTTCTCCGGATTCCAATCCCATTGAAATCTTCGAGTGGCCTAAAGAGCGCGACGAAACGGTGTTGCTCCGAAGCATGGGCCGCGAAGTGGCAAACGTCCATCTCGCGAATGTACGCCGAATCGCCGCAGTGATGGACCACCTGAAGTCATTGCCAAACGATTGGCTGCGCTCGAGCGCCAAGACGATGGCGAAGGCGCTCGAGAAAGATTGGAAGCACTATCGTAATTGAAGTGTGGCGCTGCGCCCTCCTAGCGGATGCTTATAGATTCGATTTCCTGGAAAGTCTGCTCTCAATCACTCCCTTGAGATGTCGGCCCGGCTAACGATCCTGCCAGCCGGTTTTCGTTATCGAGAAAGTAGACGCTCTTTATCGAAACGCGCCAATGTTACGACAAAGTTCGGAAAAGAGAAGGGATTTCCTTCCGTCTCCTCGGATGACGCCAGGCTGCGGTTAACAAAATTGCTAACAACTGAACAAGTTGTCGTGCGCTAGCAAGAGGGTTCCTTCAAAGAGTGATTAAACGAGCTTTATCGTCGAGACGTCCGATTTCAATGTCGAAGTCGGCCAAAACTCCAGAACATTACGACGATATATACTGTTTTGCGGAGCGGAGGTGAATGGCATCCTGATTGCTGCCGATTCTTTCTAGAAGATAACTCGAGGAGTACTCACGGTGGGAAGCATTCTGGAAAAGGCAGAAGACTACATGACCAGCGCAAAAATCTCGCGCGAGATGTTGCGCGAAAAGCTAAGTGAGTTTCTAACAGTCGAAAAAGGCGGACCTTAGACTGTACGAAGAGGCGCGTCGGGTTGTTACCGATCCCGAGGTATCTAAGAGATTCAGTGTGTTTTGCGAGCAAACTCGAAAGCACGAGTCGATTCTGACGCGAGTCATCGAGCAGCTCGGAATGGATCAGCCCTGGAGCGAATGTCGCTATGGAGAAAGCCGAATCGTTGCTCAAGACAATGACCGGAGGTCTTTCCGGGAAGTACGCCGAAATCTGCTATAGGTGCAATTTGGAAGAGGGCGCCCAGGGCAGCAACAAGGAGGCCACCATGGCCGCGAAGTCGTCGAAACGGAAATATGGACGCAAAGCGTCGCACAAAGTGAAACGCGCGATGCACGAGCGGAAGCACGGGAAGTTGAAGTCAGGCCGGTCCCGCAAGAAGGTCAAGAGCCGCAAGCAGGCAATCGCCATCGGCCTGTCGGAGGCACGGCGAAGCGGCGCTAAAGTGCCAAAGCCAAAACGCAAGAAGAAATCTTAGTAGTCGGTAAATTGTATGGCTAGCCAGAGGCATTATTTCGTCGAGTAGACTATCGATGGGCGCTTTGCAGTTCGCGCGCGAGATGCCAAGCGCGCGAGCGCACTCTTTGACACTCAGCAACAGGCGATCGATAGGGTTCACCAACTGAGCCCGGAAGATCATCCGGACGTAGAGCATGTCAGCAACACTTCCGACGGGGTTCGTGATAAGTGGCGATCCGTGGCGCAGCATTCCAAATCCCACCGCGGCTGAAAAGCAGCTAAAAACTGGGGTAACCCAGCTCACACGAGCCCGCCAAATAAGACCGAACTTCGCGTAGCTAGCCTGATTTAACGGCGACAGGATTGGCGTGTGCCTGCTGAAAACCTCCTCAACCAAAACCTGACCTCGAATAGAGGAGCTGAGAGCAGCTCGCAAGGATCTCGACTGACACGGGAGTGCGAAGGCCCGCAACTATTGTTTTGTGTTCAGATCTTCAGAGTGGGAGCGTTGGTCATCGACGGAAGGGGTGCGCTGGTGCCAGCACCCGACCAAATTGGGTGGGTAATCGGGTTCGTCAGGCTCTCCAACGTTAATAGCGATGTTGCAAACCACCGACCTCAGGGACGGCGATCACCTTTTTTCGGGTGGGCGGGTGGACCGGGCGAGGCTCAGGACAGTCTTTTCTCAAGGACAGATGGGTCCGTGTTCGGTGGTAATAGTGCTCGTAAGACGAGAGGACGCGGCGCAAATGGCGCTCGTTGAAGATGATGAAGTGGTTGAGACACTCGCGCCGCAACGACCAGATGACTCTCTCTACATAAGGATTCTGCCAGGGTGAACACGCCGCCGTTATGACCCCGGTGATACGCATCGCTTCGACCCGCTTGCTGAATACCTCGCCATAAGAAGTGTCGCGATCGCGCAACAGAAAGCGAGGAGCGGTATCCCAGGGGAACGCTTCGGTCACCTGACGCGACCGCCAGCCTGCAAGTCGGGATGCTGCGTGATATCGAAGCGAAGAATCTTACGGCGGTCGTGGGTCAGTACGAGCATTACAGCCGGAAAGTTGCCGAAGGCACGATGAACATCGATGGCAGCGATGCCGAGTGCCTGATTGCGCAGGAAGCTGCGCCAGGTCGGCGATGGGGAGTGCGGTCGGCGCAGCATGTACCTGGCAACGGCCGCCTGACTGATCTTGATGCCGAGCTTGAGCAATTCACCGTGGATGCGGGCGCGGCCCCAGAGCGGGTTGGCAATGCACATCTCGCGGATCAGTTTGCGAGTCTCGCCAGCTATCGGCCTTCGACCAGATCGCGAGCGCCAACGCCAGTAGAGCCGAAAGCCTTGGCGGTGCCACTGGACCACAGTGGCTGGCTTCACGAGCACCATCGTCTCGAGGCAACGCGGCCACACGGGGTACAGGCAAACCCAAACCGGCAGATCGACGAAACACAACCGCAGACGGCCAGGACTTCGACGATTGAGGACCGCGACCTGATGACGAAGGGCGATGAGTCCGAGTTCTAATTCCGCCCGGCTGCAATCCGGCAAGCCAGCCAAGAGCCTAGTGTCGAGATGAGTGCGAGCATGCCGCCGACACTCTTGGACCGCCGATTTAAACCGACAGACTTTTGGCTAGTTTCGAGATTTTCAGCAGGCACAGCCACGCCGCCAAGACTTCCAACGCCAATACGCTGGAAAGCCACGCCGATGCGAGCAGAGCAAAGTCTCAAGCTTGACGATGATGATCGCGTCAGCAGCGACGGGAACAGACGTTACAGCCATACCAGGAAGAGCCGGTCACCTTGCGTAGTCGTACCCGCGCCGGCGATTTGCCGCTCAATACCAGCAGCTGCTGGCGTAGGATGGGGATTTCGGCCTCGCGCGACCCACGAGTGGCCAGCGTCGACAACAGTGCGCGTAAGATCCCACTGAACAACTCGAACATCGCGCGGTGCAGTATCACACTTCCGTGGCTTCCTCACGCGGACGAGGTTTTGAAGAGGGACGGCCCGAAATCGCTTTGTCTGAAGGTATGGCGATGAGTGAAACGGCGCCCGCGCGATGCGTGAGCGCCGTTTCTGAGTCTCGTCTCTAAGCCGAGCCGCTCCGATTATCTCGGTACCTCACCCCGCGGCGCCCAGACCGACGTCGTAGCGATCAAGGTTCATCACCTTGGTCCACGCTGCCACGAAGTCCTTCACAAACTTCTCTTTTGCGTCGTCAGATCCATAGACTTCCGCGAATGCCCGCAGCGCCGAGTTCGCACCGAAGATAAGGTCCACCCGGGTGCCGGTCCACTTGACCTGATTGGTCTTGCGGTCCCGCGCTTCGTACACGCCCTCGGTGGAAGTGGTTCGCCACTCGGTCTTCATGTCGAGCAGGTTGATGAAGAAGTCATTTGTCAGCGTCTCGGGCCGGTCGGTGAGGACGCCATGTTTGGACTGTCCATAGTTGGCATTCAGCGCGCGCAGGCCGCCGACCAAAACCGTCATCTCGGGTGCGGTCAGCATCAGCAACTGCGCCCGATCCAGGAACAGATCCTCCGCCGGTGTCTGATGTCCGCTGCGGAGATAGTTGAGGAACCCGTCGGCAGTCGGCTCCAGAACGGAGAACGATTCCACATCGGTCCATTCCTGCGTGGCATCTGTGCGCCCCGGTGCGAAGGGAACCTGCACGTTGTAACCGGCTTTTTTCGCAGCTTCCTCGACGGCTGCGCATCCGCCGAGAACGATCAGGTCGGCGAGCGAGACCTTCTTCTTCCCGCCGGACTGGTTGAATTCCTTTTGGATCGCTTCCAGCTTCTGCAGGGCTTTCGCAAGTTCGGCCGGCTGATTCACTTCCCAATTCTTTTGTGGCGCAAGACGAACGCGCGCGCCGTTCGCGCCACCGCGCTTGTCGCTGCCGCGGAACGTCGCCGCCGACGCCCACGCAGTCCTGACCAGTTGCCCAATCGACAGTCCGGATTTGAGGATCTTGGCCTTGAGACCAGCAGCGTCCTGTTCTTCGATCAATTCATGATCCACGGCGGGAACAGGATCCTGGAAGAGTTGCGGCTCCTTGGGAACAAGCGGGCCAAGGTATCGTGCGGCAGGCCCCATGTCGCGATGCGTCAGCTTAAACCACGCCTTCGCGAACGCATCGGCGAGCTCCTGTGGCTTCTCCAGCCAGCGCTTCGTGATGGGTCCATAGATCGGGTCCATCCTCAAGGCGAGGTCGGTCGTGAGCATCACCGGGCTATGGCGCTTCGACTTATCGTGCGCATCGGGAACTGCAGTTGCTGCAGCCCCGTTCTTGGGAATCCATTGATTCTTGCCGGCGGGGCTCTTACTCAGCTCCCACTCAAAGCCGTACAGGTTTTCCAGAAAGTTGTTGTCCCACTTAATTGGGTTAGTAGTCCATGCGCCCTCCAGGCCGCTGGTGAAGGCGTCGGCGCCTTTGCCGCTGCCATAG
>JBKPEA010000080.1:0-79723 GCA_046728175.1 Thermodesulfobacteriota bacterium | reverse complement strand
GTTACAACACCCGCAACAGATATACAGACTATGACTTCAAGGTTGGTAAACCGCTGACGTACGAGGTAGAAGGTAAGGACGCTAATGTTATCGTGCCTGTTGTGCTCGACCTCAGACACGATGGTAAACCTGAACGCTTTGATGGGTTGGTCAACGTAGTACTACAGGCGAGCCGCGACTCTTGGAAGATAAACTGCGTTGACCTGGACAACAAAGTAACAAGCTAAGGGTGTCGCGAAGCGCCGCCAGCAACCCTCATATCATCCCTGGCGGGATTTCCTGGCATCGTAGTATATAGTCGACCGTATCGTGTTCGCTTCTCCAATAACCTTGAGGAAGTCGGCCAAGCGGTGCATGCCGGCTGTGAATGCACCCGATTGAGCAACCAACGATGCCCGCGAACGGAAAGTACCTCGCACAACAGCATCGCCTGCTTGGGAGCGGCCGCACATTCCTGCGTGGAGGGTTTCAATGATCAAGTCGGTATTCCATGTGAATATCAACGTCACGAATTTCGAACGATCTCTCGCGTTTTACAAAATGGTCGGATTCAAAGTGATCCTCGATCTCGGCGAGGGACCCAACCAAGGAAATGATAAAGGCCTCAACGTCCCCAACAGTCGTGCGCGAGCAGCGTTGCTCGCGCTAAGCGACGACCCCCGTGCTACGCGAATCGATTTGATCGAGTGGAAGCAGCCGTCCACCGAGAGTCCGCCCTACCCAAATCTTTATCATGCAGGCATAGCTCGCATAGCCCTCTTCACCAAGAATGTCGAAAAAGAATATGCGCGCCTGAGCGCGGAAGGTGTTGAGATGGTTTCCGAACCGGTGACGATCCGTTTCGCCGGCGGAGCGGGAGCCAAATTCTTCTGTTTCAAGGACCCGGATGGAACTTATCTTGAGCTGATCGAGCCATTTAACGGATAGGCCCAGACAAGCTGTCCGAGGAGCGCAAGGCAAGCCGAAGCCTTCGACCAACGGATCGTGGCCACTCGCGCTGTGGGTTGAATGACCATCCGGGGGACTGGTCAGGCCCTGTCCCGGCTCAACGTCCTTTGAAAGGACCCGGCGCTCGCTTCTCCGTGAAAGCCCGCGCAGCTTCAGTGAAATCCTCGCTCAGGTAGAGCCTCCAGGGTTGCATCTGCATCGCGATCTCGCGGCCCAGCACCTCGATATGCCACCGTCGCGTACGAACGGTGGCGCGGACGCTGAGAGGTGGATTTTTGAGAATTTCATAAGCCAGTTCCCTGGCAACGGAAACGTGCTGGCCAGCAGGCGCCACGCGATTGATGACCCCAACCGCCAGGGCTTCTTCGGCACTGAAGAATCGTCCGGTTAGCGCCACTTCGTTGGCTAATGCACCACCCCCACGAGACTGCATCAGACCCCATTGCCTTGCCCCACCCAGTCCACGGGACACCTCCGTTATCTGAAAGCGGGTGCCCGTCTCGGCCACGATCAGGTCGCATTCCAGCACGAACCCCAATGCCAGACCCAACGCATAGCCATGAACCGCCGCTATCACCGGCTTCCAGTTGACCGAGTGGGTCAGCAGGTCGCCTGCGTTGGCGCCCGGCGCCTGGGGCCCACCGTAGCGTTCCAACTCTTCGCGTTTGCGAAGTTGACGCTGATGCACGTCGGCACCGCTGGAGAATGCGCGACCCGCGCCGGTAACTAACGCGACGTGCGCCGCGTCATCCGCATCCACCCGCCGGAGCGCCTCGCGGAGCCGTACCACCTGCTCATCATCGAATGCATT
This sequence comes from Thermodesulfobacteriota bacterium, assembly GCA_046728175.1. GTDB lineage: Bacteria > Desulfobacterota > Binatia > Binatales > Binataceae > JAFAHS01. Next base: position 77,964 of record JBKPEA010000080.1, on the reverse strand, counting down.
GAGTTTGTCTGGACGGTTAAGTGTGAGGGTGGCGATATGGTCCTCGCAGGTGTACAGAATTCGGTCTGGTGCAGCCTCGGCCATGGTCTTCTAACCTCCTCAGAGAACTGAGCCTGGTCGTCGCGCTCTCAAACCATCGTACCCTCGACCAGGACGAGATCGAATCGATCGGCGCTGGGAGCAGGCAATCGCATCGTCACAGTCCGGTGCCGCTGGGCAGAATCCTGGCAATCTCATGCGCTGCCGGGAGATATCGAGGAATCGCCTTTGCCGCAGGGAGAAGACTAAGCTCGCTCTTGCAAGCCACTTGGAATCACTTGAGAGCGTCGCGGCACAGAAGAACGCTGTGGCCCGCCGAACGCCACGCGTGGTCCAAACGAAGATCCGCGTCCAAGAAGTCAGTATCCGCGAATCATCAGCTCCTGCTGCGTGCGCCCGGCCACGACTCGGCTGCACCCAGGCCCTCGAGCGCCAGCCCATACCCGAGGTTTTCGAGCATCAGCTTCTTGAGCTGTTGCGTCAGCGCGACACGTGCGTAGCGCACCGCAAGCGATGGTTTCAAGGTTATTTGCTGCGCGAGTTCCCACGCCCGCGCCAGCAACTGCTCCGCTGGTAAAATCTCGCTCACCACGCCCAAATCGAGCGCCTCCCGCGCCGAGAGTTTCTGACCAGTCAGCAGGAAGTAGCGCCCCCGATTGGGGCCGAGCACCAGAGGCCAAACTATGTGGACGCCATCACCAGGCACAATACCGTTTGGAAAATGTGGCGCGTCCTGAAATGCGGCATTCTCAGATGCCAAGACGATGTCGCACAGGACCGCGAGCTCCGCGTGGATCAGGGCCGGACCGTTAACCGCGGCGATCATCGGCACCTCGATGTTGAGATGATTCATAAGCAGGTACTTCGCGTCGTTGTAGATGTGGTCCCAGGTCGTGGAACGGACCCCTGCGGGCTGGGGCGACCCGTCTCCTCTGATCGGAGCGCCTCGTCCCGCGCCCGCGTCAATTTCGGCACAAAACGCATTGCCGGTACCGGTTATGATCACGCAGCGGTTCTCACGGTCTCGAGCAATGTCATTGAACGCGTAAGACAATTCCTCATGCGGGCCCATGCCCCACTTGAGTTCGGCGCCGTTGGTGTGCAGCGTCAGCTGGAGAATGCCGTCACGTCGTTCCATCTTAATGTGGTGATACTTGTTCGCATAAGCGTCGAGCGTGATTAGAGCCATGGCTTGGGTTTCCCTCGCACCTTGGGGCGTTCTGCCGCAGTCTACTAACCCCTCAATCAAACCCCAAACCAGCGCGACCCCATCGCATGGCTCAGGGTTGGCTCGCCAACCGAGAGGAAATGGTTCTGGTTGGAGTACAATCCGATTAGCCGAACATGACGACCTTATCTATCCCGGAACGATTTTCCCGCCCGGCTCGTGTGGTCACTCCCGCGGCGCACGTCCCCGTTGCCTTGTATCGCACGACCGAGCGAGAGTCTGGAGAGCTGCGATGAACCGTCTCACGTGGAATGATGCGATCTCGCGCATCCGCGCTCGGGTCGAGAATACGGCGCGGTCGGGACACCAGGGATTTCCACATTTCGCCGACCCGCAGTCACAGCGCTGGACGTGGTCGTCGGATGGTGACTGGACGGGGGGATACTTCAACGCGATGCTGTGGCTTGGGGCTTATGGCGGACCGATCAGCGATCGCGAGAGATGGCTTGAGTTGGCGCGCAAGTTCACCGAACGATTGCGTCCTCGGCTTGCTTCCGACAGCTCGTCGCGCGCCCTGCTCTTCTACTACGGCGCGGCGCTGGGCTCGATCCTGGACGGCGATCGCGCGGCACGTGATCTTGCGTTGGAGGCCGCGCGCGCTCTGGGCGCAATGTACAACCCGCGCGCAGGGGTGCTTCCGCTTGGCGGAGCATTCGAGGAAGTCTCAGATGTGGGCGCGACCGAAGCCGAAGTCGACATGGTGCAGGCGGCCGCGCTGCTGATGTGGGCTGCTCGGGACAGTGGCGATGACCAATTCCGGGCCATCGCGAAAAACCACGCCAGGCGGCATGTCGAGTTTTGCCTCCGCCCCGACGGATCGATTTGTCAATCCGCTTCCTTCGATCCCGCGACCGGCGCGGTACTGCGCCGGTATACACACAAAGGAATAACTGACAGCAGTACGTGGGCCCGCGCACAAGCCTGGGGAATGCTTGGATGGGCGCTGAGTGCGCAATGGTGTGAAGACCTTTCCTTTCTGGAGCCGGCTGCCAAGGCGGCGGACTGGTGGCTTGCACATGTGCCGGCAGACCGAATCGCCTACTGGGACTTTGACGATCCTGCGATTCCCAACACGCATCGCGACACCTCGGCAACTGCGATCGCGGCGGCGAGCCTGCTCAAGCTGTCCACGCTTACGCGTGACGAGTCTCAGCGTCGGACCTGGAGCTCTGCCGCTGAAGCAACCGTCCGCGCACTGATCGAGAGCCACCTTGGACCGGAAGGCGGCTTGTGGGATGGGTGTTTTAACCGGCGCATCGGACTTGCCACCCAACACGAATTAATTTGGGGTACGTACTACCTGTTCGAAGCGCTACACGCGCTGGACGGCCGACTCGACCCAGTGAGCATCTGAAAAGTCGAATCGAGTGACCCGTTCCTCTACCTAAATTGCACCCAGAAGGCGCGAGACGGCTTAACTCGCGGCAGGTCGTCTAACCGCTAACCTCGTTTCTTCGGGCTCAAGCTTCGCCGCGCAGACGATATTAGAGTGTAGGCTATTCAGCTCGGCATGCGTTTCGCAGCAGCCTTCCGAATTCGCCCGCTTCAGTTCAGTCCATAGCAGCGGGCCGCATTGTCGCCCATTATCCGGCGCTGAGAATCCGCGGGCAGTGCAGCGCAGTGCGCACGCAGTTCGTCGACCGCGCCCGGAAATTCGCAATCGTAGTGTGGATAGTCGGAGGCCCACATCAAGTGCTCATCGAGGCCGAGCACCGCAGCAGTCCTCAGCGCGATGTCGTCTGGTTCGCACGAACAGAAACATTGACGGCGGAAATATTCGCTCGGCTTCATTCGCGCTTTGGGCACCATGTGGCCGATCTTTCCGTAAAATTCGTCCAGCCGTGCAAGCCACCATGGGACCCATCCACCGCCCGCTTCCAGGAAGGCAAACCGCAGTCGAGGATATTTCTCGAGCACCCCGCCGCAGATGATGTCCATGCAGGCCATCTGCTGCTCGAGCGGGTGGGAAATAATCATTCGCTGAAAGAAATCGTGATACCGATCGAATCCTGCGGTCGGCATGTCTCCGCTGACCGCAGCATGCAGCGCGATCGTACAATCCAGCGCCTGGGCCTCGGCCCAGAACGGATCATTGGCTGGATCGCTCAGCAGCCTTCGGTTGTAGGGGTTTGAACGCACCAGTATCGCCTTGACCCCATGCTGGACAGCAACCCGGCGCATTTCTGCGATCGCGGCAGTTACGTCATGAAGCGGTACCGGGGCAACGCTGCGGAGGCGGTCGGGTGCAGCGGCGCAGAAATCCTTCATCCAATTGTTGTAGGCGCGACACGCGGCGGTCGCAAGTTCTGGATCGGTGATCGCAACGAACCCCAAGCCGATCGAGGGGAACAGCACCGAAACATCAATGCCTTCCGAATCCATGTCCTTAAGACGTTGGTGAGGATCGAAGCTTCCGGGCCGCAGGTCATCCCACGAAAGCTTGCGCATTGCTTCCGGGGTAGCGAGACCGCCCGGGATGCACATGGCAGCGGGTGCATAGATGCTGCTCCCGGGTCTGCCACCCACCGCAATTCGCTCAACGCCATCTGCATCCTTTGCGATTCTTGGCATCCGGTCCAGAAATTTGGCTTCGATGTAGTCCGGCCAGAAGGAGCGCGGCTCAACGATATGCCCATCCGCATCGATTATCCTGGTCATCGTCAACACTCCATCGAGCAACTCCCCGAATACTAGTATTTGATCCGCCGAAAACCCAATCCGAGATGAAGAGTGACCGTGCAACAGTGTTCCGCGGTTAGTCGGTTCGCCTTAGTATGGATGAGCGGGCCCGGCGAGGTCCCTTCGCCTGCCCTGCAATATGGTTTACTGTCCATGCCAACCCGCCGGTCGTCGGAAGCAACGCGGCAAACCGAACTCCGGGAGCGTGGTGGGCTCAGGGCGGTCGGCAGAACCTTGCCAAGCTTTTGATCGGGCAATTGGAAGCGATTCATCCCGCTGACGGAGGAAATCGTTCGCTTGCCAGCGTGCCCAGAAAAGTCAAAAATCAGCGCGAACCGGGACGGACTCCCCACCATCTATGGGGCAAAGCGTGGAGATCGGCGAACAACGTGAAGACGGAATCCTGGTGTTACGACCGGTCGGGCGCCTCAACAACGACAGCAGTCCCGATTTTCAGGCGCGGCTGCTTGCCTGGGTTGATTCAAACGACGCAGTCGTCATCGATCTTGGGTCCGTAGAGTACATTTCCAGCGCTGGACTGCGGGCACTGATGATGGCTTCAAGACGAGCGAAAGCGCGGGGCGGACGCATCGCGGTGGCCGCGCTTTCGCCCCTGGTGAACGAAGTCTTCACGATCAGTCGGTTCGACCAGGTGGTGCAGGTCTTCGACAGCGCAGCCGACGCCCGCGCCGCGATGCATTCCGCGCGCACCTGAGCGGGGCCTGGGACGATGTTGGTGCGTTTCTGGGGGACTCGGGGTTCGCTGCCCGCGTCGCTCAACTATCTGGCTGTGGGCTCGAAAATCCGTGACGCGCTGGCGGCGGCACGCGGCGAAACCCTCGGTAGCGACCAGGCGATCGACGCCTTTATCGACCGGCTCCCCTTTCCGGTCCGTGGAACCTACGGCGGGAATTCAAGTTGTGTCGAGCTAGTCACCGGCGCCGATGAGTACCTCTTGTGCGATCTTGGCTCCGGGGTTCGCGAATTCGGAAATCGGGTCCTCAGCAAGTACGGCCCCGGGCAGCCTCGGCGCTACCACGTGTTCATGTCACATCTGCACTGGGATCACATCATGGGCTTCCCCTTTTTTACACCCGCCTATATCGCCGGCAACGTGATCCGCATCTACGGCAGCCATAAGGTCATGCGCGAGGCGCTCGAGCGCCAACAATCGAACCCGACCTTTCCGGTCGATTTTCGAACCCTTGCCGCGACGATTGAATTTGTCGAGCTCGAACCCGGTCGCAGCTACGACATCGTCGGCGGCCTCTCGGTTCGGTCTTTTGTGCAAAATCATGCGGGAACTTCCTACGGCTACCGCTTTTCGTACCAGAACAAGATCGTCGTCTATTCCACCGATTCCGAGCACAAGTACGAAACTCTCGACAAGACTTATCCGTTCGTCGAGCACTTCCGCGATGCAGACCTGGTCATCTTCGATGCGATGTATTCCCTGGCCGAGCAGATCTCCGTGAAGGAAGACTGGGGCCATTCCAGCAATATCGTCGGAGTCGAGTTGGCGCAGTTAGCCGGGGCCAAGCACCTGGTGATGTTTCATCATGAACCCATCCATGATGACCGCATGCTGGAAAAAATCCTCGCGGAAACCCGGCGCTACGCGGAAATCAACGACCCGCAGCGCAAGCTCACGATAACCTCCGCCTACGACGGACTCGAAATCCCCGTTTGAGGATTACCCATTCGAATCCCACCATTGCTCGACCGTTTGCGGAGTCCGTTGGCGCCGGGACGCATCGCGGCACTGATCGCGTTGCTGCTGCTGGTGATCCTGCGCCTGCTGAATCCCCCGCTGGTCGCTGGACTGGCACTGCGCAGCTTCGATCTGCAACAAGAGATCGCCCCCCGCTCCTACCAGCCCATGCGCGTGCGAATCGTCGCTATCGACGACCGCAGTCTCGCAAAGTACGGGCAGTGGCCGTGGCCACGAACCCTGATGGCTCGTCTGGTAAGTCAAATCGCGATGCAAGACCCGCTAGTGCTGGGCGTTGACATCATTCTTTCGGAACCCGACCGCTATTCGCCGAAAAACCTTGCCCGCCTCCTGCCGGATCTACCACCATCCATCGCGAGGCAGCTCGATGGTCTGCCGGATAACGAAGTACTCCTCGCCCAGGGGTTCGAAAAGGTGCCGACGGTTCTGGGGATAGGCGTTACCGACGATCCCACTTTGGCCCCTACCACACCCGTACGGATCACAATCGTGCGCCAGGCCGGCGGAAATCCCAAACCCTTCCTGCACGAGTATCCATATCTGCTTAGCAGTGTGCCCGAGCTTAGACGGGCGGAGCGCGGCGCGGGTTCGCTGGTCGACAACCCGGGTGCCGACGGAATAACCCGGTCGGTCCCGATGTTCATCCTCGTCGGTGGCAACCTGGTTCCCACTTTCGCGCTCGAAATGCTTCGCGTCGCCGTATCGTTGGGCTCGGTTGGGATCATAACCAGCCGCCACGGCATCGAAGCGGCCACCGTCGGTGATGTGTCGTTCCGGACTGACGTACGCGGCCGGGCGTATCCCTATTTCTCCAAATCCTACGAGTATCGTTACATCTCCGCCGCCGAGCTGCTCGATGGCACTCGACCGGCCGCGGAGCTGCGCGGAGACTTCGTGCTGCTGGGCATTACCAGCCAGGGCGCGGCCGATTTTCGCCAAACTCCGCTCGGATTAATGGCCGGGGTCGAGGTACACGCTCAGCTTCTCGAATCGATGTTGACCCACAGCCTCCTGCGCCGTCCGCATTTCTGGGATCGAATGGAGGTCGCGCTGGTCATCGCGACCGGCCTGCTGACGATCTTCGCCCTGCCCTATTCGCGCCCCTCGATGGCCGCCATCGGCTTCGTTGCGATGACAGCCACAGTTTTGGCTGCCACCTTTGCAAGCTTTGTATGGTACCAGGTACTTGTCGCCGGCCTTTATGCGATCGTTTCCTCATCGATCATTTTCGGTGTGATGCTGGTGTGGAACCTGATTTCCACCGAAGCTGGGCGCCGCCGGCTCGCCGCTGAACTCGAACATCGCCGCCAGATCGAAGCCCGCATCGATGGCGAACTAAGCGCCGCCCGGTCACTTCAGATGGGCCTGCTTCCGCACAAGTTCCTCGGACCGCCCGACCGCAACGACGTAGACGTGTTTGCGACCATTGAACCGGCGAGGATGGTGGGCGGCGATTTCTACGATTTCCTGCTGCTCGACTCGAAGCGGCTCACCTTCGCGATCGCCGACGTCTCGGGCAAGGGGGTTCCTGCCGCGCTTTTCATGGCGATGACCAAAGAGATCCTGCGCAGCGCGATCGCGAAACACGAGGACGCGCTCGATCTGGCCTTCGCGGAAGCAAGTACCAAGATTTCGGCCGCCAGCGCCGAGCTGGTCGACAAGGGCGCGGACATGATGTTCGTGACCGCTTTCGCTGGAATCCTGGACCTCTCTTCCGGACAGCTCGCGTACGTCAACGCGGGCCACGATCCGCCGTTCGTGTTGCGGGCTGACGCAGAACCTGCGGAGCTTGCGGGACGAGGCGGACCACCGCTCGGAGCGGTCGACCCCCTCGTCTGCCCGGTCGAGCGACTTCGCCTCGAAGCTGGCGACTTGCTGTTACTCTATACCGATGGCGCCACTGAGTCGGAGAATAAAGACCACGTCTTCTACGGGATCGCGCGCTTGAGAGCACTGCTCGCGTCTTCCCGCGAAGCGACCGCCAGGGGTCTGGTCGAATTGGTCCGAGCCGACATTCGCCGATTCGCTACCGGCGCCGACCAGGCCGACGACATAACACTGCTCGCGTTATCCTGGCACGGCAACAGCCCTAACGGTCGGTAATCTCTACTCTGCGATTGCGCGGCTCAGCAACCTGCGGACCAGTAGGCACGGCCGGATCCAGTTCTCCGCGACCAGCAATTGTGATCGAATTCGGGTTGAGACCATCGCGCACCAGCTCGTCGCGCAGCGCGGCCGCGCGCCTGAGGGAAAGCTGCTGATTGTAGAGCTGTTCGCCAAGTGTGTCGGTGTATCCGATGACCTCGACCTGGTAGACCGGGCGACGTTTGATGTCCGCGAAAACGTTCTGGTACTGCTGCCGAGATTCGCTGGTCAGTACGTCGCTGTCTTTAAGAAAATAAAGCCGGAAATGCTCGGGCAGAATCGGTTGGGCGGCAAGAGCACTGCCAAAGACCTGCTGCACCTGAGTGGAGTCGCTGGTGGTTGGTTCGAGCTTGTCGCCTTTGACCTCCTCGGCGGCGTAAGGACGATCTAGCACGACCGAGTTCTGTCCCTCGCTGACGGTGATCGCACCAGAGGTTCCATCCGGGTTGGGCAATACCACGAACAGTTCCTGCTGCTTCTCAGCACAACCACCCAGCGCCCCGAGTACCAGCAGGAGGGTCGCCCAGCGCAGCGTCATCATTGAAAACCCGTCGCTTCCGCGACGAACCGAGTGCCCCGTACCCCGAGAATGGCAGCGGGAGTTCTCACCTTCATCGCTCCGGGCGAGCTGCGCGCGATATCGCCCGAGACCACCGAGAGCGTGCCTTTGCGTAGCTCGGTCAGCATCGAACCGTTGAAATTGCTCGAATCGAAGTTGAATTGCTCCAACGAGATCTCGCTATTGGGACCGGCCGACATAACCGTGTTGTCAATGAAGGTGATGCCTATGGAACCGTCGGCTTCGGTCACGATCGTGTCCTTTTCAAAGAGCGGGTCACCCGGTTTTGGAGTGGTTTGGCCGCTGACGCGCTCTACCTTGACCTGCCCCGAGACCGTTTTGACCTGCGCTATCTGGTTCTGCGAGGCTGCGGGAGCAGCGGTTGCAATCGCCGCCGTCCCGATCGTGCACAGAACGAGTTCCAACCCTCGCCAAAGGACCTTGAACTGGGTAAGCATCTCGGTGGGGCGAGAGTAGCGTCTCGGCGAGCCGGAGACCAGCGACAAGGGGTTCTGGACCGATATAGATTCTGGAACGATATAGATATAAGGACCGATGTCTTCTCACTTAACCGTTCAAGCCGAGCCCGCGGCGGTGCAGGAGGTAGAGGTGTTCGTCACCGCCTTCGCTGAACAGCACGGGATCGACACCGGTGACCAAAACCGGATAACGATCCTGCTCGAGGAGTTGGTGACGAATCTCTATGCGCACGGGCTGGTCGAACGGTCGGGAGGGTGCACCGCTGAAATTGAGTTGTCGCTGGAGCAGGACCGATTGAGCGTCGAATTTTCCGACAACGGCAAACCTTTCGATCCGCTGGCCCAGCCACTTCCGGACTTGGATGTGCCTGCCGAGTCACGGTTGCCCGGCAAATTGGGCCTTCACATCCTGCGCGCGTTTGTTGATGAGGCGAGCTACCGGCGCAATGGAGATCGTAATGTTCTGCAGATGGTCCGTCGGATCACCATCACTGCCCCTGCGCAATAGGCCAGGGCGCTCTGGTGGTTTTAGGGAGGCTCGACAGTGCGCGCGAACAGCTCGTTGAACCCCCGACCATCCGGATGGTCTTTCAATTGGGCGCAATTTCGCGAGCGGGCGTCGGTCCGCTGCCGGCTGCATCTTATATTTGATTTGCGCTCTACTGTAAGAGTTGGCGATTATAAGGGGCGCCATCTGACGAAGACATCCAAACCAGACGCATGAGATAGGAACCATGGATGATGAGACTTTTATCGCTAATTTGAACCTGGATTTTGATCCGGACGAGCTGCGCGCCAAATACGTGCAGGAGCGCGACAGACGCATTCGCAGCGACGGCAACGCGCAATATGTCGAGGTCACCGGCAAGTTCGCCCACTATCTGGACGACCCTTATGTCAAGCCCGGATTCACTCGTGCCCCGCTTACCGACACGGTGAATGTAGTAATTATCGGCGGAGGGTTCGGCGGATTGTTGGCCGGAGCGCGCTTCCATGAAGCAGGCATCAAGGACGTGCGCATCATCGAGTCCGGCGGCGACTTCGGTGGCACCTGGTACTGGAATCGTTATCCCGGCGCCCAGTGCGACATCGAAAGCTACTGCTACCTGCCTCTGGTCGAGGAGCTCGGCTACATGCCGAAGGAGAAATACTCCTTCGCCCCCGAGATCTACGAACACTCGCAGCGGATCGCAAAGCACTACAACCTTTACGAAAATGCGTGCTTCCAGACCCGCGTAACGGAGCTGCGCTGGGACGAGAACGACGCGCGCTGGATCGTTTCGACCGATCGCGGAGACGCCATGCGCGCACGTTTCGTGGTCATGGCCACCGGTCCGCTCAACCGTCCGAAATTGCCGGCGATTCCAGGCATCGCCGACTTCGAGGGCCACACCTTCCACACCAGCCGCTGGGACTACGAGTATACCGGCGGCGACCATTCGGGTGGTCTGACCAAGCTCGCCGATAAGCGGGTCGCGGTCATCGGCACCGGCGCTACCGCCATCCAGTGCGTGCCGTTTGTCGGGGAACACGCCAAGCAGCTCTACGTCTTTCAACGCACCCCCTCGTCGGTGGACGTGCGGGGCAACAAACCCACCGATCCGGAATGGGCCATGAGTTTGAAGCCGGGCTGGCAGCGGGAACGGCGCGAGAACTTCAATAGCCTGGTCATCGGCGTTGCGGTCGAAGAGGACATGGTCAACGACGGCTGGACGGAAATCTTCCGCAACCTCGGCATCGCAGCAAAAAAGACCCATCGGGCGGCCGAATTCTCCAAGCGCCAGGCTGCGATGCTCATGGAAATCGCCGACTATAAGAAAATGAATGGCGTCCGGGCACGAGTCGATCAAACCGTGACCGATTCGGTCACCGCCGAGGCGCTAAAACCTTGGTACCGCCAGTTCTGCAAACGGCCGACGTTCAACGACGACTACCTGCCGACCTTCAACCGCCCTACCGTGCAACTGATCGACACCAGCGCCAGCCAAGGCGTCGAGCGGATCACCCAGAGCGGCGTCGTTGCAAACGGGGTCGAGTACCCGGTGGATTGCATCATCTTCGCGACCGGTTTCGAGGTCGGCACTGCATGGACTCGACGAGCGGGCTACGAGGTGATCGGCATGGATGGCGTCACCTTGACCGACTATTGGGCCGACGGAATGAAGACCTACCATGGCTTCTCGAGCCATGGCTTCCCCAACTGCTTCATCCTGGGACTGTCGCAGAACGGCGCTTCGGTAAACCTGACCTCGGTTCTTGACGATCAGGCTCAGCACGTCGGCTACATCATCAAACAGGTGATGGACCGCGGCTTTCGCTACTCGCATCCGACCAAGAAAGCGGAGACAGAATGGGTCGAGGAAATCAAGCGCCTCGCCGTGGTTGCAGCGCGCTTCCTCGCAAACTGCACACCGGGTTACTACAACAACGAGGGCCACTTTGAGCCCGGAGCTGATGGTTTTGGCGCCAATTCTTACGCGCCAGGTATCAATGCCTTCAATGCGCTAATGGCGAAATGGCGCGAAAAGGGTGACCTCGAAGGCCTCGTGTTGGGCTAGCAGATCGGGTCTGGCTCAAATCTCAGGCGCCTTCGTCCCTAAAGCAACGCGCCACCCCCGTGAGGAGGGCGGCGCGTTGCGTTTTTGAGTCGTCGGTCGCGGTCAGATTCGATCAGGCGTGACCGTGGCGAAGGAGCTTGCCCGGGGTCGCACCCGTGCACTTGCCCTCGTTAAAGGTCTCAATCCCGTTCACGATGATCGAGCGGTAGCCGTGCGGGCGCTGCACTCGTCGCCATTCGCCGCCCGGGAGGTCGTGGACAATCTCGCCGACCCACTCCGGCTCAATCCCCAGACGGTTGAGGTCGTACACCACGACATCCGCGGCCGCACCTTCGCGCAGCACGCCGCGATCACGGAAGCCCGCCGCGTGCGCCGGCAACGCCGACATGCGGTAGTGAGCTTCCTCCAGCGTGATTCTCTGCTCGTCGCGTACCAGCCAGCGGAGAAAGTCGGTCGTGAACGCGCCGCCGGTGAAGAACTTGGTATGCGCGCCGCCGTCGGAGACGCCGGGGAAGGTGAATTGCGAGTTGTTGATGATCTCCGCCATGTATTCCGAATTGAAACCACGATTAGGGCCTAGGAACTCCGCCTTCAGATCGCTCGCCACCGCGATATCCAGCATAGCCTCGATCGGATGCTTACCCTCTTCCATGCCGATCTGGCCGAGCGATTTGCCCACGTATTTCTCCAGTGACTCGATATTCTCGACCCACTGCACGATCAAATGCTTCGGATTGCCGCCGACGCCCGCCTGAATCGCCTTGAAGTTGTTGTCGCAATTGTCGTTGGCGTGAATGACTGCCGCGCGCAGCGCGGGGTCCTTCATCTTGGCGACTTTCTCTTCCTTGGTGCCGGTGGTCAGCACGCGCCACTCGGGAAGCGTGTCGTAGAGGTTCCAGTTCTCAAGCGTGAAAGCGAACCCACTGCGAACTGTCCCCGCCTGACCGAAGATCTGACGGCCCTTCGCTCGATTGCGCTCGACGAAACGCATGCTGCGGCGGTGAATCTCCGGATTGTTGCGGGTGGGAATGATCGCCTGCCAGAGAATTGGGCGCTGCGATTCATCCGCGAGCTTTTCGACGAATGCCAGGTCGACACGTGGGTCGCCAGTGCCCTGAGTAATTTCCATGAAGCCTTCGTCGCGTCTGCGCAGCACCCGCGCCAGGTTCAGGATGTCCTCGTCGCACATGGTATCGGTGACCATTGGCGACCCGTCAAAGTCGGCTTGCACCGAGTTAGGTCCCAGACGCTGGATCGAAAACCCACAGAGGCCTGCGTCCATACCCTCATCGAGTATCCGCGCCATCTGGGCCCGTTCGGCTTCGGTCGCGGGACGCGTCTTGGCCGCCTCGAGACCCATCACGTAGGTCATCAGCGAGGCGGTCGGCATGTACTGGATACAGTTGACCCCTTTCGGCGCGCGATCGAGTGAATCCAGGTACTCCGGTATCGTCTCCCAATCCCAGTTGATCCCGGCCTTCATTGAGGCATAGGGGATCGCTTCGGTGCGCGTCATCGTGAGCATCGAGCGGTCGCGGAATTCCTGTTTGCACGGGGCAAAGCCGAATCCGCAGTTGCCGAGCACCAGCGAGGTAACCCCATGCCATCCCGAGATGGTGCAATAGGGATCCCAGCGGATCTGCGCATCATAGTGGGTGTGCAGATCGACAAAGCCGGGGGCGACGATCAGGCCGTCGGCGTCGATCACCTTTTTGGCAAAGCCGGGAGCTCGGCCGCCTATCTGGGCAACCTTGCCGTCCCTGATCCAGACGTCCCCGCGGTAACGCGGAACCCTGGTGCCATCGACGATCGTGCCGCCTTTAATTTGAATATCGTAGTCAGCCATCCGATGTTCCCTCCTCAGATTGGTAAGGACGATGGCGTCCCAATTGTGTGAGGTTTGCTAGAGTTTAAGTCATAACAAAAATCAGCCTGCTTGCGCCAGTACGGCGACGGTCTTGCGCGGCCCAAAAGGCACATTCGCTTTGAGCCGGGCGAATAACCTAAAGAAAACGCAGCCACTTGGAGCGGCGGAATCGGAGCTCCGAACATGGGAGGTTGAGGGGCTGAGTGCTTAGACCGTCTGATTGGAAGTCGCCGGGGTGGCGGCTCCCTGGGGGTTAGGAACTCAGTATGAGACCCGCAGGTGCGACTGGGGTATGCATTGCGCCGATGACTCTGTCACACCGTCATGCTGCAGCTGCGCTTCGCATCGCCAGCCCTCGGGGCATTCGAGGTCGTTGGTGCAGGACGCAGCATTGCTCCTACGCGAAGCCTGCATCACGGGGTTTGCACCTGGCCACTCGCAGGTCGCGGACCCGTTCGGCCATTGCATGCATATATGATGAGGATCGCAGTCGAAATCTCCTGCGCAGACCCTGCCCTCACAGGCAGAAGTCACAGACGAAATCGAGAGTGCCGCTGCCAGGCCGGCAATTGTCGCGATTGCGGTGATGACTCGCAAAATGGGTCCCTCCTCAGCCGAGTCAAGGGCCCAACACGCAATGCTGCCACAAATGCGCCTCCGGTCTCAATATGAAAAGGCTCACTGCCTGACCTTCGCCATTCAGGACCCGCTGGAGGTTAGAAGGCTCTCGCGGATCGCATACATTCTTGCGGCGCTTTTCTGTCGAGTCCCCAGAGACTTTGGGGGACTTCTAACCGAGCGTTCGCGCCCTTCCGGCTCACGCTATTTTCGCGCGGGAATCGGGGAACTCAGCAGGCGACCCTCGGGTCCGCGTTCCCCGTCGATGGGTCGGCGCCGCAATTGTTTATAAGACCGTTTGAGAGCTATTAATCGTATGTTTTGCCGCGATACCAGCCTCCGCGACCTGCTTGGTATGGGGGTATCCTTTGAGATGATGCGGGCAGCATCCGTTTCTGGTTCCATAGGCGCGAGGTGTTGCCCGACCTCACGCGGTGACTCACTACGAATCTTCGCCCAGGTAGAGAGCACATGGCACAGGTAGTAATCGGCCTCGGTACCTCGCACAGCCCGCTGGTGGTCACCGAAGCACGGATGTGGGAGCAGCGCGCGATCAGCGACCGCCACAACCGCGAGCTGTATGACCGCGACGGCAAGCGCTGCACCTACGAAGATCTGGCACGGTCAGGCAGGCGCTACGAGCGCGAGTCGGCCCTCGAATATCTCACCGGGCAATCCAGCGCGGTGCAGACGGCCCTCGACAGGTTGGCGGCTGAGCTGGCCGGGGAGCGGCCTGACGTGGTCATGATTGTTGGCGACGATCAGCACGAGCTCTTCGATGTGGGCAACATGCCGGCGGTATCGATCTTCTACGGCGATGAAGCCACCACTCATACCTTCGGGGAGCGTGCGATTGGCGATCCTGAGTTCATGCGTGTGCTTGCCGAAGGATACGCCATGGATCAACATCACCAATTCGCCTGCGACCGCGAACTGGCATGCGACCTGATCAGAAATCTTATCGAAGACGGAATCGACATCGCGGTGTCCTCGCGGGTGAGCGCGCCAGACACGCACGGTTTCGGACATGCCTATGGCTTCGTCCTGAAGCGTCTGATGGCAAAGGTGCGCGCGCCCATCCTGCCAGTGATGCTGAATTGCTACTATCCTCCCAACCAGCCGACCCCCGCGCGCTGCTATGCGATCGGACGCGCGCTGCGGGCCGCCATCGAAGCCAGCAATCTCGACCGGCGGGTCGCGGTTGTCGCATCCGGCGGTCTCAGTCACTTCGTCACCAATGAAGAATTGGATCGTCGTGTGCTGGATGCGCTCACGACCGGCCACACAAGCGAGCTCTCCCGGCTTCCCGTGGAGCTGCTCAATTCGGGATCTTCGGAAATTCGCAACTGGATAGCGGTGGCCGCGATGTTCGAGGGTGTGAAGGCGAGCTGGTCCGAATACCTGCCGGTCTATCGCACGGTCGCAGGCACCGGCATCGGGCTGGCGTTTGCGCGGATTTTGTGATCGATTCGAATAAGCGGTGGCGATCATGGGCAGACGCAGAAGCATCGAGGTGGAGGGCTTCGGTCATGGAGCCACTCCAATCCCGGCCGCGTCGCGGATCGGCAATTTGATCGCCTCGGGTGGCATCGCGGGAATCGACCCCGCTACCGGTAAAATGAGTGGTGATCTCGAGGCCCAGGTCGCCGCGATGTTCGCCAACCTTCGACGGATTGTCGAGGCGGGGGGTGGATCGATCGACGATATCATCAAAGTGACGATTTGGGTGCGGGATCGCGGCGCGCGCGCGGTTATCGATCCGCAATGGACCAGGATGTTTCCCGATCCCACGTCACGGCCCGCGCGGCACACCCTCGTGTACCAGTTGCCCGATCCGATGCTGGTCCAATGCGAGTTCCTGGCGGTGCTCGAGTGACCAGTTGAGACGATTGACACGGTTGTAATTGGCGAATCAACGCCGGCTTGCTGCAAAACAGGAGCTTACAATGGCATCTCCTCAGGAAAGCGAAATCCTCACGCGAGTTGGACCCGGCACAGCGATGGGTGAGTTGATGCGCCAGTATTGGCTGCCCGCCGCGGCCTCGCGCGAACTGGTCGCCGGCGCAGCCCCCATGCGCCTGATGCTACTCGGTGAAAAGCTGATCGCGTTTCGCGACGCGGCCGGTAGGGTTGGCGTAATGGACCACCGGTGCCCGCATCGTTGCGCGTCTCTGTTTTACGGGCGCAACGAAGAAGGCGGTTTGCGCTGCGTGTATCACGGATGGAAATTCGACGTCGACGGCAACTGCCTCGAGATGCCAAATGTCCCGCCGGAATACGACTACCGGGACAAGGTCAAGGCGAGGTCATACAAGGCGACCGAGCGCAACGGGTTGATCTGGGTGTACATGGGACCGCGCGCTGAGCCGCCGGCGCTGCCCGCGCTGGAGCCTGCGCTGCTGCCGGCCAAGGAGATGATAACCTTCTTTTGCCTGCGCGAATGCAACTGGCTGCAGGGCCTGGAAGGCGACATCGATACCTCGCATTTCAGCTTCCTTCACGCCGGGACCATCAACGCAGATGATATCCCCGTCAGCAACATGGCCCGCCACGCGCTGGTCAATCGCTCACCGAAACTTTCCGTGGCCAAGACCGAATGGGGAACCATGTACGGTGCGCGAAGAATCTCTGATGGGCGCATCTACTGGCGCTTTGCCCCGTTCGCGTTTCCATTCTGGACCATGCCCCCGGAAGGCGATTTCGACAGACACTTGATCGTGCGCGCGTGGGTTCCGATGGACGACACGCACACCATGTTTGTTCATCTGTCGTGGAAGGGAAACGCGCCGCGGCCGCGCGAATTGCGCGACGGTCAGGTTCCGGAGGGCTTCTCGATGGGGATGGAGTTTTTGCCGAATACCACCGACTGGTACGGGCGCTGGCGCCTCGCCCAAAACCAATCAAATGACTACCGGATCGACCGCGAGGTCCAGCGCACGCGCAGTTTTACCGGTATCGAAGGCATTCACGTCCAGGATCAGGCGATCACCGAAAGCATGGGCGAGATCGTCGATCATGGCCACGAGCACCTCGGCCACAGTGACCTGATGGTGATCCAGACGCGCCGGCGCCTGATTCAGGCCGCCCTCGATCTCAAGGAACGCGACGTCGTGCCGCCCGGAGTCGACGATCCGGAGCTCTATCTACAGGTTCACGCGGGTGACTTTCTCATCGATGAGGCGAAAGACTTCATTGACGCGTACCGTACGCAACCGCGGACTTCAGTCGATCGGGACGGCAGGGTCCATCCGCCTAGCATAAGGGATAGCGGGGATAAGCTAGCGGCCGCAGCGAAATAGCCAGCGATGCCGGAACTCGTCGAGACCGGATCGGGCCGCGTCGCCGGTAGCCCTGGCGAGATCTCGATCTTCAAAGGAATCCCCTTTGCCGCGCCGCCGCTTGGTCAATTGCGATGGCGCCCGCCTGCTCCGGTAAAGCCGTGGCCGGGTGTTCGACCTGCTCGCGAGGCCGGTCCCGATCCCATGCAGGTGCCGCTTCCAATGAGTCCCCCGCACACCCGTCCGATGAGCGAAGATTGCCTTACTTTGAACATCTGGACACCTGCATCGCACGGGGGCGAAAGCCTCCCCGTGATGGTGTGGATCCCAGGGGGTAGTTTTGTCGCGGGTTCCGGTGCCGACCCCTTGTGCGACGGCGAGAACTTCGCGCGCAAGGGTGTCGTGCTGGTGACGATCAACTATCGCGTCGGCTTGTTCGGCTTTCTCGCGCATCCTGCACTCACTTCAGAATCGGAACATCACGCTTCTGGTAACTATGGGTTGCTGGACCAGATCGCGGCGCTACGGTGGATCCGCGAAAATATCGCGGCGTTCGGTGGCAATCCCGATCGCGTAACTGCGATGGGCGTCTCCGCAGGCAGCGCATCGATTTCGCTGCTTCTGACGTCGCCGCTCGGCAGAAGCCTCTTCCAGCAGGCTATCCTGCAAAGTCCAGGATCCTTTCGCCCACTGGCCGAGTTGGCACAGGCGTCGCATGCCGGTCAGATGCTGGGTAATGATTTAGCCGCGATGCGTGCGCTGTCGGCAGATGAGATCCTGGCCAGGACCCACCAGTTCGTGCCGAAGGTCCGCGGGCTGACCACGCCGCGCGTGCTTCGCCCGATCCGTGACGGATGGGTAATCGATCGGCAGGAGCGCGACGCCTACCTGACCGGCCGTTTCGCCGCAGTGCCCATGGTGGTCGGCAGCAATCTCGACGAAGGCGGTTTGTTCGTCGGAGCCTGGCCGGTCAAGACGGTTCGCGATTTTCACGATCTGGTGGGGCTGAATTTCGGAGCGTCGTCGGAGCAGGCACTCAAAGAGTATCCAGTCGGCAGCGACCACGAGGTCATTGAGCAGTGCGCCTTTCTCTTTGGCGACACCCAGTTTACCTATGGCGCCCGCGGCATCGTCCGCGCCAATTCGTCTCTTCAGCCTGCCACCTATCGTTACCTGTTCACCCGACATCGCTGCGACGGCCCCCAACAGCCCAAACATGGGGAGGAGGTAGCGTACGTCTTCGGCAGACTCGCGGGCGCCGGTATCGCTCCTCTGGCTATCAATGGGCGCGACCAGGCGCTTTCGGAAACCATGATGAATGCGTGGGTCCGCTTCGCTGCGACCGGCGATCCGAATGATGGAAATTTGCCGACTTGGCAGCACTACGATGCGGCGCGTGACAACTATTTTGAGTTGGGCGACGAGCTTAAGGCCGGCAGCGCGTGGCGGGCCTCGCAAATGGCTTTTCTCGACAGCTTTTTCGACGCCAGATCCGGCACTTCCTGACCCAAAGCGGATGCTACCTTCTCGTGGTCGCGATTGGCGATGAGTCCCGGGCGCGTCTCGGGGTCCCGAGCAGATCGAGTATGGTGCGCCAATCAAGATCGGCTGCGGCCTGTAACTCCGGCATTTCCGCCACCATATCTGCAACCCAGTCTTGGACCTCGGCGGCCGCGGATGCCATTCTCGGCGCGACACCCGCCTCGGAGACCGTGGTCGCAACCTCGCGCAACTCTCCCGCGCGCCGTCGCCCATGCTTGAGGACGCGGCTCGTCATGTACGCCCCGCGCATTTCCCAGTCGGTGCCGGGAAAGCTGCGGTTCAGCGAATCGACGATGGTATCTTCAATTCCGTAGGCGCGCGCCGTAATGAAGCATTCGACCACCAGCGCCTCAATTCCCTTGAGCATGACGCTGCGGCACATCTTGATAGCTGAGGCCTTCCCAATCGCGTCTGCAATTACTTCGAGGTTCATTCCTGCCGGAGTCAGAAGCGCCGCCAGTTCTCCACCGCGCGCGCCGGCGACGAGGATTTCCACCGCGATGCCGGATGGTCCGACGGGAGCCATCACTGCACCTTCGACATACGCCGCGCCCGATCGTTCGATCGCCTGTGCGCTGGAGCGCTTGACACTTGGAGAAACCGAATTGATATCAAAGAAAAATTGCCCGGGCCTCAGGTAGCAAGAGGCTTGCGCGGCAACCTCGCTCGCGGCGGCCGCGGTTACCGCGGAGAAGACAACGTCGGCCTCACGGCAGGCATACTCGAGCGATGAGCATTCAGTGATCCCGATAGTTCGGATCTTGTCCCGCCCGGCTGGTGCGGTTGCCGGATCTTCCAAGAGTGCATCGTATCCCGCGACGTCGAACATACCCGAGGCGACGAGGCCCTTGGCGAACGATCCGCCCGCTTCCCCGAGGCCAATCATCGCGATGCGTCGTCGTCCCCGCCCCACCCGTGTCATGGTGTCCTCCGTGCTAAGACGTGCGACGCATCAGCGAAGGGTCGGCAAGAACCGGATCCTGCCCGCGCACCGGATTCGCCACCGCCTCCTCGAGGGTCGTCGCGCCTCTCCATTCACTCGACGGTCGAACGCGCTGATCGGCCTCGATCCGATCGATACCCCAATAGATTTCCAGATTGTGTCCATCAGGGTCGGTAAATTCCACCGCGATCTGAACACCGGCGCGGCGCCTTCCCTCAAACACGATCGGAACACCGTGTGCGCGAAGATGATTGCGGACGTGAAACACCTCGTCGAGCGTCGCGACTTCGAATGCGAAATGATGCAGATCCCGTCCCTTGGCGCTTTCTTGCATGCCACCTACCAGGGCAACTCCGTGGTGATCGGCGTTGAAGCGCAGAAAGACCATTCCGCCCGGCATCAGGTCTTCGGAATAGACATCGGAAACCTTGAGTCCCAGCATTTTGACGTAGAAATCCGTCGATCGCTGCAGATCGGATACCCGAATCACTACGTGACCCAGCTTCTTTATCTCGAATGGGGGTGCCGCGGAGGCCGCACGGAGATTCAATTTCGGAGTGTCGGTCGACATGGTAAGTGTCGGCTAGTCAGTCATTGATCGGTTCAATGGTTGCTGCAGATTTGATTGGAGTCGCCTAGTTACGTCCTGACAGCTGCCATCCCTTTTCCAGCGCGGAAAAGCTTCGCATCGGCGCGGCGACGAGAAATCGATAGCCCTCGCCAAGAATGCGCTCCACATTGCTGGAATCGACGTGAGGATGACCAACTGGAATGTTGTGCTGCTTACAGGTGGCTACCACTCGCGCCATCGCTTCCCGCACCGACGGATGATCGTATTGTCGCGGATAGCCCAGCTCCTGGCTCAGGTCCCCCTCACCAATGAGTATCGCTCCAATCCCGGGAACTCTACTTAGAATGTCAGGCAGGTTCGTGATTCCCTGAGTATCTTCTATCATGAGAATCACGAGGATCTCGCCCTCCGGATTGAGTGGCCACACATCCGCCCTGCCGTAGTATTGCTGCTGAGTTATGCCCCAATATCGTACCGCCCCTGCCGGGCCGTCCCCGCGGATGCCGGCCGGTTCGTACAATGGCGCGCTCCGCAGGCGCGGATAGCGGCATGCCGCAACGGCATTGTAGGCCTGATCTACGGTGCTGATATGCGGCCAGACAATTCCATACGCACCGAGGTCGAGCGCTTGCTTTGCGAACCATTGGTTTTTCTCGTCGCCGTTGGGAGGAATTCTCACCAGCGGCGTGACCGGAGGCGCGGGGGACGCTGCCTGTACGATTTGCGCGCGATTGAGCAGGTACTGCATCGAGTCCCGGAGCGCACGGACGTCCCATGGGTTGTGCTCCATTTCGAAGACGATTCCGTCGTACTTCGAAGTGGCAACCCCGAGCGCGGCCTCTACATCGGCCTGCACGAAGGTGCAGAATGCCGCCTGTTCTTGTTCGAGGGCGCGGATGACGCCGTTGAGACGCGGGATTCCGGCCATCTGTGTGTGATCCCCGGGCGACGCCCCGATCCTAGCAAAAAGGGCCGCCTGCTCACAGTTTAGCGGAACGCTGTGGTCGGTAATTTGACAACGCTGAAGGCGCGTTCGTAGGATCGCGTCGCCAACAGCCCCGATCAACGAGGGCCTATGATAATAGATTGTCACGGTCATTATACGACCGCGCCGCGCGCGCTCGAAATCTTCCGCGAGCGACAACTCGCCAGTCCGGATGATCCGATTCCCTTCCCGAGCATCGACGATGAGGAAATACGTCGAAGTATCGAGGGCGCGCAGCTCAAGTTACAGAAAGAGCGGGGGACCGATCGCACGATATTCTCGCCACGAGCATCATCGATGGCGCATCACCTCGGCAATGCGGCAACCAGTATCCGCTGGGCGCAAGTATGCAACGATCTGATCGATCGGGTCTGCCAGACCTATCCGGCCAACTTCGTAGGAGTATGCCAGTTGCCGCAGTCGCCCGGCACATCACCGGCGAATTGTGTAGCCGAACTTGAACGCTGCGTCAGCCAGTTGGGGTTCATTGGATGCAATCTGAATCCTGATCCATCGGGCGGATACTGGACCGACCCGCCGCTCACGGACCGATGGTGGTACCCGCTTTATGAGAAGATGGTGGAGCTGAAGGTGCCGGCGATGATCCACGTCAGCTCCTCGTGCAATCCGAACTTTCATGCGACCGGCGCACACTACCTCAATGCCGACACTACCGCATTCATGCAGTTGCTTACTTCGGAGCTGTTCCAGGATTTCCCTACCCTGAAGTTCGTTCTTCCGCACGGTGGCGGTGCGGTTCCGTATCACTGGGGCCGCTATCGTGGACTCGCGCAGGATATGAAACGTCCGCCCCTGGCCGAGTTGCTGCTGAACAATGTCTACTTCGACACCTGCGTGTATCATCTGGCGGGCATCGAACTCCTCACCAAAGTGATTCCGGTCGACAATATTCTTTTTGCGTCCGAAATGGTCGGCGCGGTGCGCGGCATCGATCCTGAGACCAGTCACCACTTTGATGATACTAAACGCTACATCGATGCCCTGACCTGGTTGAGCGATGAGGACCGGAAGAAAATCTTCGAGGGTAACGCCCGCAAGGTTTATCCGCGCATCGACTGACCCATGTCAAATCTGCCGAGGTTCCTGCGCAACTCTTCAGATTCCCGTCTCGCGTTCGTGCACCTTCATTACGCTGCTGAGAAAGAGCTAGCGCGCAACCGTTCATCTGCCGTGGTGAAGAATTGGCTATCGTCCCAGGACCAAGAGAGCAGAGCGCAGAGGCGTACTGGGAATCTGCATTAAACCAGAGAAGGGATGATCGAGATCGAGGATCAAAAATAACGCGCCAGCGACGGATAGTGTGGCAACGAATAGTGTAACCGTTGCCGTCGGGTTGCGCGGCGCAAATAAGCCGAGGCTCACGAAGAGCACGGTAAGCCAGAAGACCACTACCACCAAAAACGGTGTGGAGATTGATGAGCCGCTTTGCGCAAACAAAAGTAATCGGTCCTGCGCCAGGTTCACCATGATAGACTCGGCCTGCGACTGGAGCCTGCGCTGGGCGTCGGAGCGGGGCTCCAATTCCTGTACTTTGTCAAATACGGCTCCAAGGGGCTGCGACGATGCAAGAGTCGCCCCAGGAGTCAAACTGTCTTTCGCCCAGACCTGGTCGATCATCCGAGCAATTGCGATCTTAAGGGTGCCGCGTACTTCCGCGGTCCCCGGTCCGTAGTGAGCCAGGGCGCGGTCGAGCAGGATAGTGTTGGCGGCCAACTCGGTAAGCTCGGTGCTGCGTGTGTCGTAAGCACTCTTGGCTGAAGCCACCAGCAGACCGAGCAGCAGCGCCGCCATCGTGCCGATCAGGCCCGTGCCGAGCTTCACTAGATCCTTGGTCTCGTCGTTCAGATGGTGCGGAGGAAGTACGGAGCGCAACCACATGCCGAGCAGTGCTCCCCCAAAAATACACAGGAAAATGAGCGTGCTGACTTCTATCGGACTCATAGCTTGGTTTCCGCAATCACCCGCAGGCGCCTATCCATGTCAGCCCTGCGCGGGCACGTTAACAATCGTCCCAGGTCCTTTCGCTCCGAAGTCGGAAATCGAGAACAAGAACATGACGGTTGCAAAAATGCTCTTTGATCGAATGTCCGTCTCCGAGATCCAGAATCGCTTCGGCGCGCTGTTGAACGGCTGGCGGGGCAACAGACGCGCACCCGACTACAGCAATCGCCACTATTCCGAGTAGTTGATTTCTAAATTGCTCCCTAGAAACCATAAGGGCCCCCCTTGTTGAAGGCCGCACAGCCGGATCGGGAGAAACTGATTCGAACCGCAGTCATCTTTGGCCCGCGACAGGTCTTTTGTAAATCAGACTTTAGTCGCATTCGAAAATATCCGTATTTCAAATGTCCGAATTCCTGGCTGTCGGCTAGCACACAATAGAAATGAGCTCTGGTTAACTCTCGAACACAAAAGCATGATTCGACCAAAGTATAATCGTCGGTCGGATGATCCCGTGTCTGGTTCTGACCCTCAAGGGCTAGTCAGAAGCGTTGAGAGTTCATCGTTCACGGCGCCGGGGCCGTGTGCCAATTGACGGTACTTTTGGCATGCCAGTGATGAGGAAGTTAAATGCCCAAGGTCGGGTGGCTACTTATCCGACACTTCATTCTTTGAATTCGAACGCCGTTCAGATGGCACAGGATTAGGGCCGGTCAAAAACGCTCACGAGACAAACTATCAAATCGATCGTGAATCGTTTTGTGTACTTCTGGCGCTGACGATTAGCGCTTGCTCCGGCTCGTCCGAAAGCCCACCTTGCCCACCACAAAGGACCGTGACGGCAGGGGCCGCCTCGTAGCCGGCACAGATGGAGACGCAGGTTTAGATGCTTGTGAAAGGACGAAAAATTTGCAAAACGGCGAGCGGGCATCGGGAGGGCAAGGTGCTGGAACACCTCGCCCTCTGTTTCAATAGCGGATCAAGCTGCGGCGTCCAGTTGTCCGTTCTTCTGCATCTCCGTAAGCACTGTGCACAGGCTGTGCTGCCACTTCAGGGTCGAAAGCTCGTCCTGCGCGAAGAGCTTTACCATCTCCTTGGTCTGCTGATCTTCTTTGATCAGGTCCGCAAACTCGAACAGCGGACGAATTGTCTCCTCGGGATTTGGATAGCGCATCACGGCCTTCTGCAGCTTCGTGAGGTCCGACATGCTGGTATCGCATAAATAGTCGATGCTCTCGCGGATCTGTGGGCTCACGTTCTGCGGAACGGTACCGCCGAGCTCCATCAGACGCTGCGCGAAAGTGCGGCCGTGGTAGGACTCGCGCTCGACGACCATCTTGAGACCGCCTTTGATGCAATCGAGCTTGCAGATCTTCAGCCATTCGCCAACGGCCTCGCCACCTGCAGTTTCCGCGGGTGCGACTGCTTCGAGAAACTTGATCACGGCCTCACGCTCGGACGTGTAGGTCGTACCGAAGGCCCTGAAACCGGCGTCGGTGGTCCCGTTCGCCGCACCCATTTCGAGATTCTTCATCTCGCTCTCGAAGGTCTGGTCGCTGATGATGCCCGAGCGATATGCACGAAGCAGCTGTCTAAACTCGAAATCTCTTTTCATAAATTCCTCCGATGAACTTTCATTTCGACGTGAAACCGTGACCGGGCCAAAAGGACTGGCCAGTAAGTGCTCGCTCAACCGACCATCGCCTTCAGCGACGCCCTCAATCAGATCGGGGTCAGAAACATTCTCGAGCGCCGGACCGGCTTGAGGGGACCGCAGCAGACGGGCGCGCCTTGCGATCTCCGCTCCCAGTGCTCTCCCGCGCTCGTCCATTTCTTCGGGTTGTCCGCCCAGAGCGCGCAGGTACTCGGCGATCTCTTCGGGGCTGCAGGCGTCGGTCAAAAAGTCTTCGGCCCGCACCTCGTCGAATTTCCCTAACCTGCCGTTATTTTTTGATGCCTTCCGTGACATGTGTGCTTTCGTTTTGCGAAGCTTAGACTCAACGCGATTCGACTTCCAAAATGGCATTCATCAGCGCACCAAATTTTGTGTACGACCAACTCCATTAGCCGATGAATCTTTGCCTTCAAGCTCCCGGCGGACGGCCTCGCGATGCCGCGCCAATCGGCGCCGTGCTTTGTAAATCACGTCGACCGACACCCTCAGCTGCGTCGCCTGCATCGCCGGCTTAGTAACGCCCCCATTTTCCAGGGACAAGAGCCCTTTCATCAATTCGTCGCCCGCTACGCGTGCCTCGAGCAATCGGAGTGCCCGTTGGCACTCATCGGTCTCATCCATTTTGTCGCCCGAGGCGGCGCTCCTTTCCGCGGACCTGAACACTGACGGATCGCTTAGCGAACGCTCCATCTTCAAGCGGGCGGCCCGGGACTCGTTGCTGATGAGTCCATTCACTGTGCTTCCCAAGTGTCGTAGAAGATCGGGCTCGAGATTGGGATCCCACCCGGCATAGTCGGAGTCCAACAGGCGCCGAATCGCCTCCGCAGCGATGTCCTCGGCATCGGCCAGCGAGCCGGTTATTCCACGTCCCTGACGTCTCCTGAACGCAAAGAGAACCAGTCGACGGAAAATATCCGCCCAATCTAGGCTGTCCCAGTTCACGCGGGTCCTGTCGTTCTACTCGATAGAGGTAAGCAAGGTCCCCTTTTGGACGCTACAAGAGAAAATTAACCAATTCGAAGACGGCAGATCCGTCTCTCTCCACACTCCTGTGCGCGAAGCCCCAATGCGCCGAAATTGGCAAATCGGAAACCCTCAGGCAGAGATCCGATGCCCTGCTGGCTTGAAGGGCGCGAGCCCTTCTATGGGCCCTCAGTTCGATACCATCGCCCAGTTTCGAGCATCTTCTCCCGGCGAATAACCCACGATGCTCTGAGACGGATTGCGATTGACCAGCGGCCGCAAGTAGAGGGGATGTTTCATGCTGCGAACTTCGTGCTCGATAGTAAATAGTGGCTTGCCACTATCCGGATCGACGATGTCCTGGAATCGATACTGGTGCTGGTCGCTCTCCTGGGTGATCAGTCCCTTCGCACTTAGCCGGCGATGCGGGCCGGAGAAGTCATTGATGTAGATCTGAATGTGATGCCTATCGTAGGGGGGAGTAGGCCTATCGGATTCGCGGAAGAACAAGTTCTGCCCTGTCCCGGCAGTCACGCAGGCAAAAGGTCCGCCCGCGTCTTCCAGCCGTGCTGCCTGCGCGCCCATAATCTGCGAATAAAAACGGGCGATACCCTCGGCCGTTCCCACAGGCACCTCGAACTCCACGTATGGGATACCGACCGCCATCGGACCGAAGCGCTGGGCTGGAGCAAAGCAATGAAGCCGGTTGCCCCATGGGCAGGTCGCCTCGATGTGGCCGTCACATTCTTGGAATGCGAAGCGAGTCCCGCCGAGGACCTCACTTATCCGGCTGAGGCGCCGCGGCAATGCATCGTAATCGGAGACCACCACCCCGACGTGGCCGCGCAATACCTGGGGTTTGCTGGTGGGAAGATGGAATTGCTGCCGGCCCGCGTTCACCCACATGTTCGCCGGACCGGTCATCATATATGGGTCGCGCGTCAACCCCAGCCCGTTCACGTAGAAAACCGCCGCCTTCGCTTGGTCCGGAACTGTCACATTGACGTGTTCAAGGGCGACGATATTGCCAAGATCCTCGGCGCTTCTGTCGTACGTCTTTTTCTGCATCAACTTGGCGAGGCCGTCTGGTGCGTCAAGGACCGCATCTCCCGTCACTCCGAGAAGTCCGGGTGGTCGCTTTGAGGCCTTGGGTCCGGGACTCTCATTTCCCGATCCGCACAGCCCGTCCATCTCCTGCGCGAATAGTTCCTCCGAGATGATCCCGTTGCGATAAGCTTTGAGCACCTGCCGCACTTCAAAATCTCTGGTTGGCATTGTTCGCACTCCTCTATAGTTTCCGTCGGCCCTGGCGGAGGCCGCCCACCCGGGCGCGGCCTTGTGCAATGATAGACGAGTGCGGGACCGATCGTAAAACTCGCGAAAAGCCCTCAGCGTCGGCCGAACTGATCAAGGGTCGCGCATCGAGTTGAACCGATCAGACGGTCGGTGAGGTATCGCGGTGGACACTTGAGTCTGACCTTTTGCCGAGGCGGTCCGCCAGTGCTGAAAAGACGTCGATCTTCCTCGCCTTTGTACAGATGCTGTATTCAGAGCAATGGCGTTTTTTGACTCCAAACGACGAATTGAATCCCACCCATCAAGGAAGTCTTTTGACCAGGCAGTATAGCTTGAGACGGGTCGCCACCAACTCACTAGCTCGAACGCCAGATTCCTTGCGGGGGACCGGGCTTTGATGCGAGGGGCGTTTGCTGCTAGTGCAGCATCGATCGCAGGAGGAAAGCATGATTCGCCTGATTTTTGTTCTGCGCCGCAAACCGTCATTGTCGCGTGAACAGTTCCAGAAGTACTGGCACGAAGTACACGGACCGCTGGTCGCTAAACACGCCACGGCCTTGAACATTCTTCGCTACGTGCAGGACCACACGCTGGACGATCCGATGAACGAGCAGATGGCTCGTGCGCGCGGCGGAATGGAACCGCCTTACGACGGGGTCGCGGAACTCTGGTGGACAACTCGCCAAGCGTTAGCGACGAGTGTTGCGAGCCCGGCCGGGCAGACCGCCGCCAAAGAGCTCGTCGAAGACGAAGCGACATTCATCGACCTGCCGAATTCACCGCTCTGGCTCGCTTATGAATATCCGCAGATCAACCCTTCGGAAGATATAGTTGCGCGTCCCGGCAGCGGCCTGGTGAAGATTTTCTTTCCGCTGCGTCATCCGTCCAACCAGACCCTGGAGCAGGCGCAGCTCTACTGGCGAACGAACCACGGGCCGATTATTCGGGGGCTCGCGGGAGGCTCTCATCTGAAGAAGTACTTTCAGGTCCACCGTTTCGAGGATCCAATAGAGCAACAACTCCGAGCTGAGCGTGGAACCGCGATTGCGCCCTACACCGGCCATGCGGAAGCCTGGATCGATCGTGCCGAATCGGCGGCGGCGGCTGGAACGCCAGAGGCTAGACGCGCCGGCGAGCTCGCGGTCGAAGATGAAGCGAATTTTATAGATTTCAGAAATTCCTCGATCTGGATCGCGAAAGAACGCGTAGTTATCGACCGGCGCTAAAATGGCGAACCGCCTTCGCCGAGCGGCTTGACAGTTCCGGCGCAACGGCCTAGTCGGACTACACTCGGACGATTGCTCGCTGCCGCATAAGGAGATCGAGCATGCTTTCGCGAAATGGTCTGGATTACGAGTCGCTGGTCAAAGAAGACCGCGTGCATATCAGCCTGTACACGAATCCCGCCATCTTCACCGAAGAGATGGACAAGATTTTCCATCGCGGATGGGTCTACGTCGGGCACCGGGGCGAAATCCCGAACCCGGGCGACTTTCGCCTCAAGCGAATCGGACGTCAACCGGTGATCATGGTTCGCGACCAGTACGGGGAAGTGCACTTGTTGTTGAACCGCTGCCGCCATCGCGGCGCCACCCTATGTCAGCGGGAACAAGGTAACACGCGTTCGTTTCGATGCATGTATCACGGCTGGACCTACCTGCTTAATGGCGACCTGAGCGGCGTACCGTCGATGGATGGCTACGGCGAGGGATTCAAACGCGAGGACTTGGGACTGGTGAAGGTGCCGCGCGTCGGGGAGCATCGCGGTTTTATCTTTGCGAGCCTGAGCCCCGCTGGAATCGCGCTGGACGAGCATCTCGGCAAGGCGAAGGAAGAAATCGATTTATTTGCCGGAATGTCGAATGCCGAAGAAGTGGAAGTGGTCTCCGGCATCCACAAGTACTCGTACCAGGGCAACTGGAAGCTGGCGGCCGAGAATTCGATGGACGGGTACCACCCGTCCATCGTGCACGCTTCGTTTGCACAGGCGCTGATGGACAAAATCACGCGTGTGCCGACGCCGGAGCAGCAGAGTGTCGACCGTAACTTCGCGGCGTTCCGCGGCCACGCGAAAGATCTGGGCAACGGGCACGTGATGCTCGACTACCGGATGCGAATCTACGACCCGCTCAACGGCGACCCTGCGCCCGAGGCGAAAGCGGTTACTCCCGAAGGAGAGAAGCGGTTGAACAACCTTGTGCAGCGATTCGGCGCGGACAAAGCCGCCAACATGTTGCGCGAGGGCGGGACCCATACCTTCATTTTCCCCAACTTGATTCTGATCGGCATCCAGATGCGGGTCCTCCAGCCGCTGAGCGTCGACCGCACCGAAGTATGCCTCTACCCGACACTGCTCAAGTGGCTTACGCCGGACGTCAACGCGATCAGACTCCGCTCGCACGAAGCGTTCTTTGGATCCGCCAGCTTCGGCGGTCCCGACGACTCGGAGATCTTCGAAAGGGTCCAGGACGGATGCGCGGTCGAGCTGGATCCGTGGCAACTGATATCGCGGGGGCTCCATCGCGAGCGTCATGAAGACGGCATGATCCTAGGCGACTTGTCGGACGAGACGACCCAGCGCGGCATCTGGCGACACTGGAAGAAAGTGATGATGCAGGGAAAGGTCGCGGGGCGCAGCGTGCGCAAGCGCGGTGGCGGCGCGGTGGCGATCAAGCGAGGATGACGCCGATGCCGGTCGATCGGCAGCGGGTTGAACTGTTTCTGTTCCGTGAAGCGCAACTCATGGATGAGCACCGCTTTGACGAGTGGCTCGCGTTGTGGAGTGAGCCCGCGCTCTATTGGGTGCCCAGCAATCGCGACGACCTTGATCCTGCACGCGAAGTATCGCTGATCTACGATGACTGGGTGCGCCTGCAACTGCGAATCGCGCGGCTCAAGAGCGGGTTCGCGCATGCGCAGGAACCTCGGTCGCGGATGCGCCGTCTCATATCAAATATAGAAATTGAGGAAGTCGGGGATGGCGAGATCGTGACGCATTCGAATTTTCTCCTCGCGGAGTTGCGGCGCGGAAAGCAGGACTTGTTCGCCGGGCGCACAACTCATCGGTTGCGTCCGGAGAACGGCAGCTTCAAATTGATTTCCAAGAAGGTCCTGCTGGTCAACAACGACGAGCCGATCGACAACCTGACTTTTCTGATTTGACCGAATCCGCACTGCTAGTCGCGCCTCGGCGCGGCCCGGGAGGACGCATGAACGGAGCAACCATCTCCATCACGGCCGCGGGCGACAGCGCCTTCCAGGGCTACCTTTCGATTCCCGCCTGCGGGTCTGGCCCCGGATTGATTTTGTTGCACGAGATCTTCGGTCTAAATCAGCAGATCCGAGATCTCGCCGACAGCTACGCCGACGAGGGCTACGTGGTATTAGCACCCGACGTGTTCTGGCATATCAGGCCGGGTGTTGAGCTTGGACATCCGGAAGAGGACTTGAAGACTGCCCTCACCTATCGGGATCGCTTCGATGTCGAACAGGCGATTCTGGATATCCGCGACTCACTGCAAGCATTGCGCGCAAATCGTGCGTGCTCAGGCAAGGTGGGCGCCATCGGATTCGGCATGGGAGGGTTGCTGGCATCTCTGACCGCCGCGCGACTGCCGGTCGATGCTGCGGTGGCCTACTCTGGGGTCGGGATCGAGAAGCATCTCGGCGAGGCGAAATCGATCCGCTGTCCGATCGCACTTCATTTCGGATCAGAGGACGAATTCGTTCCGGCCACCGCGCGTGCGGCGATCAAGCAGGCGCAGGCCGAAAACGACGATGCGGAAGTGTATGTCTATCGCGGCGCCGGCCACTCCTTCGACGACCGTCGCAGTAAGACTTTTAATCGCAGCGCTGCGTCGCTGGCGCATTCGCGGACCATAAGTCTTCTCCGCCGCGCGATTGGCCCGCGCTACGACCTTGATGCTCTATGGGAGAAGCATCTGGAGGGCGAATTCGTGACCTGTGACGCCGATGCGACAGTTCGCACCATGGTGCCACGCGCCTACGTGAATCATGTCCCGACCATGATCGGCGGTTTTGGCGCGCGCGAATTGCATCGCTACTACAAGTACCACTTCATCCCGCAGAACCAGGGCTCACAGATGATTCCCATCTCTCGCACGATCGGCGCTGACCGGTTGGTTGATGAATTCATCGCGTGCTTCAAGCACGAGGCTGACAACGACACGCTGCTGCCCGGGATCAAGCCGACCGGAAAAGAGGTCAGAATTCCAATGGTCGCGATAGTACAGTTCCGTGGCGACAAACTGTGCAGCGAGCACCTCTACTGGGACCAGGCATCAGTGCTGGTACAGCTCGGGTTGCTTGACCCGACGCAGTTGCCGGTGACCGGCGCCGAAGCCGCCGACCGAGTAATTGACGAGGAACTGCCCCTGAATACGCTGCGCGCGGAGCAGTGGTGGAAGAAAAGCGAGGGTAGAGGACGCGCGGGCGATTCTCATTGAAACGTCCGTGATCTTCGTGAAATTGTCAGCGAATCCGGCTCACAGAACTGCGATTGCGACAACCAAGATCTCCCACATATCGGCGCTCTGGGTGCGGTTCGATTGAGCCGCGGCGGTGATCAACACTGATCACACCATGCGCGAAGCATCTACTTTCGAAAATGAGGCTCAAGGAGCGATCGAATGAACGTGAAAAGTGTTGAACCCGATTCTCGCGCCGAAGTGACGAGGCCGCATCCCCTGGCTCCGCTGACTCCGCCGGAGATCTCAAAGGTCGTTAGCATCATCAAGGCCTCTCCGCTGTTCGGTGACAAGACCCGCTTTGAGACAATCGAGCTCTTGGAGCCGCCGAAGGGCGCTGTCCGCTCACTGAAACTCGATGAAAGACTTCCGCGCCACGCGCGCGCCAATATCTTCACGGTTGGCCGCATCGGCGTGATCCGCTTGCGGGTGTCCCTCGATGAAGAGCGGATTCTCACTTCCGAAGAACTTCCCGACCAGCGCCCCATGATCCAGATCGAGCAGTTCCTGATGGTCCAGGAGGTCGTGCGCACGGATCCGCGGTTCGTCGAGGGATGCGCGCGGCGCGGCGTTACCGATATGAGCAAGGTCTGTATCGACCCCTGGACTGCCGGAAGCTTCGAGGTCCCGGAGGAAGAAGGTCGGCATCTGTGTCATGTCTTCGCGTGGCTGCGCCTCTATGCGAACGAGAACTTTTACGCGCACCCGATCGAGGGGCTGAACGCCGTCGTCGATCTCAACAGCTGGGAAGTCATCCGCGTCGACGACTACGGGGTCGTACCGGTCCCGATGAATGAAGTGAACTACGACTCGCAGCTTCTGACCAGCAAGCGCGAGGCGCTGAAGCCGATCGATGTGGTCCAGCCCGAAGGCGTGAACTTTTCAATCACCGAGGGTGTGCTGCGCTGGGACAAATGGCAGCTGGTCGTTGGCTTCAATGGCCGCGAGGGAGTGACGCTCCACGACCTCCGGTATGACGGCCGCCCGATCGTCTACCGGGCATCGATTGTGGAAATGGTGGTTCCTTACGGTTCGCCCGACAACGGTCACTACCGTAAGCACGTCTTCGACATCGGCGAGTACGGTGCCGGCAAGCTTGCGAATTCCCTGACCCTGGGCTGCGACTGTCTGGGCGCCATCGAGTATCTGGACGCGCACCTGAACACGATGGACGGCTCGGTGATGAGGATAAAAAACGCCGTCTGTATCCACGAGGAGGACGCGGGCCTCCTGTGGAAGCATACGGATTTCCGCACCGGGCGCGTCGAGGTTCGCCGTGCACGACGCTTAGTCATCTCGACCATATTGACCGTCGGGAACTACGAATACGCCTTTTACTGGTATTTGTACCTTGATGGCACAATCGAGCACGAGATCAAGACGACTGGGATCATCAACACTGCCGCTTGTATTCCGGGCAAACCCGGAAAATACGCAACCGAGGTCTCGCCCGGCGTTGCGGGACATATCCATCAGCACATCTTCTGCGCCCGCCTGGACATGGCCGTCGACGGTGACGCCAATAGCATCTTGGAATACAACACCCGCGTGGAGAGCGAAGGCCCGCACAACCGCTATGGCAATGCCTTTTACGACGAGCCGACGCTCCTGAAGACGGAGCGGGAGGCGTGTCGCCGCACCAATCCTGAGACTCTGCGCTACTGGAAGATCATCAATCCCAACGTCAAAAACCACGTTGGACAACCGACGGCATACAAGTTGGAAGCAAAGCACACGGTGACGCCGTTAGTCCGCGCGGATAGTTTTTCGGGGCGTCGCGCCGGGTTCGTGCAGAACCACGTGTGGGTGACCGCGTATGACCCGGAGGAGCGATATCCGGCCGGCGAATACATGAATCACTCGAAGGGCGGCGGGCTTCCGGACTATGTAGCGCAGAACCGCTCGGTCGAGAACACCGACATCGTTCTTTGGCACGTGTTCGGAATACATCACACCGTGCGCACCGAAGACTTTCCGGTCCAGCCGTGCGTCAAGACAGGATTCAAACTGATGCCGAGCGGCTTTTTCGATCGCAATCCGGCAATCGACCTTCCACCATCGACGAATAGCGCAAGTTGCTGTGCAAAGGCACACGGCTGACGCCGTCGTCGTCAATCGAGTCAGCGCGCAAAGCGGGACGGTTTCTCGCAATGGGCGAGAGTTGCGCAGTTCTCTTTTTTACATTGTGAGGCGCCGGTGATACCGTCTACGGCAGCAAGGCTTTCCGGGAGAACCGTATGCGGTGCCGGTTTCTTCTCGTGGGTTGCTCGGCCCTGGCTTTCACCCTTGCCGGCGGCGAAGTCGACGCCAGCGACACAATCGACCGCGAAGCCCCGCTCGTCGCCTCCCAGCAAGCACCAGCTACTTCTCATGGATTGAGTTCTCAATCCGGTGAGTCGACCGCGCTCGAACTTGCGCCTCAAGGCGGGGGGTCAAAGACCGGTGAACTCGCACCGCAGCCAGGGATGAGCGCGGCAAATCCGCAATCGTCCAACACAAACGAGCAGCGGCAATTCAAACCATCAGATACGGTCGACATAGACCAGCGGGATTTTCGACCGCACGCAGACGACACGTTTTCGCCCCCCTGCTTGGGCGCGGTCTTGGAATACACGACCAAATGCTATCGCGGCATGGAGGAGCACGGGCTCGAGGTGGTCAGTGTTGATCCCGGCCGCGGGGCAGCGCACAGTGGCTTGCGTGGCAAAACTCCGGCGACCGCGCTGGGCATCGCGGGTGGAATCGGCGGCGTGCTCCTTGGACCCGTGGAGCTGCTCGTGTTGCCACTTCTCGAGCGCTCCGGCGCTCTCGGCATGGGCGGAGACCTGGTGTTGGCCGTGGACGACACTAGGGTCCGCGATGTCAACGAATTTCGAAAGGCTATGCGCGCTCTCAAGCCGGGAGACTCAGTCTATCTGACCGTCATTCGACCGTTGCCAGGCGGAGGTCACCAAACAATGCGCATCAGGGTCGATCTCGACTCGTGTTAAAGTTGGTGTTTGGGATACCAAGTCGCGCGGGGACGAGCGTCCGGCAATATTGCAAATTCTTTGGGGTCAAGACCCAACGGTCTTGGACCTTATTATGGCGGAGAGGGAGGGATTCGAACCCTCGGTCCCAGTTACCCAGGACGCCAGATTAGCAATCTGGTGCCTTCGACCACTCGGCCACCTCTCCGCATTGCCAATTTCCTTCGCAATTCCGCGAACTTGCGCCGAATCACTATGCCCGGTCGATAAGTCGGAGTCTACCATTTTCTGGCAAATTTCTGGCATTTTTGGCGGGAGAAGCCCCGCCGCCGCCAACGATCGCTCCACGCGCTCGGCGTCGTCGCGATCGGGTTTGCGCGTCCAGCGGGCGTAATGACGAATGACCATTGCGACCGTCGAATGGCCCATCTGATTGGCCACGTACAGCGGGTTAAGCCCCTCGGAAAGAAGCAATGTGGCAAAAGTGTGCCGACACTGGTAGAGGGGACGCTCACGCAGCCGCGCGAAGCGGAGCGATCGGAACCATGCTCCTTAAGGCTCAGATGGTCGCCAGCGCGGTCGCAGAAAACAAGCGTGCTCTTAAGCTCGACTCTCGCCTGTTGCTCTGCGAGCGCCGCTCGTACGGGCGCGAGCATGTCCACTTCACGCTCGCTGCACGAGGTCTTAGGAGGCCTTCGCCGTACCGGGTAAGATTCCGGCCGACAATGATCACACCGCGATCGTGTTGAGGTTTTGACGGCGCAGCGCGAGAAGCTCGCTCGGACGGAGGCCCGCGAAGATCAGCGTCGCGAAGATCGCGTGTTCCTGTCTCGTTGCGACCGAGAGTAGCTCTTTTATTTCGTCGAGCGTCAGCGGATCGACGGCCGGTTTGCGTTCGCGCAGTTTCTCGACGTGGGCAACCGGATTCTCCGAAACCAGTTTCCGCCTTTGCGCCGTGACAAAGATCGAATGAAGCAAACCGCGTGTCCTGTTGATCCGTCTCGGTCCGAGCGTTGAGCCCTTGTGAATCCCCGGCCTCGCGCGGAGCTCTCCAATCAGCGCGTTGATGTGGCTGTCGTGAATCTCGTCAAGTTGCTTCGCGCTGAGATCTGAGCGAAGAACGTGGGCTTCAAAGATGCGACGATAGTCGTAGGCGGTCGCATCAGTGATTCTGCCCGAGGCGCGACGCTCTTCAATCCAAGCTTGGCCGAAATCAACGAGGGAAGGCACCGGCGCGCTGTACTTCTTCAGTCCAAGACGCTCCAGGTTTCTGCTAAGTGGGAATTTCGTCCCGTAATCGAACTTGCCCTCGGCCAGCTCGAGCTCGATGTGCCTGACGATCCTTGCAGCCATGCGCCGATTCTCGCGCGTGTCCTTGAGCCCGAGATATTCGCGGCACCTCCGGGTCAGGTACTGAAAGCTTATGAGTAGCCGCCGCGGTCGCTCTCAAGCCTCGCCACAGGCCTCACCCCCTCCTTGCGGCCGTCAGCTGCCATCGAAAGATAGTAATGCCTCGCACTCAAGTCCTCGAGCAGCGCCTTGGCGTCCTTGAGGTCGGCGGTGTCGAAGCCCTCGGTGAACCAGTTGTAGATGTCCGCGAGCATCGCGCGCCTTTTCGCGGCGTCGGGTGTCGTGAAGCAGCATCGCGAGGCTCGTGGTCGCGTGGCGGCGCTTTTCGCGGCCACACGGACTGAAGCGCCAGTGGCCAGAGCTTGCGACCCTGCGGTTTGAGACCGGCCCGAGCGAGCAGGCTGAGGTCGACTGCGGACCAAGTCTTTATCGGCGAGCAGCGCGAGACGGTGCACCTGTTCGTGCTCACCCTCGGGTATTCGCGCCGCCTGTTCGCGCGCGGCTATCCAACGAACGTCTGGCAACTCTGCTCGACGGCCACGAGCGGGCGTTCGCTGGTTTGGTGGAATGACCCTTGGCTGCCTCTATGATAATCCGCGCACCCTGGTGCTGGGCCGCAGTGAGGACAAGGTGGTGTGACATCCGCTGTATCGCCGCCACCAACCCCGCCACACAAGGTTGCAACGATCAGGAGAGCGGTGCAATGACGAAAACGTCGATGGCCGACGGCCCCAATGGCGAAGTAGCGCCGATTCCGGCCATTCGTGGGACCGAGATCGAGCGGCACGGTTCGACCCTTTGCGGACCTTCGCTGCGAGGAAGACAACGCCAAAGACGATTTGATTAATCGCCCTGATCGTGGTGCTCTTTCTCTTCTTTTGCCAGATGGACTTGCCCGCGGATCTCGCCCCCCGGATAAGCCGTGTTCGTTCCCCCCGGCAAGGGCATGGTATGGACATTCGCATAGGCCGTATCGGATTCGAGCGCGTCCACCAGTGCGTTGAAGTCGCCGTGCACAACGTTCTGCCCCGGGATCGCTTGGACGTCAGCCGTGGTCCACGTCCCGGACACTGTTCCGCTATTCGGAGGGCAACTCTGAGGAGTTGGCCCGTTAAACGTCGGAGGCAGCGCTATATTGGCACAGAAGAACACGAGGATGCCGCCGGAATCTCGCGACTTGCCAAAGTGGATGTGGGCCTGGGACACCGTGCCCGTTTGCGGTGGCGTGGTGCCGACGTTCGAGTAGGTCAGCGTGTAGGCTATCGTGCCGGCATTTTGATCTAGATCGAGCTTTACCTTACCGTTGCCGTTGGACAGGACGCACCGGTGTAGCTCTGAGCGTAGGTGGCGCCGGAAGGTATCGACCCGATTTCGTTGACGCCTTTCAAGTCGGCGGTAAACTCCTGCGCGCAGGCATAGCTCGCCAAGAAGCCGACAACGGCGGCGGCAAATGTCGCCTCGAAATGCTTTAATCGAAGCATGACTTCCTCCCTGCGAGTGACCCGATTCGCCGCCGATGCAGAGCGCGATGACGAGGATCGCCGTCGCCTTACCGACGATCGCAGGTGTGTTCGTGGACGGCGGCTTCGCACACACCGGTACTAACTCAACCCGCCGCACCGAACGGTACCGAGTCCTGATTGCGATTAAACACCCGATACACCTGAATCGCGCTCGGCGCGACCAGCTCACGCAACCGCCGATGCGGCCGCGGCCGGCGCGATCGCAGCCTCAAAGCTGCGACAGGCGAGCGCCGCCAAAGTGCACACTACCATCGCCGCCGCGAACATCCACAACGCCCCCGCGTAGCTGCCGGTCACATCGAAAATTCGGCCCGTGACGACCGGACCGGCGGCAAAGCCGAGCGTACCGAAAATGCCGGAGATCCCCATCAGCGCTCCGTAGCGCCTCATACCTAACGCCTCGAGAATCAGCAGCGGCATCAGAACGCCGCTGGCGCCGCACATCATCCCGCCGACCGCCACGTAGGCCGCCAGCGCCGCTATCTCGCGCGATCCGAGCAGCAGCAGCATCGAGAGGGCGCTCAAGATCGATGTCAGCGCGAAGGCATATCGTGCCGTAATTCGATCTGAGATCGGTCCAGACAACACGGTCCCGCCGGTGGTTATCAGGTAGAATAGCCCCAGCATCTTCGATGAGAACTCGGACGTGTATCCGATACCTACCAGGTAGGCGACGAAATGCTGCCCAAGTCCTGACCAGAGCGAGAAGGTGATGAATTGCGCGAGCGCGATCAGCCATAGCGAGCGTGCAAAGAGCGCTTCCTTTATTTCAAGTCCGGCCAGCGCGATCGGAGCCGTGGGCGCGCCCTCGTGCTCTGCGCTCCCCGGCGCAGCTTCTACGTCCGGTCGCGAGCGGAGAAATACGATCAGCAGCGGTATCGTGATCGCCCCGATGAGCGTCGCCAACATGACATACGCACCGCGCCATCCGTAGCTCGTGATTACACGCGCCATAACGGGCGTCAGTATTGCGCCGCCGATCGAGGCGCCCGAAAGCGTAACGCCCATCGCCATTCCGCGCCGCGCCTCGAACCAGTTAGCCACCACTTTCGATGCCGGGATTCCAGTACACGCGACGAACGCAAGTCCCAGTCCCAGGTTGATCAGGACGAACTGGCCATAGGCGTGCGTCCGCGCGAGCGCGAGGTACCCGCATACCAGCGTCGCCACGCCAGCGACCATCACCTTGCGGACGTCGAATCGATCGACCAGCCATCCAATCAGCGGACCGGCTGCGCCCGCGCTGAAGGCGGCGACCGCATATCCGAAGGAGAGCCGCGTCCGGCTCCAGCCGAAGGTCTTCAGCACCGGAATGAAAAAAACTGGGCCTGTATTGGCGCCGCCGCCCCATATCATGAACCACGAGACGAACAGCACTCCGATAATAATCCAATGTCGTGCGGAGTCTTCCGTCCTCATGATGGAGCGGCGCGGCGCCGGGAGATCGCGACTCTAGAGCAACTGAGAAAGTTTCTGCAACCTGCCCCGGCACAAGTTTGCCTCTCTCGGGACTTTGCAGCAGGAGTGATTCGGTAGTCCCGACAAGCTCATCCTCTTTTCAGGCCATTCGATGCGAAGCTCATCGAACGACCGGCATCCGCAGGGATCTGATCAAAAAGTTCCCTTGCGCGATCCAGGTATTCTCTCGATTTCCTTAGTTCACCGGACCAAAATGAAGCTTCACCGACATTGTATTGAGCGGTTGCGTTGAGTAGGGATCGTGGGTCTGCTGCGATGCCTTTTCAAAAACCTCAGCGGCAAGCTCGCACGCCTCGCCCAGTCGCATCCGCCCAATATAAAACTGGACCAGATGGAACAGCGCCCGCGGGTAAGACTGGATAGTTATGGACCGAGCGGTCCAGAAAGAATTGTGACGGGCGCAACGCCGCGCGCTCTTGGCAGACCGAGCCACGTCTGGGTAAGAACAATGGCCTCCCGGTCTCAATTCTCTCGATCGACTCATACGGTCTCCGTGGTGCCGTCAAACTTGGTGAACGTGAAGCCCCGGTAGCTTTCAGAATAGGTCGCCGCCTGATCGCGCAGGATGCTTATCGCCAGAGCCTCGCCCAGGATCAGGCCCTGATCATAGTCAGATCGATAGTGCACACCTGCAAAATTTCGGGCTATTCCGATGTTACTCGCAAGCTTGTTGGCTTCACTCCCGAGTGTCATTTGGGATGCGTCCGAACCCTCGTAGGGGAGGAGCTCCGTTCCGTCATCGCTAGGCACGACCGGCTCCGGAATGACGAAGCTTTCGTCGAAGAACCACTTGAGGATCGTGACACACGCGCCCGCGATAACCCCGTGCCCCTGCGCGTACGATGGGTGCTGCGGGCAGCCCTCACGGTACTGAAGCGGGAGCAGGTAGGTATGGTTGCGGGCGAAAACCTCTTGTACCGCCTTTGAGTCCAGAACCGAGGCATCGATTGGATAGTTCTTTTGACCGGTCAGGTTCAGATGGATACGGCCTCCAAGCTCTTCGGGTCTGATAACCCGATGCACGTACCATTTTCCATACCACACGGCCTTTAGCGCACGGCTTGACACTTCGCCCAACAACGCAAGAAGGTGCGGTGTGCCGAAGGTTGCGAACCCGGATTCGGTCTTGCTCTTTACGTAAGGGTTGGCGGGATTGAGGGGTACGCCCGAAGCAGCGAGCATTTGCGCCGCATTGAAATACGCTTCGTACGGCGTATCCACGTGGGCATACACTCCGAGGTCGCGGCCCAGGCGCGGGAAACGTGGCGTCGGGTCTGGATGAACCACCGCTGAGGGTACAACACCATTCTCGCATGAAAGCCAGTCGGTGAAAGTGATCAAATGATCGGAACCACCCAGCGAGAGCGGAAGTTCAGTCTTATAACCGGAACCGATCACGACGGCACCATACGAGAATGGCTTGAGCAAAAGTTGCGAAACATATGGCCCGATCAGATCGCCCACTGTAAAGCCGCGAAACAGGGTGGCGCCGGTGACCTGGCCCTGAGTGTCGCGCGGGCCCGGAAACGCGGGGAGTCCGGATAGCTCGGCGGCCGCCTGTTGTGCGATCGGGTCGCTTGGATACCGTGAAAAGGGCAGGTCGCGAAGAACGGCCTGCCAATAGACCTCGACCGTCTCAGCGGCGCGCTGAGCGCTCGAGAAGGAGGGCGCAGGCGGAATTGTGAGTTGATGCGAATCGGTTCCTTCCAGATCGAATGCCAAGCCGGCCAGAGGATCAACCAACGGCACCGTCCCTCCCAGCGTGAGCGCTTCCAGTGCCGCTTGTGAGCCAGCACCGAGCGCCGTCAAGTAGTTCTGATAAG
The DNA here is from genome assembly GCA_046728175.1 of Thermodesulfobacteriota bacterium. GTDB lineage: Bacteria > Desulfobacterota > Binatia > Binatales > Binataceae > JAFAHS01. The sequence goes on along the minus strand of JBKPEA010000080.1, from coordinate 37,214 downwards.
TTGTCACATCGGTTTCGCCGAACTGATCGTGCGGAAGGCCCTTCGAGAAATTGGCTATCCCGTTCGGAAATTGCGCCTCGTCAGCATTGGTCGGATGCGCGACTGTTCCCAGTTTGAGTTCCAGTTTGGCCGCATCGACTCGCAGGTCATAGGACTCCTTGATCCGATCATCCGAAGGACCCTTTCCGACCTTAGGGTCGCAGCTCCCTTTCATCGCGGACGCTTGGGCGTCTGACCCGAGCAGCGATACAGCACCGGTGGCCGCGGCAATCATTCCACCGATCTTGAACAACTCACGGCGCGTCTTTCCCGGGTTTTTAGAATTGATTTTGGTCGAACAAGGGATTGAATGCTGGGTGACCATACCCGTCCTTTTTTGAAAGCAGAGAGCAGAGCGGACGCCGGTCCACGTTTCTTCTGGACCTTGTATCTTTTTCCAATTGGTCGTTCACACAAAGAGGTGTAATCGGGACCGAATCGATGGTACGCGACCCACGACCACACCCCTTTGCGGCGTAACTATGTGATTTATTCCCCGCCCGGAAAGACAATCGCACCCTCCAAGAGGGTTTCCACGAACGTCAGGCCCGACACTTCCAGTACAACTTTAGCTCCAGGTCCACCACGGTCCGCGGTTACTGTGAACGGCTTATTCGTTCCCGCCCCGACGCCGGTAACTGTCGCAGACCCAGTCAAGACCACCGATTCACCTTGGAGGCTGGCCCCGGTGATCGGCCCCGTGACGTACATGATGTTGTTGTCGAAGCTCCCGCTGCCCTGCGTTCCGGCCGGCGGGGTGGGCATGAGTGCGAGACAGTCGAAATGCCCGGACCCATTCTCGAAGTTTATGCCTAGCTTGGTGATGATCGGCGTAGTCCCGGGCCCCCCTCCGGTCAGGATGCTTGTTCCAGCCCCATGAACCGTTATTCCTCCGCCTCCTTTGGCCCCTCCCCACAGTAGTCGGGGATCGATCAGCAACAAGATCAAAACTGCGAGCACAAGTTTTTTGTAGTTCATCACTGTTTCTCCTCCTGGGCCGACGCTTTTACCCAAAGCAAGCCCTAGATATGGGACGTCCTGAGGGAAGAATCGGCCGCTCAGTAGGCGACCGCTCCCTCCGACCTGCCTATGGCAGGATATGAAACGAGGTGCGGTTTCCGTCGACGCCCGGGACAGGGTTATGCCGGTTCCAGTAGTCGATGAAATCCTTCGTAACAGTGATCCCTTCGAAGACCGACGCGGGGGTCCCCTCGCCGGGCGCATTGCAGCTTACGACCAGTACCCCCTCGCCTCCATCTGAATAAGCAATACGCAGAACGGCCAAGCCCGAACGAAGCGGGCAGTCCGTGCAGACATTGTCGATGAGGGGGGGCCGTAGGGTTGGGGGCTGGCGCTAGGACAAAACTTACAAAACCCGTGACCTCATAGCTTCCACTGCCGGTCACCGTGACGCCATCTTGGGCAAAATTCTCCCAGGTTCCTCCCCCGGTAACATTCTGGGCTTTCCGGAATTGGAGCGAAACGTTCCGGAACCGGTCAGTGTAATACTCGTTCCATCGTTGGCGATCGCTGTTGCGTGTCCCCCGGGCGAGACAGTGATAGGGGTCGTGGCGAAATCAACGCTGATGATGTCCCAGCGGATTTTGAGGTTATCCGCGGCTCGAGCCACGTTGATCGGCAAGACTGAAATTGCAACGGCAATTACCCAGAGAAAACCCAACTTTTTCAATTTCGATCGACCCATGTTGAACCTCCCGTTCGTTTTCGTAGAGCTTCTTGACGCGTCCATCGGACTTCTGGATACGTGCCTTAAAGCTTAGCGTTAAGCACCGCAATTGCAAGCTTCGTTAGCACATGATGTGCAGTCCTCGTCTTTGCTTTTTTTCTTTTACCCCACAGTGCGGCTTTTGCTCTCCAGCAGAGTTCCAAGGGGACAGAGAGAGAGAAGCATGTGCCGCCGCGTCAAAAACTGAGCACTTATGGACCGAGCGGTCCGGAAAGGTGGCCGAGCAGCTTCTCCTGTCGTTTCGCTGGGTTGCGAAGTTCAAGCAGTTCTTGCTTCTAGAGACTTCGATCGGGAGATCATTCGCAATTCTGTCCGCGATCACCGACGGGTTGCGGCATGAGGTGAGAAAACTTGACCGGTTTGCCGCCAGCGATTTGAAGCGGCTTGAAACAAATGCGGAAGCGACCGACTCGAGCAGTTCGTCCAAGCCCTCTGTGACCGGTTCGGTGAGCTCCTCTGTTCTTGCCTCCATGAATTCTCCCTCTTTTATGAGCTGGGTCACTCGAACGCGCCTTTTGCATTCGATCAAGACCTTCACGGCGCCGTCCGGCAAGTCGGCTATCTTGATCAGGCTTCCGACGACACCAATCCGATATCTGGGTCGTTCGGGCTTTCAAGTGCCGGATCCTTCTGTGCGGCCATCACGATCGGAAGCTGGCGATTCACCGCCGACTGCTCGCTTTGATAGATTTGGGACGCCGCGAATACCGGGTAAACCATATGAGGAAAGGCGATCAAATCGCGGAGCCGTAGAAACGGCACGTCCTTCTCCAGTTCCAACTGCGTCGCGAAGGGGGTTCGGAGCTTCTCTAGCAGCTCAAGAAGATCGGGCATATCGCCGACCTGGTCCAGTACAATGAGCCGGAGCTGCATGAGATCAGGACCTTCGGCCGAAAGAAGCCGCTCAACAAGATTCAGATCGAGCGGCAGATCGTCACGCATAAAAAGCCCAGACTTTTTGGGCCACCGGCCGCTTCGACAAGATTTTGAGTGCGGGCCTTGCTCCGGCGCGTTTGCGCCAGTTGCCTCAGCCGCTTCGCGAGTGGCCTTGTGTACCGTCGAGAGCGACTGCACATGCCCAAGCAGCTCGCTCCAGTTCCCGTATCCGTATTCGCGCGCGAGTCTGCGTTGAGCAGCTGCAAGTTGGATCGCCTCGCCTCGTGCCAGGCGCTTGGCCTCCTTACGGAGATGTTCCGCGCTTGGGTTCTCGGGCAACGATCTTGATCGGGTTTGAGTTGGCGCCATAACCCTTCTCTATTCGCCCGACGTCCGCTAACGGGCAGAAAAGGTTATGCAGTGAAGTGTCAGCGTGTGTGGGCTGGGCCCTTTCCGCGGACAAGTAGCCGCCTGATCGGCTGACTTGAAGATACTTTGCGAGCGGTTCGTCTGCGACCTGCGAAAGGTCTCTCCGACGAACCATCGGTGACGCCACGGGTTTCTGTTTCTTCGAGATGCGGTAAGTGGGCGTTCCGCTCGAAACCCACGACCTTGACGAAGGGTCAGTGCCGCGTATCAGGCAGTCGTTTCCGAACGATCTTCATCGTGGCGACCGTAAGTGAGAAGCGCGGAACGGTGAGTTCCCGAAATTTCGGAGTTAGATCGCAATTCTTCAAATTACCGTGGGAAAGAAGTGATTCCCTCCCCACATTGTGAGATGAACTTCGCTACCGCCTCCCGCCAATGACTTGGCAATTAGCGGCGGCACGTAATTGAGGCGAATTCAAGGCCGGGAGATTCAGAATCATCGACGAAGCGCCGCAGCGATGCCAGAATACCGCCTCGATGGAGCCCGCCTCACGCGGTCCGCGGACCCGAGTCCTCTACGACCTGGCGCGTGAATTTGCCGCACAGTTGGAGCTCGACCAACTCCTGCCGCTCATAGTCAACAAGTGCCGCGAGGTTCTCGATGCGGAGGGCGTCTCGGTGTTCCTGCTCGATCGCGAACGCGGCGAACTTTACGTTCCCTACAACTCGCAGATGGATCCTGAGGTGGCCGCCAGGCTGACGGGCCTGCGCTTCGCGGCCGATCGCGGCATCGTGGGCTCGATACTGAAGAGCGGGCGCGCCGAGCGGGTCGACGACCCCGCCCGCGATGCTCGCTTCTATTCGGAAGTGGACACCCGCAGCCGTGTTACTACCAGGTCGATCCTGGCCGTACCGCTAGTTGCGCGCGACGAGCCGGTGGGAGTTATCGAGGCGATCAATCATCGAGGCGGTCCATTTCGGGATGAGGATTTGAGCTTGCTCAAATCTCTCGCGGAGGTGATTGCGATTGCACTGAGGAACGCCGACCGCTTCGCGCAGAGTCAATCCGCCCAGGAGGTCCTACGGAGGCAGGTCGGAATGCTTCGGCGCGACCTGGTCGGACGTGACCTCGACCGCGAAATCATCGTCACCGGTCCGGCGATGGACAAGGTTTTGCGCCTTTCGACAGCAACAGCGAGGGTGGATCGAACTTTCTAAAGCAGGCTCCGTTGCATCGCGATGGTTTTATCGGGTCCGCGCAGCTCTGGCCCGTCATTCTTCACATTGGTCACCAGTGGTGAAGCGGGACGGAGGACTCTAGGTCATGGTCTAGGGCTGGCCCAGTACCAATTTCAGTCGCCAAAGGATCTCTTTCGCCAGGATTCATCCAGACTTCTGCGGTTCGTTCGTCGAGAATCACCGGCATTCGTGAATGGGTTCGAGCGGCCTTCATCGGAAGGGTGAAAACGGCCGGACCCGATCGAGAAGAAAATGATCGGGCCCGAACCGGCTTTACGAGCGTACCGATCGCTCGCGTAAGCCATTGTATTGTTTGTCTTCCCGTGAAAGCACGGGGCGGCCAAGGGGCCGCCCCTGTCCTCGGGCATTACGTATTTCTGTACTCAGGGAAGCTCGCTGGGATCTGGAATAACGCGCTTCGCCGTTATGTCGATTGGAAGAGTGAAAAGGACACTCGCACTTGGATCAAAGGGGTCGAGTCCCGAAAGGCCTTTTATCAGGCCAGTGCCGCTGAAGGAATTGCCGTCCTTGCTGACCGTTACCTTTTCGTAAACCACCGAGACGCTGGTTGTATCCAGGTGACCATCTGCCCCTGTGTAGTTGAAGGACGGGTGCGTAAGAAAATAGGTGCGTTTGCCAACCAACTGCCAAGCGCCCTGGCAGACGAACCCCGCAATTACTGGCCCGTTGTCGTTCTGGGTTTCGGTGCGGTCGCTGTGCCAGACGTCCCAGACATTTGCGACGACGTTGCCATCGTTTGCTCCTCCGCTCGCATCAGTCCAAGTCGCTTGCCAAAGCCCAACAATTGGTTCGAGGGCCAATGCATTAGTCGCGGCGCCGAACAAAAACACCATAACCGTGAGCGCTAAGGCGGCCAGGACCGGTCGCCAGCAGACATTACGGCTCGTTCTGATATCCATTGCTTTCCCCTCCCAGGGTTTGTCCCGGTGGAATTGCCGGGCAGTTCTACCCTAGAAGGTGTGAAAAATTCGGGCACACTGTACCCTCGGATGGGAACAAATGAAGCTGGCGAGGCCTCGCGGCCCCTCAGAATTGCCAACTAACCGGATGATCGCCGTCGAGGTGATAACAGCAGAAGTATCCCGTCGATACGGCGAGACTAAGGTGGCGCCCTAGCTCGGCGTCCATAGCGCGAATCTGCTGGATTGCTGCCTTAATACCCTTGGTCACCGCGACTCGCGCACGCTCGGCATCGCTAGTTGCCCGTCGCGAGCGGCCGCCCAGGCCCATTGCGCTAGCCAAATGACATTGGATCGTCTCGAGCTCGGCACGAGCTTTTCCAGCCCGGTCTTGATCATTGAATCGTTCCGCCTCCTCGAGTTCCTCGCGAAGTTCTTGGAGGCGATGGCGGTAATCCGACTTTGCGGTTGAGTCGAGAATCTCGGCCGCACCTCCCGAACCGTTCATCTCGATTGCGCCCGCCAATGCCAGCACGTGAATCTCTTGTTCGGGGCATCGCAGGAGTTGTGCGATGTAGCCGAGTCCCTTCGTATTCTTAAGCCTCAGAAACTTCTCGCCGTAACGAATAGTCCAAAAGTCTTGCTCGCGGCGGAATAGCGCTTCTCTCGGTCTGTTCTTGTCGCCGCTTCCGACCGAAGTCGCCACGCGTTCGGCCTCGATACGGTCAATCCAGGGTTGGCCTGCGCCCATGCGCCGGTAGATTTCAATTGCCTGGTCAAACTTCTCCGAAGCGCTCCTGCTTTCGGGAGTTTTGGCCAGTGCTCGACCCCAGTAATAAAGTGTCTCGGCCTGTTCGAGGGGAAGCTGATACTGAACGAAGATCTCGATCGCTCGGTTGAACTCGATTTCCGCGCTTTTCATGTCGCCACGCGCGACTGCAATCATCGCCCCTGCTCGAAAAACGTTTCCGGTTATGCCTCTCCAGTCTTCCCCAGCGGATAGAATCTCACGACACCGCGCTAGCACGGTTTCGGCCTCGTCTGGTTGGTTCATCTCAGCGTGCAGTGAGGCCAGCTGCGGTCGAATTTGCAATTCGAGATGCGGATCATGAGGCGCGAGTTCGAGCGCTTCCCGCTGCAGCGCCTTTGCGCGCGCCAGGTCACCCCGAAAGCGCTCGGCCCGGCCCTGAGCGCACAGGCAGTGAGCAGCGCTGTGCGGATTTTCCTGAGTCCTGAAGATTCGTACAGATTGAGCCAACCGGTCGGAGGCTCCTTGCCAGTCGCCTTCCACCCGACAAAACAAGGCTAGAGAAGAATCGGTGAGAGTGGATTCGAAGGTGAAATCACGACCATGGTCTTCGATAAAGGCTTTGGTTTTGAGGAAGATCTCACGCGCCTGTGCGATCTTTCCCGCCAGCAGGTAGCGTTTTACCAGCCGGTCGTCGATCAGAATCAGGGTTGACCAACGGTTGGCAACCCCCGATCGAGCGCGTTCGGCGAGCAAAACTTCGATGGCCCTCAACGGGTCCATGATTTCGCCCAATGCCGAGTCGATCGTCAGCGAGACCTCCGACGTCAGTGCTGGGCTGCCCATTTCGATTGCTTTCGATAAAGCAGTTTGCAACGTAGTGAATCCTGCCCCCACCCGACCGCTAAAAAAAAGCATGTGGCCAAAAACAGTGACAGCACGAACCAATCTGGTCAGGCTCCCGATCTTTTTGGCTAACTCCATCGCCATTTGCGCCCAACGGAGCCCATCCTCATAGTTGCCAAGAAAGTAGCAGGTGTTTGACATTGCAACGTAGAGCCACGCCAGTGTCTTGCTGTCTTCTTTTCCAACCAGAAGGCTTTCGGCCTTTTTGAGATATGCCAGAGCACGCGGGAGGCTGACGTCGAAACGAGTCGTAGAACCCAAGCGAATCAAGACGCGCGCAGCTGAGGAAACCTCTGCAGTCTCTTCATAGAGCTTAGCCGCGGATTCAAGAATGTCTTTTGCCTCGGAAGAGGTTTGATTGATGTTGTCGATCGCGATGCCGAGATGATCCAGTATGAAAGCGCGTCGCGCCGCGTTCTGATTAGATTTTTCCGCCAGGTCTTTGGCGGTGCGAAGGTGCGATATCTCCTGCTCGTAAGCATAGATTGAGCGAGCCGCGGCTGCCGCTCGAATCGAGTAATCCATGGCGCGTTCATCGTCGCCCGCGAGCTGATAGTGGTGTGCCAGTTCGGCTAAATACTGAGTGTTAGCGCCCTGAATCTCTTCGAGCGCGGTTGCGATCGCACGATGGAGCCGCACACGTTCACCATCAGTGGCCTCCTGGGACAGAACCTCGCGAACCAATGGATGGGCGAAGCGCCGTAGCGACTCTCCGGAAGGGGTGACGACTCCCATCTTCTCCGCCTCTGTGACCAGCTCGACTATCCGCTCTGGTGCGAGCTCGCTGGCCTGGCCGAGCAGTCTAAGCTCGAACTCCACCCCTATCAGCGCCGCGGTGGTGAGCAAGGTGTGCGCTTCGGACGAGAGCAGAGCAAGCCAGCGCTGGATGGCCGCGCGTACCTCGTCGGGAAGTTTGTAGGTCGTTAGAGCGATCGGTTGGGCGCTCCGAAATCTGCCTTCAGCGGCCAGCACCCGTATGATTCCATCGACAAAGAGTGGGTTACCCGCGGTCGTGCGAGAGAGCGCCGCCACGAAGTCTGGGTCTTGCGCGTGTTGCGCCCGAGCTTCCACCATCCGTCCGACGTCGTCCTCTGCCAGTCCCGCCAGCGAAAGGTGGGTTGCGTCCCGCAGAATGTCCGGGATGATCGCGGCACGCTGTTGCGAACGGCGCATCTCGGCCTCTCGATAAGTACCGACGATGATTAGCTGTACGTCGTGCACCATCCGCGTCATGAATTTGAGCAGCTGCAGCGAGGCCACGTCCGCTTCGTGCAGATCATCGAGCACCAGCATAATCGGCTTGGCGGACGCCGACTCTCTCAGGAGCCTCGCCACCGCATCGAAGAGCCGAAAGCGAAGCAGTTCGGTGTCGCCCGCATCCGGCCGGGGCGCCTCCGCCGCAAGTTCCGGTAGCATGCGGACGATGTCCGCGGGCAAGGTGCGCGAGTACTGGCTTCCGGCGTCCCCGATTACCCCGCGTAGGACTTGAATCCACGGCCAGTAGGCAGGCGCGCCGCCATCCTCGAAGCATCGACCCCAATAGACCCGCATCCCGCGCGCGAGCGCGTACGCGGCCGCTTGGTCGGCCAACGATGTCTTGCCGATCCCTGGTTCGCCAGTGAGACACAATACCCCGCCGCGCCCGGCGAGCGCCGCGCTCGTCGCGGCACGGATCTCGCCAAGCTCGCGCTGCCGACCTACGAATGGATTGGCGCATTCATCCAAGCCGGGATCGCCCTGCGAAAGTACCCGCACAGCGTCAGGTGGCAACCGATCTTGATGGCTTGGCAATCGCCGACTCCGTTATTTGGTTCGGTGCGGCTGATGGGCCGTCCCCAGACAGGCGTCCTGCTGCGGGCTGTCACCCATGGCGTTCGAGTTGACTCACTGTGGTCGATGCGTGCAGCTTTTCTACAGCTGGGTCCCCCGCGACTCACCGGCTGCTCGGAAAAGTCTCGGTTCGGCCAATCGGCCGGCAGCGGCGGACGTTGGTCCGATTGCCAACTTTGCTAGTACCTAGTGTATCATAGCAGTCTTTGCTTATCTATCTTATCGCACAGATATCAGTTTCAGCTTTCCAGCAGACATTTACCGCGCAGAGAGGCAAACACCTACTGCCTCTAGCCAGACTGAGCTATTATGGACCGAGCGGTCCGGAAAGAGCCTTCGTGGGATGTGATTGAAACCGAGCGCGCTTCCTGGCGGTCCTCTATTATTCCGCAACAACTGCGCCAAGCTAGTTTGCTCAGCTGAAGGCAATCAACCGATAATCAGCCGAAGGCGATCAACCGATAAGTCGAGAGCCGCCTTGGCGGAGACACGTCCGTGTCGCCGCATTTAGGGGCCTGATTTTTCGCAGAGTTGTGGCACGGGTAAAATAGAGAAAATCTGAAGAAAACCTGTATATTTCGTCTCCTCGAAGCCTAAACTCCGGCGCCAATCGTAGGATAGGGCGGGGAGTGAAAAGGGTCGCAGACATGATCCGCGACCAATTTTTGGGGGCGGGGAGACCTTCCGGTTCTAACGCACTTGAGTCTGGATCGAGCTTTCTAAAAGAAGCTCCGTTGCACCGGGATTCCATCGGTTACGAGGAGCTCTGACGGTCTTTGTTCACGCTATTTCCGCGTGATTAAGCGGGGCTCGGGATGAGGTTATCGTCGCGAGCCGGCACGAGTAGCTATTCGGTCCTCAGCTGACGCCAAGCGTTCAAATCCGATATTCTTTCATAGAGACTCAGCTGGCACAGGCGGAGTAACCGCTATGCCTTATGATCAACTTCTTGCCGAACGCGTTCGGCGCGCTCTCGAGGGTCGGACGGACATGGTTGAGAAGGCAATGTTCGGGGGCTTGGCGTTTATGGTCTCCGGAAACATGTGTTGCGGAGTGAATCGTGACGACCTGATAATTCGGCTCGACACGCGGACCACCGCCGAGCAGCTTGACAGCCCTCACGTTCGTCCCTGGATTTCATGCCATCGCGACCGATGCCCGGGATGTTCGCCGTCAGCGGACAAGGCAGCGCTGACCAGGGCGCAGTCGACAAATGGGTCAAGCTCGCCTTGAAACATGCGACTTCTTTGCCGGCAAAAATCAAACGGTCAAAATCCCGCGGCGCTTCCCGCGCAAAGCCGTCGACCTCGCTGCGAAAAAAGAGAAAGCGATGGAGTGTCAACGTCGTGAGTTGAACAGTTCGCGTCTTAGTTCTGTGACTCCGCAGCCTCCTGTTCCTTGATTGAAGATGGTTCCGTCACATCGACCTACTGAGATTCAGGCGCTGTCTTTCATCCGATCGAAGTTGGCGGGAAAGATAGAGCGCGAGGAGCAAGAGCATCGGGCAGTCGCCACTCCAGGCGTAGATCGAAGTACCGCGAAACTCCAGGAGATGACCAATCCCATTCACGAACCCTATGCCATACCCAGATCCACGCAGAGAGGGCAGCCGACGACCATTGGTGCCGCATTGGCCACCAAAAAGCGCCAGAACCCGAGGGACACGAGTGCGACGTTGAAGATCACGAATCCCCTCTCAAGACTCTGCGAGATGAGACCGCTCACCAGCTGTGCGGGTGGGAACAGTTCGTACAAACGTCCGATGTACTCTTCTACTGAATGAAGGATCTGAATAATAACCAGAAGCAAGAGGACGAGCCGGAAGCCGATGGGAAGAAGCATCGGGTCCTGGCAATCGATGAACGTGAGGTAGTCAGGCTTCAGCAGGTCACCGGGCTTTGAAGACGCGGAGGGAAACGATGGAGGGAAAAGAGATAGAGCAGGCGTGGGTCAAACTCTCGGACCCGGCAGCGATGACCCATGAGGGCGCCCGAGGGAATCACCCCTACAATTTCGGCTATGTGGCCGGTATGGCCCGGCTGATCATGGCGCACCCCGGAATCGCGCCTGCTTTCGGAGGGCTTTACGCCTCGATCATGTTCGCACCGGGTGCTCTGTCGCGCGCCGAAAGAGAGATGGTCGCCGCGGTCGCTGCGGCGGCTCAGGACTGCCATTACTGAACGCAATCGCACGCAGAGTTTCTGCGTGTCGAGGGTGGCGACGCGGAACTGATCGAGGCCATCCGGAAGCGGCAATGGCGTGGGCTGAATAGTCTCGGCCCTCTAACCCGCGCGCTGTGCGAGGTTGCTGAGAAACTGAGTGCGACGCCGACCAGGATGATGCGCGAGGATTGGGAGCCACTGCGGAAATTAGGGTTCCATGACCAGGCCTTGCTTGAGGTCGCGCACATCGTGGGAATCTTCAACTATCTCACGAGGCTCGCGGATGGTTTCGGTCTGCAACTCGATTCGGCCGTGGAAGAAGCTGCGCGCACGGGAATCGCGCTGAAGCGACGGTCCCAATAATCAAATCGAGGCAGCAAAGGCCGCTAACGCTGTGCGGCTCGTATTGCGAGTCCGAGTCCCGCCGACCCCAGAAGAAAGTATCCCGTAGTTAGTTCGCTCCGCGGGCTCCAGTCGGACATCAGGTAGCCGAGGACGATCAGGCCGCCGCGAATGCTGCGAACGCGGTCAGCCAACTCCCGAAATACCCGAACTGTCCTTTCGGTCGAGAGTTACGGCGTGCGGAGCCCAATGATGGATGAAAATGCCGGCTGTTGACGCGACGGCAGCGGCCCACCGGATTTTGAGAATCTTGGCGAGAACGAAAACTTTCCAACCGTAAGGCGTAACGGTATCGGACACCGCGAGGACTATAAGTGCGTGGGCGGTCGTTACCAGTGCGATTGTTAGGAACACTTCCGTAAATTCAGCTCCCCTACGCTACCCAATCTTTGTCGCTGGCCAGGGTCCGGACAATTGCCAGGGTCCAACGGACCAAAATCCTAGGGCCTCAACGTCTGTTCAGGAGATTGTGCTGCGGCTGCTATCGACGATCTTGATATCTATTGTGGGCTAGAGTGAGCATACAGCAAACAAACCCGGTAGCATTTGATGAGGGCGCCCTCCGGAGGATTTCGCCCAACGCTGCTGCGCATTCAGCGTCTGAGGGGCGGGCTTGCTTGTCTAGCGACAAATGCATGTTTCCTCGAATCTGCAGTTCGTTCGTCGAGCTACGTTCGGGAACAAATACTGAACAGCCGGGTCTGTCCAGTAAGGGTCGGCCTGTGCGTCGGATGCGTACATGCGGACCGCGAGCAAGGCGATCGCTCTGTCCGCGCAATAGAAGAGCTTTCGCCATGGAGGACCCACCATCATGAGAGAGCTAAAAATGAACGCCTGCATTATGTGCGGACGTAAGCTTCAACCAGCAGAAACCTGGCCTAGATGTGTGCGACACGAAGTCGCCTGAATGGATCGTTCCATACGCAAGAGCCTAGAGGAACCCTGCGTTCCACCGCAGGTAGCCTACCAGCACATGCGGCGCTGGCGACGGCGCGGTGTGGAGCTGCCGGGACACTGGATCCTCGCTCAAGAGGGCGCCGGCAGTCGTCGCGAAACGACGCGGGAACTCTGAGCATCACGGGGTTCGGGGGCAGGCTGCGCGGCACTCACCCCTGTGGTAGCCCGTCGGATTGAATGTTCAGTGCGGTCGAAACGGTCCTGTTATGGTGCCCAGGTTGCGCCCGAAGCGGAACATCAGATCGAGAGATTATAGACGCGCCGGACGTTATCGCCGAGTACGTTGCGCCGTCGCTGCGGGTCGCTCATCTTGTTCCCAAACTCCTCCAGCTCCTCGATGTAATTTCCGGTGTGATCTGGATGTGGGAAGTCGGTTGCCCAGAAGAAGCGATCGCTGCCGCAAAGATCGACCATCGCGGGCAATGACTTCTCGTCGGGGTCGGCTGAGACCCAGACGTTGCGGCGAAAATAGAAGCTGGGTTTTTCCTTGAGCGGTACCCCGCGCCCCATCACGCTGTCGTAAACCGCATCCATACGATCGAGCCAGTACTGCACCCAGCCGGCGCCAACTTCGAGAATCACAATTTTGAGCCTGGGGAACTTGTCAAAGGTTCCGTATGCCATGAGACTCGCGAGCGCATGCCTGATTGCGTCGGACGCGGTGACGTTGAGGAACCACGTCTGCTTCCGCACGTATTCCTTGTCGTAGCGGCCGGGCCAGCACCACTGGGGTTCGAGCGACACGTGTATCCCGAGCGGCACGTCCAGCTCTTGCGCTTTGGCGAAGAGCAGGTCGTGATCGTTGTGGCCGTGCGGCTTGCGGGTGGTGGTGAACTGCACGACCCATCCGCCCTTGTGGCCGGCCTTGACGGCACGTTCCAATTCAGTAGCTGCGGCGCCAGGGTCGCTCAGCGAAAGATGCGCGACTGGAATCAAGCGGCCGCCGCTGTCCGAGGACCAGTCGGTGACCCAGCGGTTGTACGCCCGGCACATCGCCTGCGAGTACTCGGCATCGTCGGTGTCAGTTTCCCAGGTTAGATCGAGGCTGGGATAGATGATCGCGGCATCCAGTCCCTCTTTGTCGAGTCGGGTGATGCGGTCCTTCGCGTCGCACGCTCCCAGCGGGACCCTATCGCCGTATTTGATCCGCCGATCGAAGTGTCCGGAATTGCGGGTGACCTGGCCCATCTGCGCGACGCCGCCAAAGGTTCCGCCCCGATTCACCCGCGACGGCACGCCGTTCACTTCGAGGTATTCGAGTCCTTCCTCGTCTTCTTTTATGCGGATCGCCGTGGCTCGATATTTTGCCTCGCAGTACTGCTCCCAGCATTTGGCCGATTCCAGGATGTGGCCGTCGGCGTCCACCGCCCCCGGATACTTCAGCTTGTGAATCTGTTCTTCTCTTAGCGCCATTTGCCCTGCCTTGATTCAGTTTTTACACTTGGTCACGGGGCGACCACCCGTCCTCTCTACCCGAGAATTCATGCGAGGTCGCACTGACATCCGACATCAGAGAAGGGGATAAAGTCAAAAGCTCCGCGAACGCCGCAAGATACTCCAGCGCCAGGTAGATTTCGAGCGCGTTTACGATCACCGCCAGCGGCAGGCCGGGCGGCGGGTCGCTGAAAGACGTGGAACAGGGAAATTTTGACCAGCACCGGCGCCAGCAGCACCAGTCCGTGGCGAGACATGTTGCTTGACTTTTCCATGGTGCAGGGCCTACGCAAAAACTAGAGGTTGAGCCCCCATGGCCTTAGACCTGATTATTCGCGGCGGCACAGTGGTGGATGGGACCGGCACCCCCGGTTACCAGGCGGATGTTGCGATCGCGCAAGGACGAATCGTCGAAGTTGGCAAGCTGCGCGATAGCGCCGAACGGGTCATCGATGGGTCGGGCCTGATAGTCACACCAGGATTCATCGATCCGCACACACATTACGATGCGCAGATTTGCTGGGACCCTCTAATCACCTGCTCCTCGTGGCACGGCGTTACCACCGTGGTCATGGGCAATTGCGGGGTCGGACTGGCGCCCTGCAAACCGGCCGAGCGCGAGGTGGCGGCGTGGAATCTGGTTCACGTTGAGGCAATTCCATACGAGGTCCTCAATAAAGGAATCACCTGGGACTGGGAGACTTTCCCGCAATACATGGATGCGGCGCAGCGGCGCGGTCTCGGTATCAACGTCGGCTTTCTCGCCGCGCTCTCACCCTTCCGCCACTTCGCGATGGGGGAGGAGGCGATGAGCCGTGCTGCGACCGAGGCGGAGACTGCCCAGATCCGTACTTTGCTGCGCGAGACGATAGCTGCGGGAGCCTTCGGATTTTCGCTGACCGTAATGCCGCAGCACGTCGGATATAAAGGGCAGCCGCTCGCGTGCCGCCTCGCGAGTCATGACGAGCTTCGAAGCTACGCAGGCGTTTTGCGCGAAGCCGGCCACGGCGTGGTCGAGATCGCGCTGACCCGCCAGCCGAGCGGCCTCTCTGACCAGGAGTACACGCTGCTCGAATTGCTGTCGCACGCGAGCGAACGTCCCGTGACCTGGCTCAATTTGCGCGATCGCGACGATGCGCCGGATGCATGGACCGAGACTTTGACTAAAGCCGCTCCCCTGCTCAAGCGCGGATGTCGCCCTCAGGTTGCTGCGCGCCCGTTGATTATCGAGTTCAATCTACGCAATCCGTTCCTGTTCGGCAGCATGAACTCGATCAAACCCGCTTTCGGCGACAGGTCGGTCGACGAACTCAAACAGTTTTACGCAGGCGCGGAGTTTCGCCGCACCTTCGGTGCCGAACTCGGTCGCCGCGCGGTGCTGCGAGATATCTGGGATCGCGCGAAGATCAAAGAGGCCTCCAAGCCAGCGCTCAAGGCGTTGGAATGGAAGAGCGTCGCAGAGATCGCACGCGGGCGCAACGCCGATCCTGTCGATATATTCTTCGATCTTTCAATCGAGGACGAACTGAGTCTCACCTTCATGATGCCGGTGCTCGATATCAACGAGGAACGTGTCGCGCGCAAATTCAGCGATCCGCGCACGATGATCGGAATCTCGGATGGCGGCGCGCACGTCGACATGTTGTGTAACGCCGGCTATCCCACTTATCTCATCGGCAATTTCGTGCGCCGCAAACAGGCGCTCACGCTCGAGCATGCCGTCAAACGCATCACCTCGGAACCCGCCCGATTCTTCGGGATGAGCGATCGCGGCGAACTACGTCCCGGGCTCGCGGCCGATATCACGATTTTCGACTTCGACCGCATCGACTCGCCCGAGCGCCCTGAGGTCCGCAGCGACTTTCCCGGCGGAGGCCGGCGGTTGGTAACGCAGGCCCAAGGGATCGAATACACCATCGTTAACGGCAAGGTCCTCTACGACCGTGGACAACATACGTCAGCGCTGCCGGGCCGAGTGCTGCGTTCGGGACCAGCCACGGCCCGGCGCTAGGAGAAAGTCGTGACCGAGATGCGAGTAATCTCCGCCGATTCGCACATGACCGAGCCGGGCGATTTATGGGTAACGCGGCTGGATAAGAAATACCGCGACAACGCGCCGCGCGTGATCAAGAAGGAAAGCTCAGGCTCCGCAGTGACCGGTGCTCCCTATGTTTTCGTCGGTCCGGGCTTTCCTCCGCTCGTAGTTGCAGGGGTATTCGCCGCGGGACGTAGCGGCGAGGCGTTACGCGAACATATGCGGAAGGGCTACGAGGCCGCGCGGCCGAGCGGATGGGATCCCCTCGAGCGGCTCAAGGACCAGGACATCGATGGTGTCTCGGCCGAGGTGCTCTACGCCAGTCTCGGCATAGCGCTGCTCAGCATGACGGAGGTCGAACTGCAGCAGGCTTGCATGCGCGTCTATAACGATTGGCTCGCGGAGTTCTGCTCGCATTCGAAAAACCGTCTGGCGGGCATCGGACTGTGTTCACTGCGCGCTTTGCCGGACGTCTCGGAAATCGAGCGATGCGCGAAGAAGGGCCTCAAAGGCATCCTGGTGCTCGCGAGCAACACCATCGAGATTCCCTACAGCGATGAGCGGTTCGATCCGCTCTGGCGCACCGCATCAGAACTAGGCATGCCAATCTCACTGCATAAGCCGCTGGTCTCCGGAATGTCGCTCACACCGTTCATGCCGAGTCCCGCTGACCTGCAGATCCATTGCATCCACGTAGTTGAGCAGTGCATGACGAGGTTGATCTACGGCGGCGTGTTCGAACGATTTCCCAAATTGAAGATCGTTTCGGCCGAGAATGATGTCGGATGGATACCCAACTGGGTCAATCGCCTCGACCACGTCTACTCGAAGATGGGTCGCCCCAGGTTGCCTCACCAACCGAGCGAGTATGTGAAGCGCAACGTATGGGCGACCTTTCAGGACGATCCGCTGGGACCGGCGACCTGGAAATTCTTCGGCGAAGAGAACTACATGTGGGCTTCGGACTTTCCTCACGCTGACTCGACCTTTCCCAATTCCATAAAGACCATTGCCGACAACTTTGCCGATGTGCCCGCGCAAGTCAGGCGGAAAATCACCTTCGACAATGCGAATCAGCTGTATAATCTCGCACTAGCCTAAGCTTTGCTTCAGTAGCGCGTTTTATCATGTTCATAATGCGGTTCACGGAACGCCCGTATGTCGCCTATACAGAAGACGACGTTCGGCACAGTTTTCGCAGTTCGGTCCGGCTGACCTTTCCGAATAGTCATTTCGATCCGGTTCTTGGCGCGGAGCTGTATAACGAATATCTGGACGAGTACGAGCTCTCCGAGGAAGCGGGATTCGATGGCCTGATGCTCAATGAGCATCACAACACGCCCACGTGCATAGGGGCGACCATGAACCTGGAAGCGGCGATCCTGGCGCGTATCACTAAGAAGCCAAAGATCGTCCTGCTCGGGAACCCCCTTCCGATCTTCGACAATCCCATCCGCCTGGCCGAGGAGCTGGCCGAAATAGACATGATTTCGCGCGGCAGACTGGTGTCGGGATTCGTCCGCGGCACCGGTATCGAAAGCTGGGCGACCAACACCAATCCGGTCCACAATCGCGAGCGATTTGAAGAGGCGCACGATCTGATTGTCAAGACCTGGACGACTCCCGGACCTTTCCGGTGGGAAGGCAAGCACTACCAGTTTCGAGTCGTGAATCCGTTCGAAACCCCGCTTCAAAAGCCGCATCCACCAATCTGGATCCCGGGCGTGGGCAGTCCCGAAACACTCGAATGGTGCGCGCGGCATCACTATCCGTACATCTATCTCGAAACCGACGCTCAAGTGACGGTGTCGATGACCGACCTCTACGGCAAGGCCGCTGTGGAATGCGGGTATCAGCCAGGACCGCAGAATTTCGGATACCTGTGGCGCATCCACGTCCAGGACACCGACGAAAAGGCAATCGAGGTCGGGAAAGGATTTCTCACCGGCAACGCGGGTGTAGGCCGCGTCCCGCTCCCTGGTGACTTTATGGCACCGGCCGGTTACAACTCACGAGAAGGTTCGAAGCGGCTGCTGGAGCAATACAAACATGCCCTGCGTCCTGACCCACTCTACGGCGGCGTCGATTCCGCAGGATGGGACGCGGTAGTCGAAAGCAATCGCGTCGTGGTCGGTAGTCCCAAGACGGTCATCAAGAAGATCCGACAGGGGCTCGAGGTATTTCGGCCGGGTATCCTCGGTGTTTGGAGCAACGATGGGACCATCGCTCATAAGGACACGATGCGATGCTTGCAGCTCATGAAGGAAGAGGTACTGCCTGCGATCCGGGAGATGGGCAAGGAACTGGGACTGCCAGGACCATTCGAACAGGCGCCGTAAAGTAGTGGTCGGTGCAGATGGCCTTCGAGCGAAAGTTCGTGACAGTGGGTGGTGCCCGCATCGAATACTTTATAGGTGGTTCCGGCGCACCGATGGTTTGGTTGCATGGCAGCGAAGGCAATCTCGGATGGCTGCGCGTGCACGATGAGCTTGCTCGCAGCTTTACTGTCTACGTTCCCACTCATCCCGGTTTTGCCGGCTCGGAGCGGCCCTCGTGGTTGGAGTCGTTTGTTGATCTTTCGCGTTTCTACCTGTGGATCTTTCACGGGCTGGGGCTCTCGAAGGCTATCCTGGCGGGTCACTTCATCGGAGGCTGGCTCGCGGCGGAAATGGCCGTAATGTCGCCGCAAATTGTCGCGCGGCTGTTGTTAATCGACGCCGCTGGCATGCGACCGCACCAAGGCGAGATACTCGACATCTTCCTGCACGGCAGCGAAGCTACCCGCCGGCTGTCGTTCTTCGACGTGAAAGAGGTCTCCGACTATGATCTTTTGTTCGGTAGCAAACCGACACCGGAAGCGCGCGAGGTGCACGTGATCAACCGCGAAGCGGCCACGCGCTACTGCTGGAAGCCATACATGCACGATCCCGCCCTACCGCCGTTGCTCGAGCGTCTGCGCAACGTTCCAACGCTGGTGATCTGGGGCCGCGAGGATCGTATCGTGCCCCTCGAATGTGGCGAGTTGTATCGCAAAGCAGTCTACGGCGCAGAGTTGGCAGTGATCGATCGCTGTGGCCATTTTCCGCATCTGGAAAAGCCGACGGAGTTCTGGCGTGCGCTATCGCCCTTTCTGGGCTGATCGTCGTATGCCCTGATTGAAAGTCTCCACAGCCGAAGGCTCACATGAAACTCTCATTTGGTATTCACCTCGCTCCTGGATTGTTTCTCCGCCACGAGGAACTCGGGAAGGTCGCCGACCTCGTGAAAATGGCTGAGAACTACGGCGCCGAAGCGATTGGTACTTACGATTCCGCCTTCATTGGTGACGATGCGTATATCAGAACTGCGCTGTTGGCGATGGCATCGACACAAGCAAAGGTTGGTCTGCGGCCAACCAATCCCCTGACCCGCGAACCGCAGGTGATGGCGTCTTTTCTCGCGACCATCGACACCCTTACGGGCGGAAGAACCTTCATGGATATTGCCAGTGGCGATAGCGCCGTTCTTAATATTGGCTACAAAAGCGCCACGCGGGCCCGAATCGAGGATTACGTCCAGTGCGTGCGCTCGCTGCTCGCCACCGGAGAAGCCACTTACCAAAAGCGCCCGCAACGCGTGCGATGGACATCGAGAGTGGTTCGCAAACAGATTCCGATTTCCGTATGCGCGGAAGGGCCGAAGATGCTGCACCTCGGCGGTAGAATCGGCGACGGCGTGACCGCGGGAACCGGCTTATTGCCCGAGGTAATCTCCGACACGGTTGCGAGAATTCATGCCGGTGCGCTGGAGGCAGGACGCAGTCCAGCCGACGTCGATATCTGGTTCACCACCAGAACCTCTCTGCACGAGGATCAGGAAATCGCGATCAGAAACGTCATGGGTTCCGTATCCTCGATCCTGAACCACTCAATGCGCTCTACCCTCGAAGGCAAGCTGGTGCCGCAAGACCTGAAACCGCAACTTCAGAGATACGTCGATGGCTACGTGCTGTACGAGCACGCCGTGTCCAAAGGCGCCAACCCTAGACGAATGAAAGACCTCGGTCTCACGGACTATGCGCTCAAACGATTCGCGCTGGCGGGCAATCCCGAGGCATGGATTGCCCGCATCGAAGAGATCGCAGATGCCGGCGCGACTAAGCTGTGGCTCAACGCTGAGGGCGGAAGCCTGGATCGCCAATTCCACTACATGCGGATGCTCGGCGAAAAGATCATGTCCCGCTTTGTATAGCGCACAAAGTCCAGACTGTGATTCGGACTTAACTCTGATCCGAAAATAGTTACGCCAAAGCTTTGCCCCCACACGGATGATTTTGCGGAGCACAGGCTCAGGCGGGACACCACACCCGAAGCAGTCGACGAATTCCTATTATCCACATCACCCGAGAGGAACTACCTTCATGAATGCCGAGTTGACCGTGTAGCGCAAAACAGTTTCCCGCGAGACTTGGATTTCCGTCGCAGCCTGCGTTATCTTCGCTGCCGAACAGACGACGTACAAACCTAACAGAAGAAATTTTCCGACCAGCACATTTAGCTGAATAGCGTCAGCGATGGCGCAACGCTCGCTACTGCCGAACCCTAGGCCGGCTCGGGCGGGGCGAAAACGGTCAGCCCGAAGAGCGGTTCGCTATCCGTGCGAAGGGTGTGCATCGCGCCGGCCGGAATAGTCAGGATGTCGCCCGCTTTGATCTGCTGCTCATTGCCCGCGACGCGCGCAGTCGCCGACCCCTCAAGCACATAGATGATCTGGTCGCCGCGATGGCTGTTCTCGCGATCGCTGTGGAAGTTCGCCGGGATCGTGAAAGTCATCGTCTCGCTTTGCGCGGTCCGCCGCAGGCGCTTGCCGCGCGCCTTCGTGCCGTCACCACGAAACGCCATCACGTTGGATATGTTAAGCGGATTCTCAGGTGCGCCTCCGGTCGACGCGGTCAGTTCATTCATTTGTTGCTCGAAGACCGTCTCGGAGATGATCCCCTTGCGATAGGCCCTCAGCAACTGGGTGAACACAAAATCCTTGCTCGCCATAGCCTTGGCTCCTCTGCGAAGCTTAAGGGAAAAGATCTGACTAAGCGGACCGTAGCACACTCCGGACGCGGCGGTAAAAGCCGGCAGGTCAAGCTTGACAGTCGCTAAAATTGAACGGCTAGGTCAGCTCTCGGCGCACGTGCAAAGCGTACTAGTGAAACGTGGGCGCAATCACGAGCGCCCGTAGGTCAACTGGATAAGTATCGGACTTCTAATCCGAGGGTTGGGGGTTCGAATCCCTCCGGGCGCGCAATAAATCCAAGGGATTTTGACTCAATAAGAGCAGCATCAAAGTCGATTGTAGGCAATTTGTAGACGCTCGAACTGAACCAGTGATGTAGGCGACTCGCGGCAACAATGGGGTCTCGTTCCGTGGCCAGTTCGAGATCGTGGATGAGCAGGCCTTTAAAGAGATCGCCGCCGTCGGATTGGGTTTATCGAGGTCTGGCGTGGCTAGATATAAAATCTAGTCGCACCTAAGAGAATTCAAGCACAATATGTATTAAGAGGATCTGTGTGAAATTCTCCGTGATACTTCTTGCCGTAGCGACCGTTGTGGCAGCCGCTGTGCAACAGAGTGGCGGAGGGACGCCCCCACAGCCTGCCGACATGCACAACAGCCGGTATTCGCTCGATTGGTCCGGCACCTACGAAGGAGTTGTCCTCTGCTGACTGTCCGGGCACCAAGACCAGGCTGACACTCAACCCCGATGGCTCCTACCGGCTGGTCACCCAGGCCCAGGGATCCCAGAATGCGGAGAAGTCGGTAAGTGGGGTCTTCACGTGGCAGCCCAGTGGGAACGCCATTACCCTCGATGAACGCGGCGGCCGACAGCAGTTTTCCGTAGGCGAAGGCCGGCTCACGCTGCTTCGCCCGGAAAGCGGCGCTTCACAGTCACCCGCAGCAAATCTGGTGCTGGCGCCTGCCGCACCCCACAGCAGCGACTTGGAGCAACAACTTGGGCGCTATCGTTGGACGCTTGCCTTCGCCACGGATGCCAATAATCGCCGCATCGCCGGTCTGCCTCCCGGCCAAGACCATCCCATCGTGCTTAGCTTCGTTGGCTCGCGGCTGAGCGTCCAGGGGCCGTGCAACCGGCTCGTCGCCGGGTATCAGGTCTCTGCCGCCAACCAGCTCACTGTCATCGGCGGCGTGTCCACCAGGATGGCCTGCGATCCGGCCTTAATGCAGGCGGACTCCGTTCTGTCCAACCTGCTGGCCAAACCGCTGCAAGTCCAGATGACCCGTCGCCAAGACGCCTCCGTGCAGCTGCGGCTGGTGTCGCCTAGCGACGGCACGCTAAAGTTCACCGGCGAACCTACTCCGGAATCGCTCTACGGGCTCGGTACTACGGTCTTTCTCGAAATCGCCCCCCAGTCGGTTGCCTGCCCGAATCCGCCGTCCCCCAACACCCGCTGTCTGCAGTACCGCGAGCGGCACTATGACAACGAGGGCCTGGTGGTCGGAACTCCCGGCGAATGGAAGCCTCTGACCGTCAATATCGAGGGCTTCACCCATCGCGAAGGCGTACGCAATGTACTGCGGGTCAAGCGATTCCAACGCCCTGCATCTGCTGGCGGCGCACCCTCCAACCTCTATGTGCTCGACCTGGTGGTAGAGTCGCAAACTGCAAAGAAGCAATAACTACTCACTCGTTGCGCCAAGGGCTCTAGAACGTGCTCGGCGTCTCGGCACTGGTTGTGAGTGGCGCCCCGACAGGAATTGAGCGCCTAGTTCGGGCGCTAACAAGAGCTACGGACGACCAGACCCATTGGTAGAGTTATCAAGATGGTTTGTGCGCGTCGCACCTATTTAGTCGAGAAGCTGAACGTCCGGTCGCGTGACTTCAAGCGCGCGCGAAAATATTGTTGAAGCTAGAAAACCTCGTCGTGAGAAGGCGGTATGCCCTTGTCGCGGACCAGCGTGCCATTCGAATACAACTCGCGGATTCGCTCGTCGCTGAGCCCGAGGTAATCGCGCAGGACCCGCTCATTGTCCTCACCTAGACGTGCTGACCGCAGCTCGGTGCGATCCGGCCAAGCCGAAAATTTCACCGGCACTGCGGGTATCGCTACTCTTCCGAAAAGCGGATCTTTGACCCATCGTACCGTCTTGCGCTCGTTCAGATGCGGATGCGCGATTGCTTCGTTGAGACTCAGTACCGGCGCGCACGGGACTCGTTCCTTATCCATTGCGGCGATTGCATCCTCGCGGATGGGGAACGTCGCGAGCCATTCTTTGATTATCGCCTGGAGCTGGAAACGATTCTTTTGTCGATCCCGCGCACGTTGGAAGCGGGGATCGGTTAGGAGTTCGGGCTTGCCCATCGCGCGAGTCATTTGCGGCCATTGATGCGGCGCCATCAGAATCATAATGTATTGGTCGCCGCGATAACGGAAATTGCCTGCCGGTCCGGGTCCGTCGGCCTGAGATCCGAAGCGTTTCGGCCGCACCCGATCGCCGGCCGGCGCGATCTTCGGCACATTCAGTTCGTGCATATGGAAGTAGGTGTCGGTCAGTGAGGCATCGAGATACTGTCCTTCGCCGGTGCGCTCCCGATGTAGCAAGGCGGCGAACACCGCCATTGCCGCCGCAACACCGGTCGAGACGTCACCGATGGCCATTCCGATCATGATCGGCGCGCGATCTCGTTCGCCGAGGTTATCGGTGACTCCCGCGTAGGCCTGTCCGATCGTGTCGTAGCCTGCCTTGCTGGATAGTGGTCCCGTCTGGCCGGCCATCGATATCGAACACATGATGATCTTCGGATTGACCTTCTTCACTTCCTCGTAAGAAAAACCCATCCGCCCGATCACCCCCGGGGCAAAATTTTCTACCAGGACGTCGAACTTCGGGATCATCGACATGACCAGCTCGTGCGCCCCCGGCTGCTTCATATCGATCGCAAAACTCAGCTTGCTGTGATCGTGTTGCATGTAATACGTGCTGTGGCTGCTGGACTTGTCGTTGCGTGGTTTGAAACCCGCATCGCGGATGCGATCGCCGTCGGGGGCCAGTTCAAGCTTCACAACTTCCGCGCCGAGCTCGGCCATGAGGCGGGAGCAAGTTGGTCCGGCCACGAATTGGGTAAAATCGAGAACGCGATAACCCTCGAGCATCCTTGGCGCATGTGCCATGGCAAAGCGAATCCTCCGAGGTCTGGATGCGGTCACGTTACCATCGCAATCATTGCCACAACCGGACGAAGGAATTTACGCGATGGCTATCACATAGTCGAACTATCGGACATGTAAGATGAAAAAACCAGCCTGAAGAGAACCTCACTCGGCCCACAATCCGCTGGCGCGAGTTTATCGCGGCCGTGAAGCGGTTTTTTGCTGCTTGCCGTGGTTTGGAGAGGGCAGCGGAGGGGCCCTGCAAGTCCGCCTCGTAAGGGTCATTGCAACCGATGACTATGCGCTGGCGGTTCTGTATGCGACTTGTAAGCGGCGAGGACACCTCTACGATAGGGCGCAGGCCCGACTGAAGGGCGAAGCTATCGAGGTCGAGGCGACAACCATCAAGCCCGGCGAGGCGACCGGTGAAGAGCTACTGCTCGATGAATAGTTGCGGTCTCCGCGCGCTTTGCGTGGTTCTGCGAGGGACTCTGCGGGTCGGTGCTGGTCTTCTTGGCCTTTTATGTGGCTGGGTGATCAGGAACGAGATCGCATTCGGCGAACAGAACCCAGGTGAGCTGACCCAGACAACCGCCAGAGAACGCACCCAGAGGCTGCGGGCCATTGCGCAGCGGAATGCTAGCGTAAAATGGAGGTTTCGATATGACTGACAAAGAAATGGTGTTGAATACGAACGTCCAACGCCAGACGTGGGAAACTTGTCAACGGTTTCTCAGAAGGCTCGACAACCAAGCCGCGCTCACTGTGGGCGATTGCCCGCTCATAGTTGCAACGCTCACGCAAGCAGCGATGACGAGAGCGATCGACAGCACGATGGAACAGATCTACGACTGCCTGGTGGGACGATTGTCTGCGCGATAAAAGGTGCCCTCGACTCCACGAGGAAAGCCCAATGAAGGTCATCGAACGCGATCCGAACGGCTCACCGAGAATCATTCTCGCGACGCGCGAGGAATGGAATCTCAATTGTCGGGATGCGGTATTTTGGAATCGCTAACGAGCACGCAACGTCTAAGCCCGTCATACTTGCAGACAATTGCTCGTGTCCACTCGAGCGGAGGCCAAATACAGGTCAAAAACGGCAGACAAAGTTCTTTGTGCATAGCGGACTCAATGACGCCAGATTCGCCGCAGAATGTCGGCATTTTCGCAGACAATGCCTGCGCGGCGAGATCGACGCGAAGTAAATACGTGGATTCTCGACGAACTGATAAACTCTCATTCCCCTTCCTCGTTCGCGTAGGCGGTCTTGCCAGCGCTTCGCCTCAAGAAAAGCGCCCAGGCTGATTGTGATCTCTCGAGCGCTCGGCGAACCCGACACGTTGCGCATAAACCTGGTCCAACCGCATCGGATCAGACGATTCGGTTAGCCCGCAGAGCCCGACCAAGTAGTTGCAATGTTCGCGTCTAACGTTTATGCGGCCGGCGGTACGAGTTGAGCTTCACGGCAGACTGAGAGGCGATTGGCTATGGTCTATCCGATGAACTGCGCTGTGGAAATTCCGTGAATATCCCTGTGGATGATTTCTGGCAAATTTCTGCTGAGGCTGTTGGCGCCGCCACGCACGCTTTCAAGGCATTTGGGGCGGGAATAGGAGAGATATCCACAGGTCGCTAGGGAAAGAACGGATCGCGAAACCCCTGTGGGACAAGGGTTCTCATCACTCGTTCTCCTCGTCATCCCATATGGAGCGAACCTTCAGCCCGAACCGTACAGACCGCCGGCCATGAGTTCGAACCACTGAGTCCTGACAACCTGTGCGAAGTCTTTCGCGCCGACCCCTAATCACGCCGCCCAGTCATGATAATGAGGCGCGAATTGACCGAAAGGGGGCGGCTCTGATAGTCACCCACTGTATTCTCGAGCTTAAAGTCGGCATGGATAAAAAGCAGTTCAAGTTCACGAGGAAAGAAGACGTGGCTTTCGAAATCGTCAATGTAGCTGTCCACTAATCTATCGTCCCGATACTTCTCGTAAAGGAAGCGGATCTGTGCGCGCTGCTGATTACTCAGATATCTAGTGGTTTTATGACGAAGTAATCGAATTCCTTCTGCTTCGTCGAAGTTATCAATATCGATTTCAACAAGTGCTCTGGGCGATCGCGAGAACGAGTCTGCAAACACCGCTAAATTCGGCATCGTGACCTCGACCACGAATCTGCCACCCGTGCACAAATTGGCCCGGGCCTGTCGCCACGTTCCAATTTGCTCGTCCAGTCCGTGAAGATGAGCGATCGATGAACAGGGTGCCAAGATCAGATCGAACCTTTCGTCGGCCTGCCAGCTCCGCATATCTTCTTCGACGAAGGTGAGACACTCCTGCACCTGCGGGCTCGCACTTCGACGGCGCTCGACGGCACCGCCAAGCATTGCTGCCTCGTTTTCCAGACCGACGACTCGATAGCCGCAAGCAATTCCTTGCTCGGCCAGAGGAAGCGCTATCCGACCGGTACCACACCCGAGCTCAAGAATGCGCTTCGGGCGCAGGCGCTTAACCAGCCCGAGGTAAAAATTTATGTCGTCTTCATCACCGAGATGTTCGAGGTCGTACTCATTTGGATGGTGGTACAACCGTGTCACAACGTTCCCTCCTGAAACGCGGGATAGCTCTTCTGGAACTTATGATTTCTCTAGGGGAAGGCGAACGATGAACGAAGACCCACGGTCGGGTTCACTCTCAACCAGAATTGTTCCGCCATGCGCTTCGACGATCTGCTTGGTGATCCAAAGTCCCATCCCGAGGCCCCTGACTTTCGAAATCTCTTCGACTCGTTCAAACGGCTCAAAAATCCGCTTCAGATCGTGCGGAGATATGCCGACCCCATGGTCCTTGACCACCACGACCGCATGGTCAGTACTCGCTGCCGCACTTATCTCGATGGGCCTCTTCACCCCATACTTGACGGCATTGGAGATCAGATTAGTGAGCACCTCATCGAGTCGAAGGCGATCCCAATTGCCCTCTATTCGCGGGTCGCATTGCAAGGAAATCCCAAGGTCCGGGTGCACAATCCTGAATCTGCCCACGATCTCGCAGACAAGCTCATTCAGGTTGAGCGTTTGACGATCCAACACGAACTTGCCGGATCGCAGACGGGCAATGTCAAGCAAGCGATCTATCAGCCGGCTAAGGCGATCGAGTTGCGTTCGTGACTTTTCAATTACGCGCTCAAACCCTGCCGAATGAGGCACTTGCCACAGCATCGACAGAACACTCAGCGGGTTGCGCAACTCGTGTGCTGCCACGGCGAAAAGCTGGTCCCTACTCGCAAGCGCTTCGGTCAACCGCTGACGGGTTCCTTCCAGCTCGCTTTCCATCAATTTCTTGGCGGTGATATCGCGTGCAATTTTGGACGCGCCGATGAGAATGCCATGCGCGTCCCTGACCGGCGACACCGTCAGAGAAATGTTGAGCCTTCGACCATCTTTCGTCTGCCGGACAGTCTCAAAGTGATCGACCTTATCGCCGCGCCGGATTTGACTGAGAACGAAATCTTCTTCTGACTGGCGCTCTGCTGGGATGATGAGCCGAATCGACTTACCGACGACTTCGGAGCTAGCGTACCCGAACATCCTCTCGGCTCCGGGGTTCCATGACGTGATGATGCCGTCCAGGGTCTTACTGATGATGGCATCGTCCGAGGACGCAACGATCGACGACAGGAGAAGTTCAAGGCTTTTTCGATCGCTGATATCGCGTGCGATTTTAGAAGCGCCGACTACTACTCCCTGAGGGTTCCTTATGGATGAGACTGTCAGAGAGATATGGATCTTACCGCCGTCTTTTGTCTGACTTACGGTTTCGAAATGATCGACTTTTTCGCCTCGTCGGATGTTCTCGAGGACGTGGTCCTCTTCCGTGTGCCGATCCGGGGGAATAATTAAACGGATCGATTGCCCAACCGCTTCGGCCGCCGTGTAGCCAAACATTCGTTCCGCCGCGGGATTCCACGACGTGATGATTCCCTCGAGAGTCTGGCTGACAATTGCGTCGTGCGATGAATCGACGATCGCCGACAATAGCGACAGTATCGCATCGGCTGCAGACTTCAGCTCCGAGACTTGATCTTTCGGACCGCTATGCAATGCCATCACTTAGAGCGGCGTTCGGCCAGTGGTTGCGCCGCTGGCTTAAGTGTGCCCGAAAGGCACATGCTCGAACGTTCCTCAAGAATCCGTTCAACATCGGATTGATCAGATGGTTGCCTTCGACCAAGCGTGTATGACAGCGACCCGATTCGCCCTCGCCTCCGTCCCCACTTGGCACGGGGGAGCGGTGGTGATGATGAGTCTCGCCGAGATTCGGGAGCGTGCATGGTCACCTGTACTGGCCTGCAAGGCTTGAATAGATCGGCGGGTGCGGCGACATCAAACGCTTGTTTCGAATCTGGAGAAACGACCTTAGTGATCTGTCGCGGACCGCTTGCTGCGCGATATCGCCTGCCATCTGTACTATGGCCGGAGTGAGCATCGCATCAAATCTCTCCGCGCTGTGTTTTCGAATCGCATGCGCGAGCACCGGGTCCAGAGGGGCATTATCACTGCCGTCGCGAACAACATGAAATCCGTTCCAAGATGGGAGTACATCCCGAAAGCATGACCATCGAGGGAGCTGCTCGACGAGAGCCTGGTGATGTCCCTGCCAGAACAGGGTTCTCTGAATGTGGCCGTAAGTGTCAAGGGATCCGACACTTCAATAGCGGGCATAGCAAACAGATCCATTTCCGCTGCGGCACGCTCGTTCTCGACCATCGAAACCTGGTGGAAGGCTGCGTCTAGCCCGTTCCGCAGGGTCTCGGCCAGTCCCGGGTTCATGACTTCTTCAAACGCGCTCCATGAGTATATGGGTGGATACTCGAAGCGTAGCGATCGATCAGAAAACACTGCGACTGAGAGCCCGAGGAGAGGTTCTTCAATTGAGCGAGGAACTGGCTGTCCCTCGAAGTGCTCGCGAACCGAGCAGCTGGAAATTCCCATCAGGAATGCGATCCCAAATAACGCTGCAAGAACCCTGGCCATGGTCGGCACACCAGCAAGACAGATCTCCCGAGATGGCGAGTCGTTAAATTTCATCAAAAAGAATATCGTGATCGCCTATCTTTATCGAGTAAAAGACTCCTTTTCCGCCCACTATTCAAAATTCGGCCCATGCTTATCAGTCTTTGGGAGGTAAAGCGTTTTCTCCTACTTTGGTCGGAGGGGCAGGTGCGGAAGTGCCGAAATGTTCGAGGAACAATGCTTCTGGGTCATACTTTTGCCGCAACATCCTCAATCTCTGCCAGCTTGCCTTCGAATATGATCTTTCGGCGCGTCTGGGCTGCGCCACTATATCGGACTCGCCGACGTAATAGCCGACCGCAAATTTGTCCAGGTCATCTAGGGTTGCGCGATGCCACTCGATATTGGCGCCGTCATCTTCGGGTCGCTCCCAGATTGCATAACAGAGCATCAGGGCGTCGCCCGTCATCGAGTAGGAGCCGTCCGTTCCCGAGGAAGAATCTTGAACTCCGCCAGTGGAAACCACGAACGTTGCCTGCGACTTGGCAGATGGCGCTTGCATGAAATGCTTGCGCAACGTGGTGAGCACCTCGGATGGTGGCGAGTTGGTCCAGAGCGCGTCAGCGAGATAACGATGGCGCTCGGGCCAGGGCATGCTCCCCATCTCGAGGAGAGTGGTTAACGAACCAGATAGATTGATTTCCGTTCGCAGGCAATCGCTAGTGAGCGGGCAATTGTTCACTTTTTCAAGAGCGGCTGCCGCCTTTCTCGCGGTATCCACAAAGGCGGTCGCACTCACAATACATAGGAAGCCGTTGCCAGATACACACTGTGACGCAAGCGACGGCGGTGCTGGTGCAAAGAAAATTGTAAGTTCGATCTCCTTCGGTACTAAGCCGGCAATACTTCTGGCCCACTCGCCTACATCCGCTGCACACTGCAAGGGAAAATAGTAATTCGTTGTTGTGACCGCTTGCGGTGCAGAAAAGACCTTGAGAACATACTTTGTTACCACGCCAAAGAACCCCGGTCCGCCGCCGCGGATCGCCCACAAGAGCTCAGAATTTTCGCTCTCACTCGCCGTTACCAGCTTTCCATCAGCGGTGACCACGGTTACGGATTCAATGCTGAAGCAAGCCGGACCCCATGCCCCGATGTTCCATCCGAGTCCACCACTAAGCAGGAAGCCGCTTAGTGCCACGGTGGGACAGTGTCCGACTGGGAACGCCAGTCCGTGTTCCGCCAATCGCTGGTTGAGGTCGCGCCCGACAACCGTAGGTCCGATTGTGGCCCGCCGTGCACGAGCATCGATTGCAACTCGATTGAGCCGACCAAGGTCGATCAATAGGCTATCATTGCGCAGAGAAAATCCAACCCAATTATGCCCCCCGCCACGAACTGCTACTTTGATCCGATTCTCGCGAGCAAACCGCATCGCCTCGATGACGTCAGTTTCGTTTTCGGCGCGCAAGATAATTCTCGGGCGCCGGTCGGGAACGAACTGATTCCATATCATTGCGCGCCTCAGATTTTCGTAGCCACTATCGGTCTGAGTTGTGAGCTCCCCTTGGACTCGGCTGCGAAGTACGGTCAGGTCCATAAATTTTTTCCTAGTCTCTCAGTAATCTGTACCAGGCTCCGTGACAACCGCCTGCGCATTCTCTATGGAGCGCGAAACAAGGTCCAAATCGTGCTGTAGGCTTGATGCTCGTTGACCCAGACAACGTTCGTTGGGATGCTGAAGACCCGGTCAGGATGGGCCGCCGGGCAAGCACCTCCCCCGCGTGAATCACGACGCCGGTCCTTCGGCCGACGCCACGGCGCCGGCGGCGCAGAGACAAAAACCGCGAATGGTCTTCCGTAGCACGACCGGCCGCGAAGCTGGTGAAGAAAAAACTGATCGAGCTGGCGCCAGCCTGAGAGGATGTCGCCGCCTACGGCCAGTCTTCCACCCGTGGCTGCAAAAGAGACTGCCCTTGATTTTTCTGCGAAAAGCATATCCAGGGGCAGCCGGCTGACGCCTGATGTGTCTCAACGCCGGTGCGCGCTTTGCTGCTTTGCAAAGCGCGCGATGCCGCGCTCCAGTAGTTTCGATACGGTTCCCAGCCCCGCGCGACAACGGGGCTTGAACTCGCGTCCGCGCATCTGATTGTAGCTGACAAAAAAATGCTCGATTTCATCGAGCAACGCGGGGGCAATTTCGTCCAGTGAACGCAAACCCGCGCGCTCATGCTCCGCGATCGTAACCGCGATGATGCGGTCATTCCGAAAAGTCTTCCGGTCCTGGGTCTGTTCGGCTTCTATGACGCCGAGCGCGCGCGCCGATATGACGCATCCGGTGCAGGTCGCAGCGTCCATCAGAATCAAAATATCAAGAGGATCGCCATCATCGCCTAGCGTCGACGGTATGAACCCAAATTCACAAGGAAATGTGCTTCCACGCGCAAGCACATAGGACAACGCAAACACGTCCAAATCGGGATTGTATTTTAGTTTGACTCGGCTGCCGCGCGGAGATTCTACCACTGCATTTAAGATCGTGCGGTTGGATTGTTCAGCGAACGTGGGGAGCGTGATCAGATTTCGACCGGCCATGATTCGTACTGGAGCAATGACTGTGCCGTTCCCTGGGCATTACTCTTCCCTGGGCATTACTTCTGCCTGGAGGCTTTGTACTCAGTAGCGCGAAAACGTCAGGTGTTGGCCACCCTTATCGAAGATGCCCACCTCAACAGGATTCGAGACTATCTCGACCTCTGCCTCGGTTTGTAGGTCAGGCGATGGAAAAAGGGTTGAACTGTCCTCAAAGACAAGACATGTGTGGCCCAGAGTAACGGCGAATACACGAGTTAAATTTCAAATTCGAGCTAAAGGTCGACCGGGGCAAAGTCTACGACGCTGAAATGAACAAGATCAGCATAATCAGATACTATCGCGCTCAAATTCAACCTTGTTATCAACCTTCGTGGCTTTGACCGCTTTGATGATGTGCCCAAAAGCAAGAAGAGTTGGCGGGTTGTTGGCAACTAGCCAGGATCTCGTCAGTGGTTCGCCAACGTGTCTCCTCTACCAAACTTCCCGATTAGTCCCAGTATACGGTCGAAGCTGCATCGAGACCGAGGATCCGCCCTTAATCTCTGAAAACTGCACTTGACGCTAAAAAGCCTCGGGAACCGTCATGA
The DNA here is from genome assembly GCA_046728175.1 of Thermodesulfobacteriota bacterium. Classification (GTDB taxonomy): domain Bacteria; phylum Desulfobacterota; class Binatia; order Binatales; family Binataceae; genus JAFAHS01. The sequence continues at coordinate 5,205 of JBKPEA010000080.1, read as the reverse complement.
TCAGGTCGTTAGTGTGGCTTGGCTCGGAAATGCCGAACTTCTAGGGCGGAGATTAGTGGGTAACCCGAGGCTGCCGTCGACGGAAAGTAGATCACTTTAAACTGCTAAGATCCAGCGACACATCTCTGTGAAGGTTATCGTTATAAGACTTCCCAATGCTAGGTTCCACGCCACCCCGTCAAAGCGGCTCGGCTCCCCTAGATTTCGGGCCATGGTATGCACAGATGCCTCGCCTGCTCGTCTCAATTCCTGTGAAATGCGACAGATGCGTGCGAGGACGACGGAAGCTTGGCATAGCTGAACGGACGATCAACCTTCACTTCAACAACATCTTCAAAAGTTGCGTATCTGGGGGTCGCGTGGAACTTACGCTGTACGCGATCCGTAACCGGCCAATCGGATCGCGCGGCAGACCAGACGGCCATAGCTAAGGTAGGCTATATCTTTCGATAAATTGATCGGTGACGCGATCTGCGTAACCATTCGCGTGCCATCGGCAAGCCGGACTCACTACTAACTGCCTCAGACCCTCGAACCACAAAGTGGTTGGGTTCGAGTGGAGAGTGGTTGGGTTCTAGTGGAAAGAGAGCATTCACAAGTTTTGAAGGACGCACGCAGGCCGTGGAAAATCGCATTAGTCCCGAACCTATACGTCCCAAGCGACCCGAGCCTTGGCGATCTTCGTCAGGCATGTTCATCGAGGGGGCGCGGGTGGGGTACGCGGAGTAGGCGCTCATGCCCACCGAGGTCCTGGAGCAGGTCTTTTTTGCAGCCGCTTCAATCGCCGACGGGCTGGGCTGCTCCAGAACCAGGACGACGCCGAGCAGGAGTTAACCGTGTAGGGGTCCAGCTCTTCAAACGAACCCTTCGGTTGACCGTCGTCTACCTAAAGAGTCTGAAACGGGGAGCGAAGTGACTATGGCGCAGTTTCGCGTATCGACCAATCACCGCTGGTTACGGCGACAGGTCCAGATCGGCGGTCGCACTTTCTTTCACCGGCAGTGTTTAGTTTGTCGAAGAGATTTCGCCAGGGCTTCAGATGATGCCGAATGGCGAGCCGTTCACGTCGGTGTTCTAGCGTTCGACCTTCTGGAGGAGGAAACAACCAGACGTTGGGTCTCTGAGGACTGTCCCGGACGCCCACTCCCAGGCGAACAAAATAGCGAACGCATCCCGCCAGGAGGATCAGTGCATGCCAGTGACTACCGTGGAGCGGGTACTAGAGGAGAACCCAGACCTTGAACCTAGACTGTATGGCGTGAAGCTAACCACTTCGGAGGTGGGAAACACCTAAAAATTCATCCATCGATGGTCTGTATGCCAAGTGCGGCGACCTGCCGGGTTTTAAGATCGGCAGCGCTTTGCGGTTTGATCGTGCACAAATTGAGCAGTGGATGAGATCTCGTATGCGGGGACCCGAGGGCTTAAAGCTCCACAGCTTGCGAATCGCTTCCGGTCGCGCGCTGCTCTTCGATCTGACACGGTAGCGAGCGCGTTTCTTAGACTTTTTCCATTAGCTTCGGTTGACGGCATAAAACTGCCCTCACGACAGTTGAGGTAGGAGACCTACTTCATGTCTTGACCGCGAGGTCAACTAGTCTCGGAGTGAGCTCCCAGGAAAGATCTACCTACTCCATGCCGTTGAGCATTTCTTGACTGGATCTCGGACATGACCGTTGCTGCTGCCGGTTACATGCGCATTTCTGATGGCACGATGGGTGCACCATTCACCTCGCAAGCTAACACGGGAGACACCCTATGAATCCGACCTCGATAGCTATCGTTGCCCTCGCGATCGCGATCCTTGCAATCGTTTTGGCGATTTGGGCGTTGCTGGAAGTCCAGAAGACGCGACGTTTACGTTCGAAGTTTGGCCCCGAGTACGATCGCGCCGTTCAAAATGAGCGAGAGCCACGAGATGCAGAGGCCATCCTCGAGCAGCGCGAGAAGCGGGTGGCCAGATATAAGATTCGCCCTCTGAGTCCGCGCGAAACCTCGCGCTTCGCGGAGGAGTGGCGGGTCGTTCAGGAGCACTTCGTAGACAATCCCCGCAAGGCCGTGACTGAGGCCGACAATCTTATCGATGACGCCATGAAATCTCGCGGGTATCCAGTTACAGATTTCGAGGCGCAAGCGACGATCTGTCCGTTGACTATCCAATGATTGTCGAACATTACCGCGCGGCTCATGAGATCGACCAACACGGAGAGCGCGCAGCTACGGAAGAGTTGCGCAAGGCGATGCAACACTATCACGCGCTTTTTGAACAGATTATCGGAGGCGATGTATCACGCCACATTCAGGAGGTTTGAAAATGGGTAACGAGACAGTTGAGGAGCAGGAAAACCTCACTACGGCTAAGCTCGCAAAGCGTTCGGAACCAATCCAGGAAGATGGATCGGATAAGGCGGAAGGTTCGGAAACGCGAACCGCGATGTTTTCAGACACCGAGACCGAAGGCTTCCGTAGCAATTGGCACTCCATTCAGGCGGACTTTGTAGATTCGCCACGAGAGTCAGTACGAAAAGCGGATGAGCTGGTCGCGGCTGTAATCCAGCGACTGGCCGAGGTCTTCTCGGCCGAAAGGGAAAGGCTCGAGAGTAATTGGGGAGAAGGGCGTGACGTTTCAACCGAGGACTTTCGGCAGGTGCTTCGACGCTATCGCTCATTCTTCGATCGTTTGCTGTCTCTCTAACTTGGTTCGATTTTGGGATCATCTTTTGAATCGCTATGTACAAGTCCGATCGATGCAGAGCGGGGACCCGCGTCTTTTTTGGATGATTTGGAATGATCTGGCAGAAACAGTCTGGATTTCAACGGACAGGGCCGTGCTGAGCCTAAGCGATGCATCTTACGCATTCGTTGCACGCGGCATATTTGGATATTAGCTCAACTTATGGCAAGCTGTTTGATGTTAGAATTCTGTATTGAGAAAATTCTTCTCACTATTTTTCCGCGGTGTTGCATCCCCACTCAAACTGAGGTCAATGAACCGCTATGAGCGCACAAATCCGCTTTTATGTAGGAAATCAAAGGAGTAGGCCGAAGCCCTGTGGCGAATATCGTATATAGCTGCTGTTTCTCCTAATGGCGCGTAGGCACTGCACCAATCAATCAATTCACTCGAAGAGCCTGGTCTCATATGCAGACAGCCTTTTTAAGACGTGTTTGCGGTCGGAGCCTCCATTCTCCCCATGGCATAGAGATTGAATTGATCTCGCATATAGCTCGAAATTCGCATTGTCCAGGTGGACAGGTGACACCATGCCTGAGGAAGAAACTATCGAAAGGGCACGCGAGGACGAACGCGAAGGCAAATCTCCATCGACACAGGCGGGAGAATTCGTTCGCGAAGAAGTCCATCATGTTCGAGAAGGGAAGCATGGAGCGCGATCGACAAAACAAGCGATCGCTATTGGTCTCTCCAAAGCACGGCGTGCAGGGGTTAAACTGCCGGCGCCCAAGAAAGGCAAGACTTCGTCGAGAACGAGGCGCCAAGCGCTACGCGATCTGAAAAAGAGCGGTCAAAAGCGCAAGCCCTCGGCGAAACGCTCGCGTGCGGTGAAGTCCGCTCTGAAGCGAGAAAGCCGTCGCGCGGGATCAGCGAAGGCACTCGCGAAGCAGGCACGCAGCTCGGCGAGAAAGCGATCCAGAAGCTCGCGGCGTATGGCAGCGAGGAAGGCTGCGCGGACGCGAAAGCGGCATCGTGGCTCAGAATGAGCTGCGCTCTATGGTTTCGGGCAGCGTGGCGATCAAATCCTCGCTAGAAATGCGTCTAGTTCCTAAGCTGGAAGCGCGCTTAATCGGCCAAGCGGCGGGCGTTTCAGTCTGTCGTGCTCGCCAACCAGAAGCTTGAATGAACCGAATGTCGACAAGCATAACTGATATAAGTCGAGCTAAGCGACTTCTTACTTTGGCCGATTCACTCCGGCATCTTTCAAAGCGGCCCGCGCTGCGTGATATCCACACATGCCATGAACTCCGCTACCGGGTGGGGTTGCAGCGGAACACAGGTACACGCCTTCAAGGGGCGTCCGGTATGTGGTGCGGGTGGGCCGCAGAAAGAGCTGCCTGAGGTTCAGTGCGCCTCCGTTGATATCTCCGCCCACAAGATTCGCATTGTGTTCCTCGAGCTGAGCAGGACCCTGGCTATGACAAGCAAGAATGGTCGATCTGAATCCAGGAGCGAAGCGCTCCACCTGCCCTTCGATGCGCGCTAAAGCATCCTCTGCTGATCCATTTGGCACATGGCAATATGCCCAGGCCGTGTGCATCCCAGCTGGCGCCCGGTCACGATCAAACAGGCTGGGCTGGGTGAGTATCACGAACGGTGTCTGCGAAATATCACCGTTCGAAACCGCGCGCTGGCTATCAGCTATTTCTCGGAAAGAGCCTCCCAGGTGCACCGTCACCGCGCGTGAACAGGCGGCGGCTTTCCATGGAATGGGGCGATCGAGTGCCCAATCCACCTTAAACACCCCAGGTCCGTATTGATAGTTGAGCAGTTTGCGGGCGAACCGCTCAGATAGTCGCCCGGCAGAGATCTGGAGCAGCTCCCTCGGCATGACATCACACAGCACGATGGAACTGTGCGGAATATCGAGCGAGCGCACCGGGTGATTTGTAGTGATCTGACCGCCCAGCGAGCGAAAATAAGAGGCAAGCGCACCTGAGATTCGCCGCGAACCACCGCGGGGAATCGGCCAACCTACCGCGTGAGCAGCACCCAGTAACATCCAACCGATGGCGGATGATCCCAGGGCGTTAAGCGGAAGAGCAGCATGACCTGCCACGCCTGCGAATACCGAACGTAACATATCGTCGCGAAATATCTGGGCGCAGGTGTGCGCTGCAGATCGGAGTGCTAGGAATCCAAAACGCGCCAGCAGCAACGGATGAACCGGAAAATGGATCGGCGCCAGGACCTCGGTCAAGAGGTATTTCCAGTTCGTCACGATCGGCGAAATTAGTCGCGAATAGAGCGAGCGATCGATCCCGAATTGAGAAGCGGTAATATCTATCCTTTGTTCAATGATGGCAGCCGATCCGTCATCAAACGGATGCGCTATTGATACCTGCATAAGTAAAGTCCTAGCATAGGCGCAAAGCAAGAGGACTGTGTCGGATGAAGGAACGCAGCAGGCTGGGGCGGTGCTGCAGCGAGCGCGCGTGCCGACGCCCAGCCTTGGCGAGCAGCGCGACCTC
>JBKPEA010000079.1:0-17677 GCA_046728175.1 Thermodesulfobacteriota bacterium | reverse complement strand
GCGTACGGAATCTTGACCGGCACCATGAGCGAAGAGATGGACTTCGGCTCGGACGACTGGCGTTCGCGGCGCGGTCGCCTCGGCAATATCAACCTGTTTCAGCATCTGTTCGGGCCCGATCATTTCCTCAAGAATCTTCGTGCGGTCGAAGAACTCAAGCCGATCGCCCAGCGCTACGCCAAGACCCTGCCCCAGTTCGCACTCCGCTGGACGCTCTCGAATCCGGTGATCAGCACGGCGCTGGTGGGTTGCCGCAACGAACGCGAAGTGAACGACAATGTCGGCGCGGTCGGATGGAATATCTCGGATGCGGACATGAAGGAGATTGACGCGATTTTTGCGCGCAACGGCGTGAACGCGATTCCGGACACGTGGCTGGAAACGGAATAGCGCGAACGATTTAGATATAATTGCGATAGTAATTTTGGAGGTGCGGCAATGCCGGTTCAGAAATTCGCCCCCATGACCAAAACCTTTCCGACCTTCGACTGCGATGCGCACGTCGCCGAGCCGCCGTGGCTGTGGGATCGGGCCAAGGAGTGGCTGACTCACGATGAGTACGAGGCGCTGAAACGGAGCATCTGGTTTGACGCGGACTCCAAGCAGCTGGTGGTCAACGGAGTCGCGAATTCGGGCCTCGGCTCGCAGCGCATCCACGGCGCCCCGGGTATGGTGAACGTGCTTTCGCTGGCCGGACCTGGCCTAAAGCACGATATTCAGCGCGCGATCAACGTACGCAACCTCAATCCGAAAACCGCGCTTACTGCCGAGCAGGCCGACTATATCGACCACAAGGGTGCGTATGAGCCCAAGGCGCGCCTCAAGGACATGGACGTGCAGGGAATCGACCAGGTCATGATCATTCCCAGCGACATCGACACCTATCCGTGGGTCCGGAACGCGCTCGGCGCGCGAGCGATGTGCAAGGCCTACAACGATTGGGCGCACGAGTACTGCCAGGAAAATCCCGACCGCCTGTTCTTTGCCGCGCTGTTGCCGATGCAGGATCCCAAGCTCGCGGAAGACGAGATCTATCGGGTGGCGGACAAGGGCTGCCGGGTCGGCCTGGTGCGGCCCATCGATGCGATGGGCAACTACCCGATTCAGCCGAAGTACGCGCGGGTGTGGCACGCGATGGAAGACACCGGCGTGGTCTACGGCATGCATCCGTTTCCCGCACTCGGCCTGCTGAAGCCTCCGGGTTACACCGAGCAGTACTCCGGCGCCGAGCTGATCGGACTGAGCGCGACCTCGGCTTCGCTGCCGCACACTTTCCTTATCAACGTGCAGGACTTCCAGGCGGAAGCTTCGCTCTGGGTCACCATGGTCCTGATGTCGGGATTCTTCGAGCGCTTCCCGAAGTTGCACGCCGCCGTGTTCGAGGCCTCGTCGACCTGGCTGAGCTTCGTGCTCGACGAATGCGACAAGGCATACAAACTCTACCGCAATGACCGGAGGCTGGCTCCGCTGAAACGTCTGCCGCGCGAGACTTTCTTCCAGCATTGCGTGACCGGCTTTGAGGGCGATGAAGCGCCGCCATCGCGCTTTCCGGAGTTCTACGAAGACATCCTGGCGTGGTCGTCCGATGTGTACCACCACGACGGCGATGATGCGTGGCGCGCAATCGAAACCATGCGCAAATGCGAGTTGCCGGAGCCGTACCAGGCGAAGTTCCTCGGCGGTAACGCGCGCAAGATGTACCGAATCGATCCGCCCAAGAGTTTCATCGGCGACCGGGTGACCGAGATTCAGCGTCCCGACTGGTGGCCCACGGACCAGGAAGTAACAGAGGCACTGAAACCCGAAGCGGCACTGCGCCGGTACTGAGTCATGAGCAAGAAGTCATTTCCGGTATTCGACACCGACTCGCACGTCGTCGAGCCGAGCGCGGTCTGGGACAAGTATCTCGAAGCGGAGTATCGCACACTCGGCAAACACGCGCTGTGGCGTGAAGAGGGGGCTCACGGATCCTACCTCAAGGTAAACGGCAAGATCTTCCGCGACTCGATGAATTCCAACATCCCGCGCCACGCGATCTGGCGGCCGGGGATGAGCTGGGAAAAGATCGGAGAGCTCGATCCCGGGCGCCGTCATCCGATGACCGAGGGTGCCTCGAATCCGCAGGCGCGGCTCAAAGACATGGATGCGATGGGCGTGGACGAGGCGTTTCTCTATCCGACCTGGTTCGCGGAGGGATTCCACCTGGTCGAGGATCCCGAAGTCGCCTATGCGCTGGCGCGCGCCTACAACAACTGGATCGCGGACTTCTGCAAGGCCGCGCCGGATCGACTGTTCGCAGCTGCAATGGTTCCCTTGCAAAATATCGACTATGCCCTCGAGGAACTGCGGCGAGTCGCCAAGATCCCGTCGTTTAGGGGCGCCTTCATTCGGCCCATGTTCCTGGAAGGGCACTACTTTACCCATCCGGTCTACGATCCAATCTGGGCGGAACTCGAAAAACTCCAGCTCACCGCGGCGGTTCACCCGACCGCCGGCCTGTGGAACCCGGAATGGACGTCGCACGGACCGTTTGTCGAAAAGGTCAAGGGCCGCCTCAACCAGTTCTCCGGCATCATGAGTGCGGGAGGTGGTCCGGGGGCGGGAGGGGGTGCCTCAACCATGTTCACCTTCACGGCGGCACCCCCGCTGGGACATCCGATTGCGCCGATAATTTCGCACTGGCTCGACAATCACATGTTCGTCGCATCGACGCTGATCGGCTTCACCGTGATGCAGCGTTACCCGAACATGCGGGTGGTGGTCGCGCACGGAAAAGCATCCTGGATGGAAGAGGTGTTGGAGAAAATGGAAGCGTCGACCCGCACCATTCCGCTCCTGCATACCTACCCGGTGCGCACCGACGTCGAGGAGATGTGGGAGGAAGGCAAGGTTATGCTCGGCTTCGACGCGGAAGAGCGTCTGATCCAGAAACTGCCGCACGACTTCGCCGAGAAGGTGGTGTGGGGCTCGCGCTATCCGCATCACGACGCCACCAGCGCGCTGGACGCGATCGCGATGTTGACCGAAGCCCGGGTCGAAGAGCCGGTTATCGCGAAGATGCTGGGCGGCAACGCGGCCCAGCAATTCGGGCTTAAGGAGAAGCAGCTCTCGGCTTAACCCAGCCTCGCGGCCGGCTCAAGCCAGTCGCCCGCCATCTTGTCGATCCAGGCCGGGATCCGCGCCGGATCCGCGGGTGGACTCGTGACGAAGACCAGTTCGTCCACGCCCGCATCGCGATAGCGTGTGAGGTCATCGACCGTGACCCGTTTCAGATATGGCGCTATGACGATCTCCACCTCTTTGGGCTCGCGCCCGCGCTCACGCAGCATCGCGTGAAGCCGGGTGACTTTTTCGCCGGTCTCAGCCGGGTCGAGGTTGAAGCCGAACCATCCGTTACCGACCTCGGCGACCCGTTTGAGCGCCGGCCCGCTCTCTCCGCCGAAGAGCACCGGCAGCTTTCTGCCGCGCGATGGTTTGGGAAACGCACGCGCGTCGTCAAAATTTACGAACTCGCCATGAAAGCTTGTCACCTGCTCGCCCCACAGACGGCGCATCACCTCGAGGTACTCGCGGGTGCGCGGCGCGCGCCGCTCAAAGGGAATGCCGAGGGCGGCAAATTCCTCGGCGGACCATCCGACACCCACCCCGAGCGCAAAGCGTCCGCCGCAAAGACGATCGAGCGACGCCACCTGCTTGGCGAGGACCAGGGGATTGTGTTCGGGCACGAGGCAAATCCCGGTGGCCAGCCGGATCTTGCTGGTGATCGCAGCGGCGAAGGTCAGGGTGATGAAAGGATCCAGCCAGTCCGCGTCCGCGGGGAGCGGGAAGTTGCCCTCGGCGGAGTAGGGATACTTGGACTCATGGCGATCGAACAGTACAACGTGTTCTCCCACCCACAGCGTGGAAAAGCCTGCGCGCTCCGCGCGCTCGGCGGTAGTGCGAACGATCGCGGGTTGAACCGCGGTGCCGATGCCTAGCGCAAAGAGTCCGGTTTTCATTTCGAGCCCTGCCGCCTAGGGTTTTTCGAACTTCAGAATGAAGCGGTCGGTCTCGCCGCGATGCGCGAAGACGTTCCAGGTGCGATCGTCCTTGGGATGGCGCAGCGCGCTCGACTCCCCAACCAGTTTGAATCCCGCCTGTTCCACTTCCTGGATCACAAAATTCTCGTCGATTCGATGCAGGGTGGATGCGTCCTGGGTGCTGGTTCCGGGTTTCGCGCTGTGGTCGACAATCCCGTAAATGCCGCCCGACTTGAGTGCCGCAAACACCGACGCGTTCATCTTGGCGCGGTCCGCTTTGAGCCACACCAGGTCGTGGTAGTTAAGATTAATGAGCACCGCATCGAGCGTGCCCGGCGCGACCGGGAACAAGTCGGGAGCATCGACCCACTTGTCGACCTTGACCACATTTTTCAGCGCCGGTTTCTGAAGCCGTGAATTCCAGGTTTCGCCGATTTTCTTGAACTTTTCCGGAAACGGACCGTTCTCCGAATACACGGTGCCGGTGGGTCCTACCGCCCGCGAAACCAATTCGGTGGTGTAACCACCACCTGCAGACAGGTCGGCTACTTTCATGCCCGGCTTGATGCCAAAGAAGGCCAGCACCTGCTCGGGCTGACGGCCCGCGTCGAGCGCCTTGTCATCCGCGGGACGGTCCGGTGCGTTGACCGCATCCCTGATGTTCTTTGGAACTTGGGATTCGGGAATCGGTGCAGTCTGCATCACGGTGGCTTGCACCGCGGGATTCAGCGCATGTGCGTTCCTAGTGCCCCAGATCCAGGTCGCAATGACAAGTATCGCGGACAAGATGAGATATCGGGGTTTCATCGCTCCCTCCCTGAACAGGTTCGACGCTCAGCGAGTGCTAACACACCGGCCCAAAAACGCGCAAAGCATTATAAGCGGAGTGCCTAGGCAGGCGTAGACTTCGCCCGACTCGCGCAGGCAAGATAAATATGATGGGCGCGCAGACGGGGACCGAGGCTTCGCCGCGGGAGCCGAATTTCGGCGGCCTGCGCGTGGTGGCGTTCGAAAGCAGGATGGCGAGCGAAACCGCGCGGCTCATCGAGCGCAACGGCGGGCAGGCGATGATCGCACCGGCGATGCGCGAGATTCCGCTGGGCGACAATCCGGCAGCGCTGGAATTTGCCGAGCGACTCCTGGCGGGCGAGATTGATATCGCGATCTTTCTCACCGGCGTCGGGGTACGCGCCCTGTTCCAGGTGATGGAGACGCGCCATCCCCGCGCGGCGCTGACCGCTGCGCTCGCGGGGATCGTCACGGCGGTGCGCGGCCCCAAACCTCTAGCCGCCCTACGCGACCACGGACTCGAACCTTCGTACCAGGCCCCCGAGCCGAATACCTGGCGCGAACTGCTGGAGGTCTTTACCGCTCACTTGGAATTGCAGGGCAAACGCATCGCGCTCCAGGAGTACGGTGTGTCGAATCGCGACCTCGTGTCTGCCCTCGAGGCACGCGGTGCAGACGTGATGATAGTGCCGGTGTACCGGTGGACGCTGCCCGTCGATCGGGGACCCCTCAACCAAGCTCTCCGCGCGATCGCGAATGGCCAAGCCGACGTTGCCCTGTTCACCAGCTCCAACCAGGTTACCAACGTGATGCAGATGGCCGACGCGCAGGGAATTGGCGACGCGGTCAGGCACGGCCTCGGCACGATGGTGATCGGTTCGGTCGGGCCGGTGTGCTCCCAAGAGTTGCGCGCGCGCGGAATTCCAGCCGACCTGGAGCCGGGGCATCCCAGGCTCGGTCATCTCATAAAGGAAGCGGCGCTACGCTCGGCAACGATTCTCGCAATCAAACGATCCAGCCCCTCGGTTGTGATCACTGATTCGCGGCGTGGACGTACAATCGAAGCCGGCAACGCTCCGCGGCCACAACTCTGGGACCATCCGTTTTTGAAGGCGTGCCGACGCGAGGCCGCCGACTACACGCCGATATGGCTGATGCGCCAGGCGGGCCGGTACATGCCTGAGTACCGCCGCGTCCGCGACCGGCACGACTTCCTCGAAATGTGCACGCACCCCGAGTTGGCCGCAGAAGTCACGGTCGGCGCCGTCGAGCGGCTCGGAGTCGATGCTGCGATCATCTTCGCGGACATCCTGTTGCCGCTCATCCCGATGCAGGTCGGACTGCACTACGAGAAAGGCGATGGCCCGATTGTCGATCGACCGGTGCGATCGGCCGCCGACCTCGCGCGAATTCCCGACGTTGAGGTGAGCGCACTGGCCTTCGTCGCGGAGGCGATCAAGCTGGTAGACCGGGCGATCGGCGCGAGGACCCCGGTGATCGGCTTCGCGGGAGCTCCATTTACACTGGCGTCATATCTGATCGAGGGTGGTTCTTCACGGCAGTATCAAACTACCAAGACCCTGATGTACAACGAGCCCGAGACCTGGCATCGGCTGATGGAGCTGCTGGTGCGCATCACGGTGGACTACCTGAACCTGCAGATCGACGCGGGTGCGAGCGCGGTGCAGCTTTTCGACAGCTGGGTCGGAAGCCTGGGGCCCGCCGACTATCGGCGCTTCGTGCTGCCGCACACCGCGACCCTGATTTCAAAAGTCAAACCTGGGGTTCCTGTAATTCACTTCGGAACCATAACCGGAAACCTTCTGGAGTTGATGCGCGAGGCGGGCGGCGATGTGATCGGGCTGGACTGGCGCGTCGATCTCGCCGAAGCGTGGCAGCGGCTCGGCTTCGGGGTCGCCGTGCAGGGCAATCTCGACCCGATTGCATTGTTCGCCGAGGTCCCCGAAATTCGCGGCCGCGCCCGCGCGATTCTCGACCAGGCCGCCGGTCGGCCCGGGCACATCTTCAACCTGGGCCATGGCATTCTGCCCGAAACTCCGGTCGATCATGTGATCGCGTTGGTAGATGCCGTTCACGAGCTGAGCCGGAGATAACTTCGCGATGGCATCGACCGGGCGATGCGAGGCGGTGTTGGTCGTCGGTTTCGGGGGACCAACCCGCGCCGAGGAGATTCGCCCATTTCTCGACAACGTCCTGCGCGGAAGACCGGTTCCGCGTGAACGCTATGAGGAGGTCGTCCGTCATTACCAGAGGATGGGCGGACGTTCTCCGTACAACGAACTGACCTTTCTTCAAGCCCGAGCGCTACGCAACCAGCTCGCCGGCGCGGGCATCGCGATTCCCGTCGAAGTCGGGATGCGCAATTGGGAACCATATGTTGTAGATGCTTTGGTCGCACTCCAGCGTGCCGGGGCACGCCGAGCACTCGGATTTATCATGGCCGCGTTCCGCAGCGAGGCGAGTTGGGAACGCTACCAGGGGGTGGTGCGAGCGGCCCGCGAAGCGATGGGACCGCGCGCGCCCGAGGTGGAGTATCCGGAGCCCTGGCATACGCATCCGAAGTTCATCGCGGCGGTTGCCGCACGCGCGGCCGAGGCGCTCGCACGCGTCAAACCGGATGAACGTCGACGGGTGCAACTTATCTTCACCGCACACAGCATTCCGGTGGCGATGGCGTCCGGGGCGCCCTACGTCGAACAGCTCACCGAATCTTGCGCCTTAGTGGCAGCGCACCTTGGCATCGAGCCGTGGACGCTGGCGTTCCAGAGCCGCAGCGGACGTCCGCAAGACCGGTGGCTCGAACCGGAGCTTGGTTCCGCGCTGCAGAAGCTTAAGGCTGGGTCTATCGCGGTGCTGATCCCGATTGGATTTTTGTGCGATCACATCGAGGTTCTTTATGATCTCGATGTGGAGGCTGCCCGGATCGCGCGCGAGTCGGGGGTGCGGATGGAGCGAGCGAGTACGGTCTGCGACCACCCGGAATTCATCGCGATGATGGCGGAGATCGTTCGCCTGCACTTGCCTGGATAAGATCTTCCCCCGCACTCCGGCGGACAGACCGGGTCCAAGTCGCCTCTGCGCCCCAGCTTCAGCCAAGGACCTCTCCTCGGCTAGTTTCCGTAGGCGTAGGCGCCGCCCTTCTCGAGGGCCTTCCGGTAAGCGGGCCGCTCGTGGAGGCGCTTGGTCCACGCATCAAGCTCCGGATATGCGCCGCGAACACCGAATGCTCCGGCGACTTCACCCACGAAACTCATCTGCACATCGGCGCCGGTCAGAATGTTGCCGACCAGGAACTGCTTACCCTTGAGTGCGCCGTCGATATAGCCGAGATGATTTGCGAGCTCGCTTTCGATTCGCGGGCGCAGCGGCGCGCCGGCTTCGCCGAGCCGCGAGACGTACAGGTTGAGCAGCAGCGGCAACATCGCCGATCCTTCCGAATAGTGCAGCCATTGCACGTACTCATCGTAAGCGGCGCTGTCCGCGGGTGGTTGCAAGCGGCCGCCGCCGTGGCGTCGGATGAGGTAATCGACAATCGCGCCCGACTCGATGATGGTCCGGCCGTCGTCGGTGATTACGGGCGATTTGCCAAGCGGATGCACGGTCTTGAGCTCGGGTGGTGCCAGACGCGTCTCAGCATTGCGCTGGTAGCGCTTTATCTCGTACGGCAACGCCAGCTCTTCCAGCAGCCACAAGATCCGTTGCGAGCGGGAGTCGTTCAGATGGTGGACAACAATCATGGAGTTCCTCGCTTTCCCAGGGTTTCAGTGCTGGCCTCAACCATGCACCGGCGCTTGCTGAGAGTCTACGGAAAAGTGGTACGGTTGGGGCAGCCCACCGACAGCGGAGGGGAAGGCGATGGAAACAGCAATCGATCCGGCCAATCGATGGCGGCTCGAAACTCCCGGACACCAGGGATGGAAGCGCACCGCGCGGCCTGACGATCCAAACCGCTTCCTGATGATCTCGGCCGATTGTCATGCCAACGAACCGGCGAACTTGTGGGCAGAGCGGATCGACGAGAAGTATAAGACCCGACTGCCGAAGATCGAGGTCGACAAGGATGGCGTCAAGTGGGTTGTCAGCGATGGACTCCGGCGGACCCGCCTCCAGGAGAGTATCTTTGAGGGCGAAGACCTGATGCGCAACCGGGCCGGTGCAGATATTGCGCAGCGCCTGGCGGATCGCCGTCGCGACGGAGTGGATGCGGAAATCATTTTTCCCAACAAGGGACTCTTCATGTGGGCCACCCGTGATGCGGAATTCGCGCAGGCCCAGTGCCGGGTCTGGAACGACTGGGCGTGGGAGACCTTCGGTAGGTACAACGACCGCATGTCACCCATGGCATCGATCGCGACTGCGGACCTGGCCGGATCGATCGAGGAGATCGAGCGTGTCGCGCGGCTCGGCTTCCGCGGCCTAACCCTGCCCTGCAAGCCGGTTTTTAACTCGCAGGATGGGCGCGATCCCAACTACAACATGGCGGTCTACGATCCGATGTGGGCGGTGATTGAGGAGACCGGCCTTCCGATCACGTTTCATATCGGGACCGGCCGCGACCCGCGCGGAGCGAGCAAGGAAGGCGGCGCGGTGATGAACTACGTCGCGCATGCGCTGGTCCAGGCTATCGAGCCTATGGCGGCGTTGTGCTCGTCAGGGGTGTTGGAACGTTTCCCCAGGATTAAGTTTGCCGCGATCGAATCGGGCATTGGATGGGTGCCCTGGGCACTCGACGCCATGGATGAGGCATACATCAAGCATCACATGTGGGCATATCCCAAGCTCAAGATGCTCCCCAGCGAGTATTTTCGCGCCCATGGTGCGGTGGCCTTCCAGGAAGACCGCGCGGGTCTCGGACTGGCACTGCAATTCCACCTGGTGGACAACTTCCTGTGGTCCAATGACTATCCACATCACGAGGGCTCATGGCCGCATTCCGCCGAGGCAATCGAGCGGCAGATGGGGCGCTTCGACGAAGATCAGCGCGCGAGGATTCTTGGGCTGAATGCGGCGCGTATGTTCAACTTCGAAGTCGAGAGGTTGCTCGCCTATCGACAACGCTGATCCCTGAAATCGCGCGCTGCAGGTCGTGAGAACCTGAGAGCGATCGGCGAGAACATGCTACAGTTATCCTGAACGATCGGTATGTTCGCCGAAAGGACTGCAACATGAAATTTCACTGGTTCGCCGAGGTGACTTATCCGCATCTGCCGGCCGATTTTAAAGAACGTTACAAGTCCGCATGGGTAACTCCCCCGGCCCATCTGATCGACCCGGGCAAAGCCGGCGAGATGTACCGGATGTTTATCCGGCTGATGCAGATCGCGGACCAGGTCGGTTTCGACGGGCTCACCGTTAACGAGCATCATCAGACCCCGGTCGCGGTGACGCCTTCGCCCAACCTGCTCGCGGCTAGCCTGGCTTCATCGACCAAGAGCGCAGCTATCACGGTGGTCGGCAATTCGCTGGCCCTTTACAACCCGCCGACCCGCGTCGCCGAGGAATATGCATATCTGGACTGCCTTTCCGGGGGTCGGCTCACTGCAGGATTCGTGCTGGGCACCCCGATGGACTCGACGTTCGCCTACGGCATGACTCCGGTCGAAATGCGCGAGCGGTTCGAGGAGGCGCGCAAACTGATCCTGCGCGCATGGTCAGAGCCAGAGCCGTTCGCATTCAACGGCAAATACACGCAGCTGCGCTACGTGAATATCTGGCCGCGGCCGGTTCAGCAGCGGATGCCGATCTGGGTGCCGGGCGGGGGTGGCAGCGTGGAGACCTGGGACCTGGTTATCGACCACGACTACTGCTACGGGCATTTGTCGTTCTCAGGACTGTATTCGTCGAAGCCGCTGGTTGATGCGTTCTGGGAATATGTAGACAAGCGGGGCGGCACGCTGAACCCGCATCGGATGGCCTTCACGCAGATGGTATGCGTCGCCAACACCGATGCCGAAGCGGAGAAGCAGTATTATCAGGCGGTGCGCTATTTCCATCGCAATGCGGCGCCCGCGCAAGGGTTCCTGAATCCGCCCGGCTACACCACAGTACGCTCGATGAAATCGCAGGCCGAGCAATTCAAGGTTGGGCAGACCAAGCTGACGCCGCAGGATCGGGTGCGTGCGGGCCGTGGCGAGATGAGCTTTTGGGAATACGACGACAAGGGCTACATCATCGCGGGCACCCCGCAGCGTGTGCGGCAACGGCTTAGGGAATTGATCAAGAACCTGCGCGTGGGACAGTTAATCGCAACTCCGCACATGGGCAATCTCCCCGAAGAAGTAGGCGCGGAGAACACGCGCCTATTCGGGCTCGAGGTGGCCCCGCATCTGCGCGATCTGTGGGCGGACCAACCAGACCGTTGGACCCCGGAAATAAGTCAGGCCCTCGTGCTCGCCAATGCGCCACGACACGCGGCCAATGGGGGAACCCGCGCGGAAGCTTAGCGGTCGTTGCACTCGAGTTTGTGCGACTTCGCAAGGAACCTGATGCGGGCCCACTGCGCAGCCGACCTGCTCTCACCGCTATAAAAGATAGTGGGCTGCTGGCCTGTGCCTCTTCGGTGCTTCGACCAGCGGCGCCACCCACTCTAGTTCGGGCTTCCCGCCTGTGTTCTTTCCCCAGCCACGCCACCGGAGGAAAATCCGGTGCGGGGGGTTGCCGCGAGCATGCGGCGTGGGTTTCGCGAATGAAGCGAATTGCCATAATCGGCGCAGGCATTACTGGCCTGGCGGCAGCGCAGCGCGTCGGCGAACTCGCGGCGCAGCGCGAGACCCCGGTGGAGACGGTGATCCTTGAACGCAGCCATCGCGCGGGTGGACCCCTCAAGACGATTCGCCGAGACGGGTTCGTTATGGAAACGGGGGCGGATTCGTTCCTGACCGACAAACCCGCGGCTGCTGAGCTGGCCAAGCGTCTCGGCCTCGCGAACGATTTAATCCCCACGCGCGTGCAGTTCCGCCGCACCTATGTGGTTCACGACGGAAAGCTCGTGGAGATTCCGGAAGGGTTTTCTCTGCTCGCACCGACTCATCTCGAGCCGGTGATGAAAAGCCCGCTCTTCTCCGAGGACGGCAAACGCAGAATCGCGCTGGAGCCGACCATTCCGCGCCGAAGCGAGAGCGGTGACGAGAGCCTCGCCTCGTTTGTGACGCGCCGCCTGGGTCGGGAAGTGCTCGACCGGGTCGCACAACCTTTGGCCGGCGGAATATACACTGCCGACCCGGCGCGGCTCAGCATCGCCGCCACCATGCCGCGCTTTGTCGAGATGGAAAAACGCGACGGCAGCCTGATCTATGGTCTGCAGGCGGCGGAGAAAGCGCGCGCGAGCAAGGCGCCGGGCACCAGCGGCGCCCGATGGAGCCTGTTTCTGTCGATGCGCGCGGGGATGGGATCACTGGTCGACGCCCTGACCTCGCGAGTTGCCGGGTCGCTGCGCTTCGGCACCGAGGTGAGCGCCCTCTCATATCGCGATCAGCGCTGGCAACTGGCGTTCGGTGACGGCGGCCGAATGGACGCGGACGCGGTGATCTGTGCCGCCCCCGCCTTCGCGGCCGCGCGGTTGCTCCGGGCAGCTCACAGCAGCCTTGCCAAATTGCTCGGAAAGATTGACTACGCGTCCGCGGCCACGGTCAACATGACGTTTCGCGAGAGTGACTTTCCGAGCCCGCCGCGTACCTTCGGATTCGTGGTGCCGATCGTCGAGCATCGAAAAATAATCGCAGGCAGTTTTTCCAGCCTCAAGTTCGAAGACCGCGCTCCGTCGGGTTCGATTCTCGTCCGTGCCTTCCTGGGCGGAGTGCTCCAGAACGAGATGATGGCGTTGCCCGACGAGGAGATGGTCAGGGCGGTACGCGACGAGTTTCGTGCGCTGCTCGGGGTGACGGCGGTGCCTGGAATCGTCGCGGTTCAGCGCTGGCCCGATTCGATGCCGCAGTACGAGGTGGAACATCTCGATCGAGTCGGTGAGATCGAACGCGAGGTCGCCCGCCTGCCGCGCTGTGTGCTGGCGGGCGCCGCGTATCGCGGGGTGGGGATTCCGGATTGTATCCGCAGCGGCGAGGAGGCCGCGCAAACCATCCTTGCTCAGCTCGCCGGATCCGCGTGAGATTTCGATGGGTGAATTGGAGCAGAGCGACGGCACCGGTGAAGCAAAATGGCCGCGAGTGATCGCGCATGCCGATCTGGACGCCTTCTACGCGTCGGTCGAGCAGCTGGACAATCCCGCTCTGCGCGGTCTTCCGGTAGTCGTCGGAGGCAAGAGCGCGCGCGGCGTGGTGACCTCGGCATCGTACGAGGCGCGCAAGTTCGGGATCCGCTCCGCGATGCCGTCGGTGCAGGCACGCAAGCTCTGCCCGCAGGCGATTTTCGTAGGCGGCCGCATGCATCGCTACGGCGAGATTTCGAAGGTCGTGCGCCGCGTGTTCGAGGAATTCAGCCCGGTGGTCGAGCCGCTTTCGCTCGACGAGGCGTTCATCGACTTTACCGGAACTGAGCGCGTGCATGGCTCCGCGCTCGATGCGGCCCGCGCCCTCAAGCGGCGCGTGACAGAAGAGACCGGGCTGGTCGTCTCGGTTGGGGTTGCGCCGACCAAAATGGTCGCCAAGATTTTGTGCGACCTGTCCAAACCCGACGGGCTGCTGAGCATCGGCCCCGGCGAGGTCGTGCCGTTTCTGCACGGATTGCCGGTCGAACGGATCTGGGGCGTCGGCCGCGTCACTCTGGCTCGTTTGAATCAATTCGGCATCTGGACGGTCGGCGACTTGGCCAGCCGCGACATCGGCGAGCTGCGGATGGCGTTCGGCTCGCTGGGACCCCATCTCCATGCCCTGGCCAGCGGCATCGATCCGCGGCCGGTGGTCGGCGATTGGCAGCGCAAATCTTACGGCGAGGAAAATACTTTCGCGACTGATCTGACGCTTAGGTCGGATGAGTTACGCCGCATTCTGATCGCGCACGGCGAGGCGATCGCACGGCGGCTACGGGCGGATCGGGTGCGGGCGCGCACCGTTTCGGTCAAACTGAAGTTGGCTCGACCACTCGGACAGGGCCGTTATCCGCTGTTGTCACGCAGCTTTTCGCTGGAGAAGGCGACTGATGACGGAGCGGAGATCACGAGCACGGCGATTCGTCTGCTCGACAAGGTCCCGACCGGCGACAAGATTCGCCTGGCGGGAGTGCAGGTACACAACCTGGAGCGCGCCAGCTCGGCACAGTCAGGATTGTTTGACCCACGGCTCTTCGATGAATCGAAGCGATCGCGCCTCAACCGTGCCCTGGACGCAGTAACCCGCCGCTTCGGCGAAGATGCGCTCACGCGCGGGTTGGCCCGAGCCGACAAGATCGCACCGTCAAGGAGAATAAAATGAGTCCGCCGTGTGGGCTCCCCGCGCAAGACACCCGGTGTGCGCGGGGCACGGGACTTAGTCACATGATGTCGTTGCAGGTTCGCAGGAGGCCGCAGCGCAAGCACCAGTACTTACACTGGCCCATCGGTGTCATTGGGTCGTCTCAGGCCTCGCAGCGGACTAACCTGTCTGCGGTTTCTTGGCAGCGGCAGCGCGGGCTTCAGAGCTCCTGGCGATTTTTTGTGAGCCTCCCTGCACCGCTTCCTCCTCGCAAGCCGATCAGATTGGAGCGTGCCGCCTCAGAAACTTAAGACGACGCGCCTGCACCTCCGCGGCCTGTTGCGCAACCCACAAGAGGTGCGTGCCACCCTCGACCGGAACGAACTCGGCGCCGCGAATCGAACGCGCCGCAAACTCACCGTGTTCAAAGCGCACGTCGGCGTCGTGGGTGCCGTGGATAACGAGCGCGGGACATTCTACCTGGTTGAGCGGCAGGCGATCGATTCGCTCGAATTGGTCGAGGTCGTTGAGAAGGCCGGCCTTGCGCAGACTCAGGGGGTTGAGGGTCTGGAAGAGCCCGGTAACGAAGGCGGCCTTGGCCGGGTCGGCACTCACCTGGGATGAGAGAGCACGCGCCGATCGGCGATCGAGTGTGCCCTCCACGCGGATCATCTGACGCGCAAGTGTGTCGGGAAACCGGTTCGCCAGCCAATCGAAAATCGGCACGGTCAGGCCGTTGATCGCTGCGCGCAGGAGCATCCTTTGCAGCGGGGCAAGATCGTCTCCGAAGCGCTTGCTGATGGCGCACTCCGTGACCATTGCCCAGGTCCGATCCGGATGGCGCGCGGCGAAAGTGTAGGTGGCCGGACCGCCGCCCGACGCGCCGTAGACGCAAACCCGATCGATGCCGAGCGTATCGAGCAGCGCCGCGGCGGCATCCGCCTGCTCCGCAGGGGTCCGGCCGACTTCGAGCGGAGTTCCCAGGTATCCTGGCCGCGACCACCCGACGATGCGGAATCCGCGCGCCTCGACCGTCTCGCCAATCAGAGCGACCTGGTCGAAGCCACCTGGGGTTCCGTGCATCCCGAGAATCGCCGGACCCTCGCCGACGCTGAAATATTCGATGGGACCAGCCGCCGTGCACGTAACCAAACTGCGCACCCCATAGCCCGTCCTGCGGCTTTGAAGCAGGATTTTTCCGCTTTGCAGTGAAATATCGTCAAACATCTGGTCTAAGGTCGAATCGCTTTGCGAACCGGTAACCTGCCGTTCATACAAGCATAACAATCGCACGCTCGCTATCGCGACGCGCGGGATTTTTTGAGGAGGAAAAGCTCAGCGGTCCGAGATTTTCGCCACTAGGCGCAGAAAGGATTGCAGCACCATGGATCGACTGCCGTGATGGTAGGCAATGGCCATTTCGGTCGCGGTGGTTGCCGGACGAAGGGGACGGTAGAGGACGCGTTCGCGATGCAGCTTGCGGATCGAGGCGGGCACGATTGCCACACCCAGCCCAGCGGAGACCAGGCTCACGATGGTCTGCATCTGGACGGCCTCTTGCGCGACTTGCGGTCGGAAGCCCGCGCGCCGGCAAATCGAGGCGATTTGGTCGTAGAGTCCCGGCGCCGCATGCCGCGGAAACAGGATGAATGGCTCGTGTGCCAGCGCGCGTGGATTCACCACGCGCCGGGCCCGCAGCGGATGGTCATGGGGCAGGGCCAGCACGAGCGGCTCGCTAAGAATGGTTTTGACGACCAGCGACTCCGGGGCGTTTTCGATCGGACGGCGCACGAACCCAATGTCGATTGCGCCGGCAGCCAGCAATTCAACCTGTTCTTCGGTACTGCGCTCGAAAAGGTTCAGCACCACGTGCGGAAATTGGCCGCGGAAGCTGCGGAGAATCGCGGGCAGCGTCGTGTAGGGGGCGGAGCTGGAAAAGCCGACCCGTAAGAGCCCCGCCGACCCTTGTGCGGCGTGACGGGCGGCCTCGGCAACCCGCTCGGCCTGGGCGAGTGCGCGGCGAGCCTCTTCCACAACCAACCGTCCTGCGTCGGTCAACTGCACGCGCCGCCTGGTGCGATCGAACAATCGCACTCCGAGTTCATCCTCGAGCTGGCGGATCTGCTGGCTCAGCGGTGGTTGCGCGATATGCAGGCGCTCGGCGGCGCGGCTGAAATGCAGTTCTTCCGCGACCGCCACGAGATAACGGAGATGCCTTAATTCCATATGTAATACATATCAAGTTATCATTTTTTTATATTGGACAGATATGCATTGATCTCGTACCTTTCGACTGCTGGAGGACGCAGAATACCGTGAAGCCAAGCCCCGATTCCGCTCACGCAAGAGATGTCCATGCGCGCGTACGATCGCAGTTTGGCCGGGCCGCGAGCGCGTACACCACCAGCGCCGGTCATAGCGATCCAATCCTGCTCCGGCGCGTGATCGAGCTGGCGCAGCCCCGGCCCTCCGATCGCGCGCTCGATATCGCCACCGGTGCGGGGCACACGGCGCTCGCCTTGGCTCCGCAGGTTGCGGAAGTGGTCGCCTTCGATCTCACGCAGCAGATGCTGGAAGAGACCGCGCGGAGCGCGGCGGCGCGCGGCCTGCGGAACGTAGTGACCCGCCAGGGAGCCGCAGAACGGCTGCCGTTTCCCGATTCCACCTTCGACATCGTCGCCGTGCGCCAGGCACCTCATCACTATGCCGACGTGCCCCAGGCGGTGCGCGAGATGGCCCGGGTCGTGAAGCCGGCCGGCCGGGTGGTGATCATCGACAGCCGAGCGCCCGAGGACGATGAGCTCGATCGGGCGTTCAACCATATCGAGAAGCTGCGTGACTCTTCACACGTGCGCAATTGGCGGCCGAGTGAATGGCGCGCCATGATCCAGGATGCGGGGCTTAGGATTCTCGCAGAGCATCTGGATTTTTACACGGAGAATGGCCACGCGATGGATTTCGAGGCCTGGACGCAACGCATGAAGACTCCCACGGCCGCGGTCGAGGAGCTTAGACGACTTTTCCGGACCGCAACGCCCGCGCTGGTCGAGGCCCTGAGAATCGAAATCGATGGCGACCAAATCGGCTTTTGCGTACCGCAGATCGCGATCGCAGCGACCAAGGACTGAAAGATTCAGCCCCCAGGGCTCCCGGACGCCACCGGGCAGCGAGCGGGAGTCTTGCCGGTGGTTCCGGCAGTCACCTGTAATGAAACTCAAGGCTTTGCCAAAGTAGGAAGTTGACCAATAATACGGGATTCGCATCGGTCCGGAGGCGGGTTTAGATGGCGGCTCAGACACTGTTCGAAAAAATTTGGAACGATCACGTGGTCATCGAGAAGGCGGGTGAACCGGCCCTGCTCTATGTCGACCTTCATCTGATCCATGAAGTCACCTCGCCGCAGGCCTTTGAGGCGCTGCGCACTACAGGCCGCAAGGTTCGCGACCTGCGGAGGACTTTCGCGACTCTCGATCACAATATCCCAACTATCGATCAGCTAAAGCC
>JBKPEA010000078.1:0-35531 GCA_046728175.1 Thermodesulfobacteriota bacterium | reverse complement strand
TAGTGCCTCTCCCTTCCGGTGGACCTTCACCCGCAAAGATCTCCACGCACTGCCGGCCAAACTCGAACGCAAATCCCTGGCCCTGGCGGCCTAATCCGGAGCCTAAAATACGTCACCGTAATTCCGAACCAGAGCACTTAGCTAGCCAACGAGGTCACGCGCGTCGTAGGAACCTCCAAACTTGGAAACATCCTGCGACAGGGGTGGGGTTGGATGCTGAAACCGGCTGCGTTTCGTGGGCAGCTCTGCCTCGGGCCCAGCATCGGCGTAAACGCGCGCTTCGCAGCGGCCGGATGTTTGGCTGGGGCAGACGCTGCAATTGGGCTCGCAGGCGGGATGGATCGACCTGACGCGCCGGTTCCTGGCGGCGTATGGTCCCGCGACACGAATCGACTATTCGCGACGGAGCGGGGCGCCGCTCGCGCACGCGGATGAGATGTTGCGATCGCTGGGATCTGGTGTTTCCGAAATCAGCCTTGCCGGAGAGAAAGCCTGGGTTCTGAGCAGATCTTGACGAACTTGGGGCGGCGGAGACATCCGGGGCGGTGCGGCTTCTTCCCGCGTTTGATCAGTATGTACTGGGCGCGTGCCCGCATGTGCAGAACCTCATTTCGGCGGACATCGCAAGGACATCTTTCGACCACAAGGCTGGATTTCGCCAGTGCTGCTGGTCGATGGGCGGATTGACGGGATCTGGTCGTACCGGCGTAACGGGCGGCGGCTTGCCGTACAGGTGAGGCCGTTCGTCAGACTGACCCGCCGGGTGAAGAGAGGAGTGGAGGTCGAGGCTCAGCAGGTGGCGAAGTTTCTGGATCCAGGACTCGAGCTAAAACAGGAATGAAGCTTCACCATGCGACGAGCCGCAGAGTTGCGGCTACCCGCGTCGCCGGCGCGCGGCACAATTAAAAGGGCACTCACACCAAACCACCACAGTTGGCATGAGCGGTTCGGGAATTTCGGCCCGGAACCCGCGAGGTCTACTCCCCGATTAGACCTTTGAGTTGCCCTTTGAGATCGTTTCGCGACTGTTCGGCCGCATCGGGGTTCCCCTGAACATGTACCCTCTGCGCGCACATCCGGCGACCTACCGAGGGTCAACGAGGTCGAAGACGCTCTTCAACCTTACGGTGCAGTCCGCAAAATTGTGGGTCCAGGGACTGTACTGCGGATGCGTGCTGAGGGTTGTGCCGCCCGGATGGAGCGCGGTTCGATCGGTCAGGGGGTAATTGCGTGCATTCTTCGCATTCTCTCCGTATTGCAATCTGGAATTTACCGGGGCGCCGCCCCAGACTCTATGCACCGGCACGAATCTTTGCGGGTGACAAAGACGACGTGGAACCCGCAAGCCGGTGCGTCGACTTGGTGAAGTTCCTTGCCGCAGAAGGCGCGGACGTGGGGATTGCCGTTTATCCCGGCGCGGAAGCCGAATTTGACACGATCCCGCCCGATACCGGCGCAGCGGAAGTCGACAGAATCATTAGGACCCACATTGCCAATCTTCGCGCGGCGCGGGAGCGACGCGGAACTCAAAATAAGGTGACCGGGTCATTGAGTCCACTCGAAACCTTGGACATGGGTTCCGCACTAACGAACCGAAAAGGACCACTGATACTCTTTGCGGTCAGTGGATACCGAGACCGAGTACGAGTTTGCCGGCACGCAGCGGTAGGCGTGGAATCAGGACCACGGCGCCAAAGGTCGACAGAACCTGCCGTCCGATCAACGTCTGGGCGTCGTTCATACCGACATAGGTGCCGGGAATGAAGATGCAGTGTTCCAGCGGCTTTTGGTTCGCAGTAATCGAGTGACGCAGTATGTTTTGGTCCCCGGCGGACGGTCCGAGTTCAAGGGTTATGGGCAATCCGACCGGAAGCCCGAGACCCGGACAACTGGTGAAAAGGAGGCCATCCGCCGCCTTCGAAGGCGACCAGCCCTATATCCGACCCGGCGGGCGGGAACATGATCGGATACTTCGAAGAATTTTCCGCGGGCCGTCGGGCCAGCCGATAGTCTTCGGGATTACCCATCGGGGCCACTCCGGGTGGCGGCGGGGTTCGTACCTGCAGAACTATGCTGGTGAAATTTTTTTCGCGGTAGACCCCGAGGCCGACCTTGTGAAGATCGGGATCGAGTATCGGCAGCCGCTGAAAAGGGTCGGTCATCCAGTCGTCGATGACCTGCCGGATCTGAATCTCCAGGTCGCTCGGCTGCCCCGCTCCCGTACGCAGAGCGATATCGCTGAGTGATGCGGCCGCTGCCCCGGACGGTGTTGACCACTCCGTGGCGCGGTCCTCGGAATAAATTTCTACCTGGTCCGGCGGTTCGACCTCGAACCGTTTTACGAGATAGCGCGCGTGATTCGTATCGCCCGCGCTCAAGGCCGGAACCTCTTCGACCGATTCCAGTCCCGCCATCATCCGGTACTGGTTTATTTGGGTTAGCCACGCCTTCGAATTGAGATCGGCATGGGCATTTGGTGCCACCGATGTGCCAGCCAGCAGTAAAACGATGGCGAGCGCTGCGATGTACGCGGTTGCGGCGGGCATAGTTGCGGTTGCACGACATCTCGACATGGCCTGCGGGCTCAAGTTTCGCACGATGCGTCTGCCTTGGGCGGCTGACCAGGCCTGAATTTCTAGTAGCTGGTCACAACCGCCTTGTGCGGATCGAGGAACGCCTTGGTAACTATTCCCATGTTTACGTACCAGCATTCCCGATCTTCACTCTCGTGTCCGGGCATGCAGATCAAAGGTGAGTAACCGTTCTGGAGGTTTTCGTCGACTAGCGCCACCTGGAGCATGCGTTTGAACGGGTAGATCGCCGTTTTGGCATCGGGAATCGGTCGATCGCGGTAAGTTTGAAGGTAGCGATCGTCTTCCGGAGCTTGCCCTCCGGGTCGTATTGGTCTGACGCAGTGATGAACCATCCTTCGGAATCGATATACAGAACCCGTTTCGGAATGGTCACTCCGCTGCTGCCAATCTTCTGGTGCCAGCTGAGCGCCTTGGCATGGGCCTCGACTATATAGACCTGGCGCATCTCCCAGGCCTCGGGACACACGGTGCGATGATTGTCGAAATCGCATGCTTTGGCCGAACATTCTCCGCATGTACTGAAGCAAAGCATCGGTTTAATGCCGAGGAGCTTGTAGTCGTAGATTTCGATCTTTGCCGAGAAACCGAAATACGAGTCCGGGTTGAGGTTGTTGACATAGCTCGGGTAGTCGCCTTCCACATGCGGGGCGATCGCCTGAGAAAGTTCCTCGGCACGGACCCGCCGGGCGCGGCCCAGGTGGATGTACCAGACATTGTCGTCGACCGTCGGATCGATATTGCGCTGCCGGATAACGCCCGCACTGTGAAGTTCCTCTGGCTCGAGAAATGGATAGGCGCCAAACCGATAACGGATGCCTGGTCCGGTCGCTTCGGCATCGGTCGGCACAGGCGGCACCTCGGTGCGTCCGACGTTGTTGTAGAAGGCAAAGTGTTCGACGGTGAAGTGCTCCAGGATTCCTCCGACGGTTGTGGCCCTTGGTGGAAACCTCGACATAGCGAATGTCGGCATCGTCGGTGTATTGCGGCCGGAAGCTGAAATTCCACATCACCTTGGTCGCGACCTCAGGATCGTTGGGGTCGAGCAAGGGGAAGGGGAGGCCAGCGACGTAGTTGGACAATTCTCCGCGCTGATTAAGTTTAACTTGCGCGGAATACTTTTCGCTTGCGGCCTTGTTGGGCGCTGGCCATTCGAGGCGGTCGGTGGGGACGATCTTCATCCGCATCCCCTGCTTGACCAGCGCGAAGTTGCCGGGACTGACCAGATCGGCGACCGGCTGAGCATTTTCGGGCGAAATGAGGTCGCCGGGCTTGACGGACGCCGCATACGCCGGAACCAGCACCAGCAGCACCAACACCGCGAGAAGACCACCAAGACCTTGCTTTCGTGACGAAATCAAAATCTCGCGAACCCCGTTCCATGTCCGATCTCTCCTGGAAGTTCGGCGTGCAGCGGCGGCCGCTGCCTCGTGGCCACGACTGAGCATGTCCAAGTCTATTGTATGGCGACATTAGACAGAATCCTCAGCTACCGTAAGCGCAAGCAGCCTGCTGATGGGTGGCCAGCGGCGGAGGATGGCAACAAACTTGGCCGGCTAGACCGAAGTTCTTGATTCTGAGACCCCGAAATCGAACGTAAGCGGCCGAATATAAAAGAGGAAGGAGTTGTTTCGAGCTCGTAGATGTTCCCATGTAAATAGCGATATTCAGCTTGACAGTCAGTCAATATTATGGTATCATGCGGCCATGTATGTGGAGAGCGTCCCCAACCGCAACTCGCGCCCCGCCATCCTCCTGCGCGAGGGCTGGCGCGAAGGCTCTCGCACCCGCAAACGCACCCTCGCCAATCTCACCGACTGGCCTCCAGCCCAGGTCGAGGCCCTGCGCGCCGTGCTCCGCGGCGACTTCCCTACGCTCGCACCCGCCGCCGGCTTCTCCATCGAGCGCACCCGCCCGCATGGACATGTCGCCGCGGTCCTCGGCACCGTGCGCCGCTTGCGCCTCGAGCCGCTGCTCGCCACCCGGCGTGGTCCGGAGCGCGACGCGGTGGTGGCCATGCTGGTCGCGCGCATCCTAGAGCCGCGCTCTAAGCTCGCCACCGCCCGCGAGCTGCGCGCTGCCACGCTGACCAGCACGCTGGGCGAACTGTTGGAGTTGAGCGATTGCGACGAAGAACAACTGTACCGGGCGATGGATTGGCTGCTGCCGCAGCAGGCGCGCATCGAACAGGCGCTGGCCCGCCGGCATCTCAGTGACGCGTCCCTGGCGCTGTACGACGTCACCTCGAGCTATTTCGAAGGACGCTGCTGCCCGCTGGCGCGCTATGGTTACAGCCGCGACGGCAAACGCGACAAACTCCAGATCACGTTCGGGCTGTTGACCAACGCCGACGGCTGCCCGGTGGCGGTCGAAGTGTTCGAGGGCAACCGCGCCGATCCCGGCACCCTCAGTTCGGTCATCATCAAGCTGCGCGAGCGGTTCGCGCTTAAGCGCATCGTGCTGGTGGGGGACCGCGGCATGCTGACCAGCGCACGCATTCGCGACGAACTGGTGGACGGCGGGCTTCAGTGGCTCACCGCCCTGCGCGCACCGCAGATCCAGCAATTAGTAGAAGCTGGCACCCTGCAGCTCTCCCTGTTCGATGAACGCGACCTGGCCGAGATTACCGACCCGGCCTATCCGGGCGAACGCCTGGTCGCTTGCCGCAACCCGTTGCTGGCCGAAGAGCGCGCGCGCAAGCGCACCGAACTGTTGGCCGCCACCGAGCGCGCGCTCACCCAGATCGTGGCCGCCACCCAGCGCCTGCGTAATCCCCTGCGCGGCAAGACCCGGATCGCGCTGCGGGTCGGCGGGGTGCTGGGCCGCTACAAAATGCGCAAGCACTTCAAGCTCGTCATCGAGGAGACCGGCTTCAGCTTTACCCGCGATGAGCACAGCATTGCGCGCGAGGCGGCGCTCGACGGCATCTATGTGATCCGCACCAGTGTGCCGGCTGCCACGCTCGGTTCGGAGGACGCGGTGCTAACCTACAAGCGCCTGGCCCAGGTCGAACAGGCCTTCCGCAGTCTTAAGTCGGTCGACCTCAAGGTCCGCCCGATTCACCATCGCCTCGAAGAGCGCGTGCGCGCCCACGTCCTGCTGTGCATGCTCGCCTACTATGTCGAGTGGCACATGCGCCAGGCGCTCGCCCCACTCCTGTTCGATGACGAGGATCCCGCCGCCGCGCAGGCCGCGCGGCCCTCGGTGGTGGCGCCGGCGCAACGTTCCCCGAGCGCGCAGCGCAAGGCGCTCACCAAACTCACCGACGATGATGCTCCGGTGCACAGCTTCCAGACCCTGATTAGTGATCTCGCGACCCTCGCTCGAAACCGCATCCTGCCCAACACCAAGGACCCGGTGGCCTTTGACCTCGTCACCACTCCCACCCCCCTGCAGCAGCGCGCCTTCGATCTGCTCGGCGTCAACTACCGAATGTAGCCAGTAGCCAATCCCCGCTTCGGATGATTCTTCAATCAAACCGGAGACTTATCTCTCAACGCCGCAGTAACTTCGGGCTAGAAAACAAGCTGGCTCGCCGCTGCCAGATGGGAGGCGGGATTCATCGCATGCTCCGCGCCTTCGGGTGCAGCGCCGGCACGACTTTTTGGCAAATCTCAGGAGGGCTGGACCTTAGGGTTGCGCGCACAGGATGGTGGTCAGGTCGTAGGTCGCCTTGATGCCGCGGTTCAGGTTTTCCACCGACAGGCGTTCGTCAACCCCGTGGACCCGCTGGCGCTCGCGCACGTCGAGGATAATCGGAACGAACCCGTACGCGGGGACACCCTTTTCTCGCAGGAAGCGCGAATCGGTGCCGCCGGTGCTCATCCACGGCACCACAAACGCCTTGGGAAAATCCTGGGCGACTACTTTCTGAATCGCGTCCCATGCCTCGCCACTGGTCGGCGAAATGGGTCCAGGGTCGGGCTTCTGGATGAAATCGATGGTAATCCGCTTGTCCGCGAGCAGAGTCTTCATCCGCCGCAGAAATCCTTCCACATCGGTCCCGGGTAGCAGGCGGCAGTCGAGCCCGGCCTCGGCCGTCGACGGGATCACGTTGACCTTGAGACTTCCTGACAACATGGTCGGGGCAACGGTGTCGCGGAGCAGCGCCTGCAGGTAGTCCGGTTTGAGAGGACCCCGCATTGCGATGGCGAGCATCGACCCCGACTCCAGGTGGCTGAGTTCGACCTTGGCTGGAAAGGGTTCGTGGGTTGCGATCGTGGCCAGCGCCTGGGCCATGATAGGAGTCAGGCGCGGGTTCGGTTGCGTCGCCAGCAGTCGCGCGAGTGCGTCGATCAGGATGAGCGTAGGGTTGTCCGCGGTCGGAACCGAACCGTGACCGGAGCGTCCGTGGGCAGTCAGGTGCAGCCAGGACACGCGCTTTTCCGCCACGGTCACCTGGAAAACGATTGCCCTACCGCCGAACGGATCCGGAGTTCCGACCCCGCCCTCATTGACCGCGAACGCAGGATCGAACGCATCCCAATGATTCGCTGCCATCCACTCGGCGCCGCTCGCACCGCCCGCCTCTTCATCGGGATTCACGATCATCACGACCCCCCGCCGCAGCGGTACATGATTGCGATGCAGGGTGAGCATCGTCATCAAGGCCATGATGCCGTGCGCCTTGTTATCGATCGCGCCGCGGCCCCACACGTAGCCATCGCTGAGGTCGCCCGAGAAGGGTGGGTACGACCAATCCTTGGCGACCACCGGGACGACATCGGCATGCGACAGGAGCAGGAAGGGTTTTTTATCGGGGGGCCCCGGAAGGTGCGCCACGAGGCTGACCGCGCCGGGCTTGCTCTCGAAGGTTGCGGTTTCGATGCCTTCCTTGTCGAGGATACTTTTGAGGTAAGCGATTGCCTGCGCGGTGTTGTCGGGCGGATTGCTGGTATCGAAACGGAGGTAGCTCTGGAAGTAGGGGAGTGCTTCCCGGTCGATGGCGTTCCAGTCGGGGGAAGCGGCCAGGGCGGCGGATCGCCACGCTACCAGGAGAACACCAAATCCTGCGGTAAGGAAAATTAACCGCTTCATCCCCCGACCACCCCGGAATCTCCAAAAAACCCGGTCTCCCCCATCCGACGCGGAGCCTGTTTTTCCCCGCCTGCTTCGACACGAGCCCTTCTGATGGGGGGAGCGAATGATCAGTTCGGCGCGCGGCGTGCGGTTATTCATTTCTGGCAGGTTGGACAGTAGAAGCTGGCGCGCTGGCCTACCACCACGTTTTTGATCGGGGTTGAGCATCGGTAGCACTTTTCCCCCGCGCGGCCATACACCTGCAGGCGATCCGCGAAAGCTCCCGGGCGGCCTTCCGAGTCGCGATAGTTGCGAAACGTGGTGCCGCGCCCGTCAATCGCGTCGCGCAGGATTATCGGAATGAATTGGGCGACGCGCGCGATCTCCTCGCGTTTCAGGCGGCCGGCGCGGCGAGTCGGACGGACGCCCGCGCGATAGAGCACCTCGGAGGCGTAGATATTGCCGACCCCGGCGACGATGCGCTGATCCATGATCAGGTTCTTGATTGCGAGCTTGCGACCCCGCACCCGGGCGGCCAGATAGTCGGCGTTAAACTCATCCGAGAGCGGTTCCGGCCCAAGCCCTTTCATTTCGCGCAGAGCGGGAAGGGCGGCGCGCGCGACCAGGCACACGATTCCGAAGCGGCGCGGGTCATTGAAGACCAGCCGGGTCCCGTTGTCGAGCCGGAACTCGACATGATCGTGGCGACGGTCGAACTCCGAGGAATCGAAATCGCGGTCGCGACAGGTAAGGCTCCCGCTCATCCCCAGGTGAATCAGGATCACGGCCTCGCCGTCGAGATCCAGAATCAGGTACTTGGCGCGCCGCCCGATCTTCTCGATCCGCCGCCCCCGGATGCGCGGGCCGAAGTTGGTAGTCGCCTTGCGGCGCAGGGGCAGACGGCCTATTCGAGTGCCCACAATCGTCCTGCCGACCACGCTGCGCTGCAGACGTTGCCTGAGTGATTCGACCTCCGGGAGTTCAGGCATTGGATCCCGCAAGGAGCGGCCGCAGCCGGCGCGCGAGGCGCACGAGGTCGGGACTCGTGAGCGTCTCGGCGCGGGCGCCCGGATCGATCGCGGCCGCGCGCAGTGTTTCGTCGACCGGGCCCGTGCCGAGGCGCAGCGCGTGCGCAATCGAATTGCGCAAAGTCTTGCGCGGCGCGGCAAACGCGGCGCGGATGGTTTCGAGCACGGCCGACTCCTCTTCCGCATTAAAGATCGGGCGCGGGTGCGGCTCAAAGACCAGGACCTCGGCATCGATCCGGGGCCGCGGATGAAAATTGCCGGCGGAGACCCGGAAGTGGGATTCCACTCTGAAATAGAGTGCGGTGAACACGGTGAGCGCGCCGTACGATGGCTCCCCGACGTGGGCGCGAATCCGCTCGGCGACCTCGCGCTGGAACATCAGCACCATCCGCGAGATTCCTGCCCGGTAGGTACACAGCCGGGAGAGAATTGCCGCGGCGGCGTTGAAGGGCAGGTTGCCGATTACCTTGGTCGGCACGCGATCGCAGAGCGCGGCGAAATCGGATTTCAGGAAATCGGCGTTCACTATGCGTACGCGACGATCACCCGCAAAGCGTTGTTCGAGTTGCGTGGCGAGCGAAGCTTCGAGCTCGACCAGGGTGAGCTTGGAGAGCGGGTGTGCTGCGATGCGTTCGCTCAGGATTCCGAGTCCCGGGCCGATTTCGAGGACCCGGTCGTCGGGGGCGAGGCGTGCGGCGGCGACGATGCGGTTTGCTACCGCCACCTGCACGAGAAAATTCTGACCGCGCGATTTGCGGGGGCGGACTCCGATGGTGGTCAGCGCGGTGCCGGCAGGCAGCGCGCGGTGCTCGGCCGTGCGGAGCGGGCGGAGGTTTCGTGGTGCCATGGTTGGCTTCACGGTAGCGTCAAAGGTCTTCGCTGAAAAGTAAGGGGAGCGATGGGAATCGTGAGAGTCGGCCGGCACAGGAAAGCCCTTCGCGTGGACCAGATCCGTCCGCCATCAACGGTCGGGGGCCGGGCCGCACCGACTGTCCCCTGAGTTAGAGTGGGAGGTTCGCTGCCGCGTCCATGGTCAGATCGTCGTGGTCGCCCTTAAGGAGGCGCCAGCCACCCGCCAGCGCGATCATGGCGGCGTTGTCAGTGCAGTATCTGAGTGAGGGTGCGATCACCCTGAGACCCTCGTCGGCGGCCGCCGCGGTGAGGCATTCGCGCAGGCGCGAGTTCGCCGCCACCCCGCCGGTCAGTGCGATGACGCTCGCGCCGATTTCGCGGGCCGCTGCCAGGGTCGGCGCGACCAGCATGTCAACGATCGCTTCCTGGAAGGACGCGGCCAGGTCTTCCGGGCGGGTTGCGCGCGCATCGTGACTGCGCAGGAAAGTCGCGACCGCGGTTTTTACCCCCGAGAAGCTGAAGTCCAGCGGGGCGCCTTTCACGCGCGCCCGCGGAATTCTGACACTGCGGCGATTGCCACGTTTGGCGAGATCGTCGATGACCTTGCCGCCCGGATATCCCAGGCCCATCAGCTTGGCGACTTTGTCGAAGGCCTCGCCGGCCGCGTCATCGCGCGTGGACCCGATCTTCCGATAGCGCCCATAGTCCTCAACGGAGAACAGGGCGGTGTGCCCGCCGGAGACCACCAGCGCGAGATAGGGCATCGCGATTTGATTTTCGAGCAGCGGGGCAAGCAGGTGACCTTCGATGTGATTGACGCCGACCATCGGGATCCCGGTGGCCTGCGCGATTCCTTTCGCGCACATCAGGCCCACCAGGAGCGAGCCGACCAGTCCGGGGCCGCGCGTCACCGCGATTCCGCCGATCTCGTCCAGCGAAACCCCGGCGCCCCAAAGCGCTCGCTGAACCACGGGCAGGATCGTGATCACGTGATTTCGCGAAGCGAGCTCGGGAACGATGCCGCCGTAAGCGCGGTGAATGTCGTCCTGATTAGCTACCGCGCTGGAGCGGACGCTCGCGATGCTGGCGCTCATGGTTTCGACGACCGCTGCGGCCGCATCGTCGCAGGAAGATTCGATTCCCAGTATCCGCATCGCGGGCTTTCAGGAAAATGTAGTCATTGCAATCTGATTTGAATCACTTCACTGGCGCTGCGTGCGCGGTCCGCTAGCCACGGAACAGACCAGAGGACGACCGCCGCAGCGTCGTGCGAGTAAGATATCTGCTCAGAATACTAAGCGCTCTTCGCGCGAGAAAGACTCAGTCGTCCGAGGGTGCTGGTGGAGAGTTGGGCGGTGGAGGAGGGGGAGAAGAGGCCGGTGGTCCGGGGATGGGTGCGCCCGCGGGTGGCGGTGCGTCTGCGCCGGCGGCAGGGGCGCCTTCGGGCGGGGACAGCGACGGTGCTAGCCGGGTGTAGCCAACTCGTGCCATCAGATTTCCGGGATTCACCTGCAGCGCCTGCTGATAGGTTGCGGCCGCGGCCGTGTCGTGTCCTGACTCCTCGTAAGCCCGGGCCTCGAAGCCGAGCGTCTCACTCAGCCACAGCGGATTGCGGCTTCCAAATCCGATTTCCGCTCGCTTCAGGAAGGTCATCGCCTGCGAATAATTCTTTTTCGCGATATAAGCGCGGCCCAGGTAGAAATACGCGTACGGATCACTCGGATCGATCGAGACTGCGCGCTCCAGGTCGCGGCTCGCCTCGTCCGGATGGCCGTCCAGGAGTTCGGTCCGTGCCTGCTCCGCGATTCTCATCGAGGCGGCCCGCGCCGGATTCTGTTCCTTGGTAATGAGGCCCTGCAATGACGAGTCGCTGACCCGTAGAGAAAGTGTCACGGATCCCGGCTCGAGGGGCGGGAGCTGTTCGGCTGAAGTCGGCTGTACGGTGGGCTCCGGGAAAACTTCGGAAGTCGTTGGCGCCGGACTCGGCGTAGGAGTGCTTGAGGTTTCGCTGCCAGGCTCCGGGGTCGGCGTGGGCGTGGGAGTGGGCGTCAGATTCGCCTCCGGAAAGGATTCTTCCTGAAAACGCGCACGCTCGATCGGTCCGCCGGCACTCGCCCGGGGCGGAGCGCAGATGAGTAACAGGACGAACGCAACAAAAATTGGTCGACGGTGAACCAGCAAGTAGACGGAGGGTAACGTCAGTCGTTGGGGTCAGTCAAAGCATCGGGCGCCGGTGGCAACGCATGATCGGACGCTGCGATCGTTCCGGGCTTGTGAACGGGGCAGATCTCGGTCGGTTCGGTCCCGCGCGGAAAGACGCCGTCGGCAGTCACCGGGCACCAGGGGCTCGCCTTGTAGCCGGTGAGCGGATCGACTCGCTCCTCGACGATTCCCGGCGCAACCGTAAAGTCGAGCACCGGGCGCGACGCCGTTGCAGACTTCATGAACGTGGTCCATGCGGGCAGTGAAGCCTGGGCGCCGGTAAGGTTGAGATCTTCCTTGGAGTCGAAGCCGGTCCACACCACGGTGAGCAGGTTGGGCGTGAAGCCCGCGAACCACGCATCCTTCTCGTCGTTGGTGGTGCCGGTCTTTCCGGCCGCCGGAAGCTTGAAGCCCATCTGACGCGCGGGATAGCCAGTGCCGTGATTGATAACCTGCTCGAGCATGAACTGTCCCATGTATCCGAGGTCCGGTGAGATTACCTGTTCGGCAATGAGTTCGTGGCCCTCCACCACCTTGCCGTTCTCATCGACCACGGCAGTGATCGCAAACGGCGGAACTGACATTCCGTAGTCGGCGATTATCGAATAGGCAGTCGCGAGCTGCATCGGCGATACTTCTATTCCCCCGAGCACGATTGACGGGTAGGCGGGCAGATCGCCAAAGCCCATCCGTTTGGCCATCTCCAGTACCCGATCGAGCCCAATATTGAAGGCAATTTTCGAGGTCGCTGCATTCATCGATTCCTCGAGCGCTTGTACCAGCGTCACACGTCCGAAGTACCGGTCTTTGTAGTTATGCGGCGACCAGCTCATGTTGTCGGCGTACTGCCAGGTCCATTGCTCGTCGTCAATATAACTGGTCGGCAGCAGCTTTACGGGGCCGCCATCGAGGGTCTCCTGGAATGCGGCCAGATAGGTGAACGGTTTAAAGGCAGAGCCCGGCTGTCGTTTCGATTGCGTGACGCGATTGAACTGGCTTTGGCGGTAGTCGCGTCCCCCAACCATTGCGCGGATCTTGCCGCTTTGCGCCTCCAGCGAGACCAGGCACTCCTCGAGCCGCTGATTTTCCTCCTTGCGCGCCAGGCGCGGATACTTGGCTTCGAGGTTCGCCAGGTTCCCGCGAATTGCCTTTTCCGCGAGCTTCTCCATGTGGACGTCGAGGGTGGTGAAAATCCGCAGCCCCTCGGCGGTCAGAACGCCGGCCGGGTAACGATCGGCGAGCTCCTTCTTTACATAGTCAACGAAGTAGGGCGCGTCGTTGTTCTCGGTATACACCTCGCGCGCTCGCAGCGGCTCGGTGACCGCGGCGTCATAGGCGGCCTTGCTGATGTAACCTTCCTGGAGCATTGCGGCGAGTACTTCGTTGCGCCGCTGACGGGCAAGGTCCGGGTGCCGCAACGGGTTAAGCCGGTTGGGTGAACTTATCATTCCCGCGATGGTCGCCATTTCGCCGAGAGTCAGATCCCGGGGGTCTTTCGAGAAATAGTATTCGGATGCTTCCCAGACCCCGTAGATCCCTTCCTGGCCGCGCCGGCCCAGATAGATGTCATTGATATAGTTCTCGAGGATTTCGTCTTTCGAGTATTTACTTTCCGCGATGTAGGCCATCACGGCTTCCTTAATCTTGCGCCGGTAGCTGCGCTCGCTGCTCAGGAAGAAGTTCTTCATCAACTGCTGGGTGAGGGTGGATCCACCCTGGCGAATGGTATGCGAAGTCAGGTCAACCATCGCGGCCTTGATAATCCGGACCGGGTCGACCCCGTGGTGTTCGTAGAAGCGATGATCTTCCGCGGCCAGGATCGCATCGACCTGCGCGGGGGGAATCTGGCTCAGCCGCACCAGACGGCGCTGCTCCCAGTTGCCCTCGAAGATTCCACTGATCAGTTCGGGCTCCAGCTCCATCGAATAGACATGCTTGCCGGTGCCGGGATCGCGCATCGACTGGATGACCTCGTTCCTGGACAGGCTGGCTTCGACCAGCTCGCCGCCGAACTCGTGGTAGGGGTACAGGAAGCTGTGCAGGAAAATTTCGAGTTTGCCCGACTGGGCATCATAACTGTACTCGCCGCGGGTGTTGACCTGGCCGGGTTCGATGCGATGGTAGTTAAGGCGCGCGAGCCGCTCGAAGAACCCCAGGTCTTTAAGACTCAGTCCGGGATAGATGATGGTTGAGTCGGAGTAGATGCGCGAGGGAATGTTCCAGCGCTTGCCCGACATACGCGTAACTACTTCCTGCTCGAGGTCGTGGTAGTACGTGAAGAAGAAGTAGAGCGTGGGGGGAAGGATAAAGAGGATAAGGGCAAGCCCGAGCAGCAGCACCACCTTGGCGATGCGCAACAGTGACCATGGGCGTCGTGCTTGCGGCTTAGACTCAGCAGGCATGGATTGGCGAAGATCGCGCGGTCAGGCTTCGGGCTTAAGCGCGAAGTAGAGGGTCGAGTCTCCGCGTTTGACCAGCAGCAGGACGATGCTTCCCTTGCCGCCGGCCTTGAGCGCCTGCTGATAGGAACTCACGTCCTTCACCGGCGATCGATTTACTTCCAGAATTACGTCGCGGGTCTGCAATCCGACCTCGTCGCCGCGGCTGCCCGGCTCGACGCCGGAAATCACCACGCCGCTATCGAGCCCAAGCTCGTGCGCCAGGTCCGGACTCAAGTCCTGCACCCGCAGCCCGAATGACGAGCGCGTACCCGCCGTCATCTTCGGTTGACTCTCGGCAGCCGCGAGCTCGGCTTCGTGAGATTCGGTGATGTTGGCGACGAGATCCTTTTGCTGCTTGTCGCGAATTATCCTGAAGGTGACGGTCTTGCCGAGGGGTGTTCGGGTAACCAGCAGCGGCAGTTCGCGGCGATCCTTGATCGGATGACCATCGAATTCGACGATCACATCGCCGCGCTTGACGCCGGCAAGTGCGGCGGGGCTGTCCTTTAGCACTTCGGCGACCAGCGCGCCCCGCGCGTCCTTGAGATCCATCGACTCCGCCAGTTCGGGCGTGACCTCCTGGATCATGACGCCCAGCCATCCGTGCTTGATCTTGCCGTGCTCATGAAGCTCGGAAAGTTCTTCCTTGACCAAGTTGATCGGGATGGCAAAGCCGATGCCCATACTCTTGCCGGTGCTCGTATAGATGGCGGCGTTAACGCCCACCACACCGCCGCTCAGATCGATCAGCGGGCCGCCCGAGTTCCCCGGATTAATCGAGGCATCGGTTTGAATGAACTGATCGACGCTGTCGGGAAGGAAGCGGCCCTTGGCGCTGACCACGCCCACGGTCACGGTATGATCGAAGCCAAAGGGATTACCAATTGCCATCACCCACTGGCCGACTTTGAGCTCGTCGGAATTTCCCAGCGGCGCAACCGCCAGGTCGTGACCCGCATCGATTTTGAGCAATGCCACGTCGGTCTTGGTGTCGCCCCCGATGACCTTGGCGCTGTAGTTGCGGCCATCCTGCAGCGTGACCGTCACCTTGTTGGGATTCTCGATCACGTGATCGTTGGTCAGAATGTAACCGTCCTTGGAAACGATAAACCCCGAACCGAGCGATTTGCCATGCTGATGCCCGTAGGGAGGCGAGAACTCGCCCTCACCGCTCCCCTGCTCGGTCCCCTCGGTAGAGATGTTGACCACCGCAGGACTGAGTTTGGCGGCGAGATCGGCAAAGTCAGGTAGGGTCTGAGCCTTGGCCACGTGGCCGCTGTCCGCAGTCTCGGTCCAGAACTGTATTTCCGAGGCGGAACCGGCAGCCGAGAAAAAAATCAGCGCAGCCGGCGCGGCCACCGCCGCAAACAATCGAATCAGCTTAAACTGCATTTGCAAAAGAGGCGGCCGCCGCGACCTTACCGGGCCGATTGTCTCGCCAGTTCAACGTATTTCATACGAAGGTCGAAGAGTATCGCTTCGATCAATCCATCTTCGTCAGGATCGAGATTGCCCCGGGTTTTCTCCCGCAACATTCCAATAATATCGATCAGCTGCTGCGCCGCCTGCAAATCTTTACCGCGCGCGCCCGAAACAGGATCGGAGATTTCGCCCAGAGCCGCCAGGGCCTGGGTCGAGAGACCCACCACGAAGGTGGTGAAGGTAACTTCCGGTTCCGCAAGCGGCCCTGGTTCGGTACCGCCCCGCGGTTCGGCGGCCGCAGCCTTGGGCGGGGAAGCGGCGGCCGGCGTCGGGCTTTCTTCCGGGGGGCCCTGGGCCTTGGCCTCGCCCTCGGCCGAGAAGCGCCGCCGGTCCTGAACCGTAAAGCCCTTGTCTTTCTCTTCCGATGCCATGGTTTGCCGGCTAGGAGGTGATCCTCATCTGCTCGAGGCGGCGAATCCGTTCTTCGATCGGCGGATGGGTTGAGAACAGCCGGGTAATTCCCTTCGCGCTGAGCGGGTTAACGATAAACAGATGAGCGGTGGCTGGACTCGCATTGAGGGGCAATCGCTCGTTGGAGGCTTCCAGCTTGCGGAGCGCGTTAGCGAGATTGACGGGATTGTGGGTCAGGCGGGCGCCGCTCGCATCAGCCTGATACTCGCGGGTGCGAGAAATCGCAAGTTGAATCAGGAGGGCCGCGATCGGAGCGAGCACCGCGATGACGATGAGGCCGAGGGCCCCGCCGCGGTCATTCTCGTCGCGCCGGCCGAGACCGAAAATTGCGCCCCATTGTACCATCCGGGCGATCATCATGATCGCACCCGCCAGAGTCGCGGCGATCGAACTGGTCAGGATGTCGCGGTTGATGACGTGGGACAGCTCGTGGCCAAGCACGCCCTTCAATTCCTCGAGATTGCAGATGCGTCTGATGCCACGCGTGACCGCGACCGCCGCGTGACGCGGATTGCGCCCGGTAGCAAAGGCGTTGGGGGTATCGGAGTCAATCAGAAAAAGCCGCGGCATCGGGATGCCGGCCGAGTGCGCAATTTCATTTACGATCGAATAGAGCTCCGGGTCGTCGCTGGCGTCGATGGGTTTCGCGCCGTAGGCTCGGAGCACTATTCGGTCGGAAAACCAGTAACTGACGAAGTTCATTATCGCGGCGATGACGAAAAAAATCACGACCCCGTCGCGTCCGCCGAGCAGTCCACCAATAAGCATCAGCAGACCGGTCATCACACCAAGCAGGAACGTTGTTTTGATAAAACTGTTCATGATTTTGGAGCTGTCCTGAGCGAGAAGCGCCGAAAATCGCGATCTCGAAGCTACGCCACGCCTTTTTTACAGTCAATGTAATCATACACCAGGCGAACCACCATCAGATCAAAACGGGCCACGGCTCCCTCGGCATAAGCCCCCATCAGACGAGGCGGGCGCGGAGAGCCTGCAAAACTTCGCCAACCGTAAGCGCCTCAAGCGGCTTCCGGCGAAGGACGGTTACCTCGCCGAGTGGTTGCCATCGGATGGGATCGGTCGGTCCGAAAATCACGACGCCCCAAGCCCGCGCTGCGGCCGCCAGGTGGGACACCCCCGAATCGTTGCCGACAAAAGCGCGCGCGCGGTGGGCCAGCGCCGCAACGACTTCCAGCTCGAGGCCCTTCAGCGCGGCGACCTGGCACTCTTGAAAGCGCGGTTCCATGGAGGGTTCGGCGGGACCGAGTATTGCGATCGGTTTCACTAAGGAGGAGACGTCGCTGGCGAGCTTTACGAATCGATCCAGAGGCCAGTTTTTGGTCAGACTTCCACTGCCCGGAAAAACGAGGCAGAAGTTGCCGTGCGCCGCGCCCACACGATGTAATACTTCATCGGCAGAGTCGAAATCAGACCTTGCCAGGTCGACGCGCGATTCCAACGGTTCGCCGGAGGCGCCGATGGAATCGAGATAGAGCTTGCTCAGGTGGCCATCGCCCGGGGGGCGAAAGCGGTGAAATGAGACCTCGCCGGAAGCGGCGGCACTGAGAGATCGACGGAAGTTGTGGTCGTCTGCGCTGAAGAACGAATAGATCTTGCCGAACTGACCGAAGAATGCGTGCGTAGCCGGCTCCGCTCCGGCGTCGTCACGGAACAGGGAGCTGACTTCACGGCGATCGATCGAATAGGCGGCGTCGATGCTCATTCTGCCGACCGCGAAGCGCGCCAGCTCCGGGCGCCCCATCAACTCAAGCTTGGCGTCGTGATGACGGCGCGCAATGGCGCGCAGTGCGGGTCCCACGCAAATGAGGTCACCGAGCGCGCCTGGAAAAATCACCAGCAACCGCATCGCGGGCGAGTCTAGCATCGGAGCGGTCATCCACCGATTACGGTGGATGGTCGAGGTTAAGCTCTGCGAAATCGGTGAAATGTGCCGAGATCGTGAGGTCAGGTCGCAAAGCGGACTCAAATACCGCTAAAATTGAAGCATGCCGATCAGCGTTGCGCATTCTCCTTTGGAGCTCGTCGGGCACACGCCGGTGGTCCGGCTTAACCGGATTCCCGGAAAGGACGACGCCGAGATCTGGGCCAAGCTCGAAAATTTTAACCCCGGTGGCAGCGTCAAGGACCGGATTTGTCTGGCGATGGTTGAGGATGCCGAGAAGAGCGGGCGCATCAAGCCGGGCGACACCATCGTCGAGCCCACCTCGGGCAATACCGGAATCGGCCTGGCGCTGGTTGCGGCGGTCAAGGGCTACAACTTAATTCTCACGATGCCGGACACCATGAGCGAGGAGCGACGCTCGTTGCTGGTCGCGTACGGAGCCAAGCTCGTGCTCACGCCCGACACGCGTGGGATGCACGGCGCCATAGCCAAGGCCGAGGAGCTGTGCCGGGAAAATCCCCGCTACTTCATGCCGCAGCAATTCAGCAATCCCGCGAATCCCGAAATGCACTATCGGACGACCGGGCCCGAGCTGATGGAACAGCTGCCAAAGATCGACGCGTTCGTCTCGGGCGTCGGCACCGGTGGTACGATCTCCGGAGCGGGCCGCTACCTGCACGAGCATTCAAAGAACCCGGTGCTGGTGGTCGCCGTTGAGCCGGCAAATTCGCCGGTGCTGTCGGGCGGAGAAGCCGGCTTTCACAAGATCCAGGGAATCGGGGCCGGCTTCGTGCCTAAAAACCTCGACACCGACTCGTACAATGAAATAATCAAGGTGAGCGACGAGGACGCGGCGGGATTTTCGCGGCGCCTCGCACGCGAGGAAGGAATCCTAGTCGGGATCTCATCGGGAGCGAATTGTTGCGCAGCCCTGCAGATCGCGCAGCGTCTGGGCAAGAGGAAAGTCGTCGCGGTGGTGTTCTGTGATACCGGAGAGCGCTATCTGACCACCGACTTGTTTCAGGCAGAAGGAATCTGATCCCGATGACCGAGCAGCTGCGGCAGAAACTCGACCGGCTCCGCGCGATCTTCGCGCCGATGCGATCGGTGCTGGTCGCGTTTTCGGGCGGGGTCGATTCAACATTTGTGCTCAGGGTGGCGCGTGACACGATTGGCGAGCGGGTGATCGCGCTGACCACCACTTCCCCCACGATGCCGGATGAGGATCGCGACACCGCCATCAGGATGGCCGCCGAGATCGGCGTGCGACATCTGGTGATCGATTCCAATGAACTGGAAATTCCCGGCTACGCGGCCAATCCGATCAATCGCTGCTACCTGTGCAAGACCAACCTCTTCGAGGTCTGCGAAGCGCGGGCGGCTGCCCTGGGGATCGGCGACATCGTCGACGGGCTAAACCTCGACGATCTTCACGACTACCGGCCCGGGATGAAAGCGGCTGCCGAACGGCGGGTACACCACCCCCTGGTCGAGGCTGAGTTGAGCAAGGCGGAGATTCGCGAATTGTCGCGCTCGCTGGGCTTGCGGACCTGGGACCGGCCCGCGTCGCCATGTCTGTCTTCGCGCTTTCCCTATGGCACCGAGATTACCCCCGAGGGACTGCGCAAGGTGGCGGAGGGCGAGAAGCTCCTGCACTCGCTCGGATTCCGTGTAGCGCGGGTGCGTTATCACGGCGAAGTCGCGCGGATCGAATTGGAGCGCGATCAAATCGCGCGCGTGTTCGAGCCGGAAATTCGCGCCACCGTGGAGCAGGAGCTGAAACGCATAGGATTCCGGTTTGTGACGATTGACCTGAAGGGGTTTCGCTCGGGATCGCTCAACGAGGGAATCGTCACTCCCGCAGGTTCACCACCGAGGGGTTAGATCAGCGAGCCGGATTGCCCCGCTGCTTTAGGCTCTCCCAAGTTTTATTTCCGGTTCTGCCGCTCTAACAGCGCCGTCGCCAGCTCCAGGTCAGCCTCGGTCGTAATCTTCAGGTTTGGGGTGGTGCACTCGACTACTTCGACCCGGGTGCCGATGCGTTCGGCAAGGTCTGCGTCGTCGGTCACGGCTACATGATCTCGCATCGCGCGATCGTGGGCGGCCACTATCAGTGCGCGACGAAACGCTTGGGGTGTTTGTGCTTGCCAGAGGTCGGAACGAGGGACGGTGGCGCTTACCGCGTGGCCGGCGTCGACTCGCTTCAGGCTGTCGGCGACCGGTATTGCCGCGATCGCACCGCCGGCGCGGTTGGCCGCAGCCAGGCATGCCTCGAACATCTGCGCGCTTGCCAAAGGACGCGCTGCGTCGTGAATGACGACCAGTTCGCTTTGCGCAGAGGTGAGCGCGAGCGCAATTTGCACGGAATCCTGGCGCTCGGCGCCCCCGCGGGTGATTTTCACCGGAATCGAGAGGGTGGAAGCTTCGCTTCGCGTTGCGGCTTCCCATCGGGCGGGAACCGCGATGACAACTTCCTCGATTGCCGCCACCTGCGCGATCGTCGCGAGCGACCAGGAAAGCATGGTGCGACCCGCGAGCGCGACGAAGGCCTTGGGTTCGCTGCGACCGAGCCGGCTACCGCTTCCCGCCGCGACAATGATCG
Organism: Thermodesulfobacteriota bacterium; assembly: GCA_046728175.1. GTDB lineage: Bacteria > Desulfobacterota > Binatia > Binatales > Binataceae > JAFAHS01. The sequence goes on along the minus strand of JBKPEA010000078.1, from coordinate 15,000 downwards.
CCGAGGCCTTCATCTCGGTCAGTTGGCAAGTGGGTGTTCGATGAATGCGGTCATCGCGTCGATGACCTTTACATCGACGTGCCCGGGCTGGCCGTACTCCTGCTTGTTGGGCTTTCCAGTCCCGGCAATAAACAAATGATTTAGTGCCGGGAAGGTCTCGACGCGAACGTGATCGACGCCCTTGAGGCCCTCCTGCCAGTGCTCGATGTCGTGGTCGATGACCTGGTAGTCGCGTCCGCCGTGAAGAATGAGGATAGGTATGCGGAGTTGGCGTGCCATCGCGACCTCGTCGCGCGCCTCGAGATCGTAGTAATAGGACGCCGGCGCCCCCAGGAAGTTCTCGGTGGATGGCATGAGGTGGTTGTCCAGCTGGTTGGCCTTCTGTTCCAGTTCGTCCAACTGCTTATGCGAAGCTTCCTCAAGAAAGCGCATCTGCTGAACGGTCATTGCCCCGAACTTTCGGCCGCTGGGGGCGAGAAGGATCAACCCCTGCGCCGGAGCAACTTTAAGCGCAACCTCGGGAGCGATCGTTGCGCCGAGACCGTGTCCGGCGACGAAAATCTGATTGCCGGCGACCTCCGGCCGCGAGCGCAATAGGTTGACCGCCGCAATCGCGTCGTCCAGATATTCTTCTTTAACCGTGATGAGCTGCAAATCCATCTTCGCGGCATAATCATGAGTGCGCTTGTCGTAACGCAGCACCACTATTCCGCGCGAACTCAGACCCTCGGCGATGTCCTTGAAGATATGATTGGGTCCCACACTCTCGTCCAGATCGTTGGGTCCCGAACCCCCCAGCAACACGACTGCGGGCCACGGACCCCTGCCGTTGGCCGGAATCGTCAGAAGTCCGGGCAACAGGTAAGGCGCCGTACCGACATGGATGTCGATCGAGTGAAAGCTGTTTACTGCCGCGTATGGCGGAGAGCTGGCCGGAGGATCCGGAACAAAGTGTATCCCGGAAATGTCGCCAGTCTGAGAATTGACCGCTAGTACCAACGCCAGGTCCCAATTGCGTTCGAACTTAAGCGGGGCGAATACGATATCCTGGCCGCGCAGCGAGCTTCGCCGGGTAATTCCCCAACTCACGAGTTTGCCATTGGCCGCGGTCTGCCCCTGCCAGAGTGCGCCCAGTTGTTGGGGACTCAACGCGGCCTTCACCGCGCTATCGAAATGTGCGGTGGCTGCCTCGAAGTGGCCGCCGCGCAGGTCGCTCATGAATTCATCGCAGCGCTTATCCGCTGTTCCGGACGCGAACGCGGCCATTGAGAGCACCACCGCGCCGAAGACGGCGGCCGCCAGCAGCCAAGCCCCTCGCCCCACTCTCTTCATCACGGGCCCTTTTCTTAGCGCGGACTTCTCGCGGAAACAAAAAGGGATCGGTGATTAGCCGATCCCTTGGAGTCCATCCTGAATAGACCTTCTCGCGTCAGTTGGCGAAAATGGTCCTGAGCTCTTCCATAATTTTTTCTTCAGGGTGCGATTTCGCGATAGAGAGCTCTTTTACCAGCAGGCTGCGAGCAGTATCGAGCATCTTGCGCTCGCCAAACGACAGTTCCTTGTCACCCTTGAGAACCAGCAAGTCGCGGAGAACCTTAGCGATTTCGAGCGGGGAACCGGTTTTGATTTTTTCCGTGTACTCGCGATAGCGGCGATTCCAGGTCTGCGTATCCACCTCGACCTTGCGCTGGCGCAAAATCCGGTAGATTTTGTCGACCATATCCTTGCCGATAACCCGGCGCAGACCGACCTGCTCCACGTTTTCGGTGGGGATCATTATCGTCATCTTTTCGGCACCGAGAATTCGCAGCATGTAAAACTTGCGCTCGGTACCGGAGATTACCCGCATCTGAATATCGTCAATAATCGCGACTCCGTGAGCGGGATAAACAACCTTTTCGCCTTTTTTGAATGAGAGGTGAGAGTCTTTCACGCTGAATACTGGGGCACTCTTCACAGGCGTTCGATTTCAGTCCGGTTAATGTCCCTCCGGGTTCATTACCTTTCTGATGATGCCTGGATGGCATATTGATTATGACACACTCTCCGCGTCTTTGTAACCCTGAATGCGAAATGGCGGGAAAAACGAATGTCAGAAAACAACGTTTGGAAAACTTGGCCAGTTTTGACCGCTATAAGCGAAGTTCCATGACAATCGCGTCTTCCCCGGGCCCATAGTAATGTCTTCTCAAACGACGTTCTTCAAAATCGAATTTCCGGTAGAGATGTCGGGCCGCAAGATTCGATCGTCGGACCTCCAAAGTGACCACATCGGCACTTTTTTGCCGTGCCTCGGCAATCGTGGCCGCGAGCAGTCGAGCCCCCAAGCCGAACCTGCGATGCTCGGGATGAACAGCTACGTTGAGGACGTGGCATTCGTCGGCCACCAACCACCGACACAGGAAGCCATCGGGCGGTGCCGCGCGGTCCCCACCCGAAACGGCGACCGTCAAGCGGGAAAAGGGGAGGGTAAGCTCGCGGCGAAAAGCACCCAGGCTCCATGGTGTCGCGAAGGCGAGCTGCTCGATCTCGACGATTCTAAGAAGGTCGCGAGGTGAGGCGTCCCGAATATGGATCGCCATCGAGTTTTACACCACCGAGTCCTGCTCGTGAGCCGTCCGCGTCTGCGACGGGCGCAACCCAGGTCATGCCGCGTTTTTCAGTTCGCCCGTCTCGCCCTTGATGACCACGATCTCCATCACCTTATCACGAAGGCGATGCTTAAACGCCGCGACTTGTTTACCCAATTCGATACGCGTCATGAAGTCGGCGGGAAACGCTGAGGAGACATAAGAGAGGCGCCGCAGCGCTTCGCCCCGTACGCTTGCGTGAATGGTAAGGACGTTGTCTCCGAGCGCTATGTTGTAGTCGTAGTCCGGCATTTCGTCGGGCAGGTTCCACAGACGCTTGAGGGACGACGCGGGCAGCGTGCGCGGCATCTCAAGACGGACGAGGTACGCATTGGCATACTCCTTGACCGTGTAGACGGTGCCATAGCGGCGATCGCGCTCCAGTTTCTCATCGTGCAGATTGGTCTGGAAGCCATCGAACGCGACCTTGCGTTCGACCTTGCGGCCCTTCGCACCGCCGCGTGTCAGGACCGCTCCGAGCGGGGCGATGGCAAGGCCGTAAATCGCCGCGCGGTAGATCATTTCGCTCGCCGGCTTGGCGTGCAGAATTCCTTCCCGCAGACGCCATACCGTTTCCACGATCGCGATTATCACTCCCAGGAAAATCCATCCGCGCGTCGCTATTGAGAACACCGAATCCCCCAGGAGCAGCGCCGCGGCCGCGGTCAGAATCGCCGGGTAAAGGATAAGGTTCAGGATGATGTTGAGCGCGGTCGAGCGTGCGCGGGAAAAGCCCGACGACGAGCCGACCGCCTCTTCGAGCGTGGCTTTCGTCGAATTAGGCATCGCGCCGAGAACCGGTTCGAGCAGGCGAAGAGCAACCCGGACCGGCCCAGGGGCGCCTTTCACCGGCGCCGTGTCCACGGTGGCCAGCACCGTCTCAAAGTCGTCGTTCAGTTCGCCCTCGAAGTGCTTCTCCCCGATCGGTCCGGGTAAAGCGCCGACGTCCTTGGGAAGGTTTACCATCGCGATCGGCGCGGCAATGGCGCTCGACGCGGGCGCGGCGGGCGCCGCCTTGGGTGGCGCTGCCGGAGCCTGCGTAGGCTTGGGCGCTGCCGGAGCCGGCGCAGGCTTGGGCGCCGCCTCGGCAGCGGGGGCCGTACCATTCGTCTCTGCGACCGCAGCCGACGGGGCAGGTTGTGCGCCGCCCTCCTTGAGGAACCGCGAGGGTGCGTCGTCGGGAATCGTCAGGTCGGGGTGAAGGGTCCGCGCGCGGCCCAGCAGCACAGCTTGGGTCTCGGGATTGTTCGGGTCAGGAACGCAGCAATCGACGGGGCAGACTGCGGCGCATGCTTCGTGATCATGAAAACCGACGCATTCGGTGCACTTGGAGGGAACGATGTAATAGATATCTTGCGCGATGGCAGGGCTCACCTGGCCATTGAGTTCCCATTCCACTCCGCCGGCGTAAATCGCAGTGTTTGGGCATTCTGGCTCACAAGCACCGCAGTTGATGCATTCGCTCGTTATGGTGGTAGACATTCCGTACCCCAGCCTGGTCTTTTAATGAAAATCGATCGTCGAAGAGGAGACTTTCGATTCCTTACATATCGGACGATAACTGTAGCAACTTTTACCTGTCAACTAAGCCTTTCCAGATTTACCTAATGCCCAGGAGTCGAGAGTACTGAGTTCGTGCTTGCGTTGGGTGAATCGATTTGTAACTATTCCTCAGGCTCCAGGCATCCGAAGAGAATTGGTCTGGACATTTCGACAGAGCTTGAACTGCTGGTGGGACCGGAACTGAGGAGGTAAGTCGAATGAAAACAACGCTGTATCTGCTTGCGGGGGTTGCACTTTTCGCGATGACGGCCTGCGGACCGGACATGCGGACCATAAACAACGCCAGTGAGAAGGCGGAAGCCGACGCCACCCAAGCGGAGGCGGCTGCCAATTCGGCTGAGGCTTCGGCAACTCAGGCTGATGCGGCCGCCAATCAGGCTAACCAGGCAGCGTCGGGGGCAGAGGATGCGGTGCGCCGCGCGAACGATGCGGTTTCGCGCCTCGAGGCGTACTTCGCAAGCTCCGTCACGAAGTAAAACCTGATCTTTACCGACAAGAAAATGGCGGAAGGACGGCAGCCCTTCCGCCATTTTTAGTTAGTTGCGCTTAGGCGTCAGTGCCTGACTACGATCCATTATTTGTGGGAGGGCGAAGGAGACGCTTGCGGTTTCAACGCATCGCGGACATGCTCGCGCAGCGCATCATTGCGCTCGATGCGATCTTCGAGACTGCGGAAAGCGGATACGCTGAGTCCCTGCACCGCGGCCGCCTGCTCAACCGTCAAATTGCGGTTGTGCTGCATGGCCTGATAGACTTTGATGTACTTATCCACATCCTGCGGTGGCACGTCGATATCGTCCGCGGGACCTTCTTCTTGAACCAGACGTATTATGGCCCGTACAGACGCGGCGCGGCTTTCCGCGGGCAGCGCCGCACTGGTCCCCCGCGCCATGGCCAGACCGATAAGGCTGGTAAGCACGCAGGTCACACCAAACAGCAGAGCAGTCGGGCGTCGGGATGTATTGTCCGCCGGCATGTGGTCTCATCCTGACACGCATCGCCGCCTGACTAAAGGCTGAACCACTTGCAAAGACGGGTGAGGTGCTTAATCTTGTGTTTGGCACTCGCGCTGCTCGACTGCCAAACGCGCGAGCGAATACAACATCCAACCCATAAACGATGACGGAGAAACGATCCGATGCCTGCGAAAAGCATTGAGCTGCACGAACACGCCCGCCGGGGCATTGTCGCCGGGGCCACCCTGGTCGCCGAAGCCGCGCGCATCACCCTTGGCCCCAAGGGGCGCAACGTAATGATTCAGAAGAGCTGGGGCGCCCCCACGGTTACCAAGGACGGCGTAACGGTGGTCAAGGAAATCGAGCTGGAAGACCGCTTCCAAAACATGGGCGCCAAACTCATCCGCGAGGTCGCCCAAAAAACCTCCGATGTGGCCGGCGACGGCACCACCACCGCAACCGTGCTTGCGCGTGCGATGGTACGCGAGGGCATCAGGCTGCTGGCCGCCGGATTCCCGGCGATGGAACTGAAACGCGGGATGGATGACGCCTGCAAGAAGGTGGTGGAGGCTCTCAAGGGAATGGCCAAGCCGGTCAAGGACCGCGCTCGAATGCAACAGGTCGCCACCGTGTCCGCCAACGGCGATGAAACTATCGGCAAGATGGTCGCCGACGCGATGGACAAGGTCGGCAAGGAAGGGGTCATCACGGTCGAGGAGGCGCGCGGACTGGATACGGTGCTCGACCACGTCGAGGGCATGCGTTTCGATCGCGGCTACCTGTCTCCGTACTTCGTCACCAACGCCGAGCGACTGACCTGCGAGCTTGAAGAACCGCTGGTTGTGCTGCACGAGAAGAAGCTTTCGAACCTGCGCGAGATTCTTCCGCTGCTGGAAAGCGTGGTGCAGTCCGGACGCTCGCTCCTGATCATCGCCGAGGATGTCGACAGCGAGGCGCTGGCGGCGTTGGTGGTGAACAAGCTGCGTGGCACGCTCAAGGTCGCCGCGGTGAAGGCGCCTGGATTTGGCGATCGGCGTAAGGAGATGCTGCAGGACATCGCGATTCTGACCGGCGGCATCGTGATCGCGGAAGAACTGGGCATGAAGACCGAGAACATCGATCCGAAGACTCTCGGCAAATGCCGCCGCGTGCTGATCGACAAGGACAACACCACCATCATCAGTGGCGCCGGAAAGAAGGCCGACATCGAGGGACGCATTCAGCAGATTCGCCGTCAAATCGAGGACACCACTTCGGACTACGATCGAGAAAAGCTGCAGGAGCGGCTGGCCAAGTTATCGGGCGGCGTCGCCGTCATCAAAGTGGGCGCGGCGACCGAAGTGGAGCTCAAGGAGCGCAAGGCGCGGGTGGACGACGCGGTGCACGCGCTGCGCGCCGCGGTCGAAGAGGGAATCGTACCCGGCGGCGGAGTGGCGTTAGTGCGCACGATTCCCGCGGTCGAAGCGATGAAACTATCCGAGGAGCGCAAGGTGGGTGCGGGCATCGTTGCTGCCGCAATTTCGGAGCCGCTGCGGCAGATCGCGCACAACGCCGGTCACGAGGCGAGCGTCGTCTTCAACAAGGTCAAGGAAGGCAAGGGCGATTTCGGCTTCAACGCGCGCACCGAGGAGTTCGAAAGCCTCGACGACGCTGGCGTCATCGATCCGGCCAAGGTCGTCCGCAGCGCGCTGGAAAACGCAGTGAGCGCAGCATCGCTGCTGATAACCACCGAGGCGGCGGTCGCCGAAAAACCGAAGAAGCCCGCTCCCATGCCCGCGATGCCCCCTGGTGGTGGTATGGGCGGCATGGGAGGAATGGGCGGGGGGATGGGTGGAATGGGCGGTATGGATGACTTCGGAGGCGACGATTTTTAGTATTGAGGCGACGATTTTTAGTATTAACGATAATGTGTAGTCAATTAAGCTTGCAGTCACACTATTTGGCTCCATACTGCGAAGATGATCGCGACTTGGTATTTGAACAAGTTCATTGCCGTAGCCATTTGCGTTGTGTAGGCTTGCATGGGAGCCAGGGATCTGAGACAAAATTCAGTCGAAACCGGGCACCTAATCGCTGAGCATCGGGGCCGGGAGGGAAGTTTCTCAGGAGGAAAAAATGGAAGGGTTAATCACAAAATCTTGCAAACTGCTTGGGTTAGCCGGGGCTGTATTAGCCCTTTCGTTGATGGCTGGCTGCTCGCAAGCCCCAGATCCGGCGCAACGCGCAATTAACGCCGCCAACCGCGCCGACCAGGCTGCCTCCCGCGCAGAGGCGGCAAGCCAGAAGGCGCAGCAGGCGTCTGCTTCCTCACAGGCAGCGGCCAGCCGCGTGGAGCAGGCGGCCAGCGATGCGAAGGCCGCGGCTGATCGCGCTGAGGCGATCGCTGCCAAGAGCATGGCCTCCTCGCCGCGAGGCGGCCGTCGTTCCTATCGCCGTCACAGGAAGGCGGCAGCAGAGGCCGCACCCGCTCCTAGCGACAGTGGCGCAGCAGCACCGCCCGCAGCACCGCCCGCGACCACGCCGTAACCTCAGTCTGTTGATTGAAGAAAGGGCGACTGCCAAAAGCGGCCGCCCTTTTTATTTGGTTCCGTGTTGATCTCGTCTCTGTGAGATCAGACAAGCGCGCGCCTTTCTTGCGAGATCGGACTGAAGCCGGCGATGCGAAAAAGACAAGGGGGCGTTCAACTTCCCGAAGCAGTTCGGATCTCTGCAAATCGAACTTGCCGACTCAGTGCTACGCTCTGACCGGACGGGGGTGATCGCGTTTAGCGTCTACGATGCAGAAGAAGCCGAACGGCTCCGCTCCGGACGCGCGAAGCTGGTGGGCCCGGTCGGGAGCGATATAAATCGCATCCATCGGTCCCAGCTCAAATTTCCGATCAGCGACCTGTACGCGTCCGCGGCCGCGCAGCCCGATCACGACATGCGCGTGACGATGGCGTTCCAGGCTGGTGAAGCCCCCTGCTTCGAGTTCAAAGTAGCGCACATGGAATTTCACCTGCTCGCCCAGGTTTCCAATCAGGACCTGGCGCGACGCACCGCGAAACTCGCCGCCCCGATGACCGGCGAGCTTGTAAGGCTCCAGTTCGACACCGTTCCAGCGGAAGCTCGGTTTGAACCGCCGGACGACTGGCGGGTTCCGGGCTCGGCTCTGGCTGACACGCTTGCGCGCCATGGCTATGCATCGCGGCGCGACGGCCTATGCACCATCGGCGCCGAAGGTGACCACCACTTTTAGCGCTTCGGGTTTTTGCGCGGTCGCAAACGCCTGCATGATTTGGTTGAGGGGAAAGCGATGGGTTACCAGCTCGGAGGCGCTAATCACGCCCTGTTCGACCAGCCGAAGCGACTCGCGTGTCTCGTCTGGTCCGCAAGAATAGCTGGGGACTAAACGCGTTTCGTTGAAATACAGATCGTGCGGTCGCACGATCATCTCTTCTTCGGGGGGCGTTGCTGTGAACTGAACCACGGTAGCGCCTTTGCCCGCCGCCGCGATTCCAGTGGCGATTGCCTTGCCAGTGCCGGGACCCACGATGACGACGTCGGCCATCGCGCCGTCGGTGAGCTCACGAAGCTGCTCGAGGAGATTGTCGCCTGAAACCACCAGGCCATGATCCGCGCCGAGCTCCTGCGCGCGCCGGGCGCGCCGCTCGAATAGATCCGCTCCGATAATCACGCCCGCGCCCAGGTGGCGGGCCAGCTTCACGTGCATCATCCCCATGATTCCCAGCCCGATGATCAGAATGGATTCGCCCTTCTTCAGGCCGGAACGGCGCAAGGACTTGATCACGCAGGCAGCGGGTTCGACCAGGACGCCGTTGGCGTCATCGACCGAGTCGGGCAGCTTCAGAGTGTCGCGCTGGTTGGCGGCACTGACCAGGAAATATTCTGCCATCCCGCCCGGCTTGAGGTTGGTAGCACGCCAGGTCGCGCACTGCACGTACTCGCCGCGCGCGCACGCGGGGCACTGGAAGCAGGGCGCATGATGGTGGACATAGACCCGCTCGCCGGGCCGGAACCCACGTACCGACCTGCCGGCGTCGGCGACCACCCCCACCGGCTCGTGACCAAGCACCAGCGGCGCCTTGCGCCGAATGTACCAGGGCATGATGTCGCCCGAGCAGATGCCGCACGCGCTGGCTCGCACCAGGATGTCGTCCGGGCCGACCTGCGGGAGCGGGTCTTCCTCGACGCGGATGTCGCCGAAATCGTAGAGACGCGCTACCTGCATGACTTGATCGAACTTTGTGGTCCGCGCGGACGCTTGTCAACCACGGGAGGGGCTCAGAAATCCGCACTCGGCTTTAGCCATCGACGCGCGGGTTGCGCGGGCGCAACCTGCGTAACCGGGATGCTCGTGATACAGTTACGGTGTGCCCAAGCCCGAAAGCCCGCCGGTTGCGGCCGACGCGATCATCGAGATTGGCGACAAAATCGTTCTGATCGAGCGCAAGAATTTTCCCTTGGGCTGGGCGATTCCGGGCGGCTTCGTCGATTTCGGTGAGACGGTCGAGCAGGCGGCGGTTCGCGAGGCGTTGGAGGAGACCTCGCTCAAGGTCACCTTGCGTGTACTGCTCGGGATCTATTCCCGACCCGGACGTGATCCTCGCGGCCAGACCATCACCGCGGTCTATGTTGCTCGCTCGAGCGGAACTCCGCGCGCCGCCGACGATGCGAAAGGCGTGGGACTCTTCGATCGGTTGCATCTGCCCACCCCGCTCGCCTTCGACCACGCGGAAATTCTTGCGGACTACGTGCGGTTCGTCGACCGGGGTGAATTTCCCGCGCCATGGGCCAAGTCCTGAGGCCGCCGCCTCAAGGTTGCTTGGACGGGTGGCGGCCGCTGGCGAATGCTCCCAATTCAGAGGACGCACTCGTGAGTCACTTCTTTGCATATCTGTCGCGGATGAGATTCGTCAGGCGCTGGGGCCTGATGCGCAACACCTATGACGAGAATCTGCAGGAACACAGTCTGCAGGTCGCGATGATCGCGCATGCGCTCGCGGTCATCCGCAATCGTATGTTCGAGGGCACGGTGAATCCGGAGCGGGCAGCGGCGCTGGCGCTGTTTCACGATGCCGAGGAGGTGCTCACCGGAGACGTGGTGGCGCCGATAAAGCATTTCAGCCACAAGATTCGCCGCGCCCATCTGGAAGTAGGGGGAGTCGCCCGGCAGAAACTCTACGCGATGCTCCCGCCGGCCATCAGGAAGGATTTTCGCCCGCTCCTGTTCGAAGAGAAGGCTGACCAGCCCGAGTGGCAGGTGGTGCACGCGGCCGACAAGCTCTGCGCCTATCTCAAGTGCGTCGAGGAAATCCGGGTTGGGAACGAGGATTTTGCCAAAGCGGCGGCGGTGCTGAAGCAGCAAGTCGAGTCGATCCGGCTTCCGGAGGTCGCGTACTTTCTTGACACGTTCGCGCCGAGCTTCGCCATGACCCTGGATGAATTGAACCAGTCAGACCCGCGCCCGCGACGCCCGCAGCCTCGCTCGCAATGACCGCCGCGGGCTTCCGAGCACCGCGGAACGATCAGCTACTTGCCCAGCTTCTTTACCGCTTGTTCGATTCGATCGAAGGCGGCGGTCAGCTTCTCGCGCGAGGTCGCGTATGACAGGCGAATGTGATCCGGGGCATTGAAGTCGTTGCCCCCGACCGTCGAGACCTCGGCTTCCTCAAGCAGAAACGCGGCCACCGAATCGCCGTCAGTAAGCTTGCGCCCGTCGGCGGAGAGGCCAAACAATTCCGACACGTTCGGAAACGCGTAGAACGCTCCCGAGGGTACGTTGGGTAGCCGGAAGCCGGGAATCTTGCGAATCCGCTCCACGACCACCTCGCGCCGTGCGCGAAATTCCTCGGCCATCTTCTTCACTTCGTCCTGCGGTCCGGTGAGGGCTTCGATCGCGGCGAATTGTGCGACCGAGTTCGGATTGCCGCTGTTCTGGCTCTGCAGGCGTCCGGCCGCCCCGATCACTTCCTTGGGTCCGGCCGCAAATCCGACCCGCCATCCAGTCATCGCGTAGGTCTTGGAAAGCGAATTGAAAACGATTCCCTTGCCGCGCAACTGCGGTTCGATGTGGAACAGGTGTGGGACCGGCCCGTCATACGAGATGTGCTCGTAGACGTCGTCGGACATCACCCACAGGTCCGTCTCGAGCAGGATGCGCGCCAATTCCGTGAGTTGCCCGGTGTGATAAACGGTGCCGGTCGGGTTGGACGGTGAGTTCAGCATGATGCCCCGGGTGTTTGGCGAAATGGCACCCTTGAGCGCGTCCGGATCGAGCAGGAACCCGGTGCTCTCGGGGCACGGCACGTACTTCACCTTCGCTCCCGCCAACTCCACCATCGCAGAAAAGCTGACCCACGCGGGCGTCGGGATAATGACCTCGTCGCCTTCGTCGAACAGCGCGTTGATCACGTTCGCTTCCGCCTGTTTGCATCCCGCGGACACGATGATTTCGCTCGCATCGTAGTCAAGCTGATTGTCGCGCCGGAGCTTGCTGCGGATCGCGTTCTTGAGCTCGGGAATGCCGCTGACCGCCGTGTACTTGGTGCGTCCTTCGGCCAGCGCTTTGCGCGCAGCCAGCTTGATTCGCTCGGGCGTGTCAAAGTCGGGCTCGCCCGCATCGAGCGAGATCACGTCGATCCCCGCCGCGCGCATCTCCTTCGCGCGCGCATCAGCGGCGAGGGTCGCGGAGGGTTTAAGCTTGGCGATTTTTCGATTGAGCTTGATCATGGCGTGGAGAAGATTGTAGCGGTGCGGCGCGGACGAAAAAACTCGCGGCGCCTCCCGCCCGCGCAGATTTCATCGGATCGTAAGACTGCCCCAACCAGGCCGGGACATCTGACGCGATCCCGGATTTTGAAATTCCTAGGCGACGCCGAGCTTCTTGCGCAGGCGGTTCATCACCACCTCGGGGACCAGGTCGGGCACGCGCTGGCCGTAGCTCGCGATCTCGCGGATGAGTCGCGAGGCCACGAAGAACGCTTTCGGGTTGGCGCAGAGGAAAACCGTTTCGATGTTCGGCCTCATCTGCTTGTTCATGTTGACCATCTGCAGTTCGTAGTCAAAGTCGGTAACCGAGCGCAGGCTGCGGATTATTGCCTTGGCGCCGATGCGCTCGGCGTAATCCACGGACAGACCGCTGAACTTGTCGACCCGCGCGCGCGGCTCCAGGTCGCGAATGACTTCGCGGATCATTTCGACCCGCTCGTCGGCGGAGAACAGGGCGGATTCCTTATGCGGGTTGTATGCGACCGCCACGATAACTTCGTCAAACAACTGCACGCAGCGGCGGATAACATCGATGTGGCCGTTGTGAATCGGATCGAAGGTACCCGGATAAACGGCGACCGACGGCGTATGCCCACTTGGTTTGGTAGCCATCTTTACTAACCCATCAACTCCCACTCGGCGCCGCCACAGGCGGTCGCCGGTAAAAGGCGATCCGGTGATCGCCAATGGTTACGAGGCTGTGGCGGGTCAGTCCTTGGGGAGCCTCGGGCGCGGAGGGCGCTCGTTTCGATTGGCCCACGACGATCCATCCTTCGGCTGCGGCCAGCCCAAGCCGGCTTAAGCATTGCAGGACCTCGTGGCTGAGGTCGTTTCGGTAGGGAGCGTCGACAAACACCAGGTCAAACTCCGCTGCTTCCGTGGCAAGGCTGTCGAGCGCGCGGAAGACATCCAGCGCAAGTATGCGGCCGCGGTCGGCCATCTCCATCGCACGCAGATTCTTCTCAATTGATCGCACTGCCGCTCGCGACGAGTCCACGAAGGTCACTTTGGCGGCGCCGCGCGAGAGCGCTTCGCAGCCCAGCGATCCGCTGCCGGCGAAGATGTCCAGCACGCGCGCGCCGTCGAAATCGAGGCGGACCTGCAGGCGCGAGAAGATGGACTCGCGGGCCCGCGCCGAAGTCGGCCGCGTCGCCAGCCCGCGGGGCGCCTTCAGTCGACGGCCGTGAGCATGTCCCGCAATTACGCGCATCCCGGTTACATTCGCGCGCCGACGGGTCCACCCAAGTCCGTCCGCTCGCGCCAGATAGATAACCGGTTCCCGCAACAGCCGCAAGTTTCCGAAACGATCGTGCCAATAGCCGTGCGGCAGGGTTGCGGGAATTCGGTAACTCATCATAAGATTCCGAGCGCTCCGGCCTTGAATGTAGTGAGGATTTGTACTGCCGCCATGGCGCAGTCGCGCGAAGCAAAGTTTTCCGAGCAGGGGCTCCGCGAATTCGAGGAGCTCACTACTCATTACCCGACGCGTCAGGCGGTGCTGCTGCCGACGCTCTGGATTGCGCAGCGCGAGTTTGGCTGGGTCGGCGAACAGGCACAGGCTTATGTGGCGGACCTGTTGGGACTGCCATATGCGCACGTCCGGGCAGTGGTGACCTTTTACCCGATGTTTCATCAGAAACCGGTCGGCAAGTACCTGCTCGACGTATGTACCAACCTGTCGTGCCGGCTGCGCGGAGCGGATCAAATCGTCGATTGCATTCGCCGGCGCCTGGGAATCGGAATCGATGAAACCACCCCGGACGGCAAGTTCACGCTGGCGGTGGCGGAATGTCTCGCCTCGTGCGGCACCGCGCCGATGTTGCAGCTCAATCAGGATCGGTTCTACGAAAACCTGACCGAAGAAAGCACCTTAAAACTGATCGACGAGCTTTCTCAACGTGACGCTTGAACTGGTGATCGGTGCGATCAAGGCCATTTTTATGGTTTTGGTCGGACTTCAGCTGGCGATTTTCCTGCTCTATTTCGAGCGCAAGGGGAGCGCGCTCATCCAGGACCGAGTCGGTGCCAACCGCGCCGCGATTACCGGACTGGGTCGCAAGCTCGGGATGCCCAACCTCGGCATCGTGAATACCCTGGTCGCGGATCCGCTCAAGCTTTTCACCAAGGAAGACTTTGTTCCGGAAGGAGCTGATCATTTTCTGCACGGCCTTGCGCCCTTCCTGGCCCTGTTTCCGGTCCTGATCACGTTCGTGGTCTTTCCGTTTGGCGACACGATCACCATCGCCGGGCATACTTTCAACTTGCAGGCCACCAGCCTGAACGCCGCCGCGCTGTACCTGCTGGCGACCATCGGCCTCGGGGTTTACGGCGTCGCGCTGGGAGGATGGGCCTCGAACAATCGCTGGGCCCTGCTCGGCGGCATTCGCGCCTCGGCCCAGATGATCTCATACGAAGTCGCGATGGGCCTGGCGATCGTGTCGATCGTGATGACCTACGGCACCTTGGACCTGCAGGAGATGGTCCGCGCGCAGGGCGGGGTATGGTTCGGGTTTCTGCCGCGTTGGGGAGTCCTGGTACAGCCGCTCGCGTTCGTTTTGTTGCTGACCGCCGGCGTCGCCGAGTCCAAGCGGATTCCATTCGACCTCCCGGAAGGCGAATCGGAACTGATTCTTGGCTACATGGTGGAATATTCCGGCGGCAAACAGGCAGCTTTTATGTTCACGGATTTCGCGGAGCAGGCGCTGGTCGCGATGATGCTGGTGACGTTTTTTCTCGGCGGGTGGCAGGTGCCGTGGCTTTATCCGGACGGATTCCACCTCCCCGGCGGCCATTTTCTCGCGGTCGCGCCGCTGGCGATATCAATCTTCGGAGTGATCGCGTTTTTGATCAAAGTCGTGATTGTGTGCGGGTTCCTGGGGCTGGTGCGCTGGACCCTGCCGCGGTTTCGCTATGACCAGTTGATGCGGCTGGGCTGGAAGGGGCTGGTGCCGCTGGGCCTGGTTAACGTGTTGGTGACCGCGTTCATTATCGTGGCGACCGGGGGAGCGTACTGATGCCGCCGATCCTCTTCTGGTTCCTCGCCGCGCTCTCCATCGTGGCTGCTCTCGGCGTGGTCGTGC
>JBKPEA010000077.1:0-25799 GCA_046728175.1 Thermodesulfobacteriota bacterium | reverse complement strand
GCCGTCCACGAGTTCTTGGGATCCAGGGCATACGCTTTCTGGTAGTAACCCAATGCTTCCTGGAGTCGTGGAGGGGTGAAAGACATGTACGCCTCCCCGATGTTCAGATAAGCGCTCACCTCGTTGGGCCGGTATTTTATGAGCTTCTGATAGACCTTCACCATGCTCGCGAAATCGGACCGCGAATTGTAGTAGACGCCCAGATAGACGTAGGGATCTTCGAGCGTCGGGTCGATTTCGGTGGCCTGCCAGAGGAGTTTCACTGCCTCATCGCTGTTGGTCATCTGGATCGCGGAGTTGACCAAGGCCCGTGCCTTCGCGGCATTGTCCTGCGCGTGCGCGACGCTCAGCGGAAGGATCAGGGCCAGGAGGAATGGGCCCAGCATGGCACTCGCCCGACGCGGACGGTTCCACTCGCAGTGGGGGGAGAGCTTGGACGGCGCCATCGACTACCAAATCGTGACACGAACCGAGAGCGGGTTGCAAAGGCGCTCCGGCAAGGACATTGATATGCGGGACTTGTTTTGGATGTGGCCGGACCAGCGCAGGGCACAATGAAGGAACTTCGTTTTCGAGCCAACGGACTGGTTCTGAACTGCCTCGACCATGGTGGCGAGGGAAAACCGCCCATGC
The DNA here is from genome assembly GCA_046728175.1 of Thermodesulfobacteriota bacterium. Classification (GTDB taxonomy): domain Bacteria; phylum Desulfobacterota; class Binatia; order Binatales; family Binataceae; genus JAFAHS01. Next base: position 25,166 of record JBKPEA010000077.1, on the reverse strand, counting down.
TGTTCATTCACGGCGGTTCAGCGCACGCACATTGGTGGGACTTCATAGCGCCGGCCTTTGTGGCGGATTTTCACGTTCTCGCGCTCGATCAGCGTGGCCATGGGGAGAGTGAATGGCCCAAAGAATGGCAGTACAGCTCGCTCGACTATGTTGCGGACCTCGAGCAGATTATCGACCATTGGGGATTTGGCGACCCGGTGCTCATCGGCCATTCGATGGGCGCGCATAACGTGCTGGTCTATGCTTCCCGAAACAGCCAAAAACTCCGCGCCATGATAGCGATCGACACTCCACCCGACTATTCCCGCCTTGCGGTCGAGTACCTTCGCACCTACGCCGCGAAACCGCCGCGCCGCTTCGAATCCAAGGAGGAGGCGGTTCGCAGCTTCAAAGTTCTGCCCCGGGAGACGGTCGCGAAGAAGGCGACGCTCAACTACATAGCTCATCACACTTATCGGCGACTCGAAGATGGGAGCTGGACGCACAAGCTCGATCGCCGCACCCTAAGCCGGGAGCCGATGCAAGTCTGGGATCAGTTGTCGCAAATCTCGTGTCCCGCCCTGATCGTGAAGGTGACCAAAAGCCCCGTACTCGATATTAATGCAGCTCGGCGGATGGTCGCGACGTTGCCGAAGGGAAATCTCGAGCAAATCGATGATTCGTTCCATCACGTGATGCTGGATAATCCCGAGGCGCTCATCGTGGCGCTCAAGAAGTTTACCGCCACTCTTCCATGACCCGAGCCTCCAGCCATCGCACCGATTTCAGGCCACGCCTCCATTACCTGCAGTGGAACCCGTCCGGTCGAACGAGCGTGGTTCTACTGCACGGAAATTCCGCCAATGCCTGGTGGTGGGAACCGGTTGCGCGCGAGATGCCGAGCGAGTTTCGGCTCCTCGCCCTTGACCAGCGCGGTCACGGCGACAGCGAATGGGTTCGGCCTGCCGCTTACACGCCGGCGGACTATGCCCGTGACCTGGTAGGATTCTTGCGTCACGTCGTTGGCGCTGATCACAGGCCGATCCTGGTGGGGCACAGCATGGGTGGTCTAAGCACGCTGGCCTTCGCGGCGCGTCATGGAAACCTGGCGCGAGCGGCGGTCGTGATCGATGCCGCGATTACCTCGAGCCGCGGGCGGGATCGGTTCCTGCGCCGTCTGAAGTCCCTGCCCCTGGTGACTTACCCAGACTTGAAGACGGCCAAGGCGCGCTTTCGGCTGATGCCTAGCGAGGGGCACATTCCCGCCGCGACCCTGCAGGCGATTGCCGAGAAAAGCCTGGTTGCCACCGAGGAAGGACGCTGGACGATGAAGTTCGATCGGGAAAGTTTTTTTGGCGGCGACGGCATGAACCCGATGGAGGCGATCAAAAAGATTCACATCCCGACATTGCTGCTGCGCGCGGAACTGAGTCGAATCATGACCGCCGAAGCGGCCGCTGCAGCGTGCGCGGCCAATCCTCGGGTGGGGCTGCTTACCATCCCCGCGGCGCACCATCACTTATTGCTGGAGAGACCCGCCGCGGTGGCCAAAGCCATCCGGGAATTCGTTACGAGCCTCCGGTAGAGCGGCTAGAGGGGCCGCTCCATCTTGCGATGCGACATACCGGCTTCTTCAAACAAAGGCCCTACCGGCAGAAAACCCTGCTTGAGGTAGAAGCCTTCCGCGGATAGCTGCGCGTGCAGCACGGCCCGCGAAAAGCCCCGCCGTCGTGCCTCGTTCATGAGAAATTCGAGGATAGCTTGCCCGATGCCAGTGCCGCGCAGTTCCGCGAGTACCGCCATTCTTCCGATTTTTACTTCGACCCCGCCATGGACGACAAATCGGCCGCACCCGACCGCACGGCCATCCAACAGGGCGAGGGCGTGAACTGCATGTTGATCGTCCTCGTCGCGCTCGAGCTCCTCGGGAACATGCTGCTCTTCGATGAAGACGCGCCGCCGGATGGCGTGGGCGTCGGCCATTTTCTCCGGAGATTCGATCGCGACGACGCGGGCGACGCAAGCCATGTCATGCTCCTAGCGCGCCACTCCCGCCATCGTCAAATAGGTTGCGGGGATTCTTGGCGCACGTGCTAACCTGCGACGAGGCTTAGAGGAGCATCGTGGCGACCGAACAGCCGAGAAAGGCAACCGCTGCCGAAATTCAGCGCGCCGCCGAGATAATTCTCGATTCGAGCTACCCGATCGCGCTGACCGGAGCGGGCATGTCGGTCGAAAGTGGTATACCGCCGTTTCGCGGTCCAGGCGGCCTGTGGACCAAGTACGGCGAGCCGCCCATGAATCAGTTCCAGCGTTTCATGGCTGACCCCAGGAAGGCGTGGGAAGAACGTCTGAGCAGCCGAAACGACGAGTTCTACAAGCCGCTCACGGAGGCCAAGCCGAACCCGGGCCACTTCGCTCTGGCGGAGCTCGAGACGCTGGGGATCCTGCGCTTCGTGATCACGCAGAACGTCGACGACCTTCACCGGCAAGCGGGACAGAAATCGCTCGCCGAGATTCACGGCAATTGGAAGCTGAATCGATGTCTGGAGTGCTCGCTGCGTTTCCGGCGCGAACAGATCGATCTAAGCGTGCTGCCGCCTCGCTGTCCGGAGTGCGAGGGCATTCTGAAGTCCGACACGGTTTCCTTCGGCGAGCCGATTCCCATTGATGTGCTGAACCAGTGTGCGGCACACGCGGCAAAAGCTGACCTCGTGATCGTGGCGGGAACTTCGGCCACCGTTTATCCCGCGGCGGGATTTGCTCTGGAGGTTAAGCAGCGTGGTGGGGTGATGGTCGAGGTGAACCTCTACGACTCCGAAATCACCCCGATCTGCGACGTCAGCCTTGGCGGCGGTTCGGCGGAAGTGCTGCCCAAGTTGGTCAAGGCGGTCGCGGCGCTGCGCCGTTCCCGCGCCTCGTGAGTGGTTGCGTCGCGACGCATTGCCCTGGTTCGCACTTGCAACGAGTTCGATGCCGGCGATGAGGGATGCTCTGCCCGCCGCAGCAACACCATCGCGCCACTGCCATCAAGCGCCGTCGGATTGCTGGTCAGCGCCACCGCGAAGAGTGCATGCTGTTTTTCGGGAAGGCGCCCGTAGATCGTCTCCCAGCAGATCAGGTAGTCGGGAAGGTTTGGATCGTCCAAGTGCACGATCGGTATGGTCCTCGCGCTGTAGAAGGCCACGTCGTAATCCAGCGCGCCGAGGTAACCGACGCTATCCGAGCCGACCGTATTCACCATCTCCAGCGCAAATTCGCGCAGGGACAGGGTGTTGGCGATGGCGGGCACCACGATGAAGTTCGCTGCCAACACTCCCAAAGCGGTGGCACCGACCACCGCCGCCAGCAGCCGTTCCATCGACAATGCTCCGCGCAGGGCGATGACTCCCAGGACTTCAAGCGCGATCGGTGCTGAAGCCGCCAGCGGCCAGCGCGCTCCGATTTCGGCGCTGAGCGCGGGCACGAACCCGCGAGCCGTGATTCCCCAAAAAGCTAGAAAGTCACGCATCGTGAGTGGTGACACCACTATCACCGCGAGTCCGACCAAAGCCGCAATTCCCGTGAGCAGCATCGTGATTCCGGTCACAATTCCGACCATTGCGACAAACCGGCGCACCGGTTCGGAAGGGTTCGCGATCGCGTCGGCCACGCAAACCGCCAGCAGGGTAGCCAGAGCAGGATAGAGAGCCAGAAGATAAACGCCGCGTTTGCTTTTAGCAAAGCCGTAAAAAAGCAGGACTACCCCTACCCAAACGAGGAGGTAGGCGACTCGCGGCCCGAGGTTTGGCCGGCGACTGAAGGCCTGGACCAAGGGGGTTGGCAGCAGAACGGTCCACGGCAGAAATCCTCCGAGCAACGCCAATGCGAGGTAGTAGAACGGGTGAACATGACCTTCGTGGAACCCTGGACCTCCAAGAAAGCGAGCCAGGTTTTCCGACCATAACTGCTTATGAACGAAATCCATTCCCCCGACGTAAGCCGCAGCGAAATACCATCCTCCCCCCACCACCGCGACGACCAGGGCGCCTCTGAGCACGCTTAACTCGCGAATCACCCTCCACCGCCGTTGGAGGAAGATCCACACCAGGGCCACCAGCATCGGGAGAACGAGACCAACCGGACCTTTGGCCAGAATCGCAAACGAGATTGCCACGTACAGGAGCATGCGGCGCGAACTGATGCCTTCGGCGATACCGATAAACTCGAAAAGCGCGACGGCCAGGAAGAACGTCAGCGTCATGTCGACGCGCGCGCCGGTTCCGGCTTGCAGATATTGAAACGTTGTCCCCAGGAACACTGCGGCGAGCAGGGCTACTTTCTCGTCGAACAGCCTGCGTACATATAAGTAGCAAATAACCGTACCCGCGATTGCCAGGAGCGCAGACGGAAGCCGCACGCTGAATTCGGTGACTCCGCCCAGAGCGAACGACAGGGTCGCAGCCATCCAGTGCATGAGTAACGGCTTTGAGGGAATCTCCAAACCGGCGCGCATCGGCAGGATGATTCCACCGCCGTGCACCATATCGAACACGGTTACGGCCTCTCGAGGTTCGCCCTTGGTGTACAGCGGATAGCCACCGAGGTTGGACAAGAACAGGAGTGAGCCGAGCGCTACCAGGAGCAGGACTGCGGGCCGTGGCGTTGCGATGGCACTTAGCTGGAGGCCCGCCGCAATCGCGGATTCGGCCGACGATGCGGCGTTCGGAGCAGACGGCGCAACCAGGTGCTCGTCCGACCGTGAGATCTCCCCAGTGTCTCTCATTTCCAACCCGGTGGGCTCCGACTAACATACCGACGCGAGCATTCCTGCGCGAGATTCCGGTGGCGCGCGTGCCACCCGGCGTAGGCGGCAGACCAGTGGGGAGTCCAAGAAATTATGAGACTACGAGACAAAGTGGCGATAGTTACCGGATGTGCACGCGACCGGGGAATTGGCAAGGCCATCGCGATGCGTCTGGCACGCGAGGGTGCGCATATAGTGGCGGCAGACTATTGCCGCTCGATAGCGGAATACCCGGATGCGAAATTTGGCCAGATGGAAGAGCTCGAGCGAGTTGCCGCGACCATCCGAGACCTGGGCCGCCGCGCGATTGCAGTGAAGGTGGATGTGACCGATGAGGCTGAAGTCGCCCGGATGACGGATGCGGCCATGAAAGAGTTCGGGCGGGTAGACATTCTATGCAACAATGCCGGCGGCGGGGTCGGAGGCGGCACCGTGGTCGAGCAATCGCTCGATTCTTGGAACAAAACGGTTGCGATGAATCTCACCGGCGTCTTCTTGTGCGCCAAACATGTCGCGCCCAAAATCATCGCCGGGGCGCGCGGTGGGCGAATCATCAATACCGCATCGATCGCTGGCAAACGCGGTGGTCCGGGCATGGCAGCCTACTGCGCGGCCAAACATGGTGTGATCGGACTCACCCGCAGCCTGGCCCTGGAACTGGGCCAATTCGGAATCACGGTCAATGCGGTTTGTCCGGGGTTCGTGGAAACCCAGCTGCTTGAAGGCTTGATCAATATGGTTGGCGCTACGCGCAATCTAAACCGCGATCAGGTTATCAAAACGTTCGTCGCGCAAGTGCCGATGGGCAGAATGGAAACCGGCGACGATGTCGCCGACGTGGTTGCGTTTCTTGCTTCCGACGATGGGGGTTACATGACGGGCCAGGCACTCAACATCTGCGGCGGCGTCGAGACGCATTGACCGTTACGCGTGCCGCATGACCGAGAGGTCGGAGGTGGAACGCGGGACGCGTCCACCTCTGCTCAGGCGCTGACTCAGTACTGCTTGATCACCCGGGCCCGCCCGGCGTCGTCGTAGATGTAGGTGTCGGCCGCCTCTTCGTCGCGCGTTTTCTTGTGGCTGCCGTCGCAGAATGGCTTGTTCTTCGACAGTCCGCATCCGCAGATGTAAAGTGGCAACTCGGTTCCTTCCGGAATCTCGTACGGATGGTTCAAGTCGTGTCTGATAAGTCGTGCCATGGTTATTTCCTCGATGGTTTGAGGTTCGGCGATTGAATGCCTAACCTGGTGCTTCCGCTCAATTAGTTCCTCATGGGTAGCAGAGTCAATTGGTAATGCAAGCTCTGCCTCTCCGATCTCAGGTAAGCGGCTGATGAACAGCTTCCGCGGCTTCGCCCACCGGATGTTGGCGATGGGCGTCCGCCCCCATTACCAGGGCCAGGACCCCTACAATGGCAATCAACACACCAAGAATTTCGCGCAACGTCGCCCGTTCCCCAAGAAAGACGACCGCGAACAGAATTGACAGCAGAGGGATTGCGGGGACGACCAGGGCCGTGGTCCAGGCCAAGGACAGGCGGCTGATTGCTCCATACCACGTCAACGCACTCAGAAAATAGATAAAGAATCCAGTCGCCACGATGATCGTGAGTGCACGAAGGTTCGCCAATTCGGGCAGCGTCGCAGGTCGAGTGAGAATCAGCAGCGTGCCCAGTCCGAGCGCCGCGTAGATCATCCGGCCCGACGTAACCGTCAATGGCGACAGAGGCGGCATCATGCTGAGGCCCATCACGTGCGAGGTTTGCCAAAACAGCGGCGTGACCAGAACCACCAGCACAGCCCAAGCCGGTGAGAACGCGCCTCCGGTCGAAAACACGGAAGCGATGCCGGCCAGAATCGTCGCGGTTGCCAGGAGTTGCCGGTTCGATGGCCGCTCGCGGACCACGATAATCGCGAGCGCCAACGAGTAGATCGGTTCGCTCTGAAGCAGGATGGTGGTCGCGATCGCGTTAATCCGGGTCATGCCGAAGGTGAGCAAGAGACTGGTGGCCATGGTTCCGATCGCGGACATCATGGCGAGCCGAAGCCGGAAGGCTCGCCCATACACCAACTTGAGCTCGCCGCGCGAGTACATGAAAACGACGCACAACAGTGCGGCGACGACTACTGCTCCCGTACAGAACAGCAGGGGATCCAGGTTGGTAGCTCCCCAGCGGGTGAGGGCAGGTTGCGCGGCGCCAATGATGGTGTTGCTGACCGCAAGAGTTACTCCGATGTTGAAGGCGCGACTTCGCGTCTTGGGGCTGGTTGCGAGGCGGCGTGGTGGCACGGCAGCTTGGCGTGCGCAGTTCACTTCAGGCGAAGGCGACCGCAAAGACGACCAGTGAGACGGCGACTCGATACCACGCGAACGGCTGATAGGTTCGAGTACGCACAAATCGGATTAAACCGGCGATCGCTGCCACTCCGAATACCGCCGAGGCAAGGAACCCCCACAAGACTGCGGCATGCATGCCCGCAGTAACCAGCTTGCGCGTCTCCAACAATCCGGCGCCGGCGATGATTGGCGTCGCCATCAGAAATGAAAAGTTCGCGGCAGCCTCGCGCTCGATTCCCAGCGCGCGCGCCATCGTTATCGTGGCGCCCGATCGGGAAACCCCGGGGACGATGGCCAGGGCTTGACTGAGACCAATGAGCAGGGCGTCGGCCGCCGTGAAATCGGAGGCCTTGCGCTGGGAGCGAGACAACTTGTCAACTAACCACAAAACCAGGCCCAGCACCGCCATGGTGCTCGCAATCAGCGCCGGCGAGCGGAAGATTGTCTCGGCCTGTTTTTCCAGCAGCAGCCCGATAATCGCACCCGGGACGGAGGCGATTATAAGTAGAAATAACAGACGCCGAGAGGCTACATCGTTGTTCATTAAGGATCCAACTAATTTAATCCATGTTTGCCAGTAATAGATTAAGAGCGCTAACAGGGTTCCCAAGTGCAACGCCACGTCGAAGGTCAAGCCAGGGTCTTCCCAATTGAGCAGCCACGGTATCAGGATCAAATGGGCGGAACTGGAGACGGGCAGAAACTCAGTCAGCCCCTGCACGGCTCCCAACACGAGTGCGTGAAAGCTAGAAAACATAATTAAATTGGGAGGTTATGGCGTTGGACATGAGGTTGGCGTGGGATTTCCGCAGTCGCTGATTAGCGCTTGTGCGCGTTTTTTCATCCTTGCTTTCGCTTGACCGGAAGCCTTTATGGTTTAAAATCAAGGATACAAGTAGGGGTTTTGTGTTCGCCAGGAGGCTCCATGGCTATCGGACGCAGTATGAGGGGTAAGGTAATTCCGTTGAGGGAAGGAAGCATCGTAGGCGAAGAGGATCCCTCGAACGTCCGGTTGTTTGATTCGGTCCAGCCCGACGAGCCGCGCCCGTTTCCGACCGTCAACACGATGCCTAAATTGCCGCTTTCGATTCCGGACGAGATTCTCGACTACTACGGCTGGGTATTCTGCCAAGGCGGTTTCCTCAACCTGCAAATGACCTTCGAGCAGTTTCTGGCGGTTGTCGCAGCGGTGAGCCCGTCGGGACTATGCCCCGAGTACGACCCCACTGAGCTCTCGACGAACGACTAACCGAGCGGACTAAACTGGCAGTCAGACCGGCATCCTTTTGAGGACCGGCAAGGTTCGAGAGGGAAGCCTCCGCCATGTGGTTTTTATCGATCACGGGGAGGGGTTCCCTTCTGTTCGAGCAGCGCGTCGCTGACCCATATGCTCTGAACGCCGCTCAAATCACTCGATGATGTAAGCCCGTTGTCCTTTGCGATTTTCTCCCAGTTGGCCTCGTTACCCGTGGCCCGTTTCGCCAGTGCGCGCAGATTTTCTCCGGGCAACAGGGCGAAGTTGACGCCGCCATGGCGAGGCGTGCTCGAAGGCGGCGGGAATTGAGTGGCGAGCTGGTCGAACTTGTTGAAGAGATTCAGTTTCTTGCTCGGTAGATATGAAGCGATCTCATCGTCCGCGATATCCTGCGTTTCAACGTTAGCAACGATTCGGCTGGTGCGCTGGCCGGTAGGTACAACCTCGATGATGTATCGGTATTGCGGATTGACCCCCACCGCGCTTGCGAACATCCCGGCCGGCTTGTCGGCCGGGCGCCACAAGGTCTCGATCTTGTCATCGGGTTGAATCTGGAACAGCACTCCTTCCCCACGCAGCACATCTTCTGCAGTCGCCAGGCTGTCCTTGGCTGAATAGGGGGTGTCGTGCTGTTCTCCGACTGCAGCTTCGGCGCCGCCACCTGAAGCGGTGTATGCTTTGTATCCGGCGGCGCATCTGCAGAAGGTTAGGATAAAGGTTCCAGCAATCGCAATTTCGAGGTATCGGAACCGCACCGACCGCTCGCTCCCGCAGCGGTCTAGAAAACCATGCAGCGCCAGACTGCGCAAGATAAACTGGTCTTTCGAGCCGATTGCACCCCGAACGTCGAGACGCTAATCAATACTCCCTTATGGCGGAATCCGGGACTCTGACAAACTCGCGGCATGTAATTGCAGTCGTCGGGGCTGCGACTGCGGGATCCGAAATCGCGCGAATTCTCGCGGAGCGTGGCGCCCTGGTTATCGTCTTCGAGCAGAACCCCCGTCCCTACGGAAAAATCGAGGACGGATTGCCACGTTGGCACGTCAAGCAACGCAAGGACGAATACGAGGAAATCAACAAACGCCTGGACCACCCGAATGTCGCTTACGTGCCACTCACCCGGATGGGTCGGGAACTGGAGTTTGAAGAGCTGCGGACCAGATGGGGCATCAGCGGCGTCATTCTGACCCATGGGGCGTGGAGGGACCGCCCTTTTCCCGTCGAGGGCGCGGATCAGTTCGTGGATAAGGGCCTGGTCTATCAGAACCCGCTCATCTACTGGTTCAATCACTATCCGGAGCGCGCCTACAGCGGCCCTCGCTACGAGCTCAAGCCCGGTACCGTAGTGGTTGGCGGCGGGTTGGCATCGATTGACGTCGTCAAAGTGCTTCAAATCGAGGTGGCGCTGGCGGCTTTGGCCGCGCGCGGAATCCGGGAGGACATGTTGCGGCTCGAGCGCGAGGGTCTCGAGCCGGTACTCGCCACTCACAAACTCAAATGGAGCGACCTCGGGGTCCAGCCGTGCAAGCTGTTCTATCGCCGCCGGGTCATCGACATGCCGCTGTCCGACATTCCGCCCGATGCGGCCCCGAAACGTGCGGAATCGCTGCGCATGGCGCGCAACAAGATTCTCGAGAAAGCGATGCGCAAATACCTCTTCGAGTTCCAGGAATTGCGCGCGCCAACCGGGCTTGTGCTCGAAAGCGAAAGGTTGGTCGGGGTCCGATTTAACGGGACGGAAGTAGCCGATGGACGGGTACGGATTCTCGACAGCCCGGTGGAGGCCGTGCGCGGCCCGCTTACCATAAGTTCGATCGGCAGCATTCCGGAGCCGATTCCCGGAATTCCACAGAAGGGCGAAGTCTATACGTACGTCGACGAGAAGATCGGGCTCCTGCTGGACGGCCCGACCGCGGTGTTCGCGGCCGGGAACGTGCTCACCGGCAAGGGCAACATCAAGGATTCTCTCGAGAGCGGAACCGAGGTCGGGACCCGCGTTGCTGAAGCATACCTGGGACTCAGCCGCGAAGAGCTTCGGCTCGCCGAGGGTGCGCGCACGGCAGCACAGGCCGAAGCGGAGAAGATTGCTGCTGTGGTAGACGCGCGGCCAAAGCTGTCGGCTGAAGAGGTGGAGAAAGTCGTTCACCGCCTGCACGAGCGCCAACAGGCGGTCGGCTACGGCGGCAACTACCGCGACTGGATTGGGAAAGTTACTCCCGCCGATCTGCAGTAGGGTCAAGTTCTAGGTTCTTCGTCGGCGCACTTCCCGGGCGACACGCCCGCCGGTTGGCGCACCTGTTTTGCGTCGCGACGCATCGCTCTGTAGGCTTAGTTTTCACAAGAGGTGCGGTGTGGACGATCTCAAGCGAACCGACCCCGAAATCTACGAGATAATCCGTAAGGAAGAGCGGTACGAACACGAGTCCGTGCGGCTCATTCCGTCCGAGAACTATGCTTCGAAAGCGGTGATGGAGGCCACCGGCTCGATTCTAACGAACAAGTACTCCGAGGGCTACGCGGGCCGCCGTTACTACGAGGGCCAACGTCACATCGACCAGCTGGAGACACTCGTGGTCGAGCGTGCCAAGGCATTGTTCAAAGCCGAACATGCCAACGTGCAACCGTACTCGGGTTCGCCGGCAAATCTTGCGGTTTACTTCGGCCTCTTGAAACCCGGCGAAACCATCATGGGTATGGCGCTCCCCATGGGAGGGCATTTGACCCACGGCTGGAACGTGAGCATCACGGGCACAGTTTGGCGTGCAGTGCAATACGGAGTCGACCGCGAGACCCATCGCATCGACTTTGACGTGGTGCGAGAGATGGCCAGAAAAGAGCGTCCACGCATCATCGTGACGGGCGCGACAGCCTATTCGCGGATCATCGATTTCAAGGCGTTTGGCGAGATAGCCAAGGAAGTCGGCGCTCACCTGCTCGCCGATATTTCACACATCACCGGCTTGATCGTGGGCGGAGTACATCCCGACGCGATTCCCTATGCCGATGTGGTAACGACCACCACCCACAAGACTCTGCGGGGACCGCGGGGGGCGATGATTCTCTGCCGTAAGGAAGTGGCGGATGCCATCGATCGCGCGGTATTTCCTGGTCTGCAGGGCGGCCCCCACAACCACACCACCGCGGCCATTGGCGTTGCCCTGAAAGAAGCGGCCGCCCCGGAGTTCAAACAATACGCGGCCCAGATAGTTCGCAATGCGAAGGCACTGGCGGAGGAATTGCTGGCGAGGGGGTTCTCGCTGGTGTCGGGAGGTACCGACAACCATCTCATCCTGGTGGACCTGACCAACAAGAAAGTGATTGCGCGCAAGGCGGCCAAGTCCCTCGATACCGCCGGCATCGTCTGCAACTACAACACGGTTCCCTACGATCCCCGCAAGCCATTCAGCCCGAGCGGAATCCGGCTTGGAACCCCGGCCGTTACTTCGCGCGGCATGCGCGAGGCCGAGATGAAGCACATAGGACGGTGGATGGACGAGGCTGTCACGCACGCCGGAGACGAGGCGCGTCTCAAGAAGATCGCGGCCGAGGTCGCCGAAATGTGCCGCAGTTTTCCAGCGCCCGGCATTCCAGTCAGCTAGGCATTCGTCAATCCCCTGGCGAGCGCGTGAAACCGCCACCCTGCGGGTCCTCGCCACCTCAACCCGCGGCTTGACACGGCGGGCGGCGCAACGGGATAAACGCCGCATGGCTACGATCAAAGTCGAACGCGGACTTCATTTCGGAACTCCCTACTCGCCGGACATGCAGCAGGAGGGTAAGCGTCCCGAACCATCCTGGTCGACCCTGCGTGATCAGGTGCGCGATGCGGAAACACTCGGCTACGACACGGTGATTGCGGTGGAAACCCAGCATGACCCGTATTTGGCGCTGGCGATTGCGGCTCAGGAGCCCTCGCACCTGGAATTGGGGACTGGAATTGCACTGTGCTTCACCAAGAGTCCGGTGGCCACCGCCTATACCGCATGGGATCTACAACGCATGAGTGGCGGCCGGTTCGTGCTCGGAATTGGTTCGCAGGTGAAGGGTCACGTGACGCGGCGTTTTGCGATGCCGTGGTCCAAGCCGGCGCAGCGGATGAAGGACTATGTCGGTGCCATGCGCGCCTGCTGGCGGACCTGGCAGACCGGCGAGCCGATAAATTTCCGAAGCGAGCATTACAACGTCTCTTTGATGACTCCGAATTTTTCACCGCCCCCCCAGGCCCACCCCAATATACCGGTCCTGATAGCCGCCGTTCAGGAGCGCATGCTTCAGGTCGCCGGTGAGGTCTGCGAAGGAGTCCGCCTGCACGGGATCGTGACGCGCAAGTACCTGGACCAGATTGCGTTTCCGAATTTGAAAAAAGGCTTCGAAAAATCCGGCCGGCCTGCGTCCGATTGGAGCAAGTTCGAAATCGGCGGTGGAGGATTTCTGGTTGCTGGCAAGGACCAGGACGCGGTCGCACGCGGCGTCGAAAACATGAAGTCTACGATCGCGTTTTACGGATCCACGCGATCCTACCGGTCGAGCTTCGAAATCGATGGCTGGGGCGACACTGCCGAGCAGCTCCACAAACTCTCGGTACAGCAGAAGTGGCGCGACATGGCCAAGCTGGTAACCGAGGAGATGGTCCATGCGTTCGCCGCGGTGGGCACTTATCGGGATATCGCGGCAGCGATCAAGAAGCGCTTCGCGGGTGTTAACCGCCTGAGCTTTGATCTGCCGGTGCGCAGCGACCAGGATCGCGGCACGCTCAAAGAGATCGTACAAGACCTGAAGAGACCCTAGCGATTGATTCGCTGCTAATCAGTCGATCGGCGGGTTGGTGTCAGCCCACAGGCGGCGCATGAACTCGATGTGCGATTCTACCGCCCACAAGGTCTCGGCGGCCGCGCTTTCCGGGATCGCCCGAAAAATCGAGCCGGCGCTGGAATCGCCATGGTCCTTGTCCACCTTCACGTGCACGGAGAAGAAGAGCAGCGCCTCATCGGAGAGATGGTAGTGGCGTTGCAAGCCATCTATTACCCGAACGTACGCATCGGGATTGAAAAGCTCTGAGCCCAGGCTGATCCCTGCCAGCGTCACGTACCAGGGTTTGGAATCAGCCAGCCAGTACATCCAGTGCACCATCGCGGTCGCATCGGGTGTCATGCGGGCGTGGAGCAGCTCGTCACGGGGGATCCCGATCGCTTCGCCAAACTCGAGATACAGCTCCGGATGAGACCGATTGACACCAGAGACTCGCCCCAACTCCTCTTCGATGAGGTTCTCGACGATGGCTTTTCGCGCGGGAAAATCATCACACTTCGCATAGATCAAACCAAGGATGTTGGCATTATGGCCCTTGTTGCCGACAAAGAGCTGGGTTGCCCAATGCCTGAGCTGGGGCATGGTGAGTTCGCCATGTTCGATTTTTTCGATGGTCGGATGAGATTTGAGCGTGCGATTGTTGCGTTCCAGCCGCTTGATCAGAGCGTCGAGCTCGCGAAGTCCTTTTTGTACGTCCATGCCGATTCCCTCTGCCGTGCTCTCGCTAAGCGCGATTGTGGGTGTCCGCGCTGTCACTGCCTCCCTTGCGCCGATACTCGCGATCAATTCGCCCTTCGATCTCGCGCTGCAGCTCCGCCTTTTTCACCTTGCCAACATGAGTCAAAGGCATCGAATCGATTACTTCAAGCCGTTCGGGCCATTTGTACCGGGCCAGCCCCCGCGCGGCGAGAAACTCCCGCATCCGCTCCAGGTCCAGAGTGGCGCCCGGCCTTAGCGTTACGAACGCGCACGCACGTTCTCCGAGCAGCTCATCGGGCATCGCCACCACCGCAGCGGCCGACACGGCGTCGTGAGCGATCAGATGGGCCTCTACCTCTTCGGCGCTAATCTTTTCACCGCCGCGATTGATCTGGTCCTTGATGCGTCCCACGACCACCAGGTTGCCGGAGGAATCGCGGCGAACGAGATCTCCTGTGCGATAGAAGCCGTCTGCGGTAAATGCCTCGAGATTGCGTTCGGTGGCGCGATAGTAGCCGCGGATGGTGTAGGGTCCGCGACACCAGAGTTCGCCGCAGTCGCCGGGCACGACCTCGCGTCCGCTCCCATCGACGATTCGGATTTCATCGGCGGGCGAAAGTGGTCGCCCCTGGGTCGAGCATGTAACCTCATCCCGGTCATCCAGCCGCGTGTAGCACAGCAGGCCTTCCGCCATCCCGAGGACCTGCTGCACTGCCAATCTCGGCCACGCGCGCTTGAGCCTGAATGCGGTCGCCTGCTGGAGACGCTGCCCGCCGACCGTGATGACCCGCAACGAATCGAGCCCGCGGCGCTCGGGTTCCGGCAGGTCGAGGAGGGTGATCGCGAGAGTCGGGACACACGGCAGGTGCGTAATCTGCTCGCGTGAAATCGTCGCGGCGAGATCGGCAGCCCGAGTGTCCTGGCTGAAGACCGTCGCAGCCCCCGCCACAAGAGCTCCCAGCAGTCCGGGGCACGCTAGTGCAAAGTTGTGCTCCGTCGGTAACACAATCAGGATCCGGCTTCCCGCTCCGAGCGCGCAGACCATCGCAGTCTCGCGAGCGTTATACAGGTAATCCGCATGGGTGCGCGGAATCAGCTTGGGCAGGCCGGTCGTGCCTCCGGAGAGGAGGAACAACGCAACCTCGAATGGGTCGCCTTGCGACGCACCGAGTGGTTCTGAATCGGGCACCGCCTGGTGCAGGTCGATGGTGCTGGGTCGCGGTGCGATGCTGAAGACCAATTCCAGCGACGGGATTTCGTTGGTGAGTTGCACCGCCAGGGTGGCGTGATCGAAACCGCGGTAGTCGGGCGCACTCGCGATTGCCTTCGCAGCGGTGAGCTTCGCGAGGTATTCCAACTCAGCTCGTCGGAATGCGGGTAGCGCCATGATCGGAATGACGCCGAGATCGAAGCAAGCCAACGACAGGCTGGCGAATTCCACGCAGTTGGGAAGTTGGATGATTATTCGCTCTCCGCGCCGGAGCCCATGCTTTGCCAGAACTTCACGGAAGCTGCGAGCTTCTTCCAGTAACTGCGCGTAGGTAAGGGTGCGGGTCGCATCCGCAACCGCGGTTCGTTGCGGGTGCGCGAACGCTGACCTGGACACCGCTTGGGAGATCGTTTCGGCGCGCCAATAGCCTTGACGGCGGTAGCGCTCCCGAAATTCCTCTGGATATGGAGTACAGCCATCCAACATGGCAATGGCGCGGCTAGTGGTTGGCGATCGACCCGGCGACCATCCGAAAGACTTCGTCCATTATTCGCGCGCGCTGCTCGTAGTCCCGAGTAGGTTCGTACCAGGTGTAAAACCAGTTCATCGCGCCGAACAGAAGCGAAGTCACAATCCGGCTGCCCTCGCGGTCCAGGGGGTGGCCCTGTTCGTCGGCGAACTGGTCGAGTATCCTGCGGCACAGCCGCGAGTAATCACGCTTAAGGCGCGTGATATCGGCCGAATAGCGCCCGGTCAGTGAGTCGGCCTCGCGCACCAGGACTTTCATTTCCGGGAGATTGTCCATGTGGTACTCGAGGTGACCCGTGATGAATTTGCGCAACCGGGTTGCCGCATCGGGCGCGCCGCGTGCGGCCTCCTCCGCACGTTTCAGCAGTTCCTCGAACGCGCGCCGTGAAATCAGATAGAGGAGCTCTTCCTTGTTGCGGAGATAGTAGTAAATCCGCGGAAACGAGATCCGCGCGTGCGCCGCGATGTCGCGGACCGAGGCCAGGCCGAAGCTCTTGTCGGCAAATACCGAAGCCGCCGCGCGCAGAATGTGATCGATGTTGGCGTCATAGCGCTCGTCGGGACCAGGCGGTTTCGCGCCGGATTTGAGCTTGACCATCCGTCGTGCAGCGGTGCTCTGGCTTGCGACTTTCTTCAAATTCTTTGCCCGCGCTTTGGAGTTCCTCTTGAGGATCGCCGCCTACAGGAACCGGCGGCCTACCGTGGGGTCGGGGATTGGCACTTCGAGGCGGTTGAGGAGGGCATTTACTTCCGCCTGAAACTCGTCGCGCATCTGCTCGTTGGTGCGCCGCCGCAAACCCCACCGAAGGAAATCGTGCTGGCGTTTGGATCCGGATTTACCGAACATGTCCAGTCCGGCGGGATACCATTTCCCGAGATAGTGAACCAGTTTCGCCCGCCCGTGCTCGGGGTCGCGCTGGAGATGGCGGCGCAGCAGCTTGTAGCCGAATGCCGCATGGCCCAGCTCTTCCTTGTGAACTCGGTCCGCGATTCGCGCGAGCGGCTCGTACGAGCAGCCAACCCACTCATAGCCCATGTACGCGCCCTGACGGTCGGCGAAAAAACTGAACAGACCGTACTCGATCCAGTCCTCTGCCTGATCGCGCATGTCAAAGATATAGATCGGCATCGGCGTTGCCATGAACGCGTCGTCGACATGAACTCCGAGATCTTCCAGCAACTTCATCCAGTAACTCGCATGCCGCACTTCGTCCGACCAGAACGCGGCATATTCGGCCTTATCTTCGGGAGTGGGTGCCATCGCCAGCGGCTTCATGAGGGTGCGCTCCGCGGCGAGCATGTACTCGGACTCGATGCGCGATTGGATGGAGAGCATCCGCACCAGCAGGTCCTTGTACTCGATCGGCAATCCCTGCGGACCAGGAAATTTGCGAGTTGCATGTGGCTCCAAGTCGGGCATCTAGTGCTACTCCGTCTCGCGGCGTCTTGTTGTTCTGAACGATAGTTCAGACGAGGCGTCCGATCAAGGTCCTGCGTGGAGGGAGGTACCTTTTTCCCGGCGTCGGTGTCAGCGGCGGCAGCGCCGCCCTAGGGTAGATTTTCGGCACATCGCCTTTTACGCTGAGCGACCAGGGTGCTGTCGCGCCAATGAAAGGTTCGCCCCGCGTGGAACCCGATTCCGAGTTTTGACGTGGGAGATAAAATTCTGAGCCCTTGCCCGGCAGCCACGCAGAAATGACACGGTAACCTCGGAGCTTACGTCATGTTGCATACCCGAATTTGCGACCTGTTCGGCATCGCCAATCCGATTGTGCTTGGTGGAATGGGTGGAGGCCATACTGCGGCGCCACTGGTCGCGGCGGTGTCAAATGCCGGCGGCTTAGGAGTCCTAGGCGCGACTGGTTTCAGTGCCGCAAACGTGCAGGAACAGATTGAAGCCATTCGCGCGGTAACCGACAAGCCGTTTGGAGTGAATTTTCGACTTTTCCTTGTCGAGGAAGCGGGTTTGACCGCGGCATTTCAGAGCCGCGCACCGGTTATGTCCTTTGCGTGGCCCCGTCACGACGAGGATTTGCGCCCATATGTGGAGCGTGCTCACGACAACGGCTCGCTCGTAATGCACATGGTCGGCGACGTGCCGGAAGCGGCCCGCGCTGCTGAAGCTCACGTTGATGTAATCGTGGCCGAGGGAACCGAAGGCGGGGGACATGTCGGCTGGATGGCCTCGATGCCGCTGGTGCCGATGGTCGTGCAGGCGGTCGCCCCCGTACCCGTGATTGCAGCCGGTGGCATCGCCGACGGGCGTGGTCTGGCTGCGGCGCTCGCGCTGGGTGCTGACGGTGTGCTGCTTGGCACGCGCTTTCTCGCGACCACAGAGTCGCCGCTCCATCCAAACTTCAAGCAGGCGATCGTGAACAGCGATGGGCACGACACGACACTGAGCGAGATCCCGATATCGCGTGGAGGACCGTGTGGCCGGGCGCGATGTCGCGCACGCTGCGCAATCGCTTCATCGAGCAATGGGCGGGGCGGGAATGGGAACTGCGCCGCCGGGCGCGCTCGGCCTTCGCCGCACTCCAGGCGGCACGCGTCGCAGGCGATGCGGAAAGTGTACCCCTCTTTGTTGGCCAGGACGCCGGCTTGATTGACTCAGTACTGCCCGCAGGAGAAGTCATTCGACGCATGATCGAGGAAGCGGAACAGATTATCACTGATCGCCTGCGCGCAATTTCGCGTGCGAAGTGATGGGCTGCGCCGCCATCGTTCTGAGTTGAATCAGCGCGGAGTCAGCATTTTCCCGCCCATTCCTTCAGCGCCAGCACGAAATGGTTGAGCGCAAGCCTCGCGGCGGGCAAAGGCGTGCCAGGCCATCTCGCCGACATCACTGTTCGCGAATATCAAGGCCGGGTCGAACAGTTTAAAAAAATCGCTGCGCAATCTAACCGCAACTGAGAGCGTCAACAGAGCAGGCCGGCAACGCAAACTTTGCCCTGGCGCTGATGGGCGTGAGCGGCGGTAATCTCGTACATCGGCCCAGCTCGGCGCCGTGGCCATTGGACTGGATCGCTTCCCGTGAAGCGCTGTTGCCGAAGTAAACTTCCCTTTCCGAAATACCTTGCTAACGGTTGGTACCACGAATCTCGGCCAGCACCGGCGCGATGTACTCGCGAAATCGCACCGGATCTTCGCTCGCCGGAAAATGACCCAGCTTGCGCATTGCTGTAAACCGGGCTCCCTTGATCCGGCGCGCCAGGGCCTGGGAATCCTCGGGCGAGGTCGCCCAGTCGTGCTCTCCTGTGAGCAGATACAGTGGCGTTCGCGCCGTATCGATCTGCTCGGCGGTTTCCCGTAAGTCGTGGTCAACGGAATAGTAGTAAAGATCGCCCTTGAACACCGGTGGTGCGCCCTGACTGTAAACCCAGGTCGTCTCACGCCGGTATTTTTCCGGACTTGTCGGCGACATCAGGCCGGACATCGCGTAGGCCTTATACTCATTGCTGATGCGCGGGTGATGCCATTGGTCGGCATATCCGCCTGGAGTATAGGTGCCAGCTTCGAGACCGATTATTGCACGAAACTTATCGGGATGATGAAGCGCGAGGTCCGTAGCGAGGTGGCCACCGATGGAACTGCCCATATACACAGGGCGATCGAGTCCGAGGGTCTCGCTGAAGGCTAACACGAATTTCATCAAAAATTGCTTAGTTAGCTTGTACTCGTTCCGCCACCATTCGACATTTTCGGGCGGCACGGACTTGCCATGATACGGTAAGTCGTAGGCTATCAGGTGGAAGTCGTGCTGAAACTCGACGTCTTCCAGGAGATGGCGCCACTGACGGCCGTCAGCTCCGGCAGTATGTTGCATTACAATAGGAATGCCATTTCCTGATTCCTCGAAGTAAACACGATATTCAATACTGCCTACAGTTATATATACATAACGGCCGACGGCCGTTTCAAAGCGCGCCATTATAAGCCCCCATGCGATCAGCCGCGGCGTTGTTCTCGAATCAGCTGGAACAGCCGATTAATTGCTTGGTAGTACGGATAAAACTCGATCACATGACCCTCAACGTGAAAGCCGTGGCGCCATGATGCAGCCATCAAATCCTGGTAAAATGGCCGCGGCACTGACCGCAGCAGTTCTTCCCAATCCGATTCCGGGGCTGATATGCGAATGTCATAGTCGGCGGCTTCGGCGGAATCACATTTGTAGAAGCTGATCAGGCGGCCGTCACGAACGCGCGTGATATGGGATTGTTCGCCAACATCCAGCCTGACAATCGCGTCCCAGAACCGCGCAGCTATTCTGAACTCGCCGTCCTCATTCGCGCTGTCAATGATCGAACTGTAGTCCAAGGTAAGGCTCATAACATTTTACCCAGCGAGTCTTGATTTTACTCTCGAAAGGAACATTGCCAAACGGGCACGAACTCGATTGCCGCAGCGAATCCTAAATCATTGGCGAGATGTTGCCCTCGGGCCTAGCAGGGCCCGGCCATAGATTCTAGACTGGGATCGGTTGCGCCCAGCACATGGCATGTAGCGATGCCCACGTCGCGCCACATCCGCTGCAGCAGGCTGGAATCCGCAAAACCGCGGGCTCCGCCTACGGACATGAGCGGGTCGACCGCATCGCGGAGAAGTCTCGCTGCAAAACCAACGACGCCACAAACCCGCGCCCATCTGACATAATCAATTGAGATTCCTCCCGCCGCCGCATCCTGCACCTCCTGTGCTGCACGCATAACCAGGAGCAATGCTGCGTCAATTTCGACCGCTGCCTCCGCGACCTGGCGTTGCAGAACCGATGATTCGGTCTGCCGCGCATAGGTCCTAAGTGTGATCCCGCGTTTGCTCGTGCGGTCGATGGCGCATTCAAGGATGGCTTGCCCGATCCCAATCGCAGCGCAATGACTATCAGGGCGTTCGCGGAACGATGAAAAGGGCCAAGATGTCTCAAAAACGCGTACGGGTTAACAAATGCTCTTTTCCTGCTTGCCCACGTTTGTTTTGAAAGAAACGTCTTGGGAGCTTTGGATCGAGCTACTGCGGAGCTTAAGTTCCCAATCCTCTGCTCCATCCGATATGTAGGCGGGGTCAAGATTCCTTGGGCGTGGCTTGGAGTGCGCACAGGCCGCCAACCTCGCCCGTGGAGCAGGTTGGGCGATGTCCCATGCGTTGTGGAATTTGAAGGCAGCGGCGGGAGATTGACTAATCATTACCGGCCTCCTCAGTTTGAGCAATCTTCGCAGCAGCTTCGTGGCGCAAGGCACGGGCGAGCAGCGGCAGGTAGCGATAGCCGCGCACGCGACGGAAGTCCTGCTCGGCATGAAACACACCGAGCGCGCTCCAACGCGCGATCATTTTTCCCGAGCGCCAGCGCGTGACGTTGCGTGACCCGGCGCACCGAACCCATCAGTTCTCGACCGCATTGGTAGTGAGCAGAAATCCGCGCAGCGACGCGGGCAGATCGAGCTTCAGCACGGTGAGGTTTTCTTCCAGGCCCTCGCGCAGGCTGGCCGCCGCGCTCTCCTCGCCGCTGCGCTCCAGCCACTGAATGAGGGTCTTGAGGCGCCGGCGCGCCAGCTCGGCTGAATCGCTGGCCCACGCCTCCGCGAGCGCCCGCGCGACGTGGGCATGCCGGTGCTGGGGCAGATGGGCGAGCAGATTGCGCTTCTTGTGCAGGACAGCGTTGTACCACCGCGAGATCGCCCAGCACGTCGGACAGCGCACGGCGCATGCCGCGGTCCCCGTCGACTACGCACAGCACCCGGCCGTTGACCCGCAGCCCGCGCTTGAGCAGGTCCTGGAGCAGCGCGGTGCACAGCGCCGCGTTTTCGGTCGAGCCCTGCCATACTCCCAGCACCACTTTGCGCCCGTCGCTCACCATGCCGAGCGCCACCACCACGGTGTGGTGCGCAATCTGCAGTCCATCAAGCATCAGGACCAGCAGGGTCGGGTTCGTCCAGGCGGCGGGTGAGCAAGCTGCGCAACTTCTCGGTCATGCGCGTGACCAGGTGGCGGCTCGCTGCGCTTTTGCTCGCCCCGGCGCGATGCCCGCCGGGTGGGGTCGAGGCTTTGCTGGTAGCCGCGCGTGGAGACCCCGAGCAGGATCTGATTGAGCACCTTGACCGGCACCGGATCGGCGCGGCGGAACTGCGCGAGGCTGGGCAGCTACGTTTCAGCACCCGTGGTGGCGCGCAGGCGCGGACGGCGGAGTCTGATCCAGCGCCCGCCGAACGGCAGCTCGCGCTCGCCGCGCTGCGCATGCAAGACAGCGAGAATGATTCGAGAATGCGGATGTCGGACGCCTTTTTCCGCCGCGAGCGCGCATTCTGGAATGAGCGCCGCCGAACTAACCTGTTGTTGGTTCACTACAACGATTTGAAGGCCGACCTCTCCGCAGAGATGAAACGAGTCGCGGAGTTTCTCGATATCACGACACCCGACGTGATATGGCCGCAGTTGGTTGAAGCAGCCTCGTTCGAGTCGATGAAACGCGACGGCGGAAGGTTGATGATGCCCCAGTTGGATAGCCTGCTCGACCGCGGGCACCAAAACTTCTTTTACAAAGGCACGAACAGTCGATGGCGCAGCGTTTTGACCGACCCGGACGTCGACCTGTAAAAACAGAAGATCAAGGCGGAATTGTCGCCTGCTCTGATTCGCTGGCTCAATGCAGGTTAGTGGCCGGCCAGCCAGTGGCGTCTCCCGACTAACTGACCTGTGGGTTGCTGGTTCAAGGACCTGTCGAACACGATCGCTCCGAGAATCCCACGGACATTTTTCGTTCAACGTCGGGTGCCGGCTCGGTAGTTCCGGAGAATGAGTCGTTGCCCCAATCGCGAGCGACCGCGCGCTTCGTCCTGTTTGGCGCCAAGCCTTCGATGGGTCTTTCGCCACAAAAAGCGCGGTGGAACCTTACTGTCTCCATGAACAATCCGGTTTGACGCCAGGCCTGAGCAAGGGGCTCCGCGCTCCGCACGCGGGCCCCTCGCCAGCGACCGCGATCGCCTTACTCAGCCCGATCAATTCCGGGTCGCTGAGAGGGATGCGAGCCGGGGGTCGCGCGAGGTTTGCTGCGCGATATCAAAAACCATCTGCACGACGGCCGGAGTGAACATCGCGTCGAATCTCGCAGCGGAGTGCTTCCGAATTTGATGTGACATGACCGGATCGAGCGGTGGCACCACCACCACGGTCGCGAACAGCATCAGGTCGATCCCCAAATTGGAGTATGTCCCTAACGCGTGCCCATCCAGTCCCCGACTGGATGAGAGCCGTGTGACTTCGCGGCCGCTTTTCGGCTCTGTGAAGATTACGGTCAGCGTAATCGGATCGGCGACTTCGATCGCCGGCGTGGCAAGCAGGTCCAAGGCCGCAGCTTCGCGTCCGTTCTCCACGAGCGATACATGTTGGAAAGCTGGCCCAAACCCATTACGCAGGGTTTCAGCCAACCCAGGGTTCATGACTTCTCTGAAATCGCTCAGCGAATAGATTGGTGGATAATCAAAGCTGAGCGCCGGATCTGAAAGCACGGCGACCGAGAGATTGAGTGGCTGGGCGCGGATTGAAGCCGGAACGGGTTGCGCCTCGAAGTTCTGTCGAACCGAGCAGCCTGAAATTACTGCCATCATCAGGGCGCCAAGAATTGCTGCGAAACCTCTGACCATTGTTGCGACGCTACCGGTCAAGAGTCTCCCATTATCAGTCGAGGATCTTCCATGGAGGAGAGAGCTCAAATTAAAATATGGGGCGCGGAAGAATTCAACTTGCCACTTCTCGAACCATCCACGCGCCTGAGGAAGAGCAGAACTGTACCTTCTTGTCTCGAGCGAGGCACTTTGACGCCAAGCCTTGATCGGGTCCTCGCGGGCGGGGCGGAAGCCCCTCCTCGCGCTCCACCCCAGCAAGGTCAAGATTTCCTTCACATAATGCTGCGGCTGATTATGCTAGAGCTCAGGTAGCTGTTGCTTAAGCGAGCAGCCATGTAGTCAGCGTCACCTTGGCGACGATCCGGGGAGGAGCGACACGCAGCCAAACCCCGTGTCGCGAAAGTTCCTTGCTATGTAAGCCAACGCGTTCGTTGAAGAGGGTAAGGCAACCATCTTCGGGGCACTCGGGCATTTTCAGACACATGCCGAACGTCGAATCGCCAACCCAGTCTTCGCTTAAGTTCTATTACGTCTCGGAATCAGATTCCGATACGCATGAGGAGCCCCGCTAAAATCAGCCTAGCAATGAACCTCAGCGGGTAACCCGAATAGCATAGAAAATCTATCGGCAGAGCGTCACCTGGCATAGTCCCGGTGCAGATGCGCATCCGTACTGGCGCTACCTCGCCCTCGAAGCGATCTCGGTTCATCGAAACCCAGTGCTTTGAATCGTCGAATCCGAGATACATCATCGAGTTGCAACAAGTTGCGACGTATCGGCTCGTCACGGATGACGGCTCAAGTTTCAGTCCGCGTAGCAGTTGAGTGCCCTCAGCCCGTCGCATGCGATCCTTCCGGAACAGGAGAAAAGCGATGCCGCCGCTTGAGTCGAAGACCGGAGCGGCGCCAGGCAGGCTTTCTATCTGGTGGCCAGCGGATCGGCAATCCACGCAGTGGCAGGCGACGGCGACAATCGGCAGACCGACGGTTTCTAGCACGACACTCCCGCAGACGCAGGACGATTTCAAACGCGGTGTGGGTACGGAGGGCATTGTAAACCTCCCGGTGGTCAAATCTTGTTCGTCGCTGCGGTCGCGCTTTCCAGAGGAAGAAAATTTCTTCCAGCGATGTCGAATGTGACGGTCGGGGGCGACAATCGTAGGATGCTACACATTCCATAAGGGAGCACACCCATGCGTTATGTTTGTCTGATCTACTTCGACCCTAAAAAGGCATTCGACGGGAGCTCCGAGTCGAACGCGGTGCTGGCTGCAGTTGGCCCACATGACGAGGCGCTGAAGGCCAAGGGGCAGTTGGTCTTTGCACAGGCGCTGGAGCTGCCTGCGGAGGCTATAACGGTGCAAGTGCGTGACGGTAAGATGTCGGCGACGGAGGGCCCGTTCATGGAAACTAAGGAGATGCTAGGTGGCCCGATCGTTATCGAGGCGCCGGACCTCAACTGGGCGGCGCAGATCGCTGCGAGCACCATTTGCGCAACTGGGTTCGATCGAGGTCGGCCAGTGCCCGATTCCACAAAACCCCGCCCGAAACTGTGACCGAGCCGGGTGCATATGTCGCCTTGGAGGCGGCGTACAGAAGCGAAGCATGCCGCGTCCGCGCGACGCTGATACGTCTGCTGGGCGATTCGACGCGGCGGAGGGCTTCACGAGGCCTTCGCCCATAGTGGTGGCGCAGGGTGCGGCGCATCTGCGCCGAGCAATCGGCGAGCTCTTAGCAGCCCGCAGTGAGCGCGTCAGCGAACCACTTCGCGAAGCACTGGTCGAGGTGGGCGAGCGCTTACCTATTGATTCCTGTATAAACAATGTCCTATACTATCGGTCAGCGGAGGATGGGGATGCGGCCGGTAGGGAAAGGGACACAGTTGGAGCGGCGCCGTCAGCGGGCGATCGCGCTTTTGAAGGAAGGCCACGCACCAGTCGA